>NZ_CP071596.1:2002460-2669947 GCF_017357105.1 Natronosalvus caseinilyticus
CCCCCTACATCGTGCAGGACGTCATGGACATCATCGAGGACCTCAACGACCGTGGGATCACGGTTCTCCTCATCGAACAGAACGTCCACGTCGGCCTCGCCCTCGCGGACCGGAACTACGTCATCAACCAGGGCGAAATCGTCTGGGAGGGGACCTCAGCGGAACTCGAGGCCGACGAGGAGGTACTCGATCGGTTCCTCGGCGTCACGGCCTGATCGTTTTCTTTTGCGAGTTTTCACTCGAGTCGCCGCCGGCCGATGCGCCTTCTCGCTCACGAGGAGTCCGTCACCATTCGCATGACGGGGTTCGCCGTGATTCCGTGGATGACGATCGAAATGAGGACGACGGCTCCGACGAGCGCCCAGAGCAAGTCGGCGTCGGAGAAGGCGGCCTCGTTGAGGCCGTGAGCGAGGTAGTAAAACGAGCCGATCCCCCGGATACCGAAGAACGCGATGGCGCCGCGTTCGGCCCACCCCGTATTCGAGCCGAGGAAGCCGACGAGACCGGCCAGCGGACGCACGACGAAGACGATGGCGACGGCAGCAATCCCCGCCTGGAGGGTCAACGGCGCCAGCAGTCCGCCGGCGATTGCGCCGCCGAAGAAGACCATGATGACCCCCATCGCGACCTGTTCGGCGAGTTCGCTGATCTGGTGGAGCGCGTCGTTGTACTCGTGAGACCGTTCGGAACTGCGGATCGTCACTGCGGCGACGAAGACGGCGATGAAGCCGTACCCGCCGACGAGTTCGGTGATCCCGTAGACGAGGAGCGTCCCGGCGACGGCCTCGAGGCCCTGGACCGACCTGGCGATTTGCGTGTTCGGTTCGGTGGCGAAGATGAGTTTGGCGCTGATCCAGCCGAGAATCACGCCGAGGAGGGAGCCGACCACGATCCGGTAGCCGACGTCGATCAGCAGCCACTCTCCCATCCAGTTACCCGGAGCGAGGCCGACGAGCGCGACGGCAACGGCGAGGTTCGTGAACGGGAAGGCGAAACCGTCGTTGAGCCCCGCCTCCGAGGAGAGGGCGAACCGGACCTCGTCACCGTACTCCCCCTCGCCGATTACGTCCTCTTCGGATCCGTCTCCCGGTTCGTCGACTTGCACTTCGGAGGCGAGCACGGGGTCCGTCGGGGCGATACACGCGCCGAGAAGTACCGCCGTCGGAACGAGGAGGCCGACCAGCCACCAGCCGATCACCGCCGCGCCGACGATCGATAGCGGCATCGCGATCAGCAGCAACCGCCAGGTCGACGCCCAGGCTCGCAGTCCTGGCGGCCGGTCGAGTTTCAGTCCGACGCCCATCAGTGCGATGATGACCCCGAACTCCGCCAGCCGTTCGACGACGTGACCTTGCTCGAGCGGATCCGGCGCGGGGATTCCGATCGGCAACCAGACTCCGAGAAAGCCGAGGCCCACGAAGAAAATCGGTAACGAAATCGCTCTGTCGGCGACGTATCGGGGAAGCACGGCGATGCCGAACAGCGTCACACCGACGACGACGAAGCCGATGTCGTACAACTCGAGTACCACACCGATACTATCCATCAACGATCGGATAAGACCGGACCCGTCAGTTGCAGGCAGAGGGCCGTTTGTGACGGTCGTCGTTCGTTCGCTATGGAACGACGGCTCGAGGTCGAGGGTGCGTCGGTCGAGTCGGAGTCGAACTCGCCGGCTCGAATCTCCAGACGCGCCGCGCTCGCCGTCCTCGGCGTTGGCGTCACCGCGTCGCTCGCGGGCTGTACTCAGGACGTTGGCGAGGAACTTCCACCGAATCGGTCCTGGCCGATCGCCGAACTCGTTCCCGACGTGCCGATCACGAAACGGACGGACGTGCTCGCGGCGGGAATCGAGTCGGTAGACGACGAGATCACCGACGAGGATGCGTTCGCCGAGGCGCTCGATTCCCGGGAACTCACGGTCGAGTCACTCGAGCGTGAGCGGGACGTGCTGACCCTCGAGTACGTCAATCGGGAGCGGTACGAATCGGGGACGATCCACGAACTCGGGCCGATCGCCGGAGCCTACGCGGCACTGGTCGAATCCGGCTACGACGCCGTCGCCCTCGCGATCACGATTCTCGACGATGCGCCCGAATCCTACGGCTCGGCGACGGTCGAGAGTGCATGGGCCGAACGCTACGTCACTGGCGACCTCACGGCCAGCGAGTACGGCGAACTGGTGGCGGCGACGATCGACTCCCGGCGCCACCCGCCGTTCGTCGGCGTCTCTCCGGAAGAATAGCTGCGGGGCCGGCGCGGAACCCACGTCGGTCGGGCCAGCGGCCCTGTTCAGGTCGACGCTCGAGCCGATGTCCGCGACCCGTCTCCCACGACATCCTCGGCGCAGGCCCGCCAATTCCCGCGGCGTTTATTACGTTCCCTTCCCGTCATCAGGGTATGACCATCTACGAGAGCGACCTTCCCGGCGTCGGCAAGAAGTACGAGGTAGAACTCGAGGACGGGGAGCGCCTCGTCATCGTCACACACAACACGGGGAAACGGGAAATCTACAAAAAGATCGAGGAGGACGCCGACAGCGAGAAGGTGTTCGAACTGTCCGATCGGCTCGCTCGAAAGATCGGAACGATCCTCGAGGGTGCGTACTTCCAGCCGGTGCAATCGGAGCGCGTCGAGACCATGCTCACCGACGAGACGTTCATCGAGTGGTACAACCTGGACCCGGCCTCGGAACTCGTCGGTCAGACCATCGCCGAGGCACAGATCCGCGAGCGGACCGGCGTCTCCATCGTCGCGATCCAGCGTGGCGAGGAGGTTCTCGCCGCACCGGATCCGGAAACGACGCTCGCGGCCGACGACACGCTCGTCGTCGTCGGCGACCGCGACGACTGCCGGGACTTCGAGACACTCATTGGAGGCGACGGCGGGCGGTGATCCTCGTGCAGCCACTACTGGAGGTGTCCGAGAGTGGCAGCTGAAACCCACCTCGTCGACGTCGGCGCGCTCTTCGCCGTCGCCGCCGTCGCCGGCCTGCTCGCCTCACGGATCGACCAGTCGGTGATCCCGTTTTACATCGTCGCCGGGATGCTTTCGGGTCCGTACGTGCTCGGAACGGTCGATATTCCAGCTCTCCTGGGAATCGACGTTCTCCCACACGGGGAGACACTGGCACTCGACGGCCAGTCGGAGTTCATCCACCTGGGCGCCGAACTCGGGATCGTCTTCTTGCTGTTCTTCCTGGGCCTCGAGTTCAATCTCGAGCGACTGCTGGCGGCCAGACATCGCATCGGGAAAGCCGGAAGTGTCGACCTGGCCGTCAACTTCGGCGCCGGACTGCTCCTCGGGTTCGTGCTCTTCGAGTCACTCCTCGCAGCCCTGCTCGTCGCAGGTGTCGTCTACATCTCCTCGAGTGCGATCATCACCAAATCCCTGATCGACCTCGGCTGGATCGCCAACGACGAGGCGAACCCGATGCTCGGCACGCTCGTCTACGAGGACCTCTTCATCGCAATCTACCTCGCGGTGGTCTCCGCGCTCGTCCTGGGCGGCGGCGACGTCGGCGAGGCCCTCGGCTCGATTGGGGTTGCGATCGGATTCATCCTCGCGCTCTTGATACTCGTCCAGTTCGGCACCGCCTGGTTCCAGCGGAGTCTCGAGACCGACTCCAACGAGTTCCTCGTCCTCCGGGCGCTGGGGATTCTCGTCCTGATCGCGGGCGCTGCGCTCGCCCTGGGCGTGAGCGAGGCCGTCGCCGCCTTCTTCGTCGGGATGGCCTTTTCGGCGACCGACCACGTCCACGACCTCGAACAACTGCTCGAGCCCGTTCGGGACGTCTTCGCCGCCATCTTCTTCTTCTGGATCGGCCTCGAGACGAACCCGCAGCTGTTCGCCGGCGTCGCCGGGCTGATCGCCGTCGCGGTGATCGTCACGACGCCGACGAAACTGCTGAGCGGCTACCTCGGTGGCCGAATCTACGACCTCGACGAGCGACGATCCCTGCGGGTCGGCCTCGGCATGACGACCCGCGGCGAGTTCTCCCTGATCATCGCGAGCATCGCCGTGGCGGGTGCCGGCGGAGCGATCGCCGAACCCGTCGCCACCCGGATTTACGCGTTCACCGTCGGCTACGTGCTGGTCATGAGCATCCTCGGGACGACGTTCATGCAGTACGCCGACCGCATCGAAGCGGTGCTCGTGCCGCGCCTCGAGGCGCGCAGCGGGGCGGTCTCGAGCGGCGATTGATCGATTCGACCGTCGAGTTTCTTCATCCGAAACGAACTCACAGCGGACGTCGGCGCGACCTCGCACTGGATTCCAACAGACAACTTCAAACCCCTCGAGCCCCCTCCATCGCCCATGCTCGAGGCAGTCGTCTTCGACTTAGATTACACGCTGGCGGTCCCCGACCGGGACCGGGAGACGTTGCTCACCGAGGCGACGGCCGCGGCCGGCGCACCGCCGCTCTCGAGGGAGGCGTACCTCGAGGCCCACCGGAACAACCTCACGCGCGAGAGCCGCGAACCCATCTTCGCGGACCTGCTCGCCGACCACGACACGAGCGCCGAGCCCGGCGCCGTCGCCACGGCCTACCGGGAGTCGATTGCCGACGCCCTCACGCCACTGGCGGGCGTCGAGGCCATGCTCGAGGACCTCCGGTCGACCTACCGCGTGGGACTCCTGACGAACGGCCCTGTCCGCGCCCAGCGGGACAAACTCGAGACGCTCGGTTGGGAGGGGCGATTCGACGCGGCGCTCGTCACCGGCGAACTCGAGGCGGGCAAGCCCGATCCGCGGGCGTTCGAGGCCATCCTGGAGGAACTGTCGGTCGCACCCGAGCGAGCCGTGTACGTCGGCGACGAGCGCGAGGCGGACGTGGAGGGGGCGACTCGAGCCGGAATGCGCGCGGTCCAGGTGCTTCGGGCGGATACGGAACCGGACTCGCGGGCGGTTGCGCACGTCGATCAACCCACCATCGCGCGCGACTTGCCCGCGGTTCTGGCGTCGTTGTAGCCACTCGCATCGGCACGTGATCGCTATAATCGCGGGCGGTCCTGGTCCGTCACCGGTACATTGGGGCCACCTCCACGGTGATATCGCGCATACCGGTTCCGGGCTACTAACCGCATGCTCACCCCGACATGGAGTAAATGTTGGACGTAGCAACTCTTGATTCCAGAGCAACCGCTAAACTGAAAGCCGAAGGTAGGGGCCTCAGTGAATATGCTCCCTAACGAATGGAGAATTTCACATAGGGATGAGCGCTTCTATGATCGTACTGGCCAGACTACCTTGGTGATCATAACCACGACAGTTGTCCGGAAGAAGTGTGTTGAGGTGGTCTATGGACGAACCTAGGAAGCGATCCTGGAGTAGGCGATTATCGCTCGAGATGGCTTCCAGGCCAGAAGTAGGCGTGAGCAGGAGAAAGGGAGTGGCTCGAAAAGCGTGGAAAATCACGCTCTCAAATGTTCATAATCGGTTTCCCTCTTGCGTTTACGGGTTGGCGGTAACCCGGAAGAGAATCGCCACGAAGAGAGCCTCGAGCCACTCTCACGAAAATCGGATTTGGTGGTTAAGAGGCTTCTCTGCAGTGATTTCACTTACCACTTGAGTCGATCGTAGGTCCGGCCAGTACACGATTCAAAAGTTCATAATCGGTTTCCTGCTATCGATTTTGGGGTTCTATACACCACTGAAATTACCGAAGAGACTGAGACACTTTCCGAGAAGGTAAACACACTATAGAGCGCGTCTCGAACTGGTTATGCACGTTTGATGCCTCGAGTCTTGCATCTACGCAGCGAGTACCGATTACGAAACGGACCTCGCTCGCCCATCAGCCTCGGCAATCACCAGAATATACGTGAAAACCTCCCAATCGCCTCGAGAAGCCCCCTACTCGACGATTGGGACACAAGTCATACGCTCGAGGGAGATATTCATCGTGCAATCCTTCCTAGACTATCTTCATAATCGGCCCTCGAAACAGAGACCATACCCACTTTTCCGGACAGAGAACCCGATTATGAGGTTTCTGAAAGACGATTAGTACGTTTTGTTGTAAATCGAACCAGATGTCGTGCCACATTCGCTCTCTATTCGCACGACAACCGATATGTATCGCCATAGAAGAGTCTCAACGAGGCACAGTTCGCATCGTCTTTCCGCGACGAGGAACTGAACGCGAATAATCGAAAATAGCCACATTAATAGTTCTATTCGTGCAATTCTTGCACGATGGTACACGGGAAGATGGCCGCGTCCGGCCACGAACAGGTAACGCACTTCGTCGACGACGAAACCGGCCTCGAGGCGATCGTCGCCATCCACGACACGACGCT
This sequence comes from Natronosalvus caseinilyticus, assembly GCF_017357105.1. Classification (NCBI taxonomy): domain Archaea; kingdom Methanobacteriati; phylum Methanobacteriota; class Halobacteria; order Halobacteriales; family Natrialbaceae; genus Natronosalvus; species Natronosalvus caseinilyticus. The sequence continues at coordinate 2,008,763 of NZ_CP071596.1, forward strand.
CGGCCCCTCCCTCGGTGGCACCCGACTCCTGCCCTACGAGAGCCACGACGCCGCCCTGCGCGACGTCATGCGCCTCTCGCGTGCAATGACTTACAAGGCGGCCGCCGCGGACCTCGACCTGGGCGGCGGGAAGGCCGTCATCCGCGCCGACCCGTCCGAGAAAACCGAGGACCTGATGGCGGCCTACGGACGGATGATCGCCCGACTCGGCGGCTACTACATCACCTCAGTCGACGTCAACACCGGTGTCGCGGACATGGACGTGATCGCGGGCGAAACCGACCACGTCGTCGGGACGAGCGCGGGACTCGGAGACCCCTCGCCGATCACGTCCCGCGGCGTCTTCGAGGGACTGCGAGCCTGCGTCGAGGCCACCTACGGGACGCCCGACGTGGACGGCCTCTCCGTCGTCGTCCAGGGCGTCGGAAAGGTCGGCAGCGGCCTCGCCGAGCTCCTCGCCGAGCACGGCGCCGAGGTCGCGGTGAGCGACATCGACGAGGAGGCGACGGCCGCGCTCGCCCGCGAATACGGGTTCGAGACCGTCGCCCCCTCGGCCGTCTACGAACAGTCCTGTGACATCTTCGCCCCCTGTGCGATCGGCGGCGTCGTCAACGACGAGACGATTCCGCAACTCGAGTGCGACATCGTTGCTGGTGGGGCGAACAACATCCTCGACGAGCGAGCCCACGCGCAGGCGCTTCACGACCGGAACATTCTCTACGCACCCGACTACGTGCTCAACGCGGGCGGCCTGATCACCGTCGCGGCCGAACACACCGGCGACACGCGAGAACAGGCGCTCGCCGACGCGGTGGCCATCGGTGACCGGACCCGAACGCTCATCGAGCGTGCCGAGGCCGACAGCGTGACCGTGCTCGAGGCCGCGGATCGGTACGCGCTCGAGCGGATCGAGGCGCCGAAGACCGAGGCGGCGTCTCCGTCGACCAGGTAGGTACCCGAGCTCGGTTTCGCCTCCGATCTCGATCTCTGGGACCGAGTCGTTCCCGCGTCCCGATTTCACCGAACACCGCCGTTTCGAGCCGCGGCCTGCACGACAGTCACGCCGCGTTTGACTGCCGCCGCGCACTCGAGAAAGACGAGCGTCTTCGCCGGCGTCGTCGCCTTCGGACGCGTCCGAAGATCGGCCTCTGCGGCGGCGTCGACGGCCGCTTCTCGTCCGCGACCGAACTCGAGGTGCGCTCGATCCGGGTGAACGAAGACGCGAGCGAGGCGCTCCAGCGGGTCGCCGTCCTCGTCCACGAACGAAATATCGAACGCGCGGGCGCCGCCGACTGCCGGTTCGACGTCGCGATCGGCGTTCGTCACCGCGAGTGATACGAGTTCGTCGTCCGCTCGCCCGTCGATTTCGGAGGCGAGCAACTCGGCGATCCGCCGGCCGTCGGTGATCCGATCCTCGACCATACGCGCGGTTGTCCCCGGGCAGGCTAACCGTCTTCGATCAACGCCGAGCGAGCGGCGGGGGCGAGTTCGTCGACGTCGATCCCCTCTCCACTGGCGTAGACGACTGCGGCGGCCTCGATCGTGATCGCGTACTCTTGCTGGAGCGAGTTGATCGCGCCGACGGCCTCGTGCTTTTCGACGCCCGAGGCGACCAGCGCGTCCAGGACGCGCTCGAACGTCGACCGTTCTCTGAGCAGGTCGTCGCCGGGGACGAAGTCGTCGTCGATGGTCACGCTCGAGGGATCGAACGTCGCCACCAGTTCGGGACCGTCACGCTCGAGGACGCCCTCCTGGGTCGCGACGTCGATGAGTCGCTGTGACTGATCGGGTGAGAACCAGTCGCGATCGAGCGACAGCGCGACGACGAACTCGTTCTCGCGCAGCCGATTCGTTCCGTGTTGTTTGAAGGGCGCGGCGACCGCGACGCGAAGGCTCATCGAGAACGACTCTCGCGACGGGGTGAATAACGTTGGCGGTTCGGGTTCCCGTCAGTCGGACGCCCGTCCACCCTGGTTCCGATTGGCTCGAGACGGCGGCGGGACCTGCGTCGACGTCACCTCGGGCGGGTCGGGGAGCACGCACCGGTCGAGTTCGCGGTTGACGTGGGCGTACTCCTCGGGGGCGTTCGCGAGGGGGTGTGCGGGGTTCTGGCTGCTGTCGATGCGGGCGGCTCGGACCTCACCGAACCGGTTGAGTCTGGCGATGATCCCGCGCCAGTGATGGGTCGTCGCCGCCGGGACGGTGTACGGTCGGGGTGGTTTGTGGTCGGGGTGTCCGGCGGCCAGGATTGCGGCGTTGACGTTGCTCGCGAGTTGGTCGTGATCGACGAGGATGCCGACGCGGGCGTCGACTGGCGCCCTGGCTGCGAGAACGTCGAGACCGAGGTGGAGCGCCCGGTACTCCGCGACGTTGTTGTCCGGCGGTGCGTCGGTGGCTGCGATGCGACCGACGCGCGTGCCGTCGCGCGTTTCGATGACGGCCCCGAGGCCGCCGCCAGCCCGTCGGAATGACCCGTCGGTGGCGACGTAGAAGTCACGATGATGGGTCGACGGGGGGTGGGCGATGTGCGGCGTCGGCGACTCGTCGAACAGGTCCCGAAGTGCGGGGCGGCCGTGAGCGGCCATATGCCGCTGTAGGACAGTCAAGTACTTAACAACTAGGCCGTCTCTCATCGAGTGCTGGTCGACCGAATCCAACAACGTATAAATAGGATGGTTGTACATGTATGCGTATGCAGGGTGCTGACAAACTCACCACGAACCGCCGGAACGTCCTTCGATACACAGCCGGTGCGACCACGCTCGGACTCGCATCGATCGCCGGTTGTATCGGTGACGACCCGGAGGAAGGTAACGGGAATGGAAACGGCGGCAACGGCAATGGAAACGGCAACGGGAATGGCAACGGTAACGGCGGCGGCGATATCGACGAGATCACGCTGACGCTGACGCAGTTCCCCGACACGCAGGATCCACTCGACCACATCACCGGGGACTACTTCAACGTCTACGACCACATCTACGAGCCGCTCTTCGACTTCCAACCCGGCGAGGGCATCTTCCCGCGCGTCGCCGAGGACTGGGAAGCACAGGACGACGGGACGACGGAGGTCTACCTCCGGGACGACGTCGTCTTCCACAACGGCGACGACCTCACTGCCGAGGACGTCGCTTGGACCATCAACCGAACGGTCGATCCCGATATTGGCGTTCAGAGCCCGATCGGAACGTACGGTCTCGGCTCCATCGAGGGCGCCGAAGCCGTCGACGACACCACCGTCGCGATCAACTACGGCGCGTCGGCCGGTCTCGCGGAGTTCGAGTTCGGGAACTACGCACGGGCGATGAACAAACAGTGGGCGATCGACAACTACGACGCCGAGAACGAGGCGATCGCCGGCGCCGAACCCGAAGCGTTCAACGGAACGGGTCCGTACGAGGTCGTCGAGTACACCTCCGGTGAGGAAATCGTCGTCGAAGCGTTCGACGACTACTGGGGCGATCAGCCGCCGTTCAGCCAGGTCACGTTCAACGCCACCGGCGAGTCGAGCAGCCGCGTCGCCGCGCTCGAGACCGGCGAGAGCGACGTAACGATGAACATCCTCCCCGAGGACGTCCAGACCGTCCAGGACGCCGACGACATCGACATCCGAAACGTCACCAGCTTCCGGAACATCTTCTGTCCGATGAAGAACACGGTGGAACCGTTCGACAGCCAGGAGTTCCGCCAGGCGATGAACTACGCCGTCGACAACGAGGCGATCGTCAGCGAGATCCTGAGCGGCTTCGGCGAACCGCGAGGACAGCCGGTCGCCCCCGGCATCAACGGCTTCAACGACGAACTCGAGCCCTACGAGCACGACCCCGGCCGTGCCGAGAGCCTCGTCGAGGACAGCGGCTACGGCGACGTCGAGATCACGCTCACCGCCCCGCAGGGCCGGTACCTCAACGACGCCGCAATCGGCGAGCGCGTCGCCGACATGATCGACCAGCTCGACAACGTCAGCTGTGAAGCCGAAATCGTCGACTTCCCGGTCGTCTCCGACGCCAATCAGGCCGGCGTCGAACCTGGCCAGTTCGACATCCCCTTCTACATGATCGGCTGGGGGACCATCACGGGCGACACCGACTACGGCGTGCAGGGATTCTTCACGATTCCCGACAACCCGTCGCGCACCTTCGACGACGAGGAGCTCAGCGACGCCATTCTCGAGACTCAGCAGATCGACGACCCCGAGGAACGGACCGCGGCGCTCCAGGATGTCAACGCGCTGGCGCGTGAGAAGGCGCCGTTCGTCTTCCTGCACACCCAGGAGAGCATCTACGGGGCGAACAGCAACATCCAGTGGGACCCCCGCGAGGACGAGACCATCTACATCTGGGAGATGGAGGCGTAGGTCGGGTCCCATCGTCGTCGAATAGAACCGCCGTTCGACTTTTGAGGCGCCAAACGACCGGGTTCACCAGCGACAGCTCGAGTTCGCGTACGAGCCCCAAAACCGCCAGAATCGGGCGGGGACCGACAGTATAATTAATGTTCGTGGGTTCCTTCGATACGTTCCGATGGCACTGAGGAAATTTCTGATCAGGCGGATACTCCAGGGCGTATTCGTCATCTGGGGTGTGGTGACGGTCCTGTTCGGGCTACGGGCCGTTTCGCCGGGTGACCCAGCGACGTTGATGCTCGGGGAAGGGGCGAGTCGGGCGCTCGTCGAGCGGGTTAGGGAGGAAGAGGGGCTCAACGACCCCATACACGTTCAGTATCTCGATTACGTCGGTGGGTTGCTCCAGGGCGACCTCGGCTATTCGTGGCAATCGAGCAGGGACGTCTCGGCGATGGTTATCGAGCGAATTCCGGCGACGATCGAACTCACGGTCGCCGCAACGATCGTGGCGATCGTCATCGCGATTCCCCTCGGGGTCGTCTCCGCGACGCGCCGGAACGAACCCGCCGATTACGGCGCGACGATGTTTTCCCTCCTCGGGATCAGTACGCCGAACTTCTGGCTCGGGCTGATGTTGATCCTCGTGATGAGCGTCTGGTTCGGCATTCCGTACCCGGACGTGGCTACCGACACGTTCTCGATCGGAATCGTCCACGTTCCGTATCCCACCTACATCGGCTACGACTTCTACGGATTCCCGACCGGAAGACGGGGCGTGAGCTTCGCGGACGCAGTTCGGGCGATCGTCTTCGACCAGTCGATTAGGGAGATGGGAACCTGGTTGCACTACATCACCCTTCCGGCCATTACCCTCGGGACGTACTTCACCGCGCTCATCACCCGGCTCACCCGGAGTGGCATGATCGACGAACTCGGGAAGCCGTACGTGACGGCGACGAAGGCCAAGGGGCTCCCGAACCCGCTGATCCGGTACAAACACGTCCTGCGAAATACGATGATTCCGATTATCACGGTTCTGGGTCTTCAAATGGGATCGCTGATCGGCGGGTCAGTCATCACCGAAACCGTGTTCAACTGGCCGGGTCTCGGGCTTCGACTGGTCGACGCGCTACGCATTCGAGACTGGCCGCTGATGCAGGGAATCATCCTCTTCATCGCCATTTCGTTCATCATCATCAACATCGTCGTCGACGCGCTGTACACGTCGCTCAATCCGCAGGTGAACAACGAATGATCTCCAACCGAATCACGTCGAATCTCAAACAGACGTTCGCCGAGAGTCTCCTGCCCAAGGTCGGGCTGGTTTTGCTGGTCGCGATCGTCCTCATGGCAATCTTCGCGCCGTTACTGGCTACCCACGACCCGACCCGGACGGGATACTACGCCGAGAGCGGCTCACCGTACCCACCGATGGGTCACAGCTACGAGACGCAAGTCGCTCAGGAGGGTGAAATCGGCGACGTGACAGTCGAACCCACGAGCGAGCACATCCTGGGGACCAACAACGTCGGACAGGACGTCTTCTCGCGATTCGTCTACGGCGCCCGCGTTTCGCTGCTGGTCGCCCTGCTGGGAACGGCACTGGCCATGTTCGTCGGTGTTCCAGTCGGGCTCATCGCCGGCTACTACGGCGGCCGCATCGACGACGGACTGATGCGAGTCGCCGACACGATGTTGGCGTTCCCTTCACTCGTCCTCGCGATGGCGCTGGTCGGCGTCTTCGGCTCCTCACCGATCTACGTCCCCGACCCGATCGTCGTGGCCGGACTGGCCGATGGCATGCCCGAATCCATCCCCATTCCGGGTACGGTGACGGTCGTGGCCGGTCTCGTTATCTGGGTCTGGTTCGCGCGGGTCGCCCGTGGGGAGGCCCTGTCGCTTCGGAACCAGGAGTACGTCAAGGCGAGCAAGAGCTACGGGATGCCGAGTCGATCGATCCTCACCCAGCACATCCTCCCGAACAGCCTGACGCCCATCATCGTCCTCGCGACGATTCAGGTCGCCGTGGTGATCCTCCTCGAGGCGTCACTGGCGTACCTCGGGTTCTCCGGAACGACGCTGTCGTGGGGGTACGAAATCGAGCGCGGGCAGGACCTCCTTCGGTCGCGACCGTGGATCGCGATGTTCCCGGGGGTCGGGATCATGCTCACGGTGATCGCGGTCAACCTGCTCGGCGACTGGTTCCGCGACGCGCTCGACCCGAACATCGAAGGAAGCGAACGAGGTGCCTAACATGAGTGACGACATTCTTCGCATCAGCAACCTATCGACCCAGTTTTTCACCAGCGAGGGACAGGTAAACGCCGTCAACGACTTCGATCTGACGGTCAAACGCGGCGAGGTCTTCGGTATCGTCGGCGAAAGCGGGAGCGGAAAGAGCGTAACGGCGCTTTCGATTATGGACCTGGTCGAGTCGCCTGGGGAGGTGACGAGCGGATCGATCGAGTACCGAAATTCGTCGTTCGCCGACGCCATGCGGGAGTCCCATCCCGGGGCCGTCGATGGAGACCTGGTCGACCTGCTCGCGATTCCCGACGAGGCCCGTCGCTCGCTCAGAGGAACGTCCTTCAGCATGATCTTTCAGGACCCCGAGAGTAGTTTCAACCCCAGTCTGACTGTCGGCGAACAGATCGCCGAGGCCGTCGAGGTCCAGCAACGGGCGACCCCCAACCCGCGATCCGGCGAAGCCCGAACGCGGGGGCCGGAGTACTCCCTGGGATCGTACGTCATGTCGATGGCGCTCCCATCGAAGCGGTACGTGAGCGAGGACAGCAGGGCACAGGCGATCGAATTGCTCGAGACCGTGGGGATTCCGGACCCGGCACAGCGCGCCGACGAGTACCCCCACGAGTACTCCGGCGGCATGCTCCAGCGGGCGATGATCGCACAGGCGCTCGCTGGCGAACCGGACATTCTGATCGCCGACGAACCGACGACCGCACTCGACGTAACGATCCAGGCCCAGATTCTCGACCTCCTGAACGACCTCCAAGAGAAGACGGGAATGACTATCCTGCTGATCACGCACAACCTCGGCGTGGTTGCCCGGATGTGTGATCGCGTCGGCGTGATGTACGCCGGGGAGATCGTCGAACGCGGCACCCTCGAGGACATCTTCGACCGGTCGGTCCACCCCTATACGAAGGGATTGCTCGGGAGCGTTCCCGACCTCGAGGGAACCACCGAACGGTTACGCTCGATCCCGGGGAACGTCCCGAGCCTCCTCGATCACGAGATGCCCGACCGGTGTTACTTCGCCGATCGGTGCCCGAAAGCGATGGAGGAGTGCCTGAAGAAGCCGCCGGCGTACGCGGCCGAGGGAAGTACAGACCACGCGACGAAGTGTTACCTCGCGGAGATGGAGTACGATCCGGATCGAGCACTCGAGAACGACGCCCTCGAGCCCGAGGCGACGGTGACGACCGACGGGGGTGAGTCCCAATGAGCATCGATACCGGAAGCGACCAGCCGCTGGTTCGCGTCGAGGGGCTCCGCAAGTATTTCTACGAACAGGATTCGTACATCGACCGATTGTTTGGACACGAGCCCGTCGCCGTCCGCGCAGTCGACGACGTGGACTTCGAGGTGCACCGCGGGGAGACGCTCGGTCTCGTCGGCGAATCAGGCTGCGGAAAGTCGACGACGGGAGAGACGCTGTTGCACCTGCAAGAACCCACCGACGGCATCGTCCAGTTCGAGGGCGAGAACGTCTTCGAACTCGAGGGTGACCGTCGCAACGAGTTCCGGCGAAACGCACAGGTCGTCTTCCAGGATCCGTTCTCGAGTCTCGACCCGCGAATGACGATCGGGAAGACGATCCAGCAGCCACTCGCGGTCCACGACGTCGGCACTGCCGAAGAACGCCGCGACCGGGCCCAGGAGTTGCTCGAGCGCGTCGGCCTGTCGGCCGATCAGATCGACCGCTATCCACACGAGTTTTCGGGCGGCCAGCGCCAGCGAATCGGCATCGCACGGGCGCTCGCCCTCGAACCCGAGTTTGTCGTCCTCGACGAACCGACGAGCGCACTCGACGTGAGCGTCCAGGCACAGGTTCTCAACCTGCTCGAGGACCTCCAGGAGGAGTTCGACCTCACGTACCTGCTCATCAGTCACGACCTCTCGGTCATCCGCCACATCTGTGATCGAGTGGCCGTGATGTACCTGGGCGAGATCGTCGAAATCGGCCCCGTCGAAGAGATTTTCGACTCGCCGAAACACCCCTACACACGGGCGCTCCTCGAGAGCGTCCCACGGGCGTCGACCGACGAACAGGACCGCGACCGCAAAACGCTATCCGGCGACGTCCCCTCGCCGCGAGACCCGCCGAGTGGTTGTCGGTTCCGGACGCGGTGCCCGGAGGTGATCCCGCCCGAGGACGTGACAATCGAGCAAGCCGCGTATCGAGAGATCATGACCCTCAGGGAACTGGTCGAACGGGAGAATATCAGTCTCGAGGTCGTCAGCGACCACGCCGTGATGACCGATGACGGCATCGCCGTGGACCCGGCCGAGGTGGACGCCTTCGTCGCAGACCTGAAGGCCCACGTTGTCGACACGCCGCTGCCGCCGGAACACGAGGCAGTGGTCGAGGAAGCGCTGGCGCCGCTCGCGAAGGAAGACTGGGACGAATCCGCGACGCGGTTGCGCGACGCCTACGAGAGCGTCTGTGAACTCGAGAATCCGGAACTGGGAGAGCGGGCCCATCCCGTCGCCTGTCACCTGTACGACGGCGAGCACTGAGGTTCGACGAATCTGGATTTTCCTGGGAAACGGTGGATTACCGCCTCGAACGCCCCGTTGCGTACGAGATGCTTTTGCGCGTTTCTCGCCTACTGGTGCTATGGCGAGCAAAGCACCGATCTACTGCGAACTGTGTAAGGAAACGATCGACTCCGGCGAGAGCCTCGAAAACCACTTGCTGAACGAACACCGGCCGCCCGAACTGGCCGAGCGACTCGCGTCGCAGTGGGAATCTGAAGAACTCGGCGATCCATCCTAACGGATTTGTGAGCTGTGTGCTGGGCGCTGTGCTCCATAGAAGCCCCTCGAGAAACGGCTTTTGAGCACGACAAACACACAGCGGAGATAATCTCGATGACCGGAGTCCGTCCGGTGTCTCGCCTGCACGTTGCGAGTGGGTCGGTTCGTCTGCGTCTTCGTTGTCCTACGTTCTAGCCGTTGACGAGCATCGGTTTTCGATACGTACGCCGCTAGCGTCGATTACACCGTTTTCTGACGACAGTAACGACGGTTTCGAATTCGTAATCGAGGTTACTGGCGGACTCGACATTTGCAATCGAAGTTACCCACGTGTTCGGTTTAGATAACAAAGTGGGGTGTTCTCGAGAGGGTGTGTTGGCGGGCTACCCGCCGGATGAAATAAATGTCAAGCAAGAATCGTTTCATAGTGACTCTCGTCGCGCTACTCGTGGCGACCGGCATGCTCTTTGCCGGGAGTGCGGTGGCGCTCGGGGCGACATCGGGATCGAATTCGAATGCATCGAACTGTGAACAGGCGGAGGTAACGATTGTCGACGGGGCGCAAGATAGCTATCAGGAAGCCGACGGCGACGAGAATTACCAGGACCAGGTCGCCACGGTAGACGGCGAGTTGCTGCAGAGTCAACTCGCGACCGGCGACGATAACTGCCAGGAGGCGACCCAGGTGCTCTACTACCAGCAGAGCCAGGAGCAGTGGGCGTTGTTCGGTGACGACAACGAGCAGGTAGAAGACCAGGGAATCCTCGTTTTCTACACGCAGGATCAGTCCGCCGAGGGTGACGACAACGACCAGGCAGCCGAACAGCACGGAGACATCCAGCAGGATCAGATCCAGTACGTCATCCTGGGTGTCGACAACGACCAGCTGAGTGCCCAGGAGGCGGCGCAGGTGCTCGTCCAGTCGCAGTCCGCCGAGGGTGACGACAACGACCAGAGCGCCGAACAGAACCACAACAACATCAGCCAGTTCCAGATCCAGCTTTCGATCGCTGGAAACGACAACGCGCAAGACGCGAGTCAGACTGGCGTGCAGGTGCTCGAGCAATCCCAGACGGCCGAGGGTGATGACAACGACCAGGAAGCCGAGCAAAACGACAACGACATCGGCCAACAGTCGGTTCAGCTGGTGATCTTCGGCAACGACAATGAGCAAAATACCACGCAGGCTGCCGAGCAAATCTTCAGCCAGGAGCAGACTGCTGAGGGTGACGACAACGACCAAGAAGCCGAGCAAAACGACAACGACATCGATCAGCAGTCGGTCCAGCTCGTGCTCTTCGGCGATAACAACGACCAGGATGCCAGTCAGAGTGCCAGCCAGTCGTTGAGCCAGGAACAGACCGCCGAGGGTGACGGCAACGAACAAACTGCCGAGCAAAACGACAACGAGATCGACCAACGGTCGGTTCAGCTCGTCCTCTATGGCGACGACAACGAACAATCGTCCGAACAGGACGGTGAGCAGCACAGTAGCCAGGAGCAGACGGCAGAGGGTGACGACAACGAGCAGGAAGCCGAGAGCGAACAGGACATCGATCAGGACGCCGAGCAAGAAGCGAGCGGCTACGAGAACGAGCAAGCGTCCGAGCAGGAAGCCGAACAGGAGGTCGAGCAGGAACAGGAAATCGAGGACGGTGACGACAACGAGCAGGAAGCCGAGGCTGAGCAAGAATCAGACCAGGAGACTGACCAGCAGACGAACGGCGACTACAACGATCAGGAAGCTGAACAGGAGGCTGAACAAGAAACCGAGCAAGAGCAAGAAGTCGAGGACGGCGACGATAACGAGCAGGAAGTCGAAAGCGAGCAAGAGGCCGACCAAGAAGTCGAACAAGACGCCGACGGCGTCAAGAACGATCAGGAGGCCGAACAGGAATCCGAACAGGAGGCCGAACAGGAACAGGAAGTCGAAGACGGTGACGACAACGAACAAGAGGCCGAAAGCGACCAGGAGTCTGAGCAGGAAACCGAGCAAGACGCTGACGGTGTCCTGAACGACCAGGAAGCTGAACAGGAGGCTGAACAAGAAGCCGAGCAAGAGCAGGAAGTCGAAGACGGCGACGACAACGAGCAGGAAGCCGAAAGCGAACAGGAGACCGAGCAAGAGGTCGACCAGGATGCTGATGGCGTCAAGAACGACCAGGAAGCCGAACAGGAATCCGAACAGGAGACCGAACAGGAACAGGAAGTCGAAGACGGTGACGACAACGAACAAGAAGCCGAATCCGAGCAGGAATCCGAGCAAGAGGTCGATCAAGACGCCAACGGTGTCGCCAACGATCAGGAAGCAGAGCAAGAATCCGAACAGGAGGCCGAACAGGAACAGGAAGTCGAAGACGGTGACGACAACGAACAAGAAGCCGAGGCTGAGCAAGAAACCGAACAGGAAACCGACCAGGACGCCAACGGCGCACTGAACGACCAGGAGTCCGAACAGGAAGTCGAACAGGAGATCGAACAGGAACAAGAAGTCGAGAACGGTGACGACAACGAACAGGAAGCCGAAAGCGAACAAGAGGCCGACCAAGAAGTCGAACAAGACGCTGACGGTCTCGCCAACGAACAGGAGGCCGAACAGGAAACTGAACAAGAAGCCGAACAAGAGCAGGAAGTCGAAGACGGCGACGACAACGAGCAGGAGGCCGAAAGCGAACAGGAATCTGAGCAAGAAGTCGAACAGGATGCCGACGGTGCCCTGAACGATCAGGAAGCCGAACAGGAATCCGAGCAGGAAGTCGAGCAGGAACAGGAAGTCGAAGACGGTAACGACAACGACCAGGAGGCCGAATCCGAACAGGAGACCGAGCAAGAGGTCGATCAGGACGCCAACGGTGTCGCTAACGACCAGGAGGCTGAACAGGAAGCCGAACAGGAGGCCGAGCAGGAACAAGAAGTCGAAGACGGCGACGACAACGAGCAGGAGGCCGACCAGGAGAGCGACGTCGAACAAGAGGCCGACCAGGAGGCGACCGGAACCTCGAACGGCCAGAACGTCGAACAGGACGCCGAAACCGACCAGAACCAGGAACAGACCGTCGAGAACGGCGACGACAACGAACAGACTGCCGAACAGGACGCCGAGGTCGAGCAAAACGCCGACCAGGATGCCACTGGCGACGATAACGACCAGTCCATCGAACAGGACGCGGAAGTCACCCAGGACCAGGAACAGACCGTCGAGGACGGCGACGACAACGAGCAGACCGCCGAACAAGACGCCTCGATCGAACAGAACGCCGAACAGGACTCGGACGGCGCTGACACGGTGACCCAGACCGACGAGACCGAAGTCGACCAGACGCAAACGCAGCACGCGTCCGGTGACGACAACACGCAGTCCCAGTCCCAGTCGACCACGATCACGACCAGCCAGAGCGCCACGTAATCGCCTTCGGCTGGTGTTTTTTGCAGCTGTGTAACCCAGACTTGAGTACGCACACGTGAACCGCCTCGGGGTCAAGCCCCGAGGCACTCGGCCTGTTCTTTCTGTAGAAAGGTGATTTCGTCGAGCGTCTCGAGCGAGTCAGGCGAGTCGAGCGAGTTGATAGTCGGACGTCTCTAGCGGGTTGAACGAGAATTGACCCGCGGTAACTCGAGTTATTCGAACCGGTTGGTCCAGCCGATTCGTCCGGATACTCCGTTAGGGAGACATCCAAGACCCATCATCGACGAATTTTGTAGCGAAATCGTGAAAAAGGACACGGACTTCGATTCGTTCACTGTCCGCGTTTAGTGCTGATTCCTCGTTGATCCGGACCGTCGTTCGTCACCTACGTGTGGCCGGCCTTCTTTTGCTTCTTGTAGTCCGGCACACACTCGCTCTCGTCTTCGTTTTTGTGTTCGTCGTCGGTTTCGTCCTCGTCATCACCGTCGTTACTTTCGTCCTCATCGCTTTCGTCTCCGTCGCTCGTGCTCGTGTGTTCCTCCTGGGTACTGATCTGTACGCTCTCCTGGATCACGTAGATCGCGCTCTCGTTCGCCTCGACGACGATATCGACGTCCTGGTCGTTCAGCTGGGAACTCTCCTGTATCACGTCGGCCGTCGCACCTGGACCTGCCGCGGCGGCCATCGCCTCTTGCTCGCTGCGCTGGACGTTGATCTGGGCGACGACGACCGCCGCCTCCGACGCGGTGACGTTCACCGAGGCGAACTGGGTCGCGCGCTGGTCGTTCTCCTGTTGGACGACCGCCGACGCGTTCTCGCCAGCCGCCGCCGCGTAGCCCCTCTGGTCGTTCTCCTGGACGTTCAACTGGACGACGAGGACGGCTGCCCGTTCGGCGTCGACCGTGACCGTTGCGTTCTGATTCGTCGTCTGGTTGTTCTCCTGATAAACCGCTGCGCGGCTGTCGGGTCCGGTCGCCGTCGACTCGCCGTCCTGCTCGGTTCGATCGCGGGTGACTTGCTCCACCGTCACGACCGTCCCGTGATCGGTCGTGATCGTCGCTTCGCCGTCGTCGACGGCGAGCGTTTCGCCGTTCGCAGTCGACGCCGTCACGTCGTTCGTGAAGTCCGCGAGCGTCGCCTCGTCGGCGTCGTCCGCTGACTCCAGCAGCGTTCCCCAGACGAGTTCGGCGTCCTCGTCTTCCAGGGCGTGCACCCGCGTCGACTCTTCTCCGTCGATTGTGCTCGATTCGATGACGACCGCCTCGAGTTCGTGGGTGTCGAATTCGGCGAGTGCCTCCTCGATCGACATCGTTCCGTCTTCGGTCACGACCGTGGCCGAGTCGGTGCCGTTCCCGGCGTTCGCGTGTGACTGATCGGGCTGGTACGACGTCGCCTCGAGTGGCGTCTGGGTCGCTTCGATAACGGTACCTGTCGCTGCCAGCGATGCGCCTGCTGGGACTGCCATGCCGATCACGACGATGACAACCGCGAGTAGTGTGATCGGGACGGGAGTGTGTCTTTGCATGATAATACCGATTTTGACGACGGTAACGGCGTGTTTTAATAATGACTTCCCAACCATTCGTAGGGTGGTCCAACGGGGCCGCTGGGGCCTATCCGGGAGATTTACAGTGGGATGAGCGGTCTGTAGCAGGCGAATATCGAACACTCACTGCGAACATCGCTCGAGAGAGGAGGCCATTACCGAGGTGTACGGGCTGGATACCGGCCGGCGCACCTGGCCACGGACCCGCGAAATTCGAAATAGCGGAGTTAAAAGGGGGTTACGGACCGGCTATCGGAATCGTCGCTCGAGGACGTGTTCGTGCGGAGTCCCCGCCGGTTCTACGATCCCCGATCCCGGAAGTATAATGTGGCCTTTCGATGAACTATTTCGGTCTCTCCCGGTGGTCGACTCGATCCTGATACGTCTCGACACCCTCGCGTCTGGCGTACGTGAATCGCTAGTGATGTGTCGTCGACGGGACTATTACGGCGGTGAAATGGCACGTATCGACGACACACACGTACGATGACGAGTAACCGCAGTCGGAAACTTCAACATGTGACGGTTTACGGACGATATAACTCTAATTGTCAACCCATGACGAGGTTCTCCCTTTAAGAGAGCAGTGGTCGATGGAGTCGAGTGAATGCTGTACGCATGAACGGGAATAGTCAGCTGCTCGAGGACCTCTCGGAAGACATTCGAGAGATGACGAGGAATCTCCGGCGGCGATACGTGCTGTATTGCCTGTCAGAGCGAGACGGTCCGGTGGACCTCTTCGACCTCGTCGAACGCGTCGCGAGCTGGGAATCCGGGTGCGAACCCGATCAACTCGACAGGCGAACCGTCAAATCGGTCTATAGCTCGCTCTATCAGTCCCACCTCCCGTTGCTCGAGGAGCGAGACCTCGTCTCGTTCGATCGGCAACGAAAGGTCGTCTCGCCGACGGACCGGACGAAACGCGTCACGATCGAATTTCGGACGGACCCGTCCCCACTCGATCGGCAGTCGGCAGCCACGATCGTCGGAGTCTCGATTGCAGCCGCGT
Source organism: Natronosalvus caseinilyticus (assembly GCF_017357105.1). NCBI lineage: Archaea > Methanobacteriati > Methanobacteriota > Halobacteria > Halobacteriales > Natrialbaceae > Natronosalvus > Natronosalvus caseinilyticus. The sequence continues at coordinate 2,024,070 of NZ_CP071596.1, forward strand.
CGGTGAGCCTCTGGGGAGGCCAGCTCTTCCCGACCGCGATCAGTGGACTCGTGGGCATCACCCTGCTCGCGGTCGTGCTCGTCTCGAGCTACGCCGCGTATCGATCCGCTCGGCGATCGACGACGTCGATTGCGCCGGATTTCACGCTCACCGTCGACGACACGCGTCGGTAGTCGAGCCGTCCTCGTCCTGCTGCTCGAGAGCGGTGAAAATTGTACAGGGACCTCGACTCGAGTTCCGGTGTGCCCGTCGGTAACCTCTCAGATGCCGAGCCTCGAGACGAAGTAGCGGACCGTCGATTCGTCAAACGGCTCCTCGCTTCGTTCAAAAATCGTCCACACTCGCGTCCGTTTCCCCGTCTGGGTCGTAGTTGGGTATCGAGGAGGTCAACTCGAATTCGTCGAACCCGTCGGTATCCTCGACCAGGACGTTCTCCGTTGCTGCTCCGTCTACTCGTTGTGCCACCAGTCTGCTGTGGGCGGCCTGTAGTTCCTCGACGGAGAGGTCCAGTTCCGGATCCAGAAACTCGAGGAGCACTCGATCGAGTTCGTCCTGTGCTCCGTCGACACCCCGTACCAGTTTCTCTCCGGCCGCCACAATCCGCTCACGTTGTGACTCGGACATCAATTCCGGACTGGGAACCGGAACCGACGACACTTCGTACGTGAGCAACTGAAGCGCCCCTCCGCCCTCGTGACGGCCCCACAGTTCGAGCAGTACCTTGTACACGGTCGAGTGGAGAATAGCCGGAAGTACGTCGTCGTACTCGGTGATATCGACGCACTGGATCGCGTTCGTCGGCGCATACCCACCGGCGTTGTCGACCGTGAACACCCGTTCGTTGTAGAACACTGGATGTAAGACGTCCGGGACGAGCAGGTGTCCCAGGTTGAACCAGGGCGTACGTTGAGACACGGTTCGTCCATCGGGGACGCCCGCTTCTTCCCCGTACTCGAGGTAGCTGACCGTCGACTCGTACCCGTCGGTGCGTAACTCGTTCGTTACTGCTTCTGCCAGGTCGCTCGTCGAGCCCAATCCGTCCTGACGTGCCTCGACAGTATCGACGTACGCGCAGAAATCGAGAAGGTACTGATCCGTATCCGCCACGCGATACGACTCCAGCGCTCGAATCGATCGAATCGCTGGCTGCAGGAATCGCTCGTCGATCCCCCACTGCGTGACGTCCTGCTCGTCGAGCAAGAAAAAGTCGTTATTTCCCGTCTTGTTGCCGAACGCCACGTCTGCATACGTATCCAGCCGCCGCATCTTGTCGCTGTGGACGAGCGAGATGAACGGACTCGGGCCGTACAGGTAGTGGCCGAGCTTTCGCCCACCCTGTCTCTCCAGGCGGTTCTGGGAGAGACTGACGACTCGGTACGCGTCGGTCATCTCGATTCCAAACGCCTTCCCGTCGGGGACCGACCGTCGAGCGCCCGCAATCGACGGGAGTTCCGCAGGCGACAGTCGCTCTTTCACCCGGATGAAGTCCGTAACCGTCTCCCGACGCTCCGTTTCGTCGGTACATCGTTCGGCGAACAACACTACCGTATCGACGAGGGGGGTGAACGCTCTGTCGGAAAACCCGACGATAGCGTGGACTTTCGCCTGATCGTACAGGAACTCCTGAAACGACTCGCCGTATTTCGTCGTTAGCCACTTCGCGGGAACGATGAATCCGAGGCGTCCCCCGTCTCGGAGGAACTGCAACGCGTGTGAGACGAAGTAGACGTACGCGTCGGACCTGGTCGATAGTTCGTTCCGCCCGCTCGCGTATCGACTCGAGTTCTCCGCGCCGTACGTCCTCAGGTGAGAACGGAAGTGGTCCCTGTCGGGAGACAGGTTCTCCTGGCGGATGTACGGCGGGTTCGCGACTACTGCGTCGTATCTCCTCGTCTCGTCTTCCGTATCGTCTCCCCGCGACAGCCGCCTGTCCCCGGGTGACACGTTGAAGAAGGAGTCGTTGATCGTGTGTAATCGGCTGGTTCGCTCCTGGACGGTTCGTGACGCGAGATTGAGCGCCGTGAGGTGTAACGGAAATCGGCTGACGTCGATTGCGGTGATGTTGTCGAGAATCTCCTGGTGTGTTGCCGAGGGTGCTAGCGCCTGCATTCGGTGGTACGCTTTTACCGGGAATGTACCGCTTCCGGACGCCGGATCGAGGACTCGAGGGACGCCATCTCTCTGCTCCTGGGGTTGCAGCGCCCAGGTACAGATCGCTTCGGCGATATCTGGATGGGTGTAAAACTGCCCGAGGGACGTTCGATCGTGTTCTGTGATCAGGTCCTCGTACGGTTCCCCCAGCAGGTCCTCGTCGACGGTGGAGAGGCTCTCTGTCTCGATACGCCCGAGCAGTGCACGCACGGCTGACCGCGTTTTCGAATTGTGTGGGTACGCGGCGAACAACGACGGACCGTCGTCGAACGCGGGTTCGAAGTCAATTTCCGCCCGAATCGCTTCGACCTGCTGCCCGATTCGGGGTGGGCTATCGGCCGCCGAGGCGCCTTCGACGAGGGGCTCGAGCGGATAGCTGCTCGTCTCGCCTGGTTCGGACCGCTGTTCTCGAACGACTTCGGCGAACAGAAGGTGACTGGCGACCAGGTACGCGTACTGTTTGGCGGCGAGGGAGAACCGTATAGACTCCTCGAGTGACGCGTACTCGTTCTCCCGGAGCCACTCGTCGAATCTCTCGGCGAAATCGGGGTCGGAATCGTACGTTTCTCGAGCGAGGTCCCGGAACGTCGGCCAGATCGAGTCGTGAAACGAACGAAGCGGGCCGACGATTCGGTCGCGTGCGCTCTGTTCGGGAAGTTCACCGTGGGTCGTGAGAAACTGAACCGCGTAGAGAATCGTCGAGAATCGGTCGTTTGCCGACGGACCGTCGACGTCGACGTCACGGAAATCGAGGTAGTAGTGGGGAATCTCCAAAATCTCACGCTGGCCCGTGTCGTGAAACAGGAAGAAGTCACGGGAGTTGCACGTCGCGAAGTGCTCGACGTCGGCCGCATCTGCGGTGTCTCGAGCCTGCGTCATTACGTCGGCGTCGAGGGGATAGACGCAATCGCGCTCGACTGCGATGACCAGGCTCTCGGTGACGTCGGATTCGACGACGATGTTCCCCAGTCCCGGCTCGCCTCCCTCCTCGATTCGAACGGATTCGAACGGCGTTCGTTCGCGGTGGACACAGTCACGTAATCGCGTACAGAGAACACGGTGGAACTCCGATTCGGATGGAGTACCCGGCATACTCTGGACTCAGGCGGGGGCGTATTGATTCTGTTGATCAACGGGTCACTCGAGTGCCGCTCGGCGAACGGACGTAGCGACGGTGGTGAAGGCGCGAGGGCGACTAGCGGTCGATCGGTGGTGGGACGACGTCGAAGCGTCCGAGGACTATTCGGAGGTTCACGCTGAATTATCCGCTGTTCGATTGATCCCCACACTGGAGTTCCCACTCCCGATTCGACTCCCACGACCCGGATTCGGGTCAGTAATTGTCACGGAGATACTCACACCCCAAACGCTTGGGAGTATCCGTTTTGAACACAGTCTACCAATATAACACCGTGAACAGCACTCGCTGTCCGAACTGTGGCGAGATAAATCGAAGCACACTACTCGGAGACGGAGGATTGGTTACGATCGAATGCGTCCACTGTGGCCACGAGTGGACCACGCCCAATTGAGCGAGAACGGTATCGCTTTTGACCCACACCTTCACCGTAACTCCGGCATCTCCAGCGATATGTAGCTGTGGATCGTCACGTGGCAATCACCGTTATCCGTCTCCGGCCGCTACAGTCGAGTATGTCTCCCTCCGCTGAGCCCCCCGACCGATCGACGCCTCGAAAGTCGATGCTCATCTGTTTCGCGTGCGGTCACGAAAGCCCCCTCGAAGCGAACTGGATTCGCCGAGTGCACGACGATACCACCGACATCGAGTGCCCGGCGTGTGGAACGACGATCACCTCCCGTCCGTCTAGCGTCGATCCGGTCCCGGAGAGCGAGGGCGCCCTTTGCTATCGTCCAGGTGACTGAGTCGTCGACGTGCCGTTGTCAGACGGCTGTTCGGCGTCGGCTAGAACCGTTCGTCGAGTGGTCGGATTCGCTCGTGCCAGTTCACTTCTTGACATCCACCCACGACTGAAGTCGTGGGATTCCTCTCGTGGGAGTCTCAGTCGTCTGAGTCCCCGAGAGCGATATTCCCGCGTGATGCGGTACTCCGGGTTGTGTATTCCTCGTTGGTCGTTGTTTCCGCGATGGAAGGCGGGCTATGGTCGTCCCGCCAGTTGTGATTGTTCCACGTGAGGTACACGGGCCGTGCCATCGACCCGACTGCTGTTTGCCGTCTCAGGAACGATTCCGACGCGATGAGGTCGGCGTGTCCTTCGAACCCACATGGGCACGTCAACGAATCTTCGTGACGACGTGTATTGTCGCGTTCACCGCACACAGGACACTCTGACTTGTCCACGCTTCGGATTCTTCCCCGACCGTGATACCGTACTCTTCGCATATGTCTTCGAGGCGGTCGATGAACCGCCGGTACGCCCAGAAGTTGTGTGTCTTCTCGTTCACACGCGACGACCAGTGCGTTGAGAGAACGCCCTTGATGTCGCCGACGTACAGCGTCGAAACACCCTCGTCATACAGGCGTTCCACAAGGTCTCGGACGAGGCTGTCTTGGGCGTGGTTGCGGCGGTTCGTGCGCGTTCGATACAAGCGGTTGATGCGCTTGCTAGACTTGCGTTGGTCTTCGAGGAGCGACTGATAGTACGCGATTTGTTCGGTGATTTCGCGGAACTCCGTGAACAAGGTGCGTCCGTCATACAGGTATTGGGAGCCGGTCGTTGTCGTGCAGGCGACGAGGTTGTTCGCGCCAACGTCCAGAGCGGCTTCTTCCGAAGCCAGTGGTGAATCCAGTTGAGAACTGGCGATGGTGACTGGTTGATAAGCCCTGAACGTCTTCGCGAGTTCGTCGTACACGAGTTCGAGTCGGCCCTGCTCGCCGCTCCACTTCGGGTCGCCCGTAACCTCAACGCGAAGGCGCTGATTCCGGTTCAGCCCGAGTTCGCCTTTGAGTTCGGAGCCAATCGGGACTTCGAGCCGGGAACGCTTCCCGAACTTGAGGGTGTACTGGTCGTTTCGAACGTAGGTGCGTAGGACTCGTCCGTCGCCTTCGTTGCCCCAGTACCCGGTGGCGACGGTCGGTCATCGAGTTTCCCGGCGTGGTACCTCTCGTTACTGGAGAAGAACGATCGCCACGCTTCGGAGTTTTTGCGGATGAGTTGCTGGGCGACACTACTGCTGAGGACGCCTTTGTATTTGCCTTCGAGGCTACCGGTATCGGCGTCCCAGACGCTCTCATCGTCTTCGAGGAAGGCTTGGCGACGAGCGTAGTTGGTCTCGTTCCAGAGACTCGCAGAAGCGTCCAACCAGCGAACGAACACCTCGCGCTCCTTTTCGGAACGAGGGCAAACGTCGAACTGGTTGGTTCGCTTCATCACTACGTGATACGTAATATTGGTTCGTAAAAGTATGGATTAGCGTGGGAGACTCAGACCTGCCATCGCACGTGGTCGGGTAGCGGAGTGTCGGATTCATCCCACGACTGAAGTCGTAGGCTTTCTCCTTGATTCTGTGTAATGATGGTCCTTTGATCATCTCATCGATACCCACGTCTCTCTCTCCGACTGGATTAGACTAACTCGGCGCAGTAGTGCGGTGAATTACCGATCCTCGGCAACTCGAGCGTTCATCTCACGTCACCGTTTTCCGGCCTACACATAACGTGCAGAGGGGTGGCCACTCGACAGGACGTCACGATGAGGTTTCGTCCGTTGATGATGAGGTCTCTGCCAGGTACCCCTTGAACCATAAGATATTCAATAGATGACGATTGTATTTATCCATGAACAGGGAAATTTCACGCCGAAGGGTCATCTCCCTGAGTAGCGCCTCACTTTTTGCCAGTCTCAGTGGTTGCAGTTCTCTGGCAGACCAGGACGAAACTGAGCAGTTTACAGTGTGTCATCTCGAGATCCACAACAGAGATCAGCACTCGGATCACACGATCGATATTCACGTCCAGGCCGATGGTGAGACGGTTCATCAGGGGACCTACGACCTGCCGAGCGCCACGGGCGACGTCGTTTCCGACGAGGAATTACACCCACGCGATTGGTTCGACGGGACGGTAGAAACGCTCACCCTGGAGGGCCAGGTTGACGACCGAGAGCGTGTCGGTCCTCGAGAGATTATAGCCTCACAGGTTAGTGAACAAACCGAAGTAATCTATCGCATCGAGGAAGGTGGTACGCTCGGAATAAGCACCCTGGTAGCGGGCAATGCGTGTACTCGCGAGGAGCAGTAAACTCACACTGTGAGCGGTCAATTCACGGGACTGCTAGTTTGAACCCGGAGGAAGACGGTCGCTCGAGCTGTGACTTCCAGGGCTTCGAATCCCGCTTCGACATTTTCTCTCGCTCAAAAATTCGCTCTGATGGACTCGTCGGGATTGAGCAAACCCGACGGGTTTGCGATGTTCGGCGAGTCCACGACTCAACGAGCGAAGCGACGTGAGGAAGTGGACTCGCCGGGATTTGAACCCGGGGCCTCTTCCTTGCGAAGGAAGCGATCTGCCACTGATCTACGAGCCCTCGAGGAGTTCTATCCGCGGTTCGTACTTGTAGCTTGTGTTTCGGGGTAGGTTCGTCATCGAGTGGCGTGCTCGCTCGAGTCCCTGGCTCGCTTCTCACGCCGTCGCTCGAGTTCGCTCGGCGGCCCGCGAGACCTCGAGGACGCCCAGGCGACCGGTTACGAGCCCCAGCAGGAATCCGGTGAAGTGAGCCACGAGGGCGACACCCGGCGCACCCGTGGCGACCGTGATCACGGCCGCCAGGACGACGAACGACAGTAGCGTCGCCCAGAGCGGAATCTCGACGCGGGCCGCCACGCTGTCGGAGACGCGGTTGCCGGCGATCAGGTAGCCCATGAGCGCGAAGACGGCGCCGCTGGCGCCGAGGACGCCTGCCGTCGAGCCACCGACGAACGAGGCAACTGCCCCCGTCACGAGAATCTGTGAGACGCCGGCGATCGCACCCGTCACCACGAAGAACGTGTGAAAGCGAAGTCGCGTCGTCGCGCGGGCAATCGGCCAGCCGAAGACGATCAGCCCGATACTGTTCGAGACGAGGTGACCCACACCGCCGTGGGCGTAGACGCTCGTGATAATCGTCCACGGGTTGGTCTCGAGCGGCGGCGCGAGGACGAAGAGGCCAGCCATCAGACCGAGGCTGAACATCGCTGCGATCGCCTGCAGGACGAACACGATCGCGAACAGACCGAGCGTCTCGAGGATCGGGCTCGCGGAGTCAGACGCCATACTGTGTGTTCGTCGATCGGACACAAAAGTATGTACCGCGAATGTGCGCTGCCGGGTCGGTTGACGGCAGGGTCCGCTTCGAGTCTCGAGCCGTGGGCGCTCAGTGTGCAGTGCACAGTGCAGTCGCTCGAGTAACGAAAACGAGTGAAAACGAATCTCGTGACTCGAGATTTGAGATTCGAACCCGAGAACGAGAGAACCGCCTCAGTCCTCGAGGACGATCTCGATCGAGACGTCGTTCGGCACCTGGATGCGCATGAGCTGTCGGAGTGCGCGTTCGTCGGCGTCCAGATCGATCAGGCGCTTGTGGACGCGCATCTCCCAGTGCTCCCACGTAGCGGTGCCTTCGCCGTCAGGCGACTTTCGCGTTGGCACCTCGAGCGTCTTCGTTGGCAGCGGAATCGGCCCGCTGAGGTTGACGCCGGTGTTGTTCGCAATCTCGCGGACGTCTGCACAGATGTTGTCCAGATCGTTCGGGTTGGTGCCCGCGAGTCGAACGCGTGCTTGCTGCATTTATTTCTCGTTGACGCTCAGGACCTTGCCGGCGGCGATGGTCTGACCCATGTCGCGGATGGCGAAGCTCCCGAGTTCGGGGATCTCGCTTGCCGGCTCGATGCTGAGGGGCTTTTGCGGTCGGATCGTGACGACCGCGGCGTCGCCCGACTGGATGAAGTCGGGGTTCTCCTCGCTGACCTCGCCGCTCGAGGGGTCCATCTTTTTGTCGATGGACTCGATCGTACAGGCGACCTGGCTGGTGTGGGCGTGGAAGACCGGGGTGTAGCCCGCGGTGATCACGCTGGGGTGCTGCATGACGATGATCTGCGCCTGGAAGGTCTCGGCGACCGTCGGCGGGTCGTCGGCGGGACCACAGACGTCACCGCGGCGGATGTCGTCCTTGCCGATGCCGCGGACGTTGAACCCGACGTTGTCACCGGGGCCGGCCGAGGGGACTTCCTCGTGGTGCATCTCGATGGTCTTCACCTCGCCGCCCACGTCGCTGGGCTGGAAGGAGACGTTGTCGCCCGTGTTCATCGTCCCGGTCTCGAGGCGTCCGACGGGGACGGTCCCGATACCGGAGATGGTGTAAACGTCCTGGATAGGGAGACGCAGCGGTGCGTCCGACGCCTCGTCAGCCTCGGGCAGGTCGTTGAGGGACTCGAGGAGGGTACGGCCGTCGTACCAGGGGGTGTTGTCGGAGGGCTCGGCGATGTTGTCGCCCTCGAAGGCCGAGATCGGGATGAACGAGTCGTCCGAGACCTGGAACTGGACCTGGTTGAGGAGCTTGTTGACCTCGTCGACGACTTCCTTGTAGGAGTCTTCGGAGTAGTCGACGACGTCCATCTTGTTGATGCCGATGATGAGCTCGTTGATACCGAGCGTGCGGGCTAGGAAGACGTGCTCCTGGGTCTGGGGCGCGACACCGTCGTCGGCGGCGACGACGAGGACCGCGTTGTCGGCCTGGGAGGCGCCCGTGATCATGTTCTTGACGAAGTCACGGTGACCAGGACAGTCGACGATGGTGAAGTAGTACGTGTCCGTGTCGAACTCCTGGTGGGCGATGTCGATGGTGACACCACGCTCTCGCTCCTCGGCGAGGTTGTCCATGACGTAGGCGAACTCGAAGCCGCCCTTGCCCTTCTCTTCGGCTTCCTGTCGGTGCTGCTCGATGACGTGCTCGGGTACGCTTCCCGTCTCGAACAGGAGGCGTCCGACCAGCGTACTCTTTCCGTGGTCGACGTGGCCGATGATGGCCAGGTTCTGGTGCGGTTTGTCGCTCATTGTTGTAGCTCACGCGCAAAGGCGCTTATATCGGTCTCTTTTGGCCGATGCGGTTAAAACCATTTCGAAAGCGTATTCGTGTGACCCCGTCGCTTGCTTGCGGTTTGTGAGTAGTGCGCACGCCCTGACGGTGTTCGTTGCTGATCGGACGGTCGCTCACTCGAGCTCGCCGTCAGTGTGACAAACCACGGGGCGACGGCACAGCGATCCTGGGGCGTTTTCGACCCCTCAGAGTCACCCCGCCTCCCTTCAGAGTCTCCCCACGTCCGAGAGTACCGCCGTCGCCGTCTCCGGCCCGCCCGCGCCGCGGCCGCTCGAGTAGAGGTCGCCCGCGTGGCGCGTCTGAATCTGGACGATGTTTCGCGTGCCGGAAACGGCCATCGCGCCGTTTTCGGGGACGAGCCGCGGGCCGACGCGCACCCCCTCACGGGTCGCCTCCCCGACGAGGCGAATCGTTCGGCCGTCCTCGGCCGCGAGCTCGAGCGCGCTCGGCGGAACGTCCTGGATGCCGGTCACGTCGGCGTCCTCGAGGGAGAACCCGCCGTCGGCGAGGACGTTGGCCAGGATGACGCACTTGAGCGCGGCGTCGGTGCCGTCGACGTCGAACGTCGGGTCCGCCTCCGCGACGCCGAGGTCCTGGGCCTCCGCAAGGACGTGCTCGTACTCGAGGCCCTCCGCGGCCATTCGCGTCAGGATGAAGTTCGCCGTGCCGTTGAGGACGCCGCGAACGGCGGTGACGGCCTGGGGCGTGCAGTCCTCGATGGTCGAGAGCACCGGGATCGCGCCGCCGACGGCGGCCTCGAACCGGACTGACCCCGCGCTCTCTCGCTCGAGCGCGCGAACGTCCTCGTAGCGTTCGGCGACCGGCCCCTTGTTCGCGAGGACGACGTGTCTGTCGTCGGCCAGCGCGCGCTCGACGTGGGAGAAGCCGGGTTCGGCCTCGCCGAGGGTCGTCGGGGTCGCCTCGACCAGGACGTCGTAGTCGGTCTCGAAGACCCGATCCGGGTCGCTCGAGCCGAGGGGCTCGTCGCTCGCCGCTCGTTCGAGTGCCGACTCGACGTCGAGTTCCTCGTCGTCGGCGACGGCGGCCCGACTCGAGTTCGCCAGGGCGACGACCTCGTGGCCGTACTCGCCGGCGAGTTCCGCGACCGACCCGCCGACGGCCCCGGCACCGAGAATCGCGAGGCGCATCAGATCTCACCTCCCGACAGCGGCTCGATCAGACCGAGTCCCTTCTCGTCGGCGAGCGAGCGAAGGCCCTCCAGGACGGTCTCGCGTCGACCCGTGTCCACGGCGAGGCGAAGTCGCGCGCTCGAGACCGCGTCGGTTCCGTCGGGAGCGTTCAGCGAGAGGTCGAGAACGCCGGCGTGGGCGTCGCCTTCGATTCGTGAGAGCGAATCCGAGAGGTCGGTCTCGACGAGGTGGCCGACGAGCACCACGGTCAGTTCCTCGCCGTAGCGCTCGGGTCCGGCCTGGATGACGTTGATGCCGGCCTCGCGCAACCCGTCGACGACGTCGTCGAACCGGGCCGGGACGCACTCGAGGTCGACCTCGACGGGGATGTGCCCTCGCGGGGTGATGTTTCCGCGCTCGTGGTGGATGCTCAGGAGGTTGCCGCCGTTTTCGCTGATCGGTGCCAGCGCCCGGAGGAGTTCGCCTGGTTCGTCGATCAGCTCGAGGCGGACGGTGTAGGCCTGTCGGCCGCCGTCGGTCTCCGGGGTGTCGCCTTCGCTGTCGACCGCGGTGGCGTCGGCATCAGCCTCGGCCTCGGAGTCGGCCGCAGCTCCTGTTGTCGACGACCCGGAAGCGTACTCGTCACTCATCGACGATCCCTCCCGACGGTCGTCCACGCGTCGTCATGGCTCCATCTGCGTAACGGGCATAAAAAAGCGTATAGGCGTCGCCAAAACTGACCGGCGGTGTCAGCAGGTGCCACGGTTAGCGGTTCAGGGCTCGATCTCGGGGCTCAGGACTCAGAAGTGGTCCTTCCCCGGGTTCGAGGACCCCCAGTCCCCGCGTCCGCCCTCGGTTCGGTCGATGCCCATGATCGACTCGGCCTGGTCGGGTCCGCCGAGGCTCTCGCGCGGGTCCGGAACCCGGACGGTGATGTCGGTGATTTCGGGCCAGGTCAGCAACTCGGCCTCGATGTTGCTGGTCGTGATGTCGGCGACCTCACAGCCGGTACAGCCGCCGCCGAGTTCGATAATCACCTCGCCGGTCTCCGGATCGGCTTCGCGAACGGCGCTCGTCCCGCCGTGCATCTTGATGATCGGCATCTCGCGGGTGAGCCACTGCTCGACGCGCGCTTTCAGTGGCTCGTCGTCGGCGTCGGTCATTGGGCGTTCTAGGAAGGCGACCGCCGAAAGGGTTTGGTTTAGCGTCGACGACGCCAGGCCTCGAGCGCGAGTGTCCCGCCGACGACGCCGGCAGCGCCCGCGGCGGTGAATCCGGGAGTCGGGTCGCTGTCGTCGTCTTCGGGACCGTCTTCGGACTGGTTGCCGTCGTCGTCACCGGTCTCGTTCTCGGCGTCGGTCTCGTTGCCCGATTCGCCTGGTTCGGTTTCGTTGCCTCCGTCACCGGTTCCCGATCCGGAGCCGTCCGCCGCGTCGAACGACGGCGGGTCGACCTGTTCACCGGCCTCGCTCGCGAAGACGTACAGCGTGCCTTCGGTCCCGGCGTTGGGGAGGATTGGCGTACTGCTGGCGACGAACGTCGCCGACGGCTCGAGCACCCGGGCCGTCCAGAACGCCGCAACGGACGGGTCTCGCCAGGCGGCAATCTCCTGGGGTTCCTCGAGCGTCGAGAGGTCGTGGAGCTTTACGCCGCCACGGTACCACGAGGAGTAGAGGAGTCCGTCGCGAAGTTCGAAGTTGTGCGAGGTCGTCCACTGGCCGGCCTCGTAGGCGCCGTTCGGCGTCTCTGGCGCGTCGATCGTCGTCGCGTGGACGGGGTTCTCGAGGTCGATGACGTCGTAGAGGTCGATGCCGCCGTGTCGGTCGGCCTCGGGTGCGTCGGTCACCCAGGCCTCCCGGCCCACCGCGAGGATCGACCCGGTATCGTCGAGCGCGCCGTAGTGGTCGTTGCCCGGGAGTCCGGTGTAGTAGTCCATCATCTCGGCGTCGCTGATCTCGAGTTGTTCCTCGAGGGACGTCTCCGAGACGTGGGAAACGTACGTCGGGTCGCTCGGATCGCTCACGTCGACGAGGTAGGTGCCGGCGTTCCAGAAGGGGAGGACGGCTATCTCGTCGTGGACGGTTACGTCGTGAAGGTACCAGAGGAAAGGTTCGACGACGTCGTCCCACCGCGGCTCGTGATCGAGCAGCGACCATTCGCCGAGGCGTTGGGGGTCGTCCCCGCTCAGGTCGTAGATTTCGACCGCGTTCGGCCGCCGATTCTGCCCCACCTCGTTGCGGGGGAGGTAGAGACGATCACCGTCGAGAAAGCAGTTGTGGAGGTGATACCCCGTCTCGACGGGCTCGCCGATCAGCGTCGGGTTCGCGGGATCGCTCACGTCGTACTGGAAGAACCCGTGGAAGACATTGGGTCCGCCGGGATTTGCCGGCCCGGGGACGATCAGCCGGTCGCCACTGACCTCGACGTCGAGAATCTCGGTGAACGAGCGGTCCTCGTTCTGGACGTCCTCGAGGAGCCCTCGTCTGTCGGCCAGCACCTGCGGATCGGTCGGATCGCTCACGTCGACGGTGGCGAAGCCGTCGACCGTCGCGAGGTACGCCGTCTCCCGGTCGTCGCCGACGACGACCTCGCAGGCCCCGTCGACGGGGACCGATCCCAGGGGTTCGTAGGATTCCTGTGCCGCCGAGGCGACGGCGGATCTGCTCGAGACGCCAGGGCCGAGGTTGAGACCGATGCCGACGCTACTGGCGCCAGCGACCGTTCGGAGGAGGGCACGTCGTTGCATATTATCAACACGAACCTCGAGTATAAAACATTGTCCGATGTCGATGGCGACGCGATTCGCGTAGTCGACGCTGACGCCAGTACACGGTTACCCGCGCATTCGACGCCGGTCGCCGGTTCCCTCGGTCATCGCGCTCGCCAGGGCGCCCTCGAGGACGACGTCGTCACCGTGATCGGTGACGGTGATCTCGGGGACGTTCGACATCACCATCTCGGGGACCCGTTCGCGAATGGGGTCGACCACGAGGTCCTCGTTGTGCAAGACGACGGCACCGCCGAGAGAGACGACCAGGGGTGCGTAGGAGTGAACGACGTTCGAAATGCCGATCACGTTCCAGTGGGCGACCTGCTCGATCGTGTGGTCGGCGAGTTGGTCCTCGCCGGCCAGATCGAAGACGTCCTTGGCCGTGAAGTCGGGGTCCTCGAGGGGCAGGCTGGTGTCGATCGAGGGATCGTCCTCGGCCAGCAGGCGGGCGTACTCGGGGATGTTGTTTCCCGAACAGTAGCCCTCCCAGTGGCCCTCCTTGCCACAGCCGCAGGTCAACCGCCCACGGGGGTCGACGACGCAGTGGCCGACCTCGCCCGCGTTGCCGTCCCAGCCGGAGATGATCCGCCCGTCACAGCACACTCCCGCGCCGATCCCCGAGGAGATCGTGACGTACACCATGTCGTCGGGGTTTCGGTCGGAGTGGAATCGCTCGCCGATGACGCCCGCGTTGGTGTCGTTGTGGAGGTAGACCTCCTCGGAGTCGACGAGCACCGAAATCGGGCCCGTCAGCGGGATTCGATCGACCGTTTCCGGAAAGTTCGCGGGGTCGATCACCGCCCCCTCAGCGAGGTCGAACGGGCCGATCGAGCCGATGCCGACGGCCTCGACCCGAGCCGGTTCGACCCCGGCGTCCGCGCAGGCTTCCCGAAGCGTCGCGAGAACCTTCTCGGTCACGTCGATCCCGGTCGGGCCTCGAGGCGTCCCGTTCTTGCTCGAGCCGACGGTTCGGCCCTCGCCGTCGCCCATGACCGCTCGAACGTTGGTCGCGCCGAGGTCGACGCCCGCGTAGTAGACCATTCCTATCCGTGCAACCGACGTCCCCACACTTAACTACATACATCCTTACTCGAGAGCGAGTACACCTCACAATACGCGTGTCAACACGTACCTCGAGAGGGACGGTCGGTCTAGCAAGTGGGTAAATTCGTTACCGTGTGAAGGGAAATCCGCACGCGAATCACTCCTGGTTTCGATGGGGATTTTGGTCTCGTTCGTAGCAGGCGGACGAAACATCCGGTATCGTCGAATCACTCGCCAGCCGTCGTATTCGGTCGTCACGGAAGCGCCACGGGTGAACGACGCGCTACTCAGCGAATCGGTCGGCAGAAAGCGACATCGGCGTGCCCCGCAGTGGTTGGGCCATAACAGGACACGCCAGTTGCCCATAGCGGGTGTGCCTTCAAGTAGTTTGTGTGATTATCTGAGTGAACAGTGTACCCCGCTCGAGTCACCGAAATGGTCCACTATCGAGCGCAACCCGCGACACGAATCCTTTTCCGTCACCGACGCCAACCACACACGTTCGGAAAACCGGACTCGTGGTTGGGCCATGACACAGGAAGAACGCATCTCGGAAGCGATTAGTCTGCTACAGGAACTCGGACTCAAGGAGTACGAAGCGCGCTGTTTTCTGGCGCTCACACAGCTGTCCACCGGCACGGCGAAAGAGATCCACGAGATCTCCGAGGTGCCTCGGACGCGGGTGTACGATGCAATCGGTGTGCTCGAGTCAGAGGGCCTGGTCGAAGTACAGCATGCGAGCCCCCAGCGGTTTCGAGCCGTGGGGATCGCCGAGGCGACGCGGACGCTCCGCCGAAAGTACGACACCCGTATCGAGACACTCGAATCGAATCTCCAGACGATCGAACGCCGAAAACTCGAGGAGGACGACACCCAGCTCCAGGAAGTGTGGTCGCTGATGGGAAACGAGGCGATCGAGTCACGAACGCTCGACCTCATCGACGAAGCGGAATCCGAAATCGCATTGCTCGTCGTTGACGAGGAACTGCTGTCGGAGACGCTGTTCGAGCACCTCGAGGCGGCCCGAGAACGAGAACTCTCGATACTGCTTGGCGGCCAAACGGAGTCGATCACCGCGCAACTCGGGACGGGACTCCCCAACGTCCGCACGTTCGAAACCGGCCTGGACTGGCTCACTGGGCCAGCGGTCGCTCACGAGGTTGCGATCAGTCGAATCCTGCTCGTCGACCGCGAGACGCTGCTGATCGGATCGTACTATCCAGACGCCGACGACGAGAAGGCGAGAGAACAGGCGGTGTTCGCGCGCGGTCTCGAGAACGGAATCGTGGTGCTGTTGCGGCGACTGGTGTCGGCAGGGTTGGCTCCGTCGAACGATCCGGGTAACGGGTAGACAGACGGGTGCAGTGGTCGGCAGTGATTTTCGTTCGCAACCCAGGAACGATTCCTGATCACGCGATGTGCAAATTTACAGCGACGAGGGACCGGTCGATTCGAAGATGATCAGTTCGTCACCGTCGAATCGGACCTGGTAGCGGTCGATCGAAATGGTGATCGAGATCGAATCCGATTTTCGGTCTCGGACGAGAATATCGAGCGCTTCCGGATCGACGTGATCGTAAAGCGTCGTCTCGAGCACGGCCACCAGTTCGGCTGGGTCGACGCGCTCGAGGGTTGCGAGGGCGTCGATCACGGCGAAGCTCGGCGCCGTAACCGACCAGTCGTACATTTTCCGAAGGCGGATGGGAGTCGGCTCGGCCGACTGCGCATCCTCTTCTCGATCACTTCCGACCATTAGTCGTCTCATACGCTCCAGGCTATTAAATCGGTGTGAGAATATGGGTGAATATTCAAATACTCTCACTCAGGCCGAGTGCTCTCGAGTCGCCACGTAAAGATGGCTCGCAGGACGACGACGAGGCTGTTGCGGTCGCCAGCACCCCAGATCGCCGTCTCCTCGATCTCATCGGCGTCGTCGGCCCCGTTCACGAGCGCGCTAACGAGTGCCGTCTCTTCGTCGGTGATCAACAGGCTCCCCGCGGGCGTGTCCTGCCACTCCCAGAGGGTTTCGAACAGGTCGATCGACGGCACCTCCGCCCGAACGCGCTCCTCGACTTCCTCCGAGATGCCCGCCAGATAGATGTCGACCCCCCGGTCGGCGGCGGCCTGCAGCGCCTCGAGATGGGCGTCGGTGAGTAACTCGTCGACGGTCATGTAGACGATTTGTTCGTCTGCCTCGGCGACGAACTCGTCGATGCGGGCGGACACCGCCTCTCGGCCGGTGACCGTCCAGACGCCGAACTGCTCGCGCTGTGGCTGGGCGGGGCCGATCTCCTCCAGACACTCCGAGAGTTCGGTAATCGTGGTTTCGCGTCTGGTGTTGAGCGTACGGACGACGGTCTCCTTCGAGATCACGGTGAACTTTCGCGGTGTCGTGTGCTGGATGTCGATGAACCCCCGTTCGTGGAGCCGATCCGCCGCTTCGTACACCCGCGTTCGGGGAACGCCGTCGATTCGAGTGATGTCCTGTGCGGTACCCGTCCCCAGCCGCAAGAGATTGAGGAGTGTCTGGGCTTCGTACTGGGACAAACCCAGCTCCTGTAACCGGTCGAGTGCCTCGGCTTCGGCCTGCTCTTCGTCGAACGCTACCATAGTTGATCCGTCCATGGAGAGCGCAAAAAGCCTACCTCACGGTGGGGCGCTCGAGTCGGCCTCGAGTGACGCTGAGAGGAGGTTACTCGAGTTCAGCCGTGACGAACTGGTGCAGTTTTTCGACGCGCTCGTTCGGATGATAGCGGACCGTTTCCGTTCGGTCGTCGTACTCAACGAGGCCGGCGTCTTCGAGTTTCGGGAGATGGTTGTGATACAGGTCCAGAAGAAGTCGTTCGGAGTTCGCTGTTTCAACTGAATCTGGGGGCGGATTCTCCGGCGACAGGTGTTTGGCGAGCACGTCCAGACCCACGTCGTTGCGCTCGTTTTCGATCAACTGCGTGAGGACCGAACGGCGTCGTTGGTTGGCGACGATGTGTATCGCGGTATCGGTCGAAATGGTGTGGGTGATGTGACTCATTGTGTTTTCGATTCAATTATACAATGATCGCTACGGGGATTAACCCCGTAGTTCACTCAGATCCTCACACGTGTGATGTCGACGACCGCGAATGAAATGGTGTGTTCTGCACAGGTACTCCTGGAAAGATGCGTCGAGTCTGGGAGACATACCTCGAGCGAACCCATCGATTGGTAACGCCGTGGTCGACCCCGAGTTCGATCGTCGCTCCCTGATGCGACCCCTTTTATTTCGCTCGGCTCGCGCCTCGCTCGCAAACGCTGGACCAAAAAACCCGGTTCAATCCTCGAGACACGTTACTCGACCTCGAATTCGATCGCCGCTCCCTGACCAAATCCAACGCAGAGCGTCGCCAGCCCACGGCCCCCGCCTCGCTCGAGCAACGCGTGGATCAGCGCGACGGGCAATCGGGCACCCGAGGCACCGAGCGGGTGGCCGAGTGCAATCGCGCCGCCGTTAACGTTGAACTGCTCGTTGTCGATGCCGAGTTCGTCACGGCTATAGACAGTCTGGCTCGCAAACGCCTCGTTGAGTTCCACCAGGTCGTAGTCCTCGATGTCCCGGCCAGTGCGCTCGAGCAGCCCCCGGGTAGCGGGGACCGGGCCGATACCCATCACGGTCGGGTCGACGCCAGCGACGTTGTTCGAACCGACCGTTGCCATGATCTCGAGGTCGTGTTCCTCGGCGAAGGCCTCGCTCGTGACCATCACGCCCGCCGCTCCGTCGGAGATCTGAGAGGCGTTTCCGGGCGTGACGGTTCCATCGCCCTTGAAGACCGTCGGGAGTCCCGCCAGGGTCTCGAGGTCGGTGTCGGGACGGATGCCCTCGTCCGTCGTCACGGTGCCGTCGTCGGTCTCGATGGGGACGATCTGATCCTCGAAGCGGCCCTCCTCGGTCGCGGCGTGGGCGCGCTGGTGGCTCTGGAGAGCGTACTCGTCCTGGGTCTCACGGTCGACGTCGTAGACCTCGGCGACCTTCTCGGCGGTCATTCCCATCTGGAGTTCGCCGACGTTGTACTCGGTCGCGAGCTGGGGGTGGAGCGTCGTGTAGCTGTCGCCCATCGCCACCTTCGACATGTTCTCGACGCCGCCGGCGATGATGCACTCGCGCTGGCCGGCGCGGATGGCGTCGGAGGCGGAGATGACGGCCTGCATCGAGGAGGCACACCAGCGGTTGATCGTCGTCGCCGGCACGGACTCGCCGAGCTCCGAGAGGAGCGCGATGACGCGGGCAATGTTGTTGTCCTGTTCGTCGCGCTGCTGGGCACAGCCCCACATCAGGTCGTCGACGTCTTCGCCCGAGAGGCCGGTCTCGGCGAGCATCTCGTCGATCAGCGGAATGGAGAGATCCTCGCTGCGAACGTCGGCGAACACGCCGCCGTCTTTTCCTTGCGGAGTCCGGACAGCCTGGACGATCACTGGCGTCTGTGTCATACCGACTCGCACGTTCCTCACGAACTTAAATGGCCGTAGAACTCGAGGAGACGCGTGCGAAGTTTACGGAGAAGTGATTGGCGATTCGGATCGAGACAGGCGCTCCACATTGCTCACGGTGAAAGAGCGATTTTACCTTACCTTAGTATATTGAGGTGTGGGCCCGAATCACTAGCCGATGGGATTCGATCGACAGGTGCTGGCAGTCGCCCTCGTCGCCCTGCTCGTGGGCTCGAGCGTGGGATTCGCCTTCGCCGGCGAACTCGGTGGGACGAGCCCGGCGGCAGCCGACACCAACGGACTGGAGAATCGACAGCTATCGAACGACACTCCTCAGCCGACTATCGAGCAGTTCGACTCCGAGGCGGCGTTCGCCGACTACCTGCGGGCGTCGAACGACGGTTCCGGGTCTTTCGGTTTCGGAATGGGGCGGCCGGCCGTCGTGACCGACGAGGTCGAGGAAGACGCCGCAGATGGGGACGCCGGGAACGGTAACGGCAACGATGCTACTGACGACGCAGCCAGGAGTGGCGACTCCTCGAGCGCCGGTGCCGACGAGCGCCGCTACGCCGAGACGAACGTCCAGGAGGCGATGATGGACGAACCCGACATCCTGAAGACCGACGGCCAGACCGTCTACTACGGCGACCGGCGGTTCCGCGGTGGGAGCGCGACGCACGTCATCGACGCCTCGACGCCGAACGATCCGACGGCGCTGAGCGAGATTCCGCGCTCGGGCGAGATGCTCCTGACCAACGACGACGTGCTGGTGCAGTTCGACCGCAACCGCCTGCGCGGCTACGACGTCTCGAGCCCCGAAGACCCCGACGAGGCCTGGTCGACGGACCTCGAGGGCCACCTCGAGGCGGCCCGCCTCTACGACGGCGACATCTACCTCGTCATGGCCGACCGCGTCTCACCGGCCGAACCCTGTCCGGTCGAGCCGCTGGGCGACGACGGCCCCGCGGTCGACTGTACGGACGTCCACTACCCGACCGATCAGAACGGCGCCAACACGGTGTACACGACGCTGCGCCTGGACCCCGCGAGCGGCGAGGTCACTGACTCGGTGAGCTTCCTCGGCTCGTCGCACACGACCGCGACCTACGTCTCCGAGAACGGCGTCTACCTGACGTACGTGGACTCGCCCTCGCACGCGGACGTTCGCCTCGAGTTCCTCCTGACGACCGGTGAAGCGTACCTCGACGACCGGTCGCTCGAACGACTCGAGCGACTGCAGGGGTACGACCTCTCTGAACACGCGACGATGGTGGAAATCGAGGCCATCCTCGCCGACTGGCGGGCCGGACTCGACGACGACGAGCGCCGCACCAAAGAGCGCGAACTTCGCGACGCCTGGGAGGAGTACGTTGAGGAGAACAAGCGAGCGTTCGACCGGACGGGGATCGTCACGGTCGGATTCGGTGGCGACCTCTCTGTCGACGCCGGCGGCGCCGTCCCCGGCACGCCGCTCAACCAGTGGTCGATGGACGAACACGACGGCCACCTGCGCATCGCGACGACGATCAACGCCCCGGGTGCCGAGTGGGAGAACGACCTCTACGTGCTCGATTCAGACCTCGAGGTGACCGGCTCGGTCACCGGCATGGGCGTCGACGAGCGGGTCTACTCCGTACGCTACGAGGGCGACAAGGCCTACGTCGTCACGTTCCGCCAGATCGACCCGTTCCACGTCATCGACGTCTCCGACCACGAGAACCCGGTGCTCGAGGGTGAACTCAAGCTTCCGGGCTACTCCGACTACCTCCACCCGCTCGGCGAGGAGCGTATCCTCGGTATCGGGCAGGAAGACGGGAAGGTCAAGGCCGTGATCTTCGACGCGAGCGACCCCGAGAATCCAGTGATCGAGGACGATGAAATCCTCGAGGATCGCTGGTCGGCCGTCAGCGAGAGCCACAACGCCTTCCTGCTCGACGAGCGCCACGGCGTGTTCTTCCTGCCGGGCAGCGAGGGCGGGCACGTCTACGCCTACGAGGACGGCCTCGAGCACGTGATGACCGTCGATACCGACGGTCCGGCTTTCCGGGCGACGTACATCGACGACTCGCTGTACGTCTTCGGCGAGGACGAACTGGTCGTCGTCGACCAGACGACCTGGGAGGAAGTGAAGCGCCTCGACCTGTAGCGCGCGAGGACAACCCTTATTTCGAGCGTCTGGGAATGACGTCGCATGGACGACACCGGCGAGCAGGACACCGGATCGCGGGCCGACGACCGCGACCGGATGACGGATCGCGACGGCGATAGCGACGCCGAGTCGGACGGCGTGGACGACGCCTCCGACCCCGGTACCTCCTCGAGAACGACCCCTGGGTCAGAGGAGGGAACGGACTCGGCCACCGAGAACGAACGCGAACGCGAACACGAGTCTCGAGGTTCCGAGGGCGGATTGGGGCGAACCACAGCAGGTGAACCTGAGGAACGGGACGACGAATCTGAGGGCCGTGACGTCGAAGGCGAGAGACGAGATGTCGAAGCCGAGGCACGAGACGACGAACCCGAAAGTCTGGACGACGAACCCGAACAGGGGACAGATCGCTCGAGCGAGGATCGCGACGAGACGGCGACGTCCGAACCGCCGATGCCTGGCGTCCCCGACCCCGACGCCGTCGACCAGGACGACGAAATCCCGGCCGACGTCCAGAAGTACGCCCGTTTCCAGAAGATGGACGGCGCCCAGTACGACCGGGTCAACGAGTTCCTGCGCGACCGGACGTACGTCACCGCCCGCGAGTGGGCCATCGCCCGACTCTGTTCTGACTTCCGGACCGAAACCGGCGTCGAGATGACCAAAATCGGCGAGAACCTGCCCGAACTCGTGCCGTTCATGACCGACACCTACACGCCCCAGGCGGTCAACCAGGCGCGGTCGTCCTTCGAGGAGAAGGTCCGAAAGTCGGGCGCGACCTTCCTCTACGGCGCGATGTGTGACTTCTTCACCGCGGAGGAACTTGACGACGTCATGTACGAGGCCACCGAGGTCGCGAAGTTCCTCCTCGAGGTCGAGGGCGTCGACCTCTCCGTCGAGGACGAACTCGAGGCCGAAGAGCGAATCTCGAGCGTGATGCGCGAGGTTCGCGAGGCGAGCAAGGAACTTCGAGAGGAAGAAACGTAGGTGACCCCACCCCCGGGTACCGAGTTATCGATCCGTTCGAGTCCACGGCTCTCACTCGTAGAGCGACACGTCTTTCCCACCGTGGGCGACACTGTGGTGTATGAGCACCGAGCCAAAGCAGGAACTCACCAGCGTCGACCTCGCGGCGCTCGTCGGTGAACTCGGATCCTACGAGGGGGCCAAAGTCGACAAGGCCTACCTCTACGGCGACGACCTCGTTCGCCTCAAGATGCGTGACTTCGACCGCGGTCGGGTCGAACTCATGCTCGAGGTCGGTGACCGCAAACGCGTCCACACCGTCTCGCCCGAGCGGGTGCCGGACGCGCCGGGTCGCCCGCCACAGTTCGCGATGATGCTTCGCAACCGGCTCTCGGGGGCGGACTTCGTCGGCGTCGAGCAGTACGAGTTCGACCGCATCCTCGAGTTCGTCTTCGACCGGGAGGACGGGATGACGCGGATCATCGTCGAACTGTTCGGCCAGGGCAACGTCGCCGTCACTGACCGCGAGTACGAGGTGATCGACTCCCTCGAGACCGTCCGGCTGAAGTCCAGGACGGTCGTTCCGGGCTCGCGATACGAGTTCCCGGAGTCTCGCGTCAATCCGCTTACCGTCTCGCGGGAGGCCTTCGCCCAGCAGATGGACGACTCCGATACGGACGTCGTCCGGACGCTCGCGACCCAGCTCAACTTCGGCGGCCTCTACGCCGAGGAACTGTGTACCCGCGCGGGCGTCGAGAAGACCCTCGACATCCACGATGCGGGCGAGGACGAGTACGAACGGATCTACCAGGCAATCGAGCGACTGGCGCTCGACCTGCGAAACGCCACGCTCGAGCCGCGGGTGTATCTCGAGCGTGGCGACGGCAGTGGTAACTCCGAGAGTAACGACGAGGATGGCGACAACGGCGGCGGGAACAGCGGCGACGAAGGCGGCGATGGAGCGACCGCCACAAACGACGACGCCCGCGTCGTCGACGTCACCCCGTTCCCGCTCGAGGAACACGAAAGCCTCGCCAGCGAGCCCCACGAGACGTTCAACGGCGCCCTCGAGGAGTACTTCTTCCGGCTGGACCTCGACGCCGACGAGCCGGACCCGCGCGACCAGCGTCCGGACTTCGAGGAACAGATCGCCAAGCACCAGCGGATCATCGACCAGCAGGAGGGCGCAATCGCGGGCTTCGACGAGCAAGCCGAGGCCGAACGCGAGAAGGCCGAGTTGCTGTACGCCAACTACGGCACGGTCGACGACCTCCTGTCGACCGTCCGCTCGGCCCGCGACGATGGCGTTCCCTGGGGCGAAATCGCCGGCCGACTCGACGAGGCCAAAGAACAGGGGATGGACGCCGCCCAGCCGTTCGTCGACGTCAATGGGAAGGAGGGGACGGTGACGATTCGCCTCGAGGACCAGCCGATCACGCTCCTCGTCGAGGACGGCGTCGAGAAGAACGCCGACCGCCTCTACACGGAGGCAAAGCGCATCGCCGAGAAGAAGGAGGGTGCCCTGGCGGCGATCGAGGACACCCGCGAGGAACTCGCGGAGATCGAGCGTCGGCGTGACGAGTGGGAAGCCGACGACGGCGACGAAGAAACCGACGAGGAGGACGACGACGACCGCGACTGGCTCGCCGAACCCTCCGTCCCGATTCGCCAGAACGAGCAGTGGTACGAGCGATTCCGGTGGTTCCGGACCAGCGACGACTACCTCGTGATCGGCGGGCGGAACGCCGACCAGAACGAGGAACTCGTCAAGAAGTACCTCGAGCGTGGCGACCGCGTGTTACACACCCAGGCCCACGGGGGGCCGGTCACGGTCCTGAAGGCCACCGATCCCAGCGAGGCGTCCTCGGGCGACATCGAGATTCCCGACTCGAGCGTCGAGGAGGCGGCCCAGTTCGCAGTGTCGTACTCCTCAGTCTGGAAGGACGGCCGGTACGCAGGCGACGTCTACGTCGTCGACTCCGACCAGGTGTCGAAGACGCCCGAGAGCGGTGAGTACCTCGAGAAGGGCGGGTTCGCGATTCGCGGCGACCGAACCTACCTGGACGACACGCCGGTGGGCGTCGCGGTCGGCATCCAGTGTGAGCCGTACACGCGAGTCGTCGGCGGGCCGCCGTCGGCGATTGAGGGTCAAGCGGTGACGACGATCGAGGTCGAACCCGGACGGTTCGCGCAGGCCGACGCCGCGAAGCGCATCTACCGCGAACTCCGCGAGCGCTTCGCGGACGAATCGTTCGTCAGAAAGATCGCGAGCCCCGATCAGATCGCGCACTTCCTGCCGCCGGGCGGGAGCCGCCTGCTCGAGGAGTAGTGTTCGACGCGCGATCCCGTTCAGTGGGGCGCAGATGAGGTACCCCGACTTCGACCTAACATCGACGGTCGGGTCGTCTGTCGTCCGTCGTCCGTCGTCCGTATTCGACTACGCTTCGCTGTGGTGTGACTGGCTGCCACAAGCGGTGGATGAGTCACAGTCGGGTCGCGGGGTGAGTCGGACCGACTCGGGCCCGTCGAGGTGTACCGTGTACCGGCCGTACTCGAACGAGATCGAGAGGGAGTCGTTCGTCGATCGAAAGATGTCCTCGAGTGCACCGACGTCGATTGCGTCGTGGAGCGGTGGGTCGACGTCGAGCGGGTCGATGCCCTCTCGCGTGGCGATGGCTTCGACGATCCGATAGCCGATATCGTGGTCTTCTTGCATATCTGTGGTGGCTACAACCGACGATAAATATCCCGGTGATCGTTGGGTGATAGGTGTCTGACGTTCGGCATGCTTCTGCCAGACGCTGCTGTATCGAGCGGGTGCCTCAGCGGATCGAAGCCGAACACGTGCGATCTGTCTTCGAAATCCGGCACCACTTGACCGAGTGGGGTGACTTATGCACGCTCGAGCCAAGTGGCGACCATGAGCAGCGACGACGCGTTCGACCACGGTAAGGACGAGCGGCTGACCAGCCGCGACGTGACCGAGGGGGCCGACCGGGCGCCCCACCGGGCGATGTTTCGGGCGATGGGATTCGACGACGAGGATTTCGGTTCGCCGATGATCGGGGTGGCGAACCCCGCCGCGGACATCACGCCCTGTAACGTCCACCTCGACGACGTGGCCGACTCGGCGCTCGACGGGATCGACGAGGCCGGCGGGATGCCCATCGAGTTCGGCACGATCACCATCTCCGACGCCATTTCGATGGGAACCGAGGGGATGAAAGCCTCGCTCATTTCGCGGGAACTCATCGCCGACAGCGTCGAACTCGTCAGCTTCGGCGAGCGGATGGACGGTCTCGTCACCGTCGCCGGTTGCGACAAGAACCTCCCCGGGATGATGATGGCTGCGATCCGAACCGATCTCCCCTCCGTTTTCCTCTATGGGGGCTCGATCATGCCCGGCCAGCACGAGGGCCGGGACGTGACCATCGTCCAGGTGTTCGAGGGCGTCGGCGCGTACGGAACCGGGGAGATGGACGAGGACGAACTCGACGACCTCGAGCGTCACGCCTGCCCCGGTGCCGGTTCCTGCGGTGGGATGTTCACGGCGAACACGATGGCCTCGATTTCGGAGGCGCTCGGGCTGGCTCCGCTGGGAAGCGCCTCGCCGCCCGCCGAGGACGAAGCGCGCTACGAGGTCGCCAGACGTGCGGGCGAACTCGCTCTCGAGTGTATCGAGGAGGATCGCCGCCCCTCGGACATCGTCACGCGCGAATCCTTCGAGAACGCCATCGCCCTCCAGACCGCCATCGGGGGGTCGACCAACGGCGTCCTCCACCTGCTCGCGCTCGCCCGTGAGGCGGACGTCGACCTCGAGATCGGCGACTTCGACGAGATCTCGCGGCGGACGCCAAAGATCGCCGACCTCCAGCCCGGGGGGACGCGCGTGATGAACGACCTCCACGAACTCGGGGGCGTCCCGGTCGTCCTTCGCCGACTGCTCGAGGCCGACCTGCTCCACGGCGACGCCATGACCGTCACCGGCCGGACGATTGCCGAGGAACTCGCTCACCTCGAGGAAATCGGCGACCTGCCAGCGAACGACGCCGACCTCGAGGCGGACTTCCTCTACACGGTCGACGAGCCGAAGGAAGAAGAGGGTGCGATCAAGATCCTGGAGGGCAACCTCGCCCCCGACGGGGCCGTGTTGAAGGTGACCGGGGACGACGCCTTTCACCACGAGGGCCCGGCCCGGATCTTCGAGCACGAGGAGGACGCCATGGCCTACGTTCAGGAGGGTCACATCGAGAGCGGCGACGTGATCGTCATCCGCAACGAGGGCCCCCGCGGCGGCCCCGGCATGCGCGAGATGCTCGGCGTCACCGCGGCCGTCGTCGGCGCAGGTCACGAAGACGACGTCGCGCTCATCACCGACGGTCGGTTCTCCGGAGGCACCAGGGGCCCGATGATCGGCCACATCGCCCCAGAAGCCTTCGTCGGCGGCCCTATCGGCCTGCTCGAGGACGGAGACGAGATCACGGTCGACATTCCCAACCGGACGCTCGAGGTCGACCTCGACGACGCGGAACTCGAGGTCCGACGCGAGGCGTGGGATCGTCCCGATCCGGTCTACGACGGGGGCGTCCTGGCGAAGTACTGTCGGGACTTCGACTCGGCGTCGAACGGCGCCGTGACGAATCCGCGGCTCACTCGAGACTGAGCGGGTGCGGGCGGCGTTCTCTCACCGACGGACGTCCGTTTCGCCGAACTATCTGTTCGCACACGCGCTCTACCAACCCCGACCCTCGCCCCGTCATCATCTCAGAAATTCATTGTGAGTATTGAAATCCCCCGGTGTCGTCTTCAGAACCGGGGTGATCGCCTTGCGCGAGCACAACCGCGTCATGGCCGTGTGCGAACGCTGCGAGTCGGTATACGCAGCGAAAAAGCTCCAGAGCGGTCGTATCCGCCCGATCGGAACGCACTCCTGTCGGTGTGGATCCGAACACTTCCGAGCGATCAGGTGAATTGCCTCGCCACAACCATCGCGAACGCCCCTTTCACGTCGTGACGGTACACTCGACCAGTCGACGGGCTGGCGCGTGACGATATTACTCCACTCGAATATGCGACGGATGTTTTCCACCCTCGAGCATACAGTGTGTGGCCGATACCGACCTCTGTCTCGACCACCGTGGGTGAGCCGATAGCGTAAACCGTCGATACAACCAGCACGGATAGTTGTGTTGGTTAGTTGTTATTACAATATCATTGACTACAAATTAGTTCGAATGTATTTTTATATACGATGGTGAACGCTATTGCCTTACTTAATTTGCTATTCACTTAACATATGGTTGTCTCGACCGAAACGTTCATCTTTGAGTGAGTGTCACGTGAAAACGGATGTCACGGGACACGCACCCAGTTGACAGACGAACAGTGTTGAAAGCAGTGGGCGGCACGCTCGCGACCGCCGGGGTCTCCGGGCTGGCAGCGGCCGATCCAGACGACGTCGTCGAGGTCAACGTCGGCTTCTCGAACGGCCGCGGTCGAACCGCGGCGCTCGAGGCGGCCTCGGACACGGTTCGCGAGTTCGCGTTCGACGCGGTGACGATTCGGGTACCCAAACGGGCCGTCTCCGGGCTACAGAGAAACCCCAACGTACGATACGTCGAGGAGAACGGCGAGATGCACGCGCTCGCCCAATCCACACCGTGGGGGATCGATCGCGTGGATGCGGACGTCGCACACGACAACGGTGAGACCGGCGCCGGGGCCGACGTCGCAATTCTCGACACCGGAATCGACTCCGATCACCCCGACCTGCAGGCCAACCTGGGCGAAGGTAGGGCGTTCGTGAGTTGCAAGGGCGGTCCGAACGTGTGTGCCGAAGACTGGGACGACGACAACGACCACGGCACCCACTGTGCTGGGACCGCCGACGCCGTCGACAACAACGAAGGCGTCGTCGGTGTCTCCACCGAGGCGACGCTACACGCGGTCAAGGTACTGGACAAGCGCGGAAGTGGATCGTTCTCCGACATCGCAGCCGGTGTCGAGTACGTCGCCGACAAAGGCTGGGACGTCGCCAGCCTCAGCCTCGGCGCGAGTTCCGGCTCCCAGACCCTCAGAGACGCCGGCCAGTACGCGTACAACAACGGCGTGTTGCTCGTCGCCGCTGCGGGCAATTCCGGCCCGTGTACCGACTGCGTCGGCTACCCGGCCGCCTATCCAGAGTTCATCGCCGTTAGCGCGACCAGCGAGGACGACTCGCTGGCGAATTTCTCTTCGACCGGCTCCGAGGTCGAGATCGCCGCACCCGGCGAGGACGTCAACTCGACGGTCCCTGGCGGCGGCTACGACACGTTCTCCGGAACCTCGATGGCCTGCCCGCACGTTGCCGGCGCGGGCGGCCAGTTGATGGCTAACGGCTACACGAACACCGAAGCCCGCCAGCAATTGAAAGACACGGCCGAGGACATCGGCCTCGCGGACAACGAGCAGGGAAGCGGCCTGCTCGACGTCGCCGCGGCGCTCGGTCTCTCGAGCTAAACGGATCGGTCCCCGTTTCGTCGTCGCTCGGTACGCGACTCGTTTTCAGTGAGCCGTTGCGGACGTCGTGATAGTCAACTCGAGGGCGTAAACGGGTGAACGGATACGGAATGGAGTCAGACGTGGTTCTTTTCGCGGTCAATCGTCGTCTTCAGACATCACCCGGTCGGCAATCGTCTCCCGTCCTGGCGTGTCGAGTCAGCTACGGAACAATAGCAATTAACAAAAGTTCTGTGTCGCATATACTTCTCCGTCATCGCTAATGTGTAGACCAAGCCCCTGCTGGTGCCACTCTGTCCGGAGAATATTCTCACGGTGTCCTGGTGAATTCATCCATTCTTTCACAAGATGTTTTGCTAGTTCCTCCTCATCCGTGATTCGAACTGTGCTTCCCTTGTAGGACGCTCTAACTCGTTCATGAACGAACGTTTGCGCGATGTTCTCGCCTCCAGCGCCACATTGATATCCATAATCACGATACCGATCCATGACGTCCTGCCCATTTGGATCCACGTGATCGAAATAGTCTCGAGTATCCATGTCCTTGCTGTGCTTGGAAGCTATAATAGCGAGATCGTCATCATAGGCCAATGAATCAGCACCATGCTCTGTTCGCACCTGATTAATCTCCTCGTGAAAGATACGTTCGACTTCTGCTTCATCAAACGATTGGTCGTCACGGAGATCATTTGTCAGCCCCTCTAAATGGTCCGTCTCGTCGTTCAGGTAAACGAAGCCTCCCGCGACACCTGCCACAAGTAGTAAAGCCAGAATTGGCGTTGAGTACATTCGAATGAAACGGCTAACGCCTTTGATAATCCTGACCGGTAATCCGAGAATCAACATTAGCACCCCTATGATCAAAAAGACAGGAAAGAAAACTACATTCATCGTTTCATCTATAATTCTTGAGAATAGGGACTGTTGACTGTGATTCAAGTCCGGTTCTGCAGTCTCTTTTGAAAGTGACCCATCAACCTTCGTGCCCGGGCTCGGGTTCATATTCTTCACTTCCCGACGGCAGGTCAAGCAAAGGTCGTTTTCGGGAGTAGTATACGCTGAACAGCGGTCACATTGCTTTCGTTCCGATGTATCTGATTTCCTTAATTTATCGAGAAACCATTCATCTTGTGATTGATTCCAATTCCGGAATTCTGGACCTAGCGTTTTTGCATTATGTCTGCTTGGGCACCTGTGGTTCTCAGGGAGTCGGTGTTTAGAGCAGTGAGTTTTCCCACAGTAGTTGCACGTATAAGGCATATTGGCCCCCTCGCCACAAACTGAACAATTCGCCATTTGAGTGAGTCACAGACCTCACTACAATTATATAAAATTTCCTGACGTCTTCTCCTTTGTGATTCGAACCCTCCTAAGTAGCCTTGCTAGTCCAAGTTAGCGAGGAACCAGTCCATCAATGTTGTAGTAAATACTCAACCACAGAATTTCGGTCTATCATTACGCTCCGCTACGCCCATGATGTGTTGGATACGGTCGGCGTAGCTCTCGATGCCGTACTCGGCGCTTTCGACGAGCGCACGGACCTCTTCGCGATACATCCTGGCTCGGTAAGAGACCTTTGCATGTTCGAACTCGGCTCAATGCATAGTCCTGACGCTCACGAATTTGTTTGCGACAGAATATGGGTCCGTCGAGATTGAGCAAACTCGAGGAGTTCGCGATGTACGGCGGTCTCACGATTGAGTGAGCAACGCGAACGAAAGAGTGGGACCGCCGAGAGTCGATCAGGTGCAAGACGTTCCGACTCGCTCCCGCTGGTCGCTCGTGGGCTGCGACTTGCATGTTCGATCTCGGCTCAATACATAGTCCTGACGCTCACGAATTTGTTCGCGTCAGAATATGGGACCGCCGAGGTCAGCGACTCGGGTTTTGCGATACTCGTCTCTAACGGATTTGTGAATCATTCTGAATCCTCCTTGAGGAACTCTCGGCGTGATTGCATTCGCCGAATTGGGTCTGGATGGTCGTAGTGCGCCCTGATCACCTCAGGGGTAGCGTTCACTCGCTCGGCGACGACTTCCGGCGGCCAGCCTTCATCACGCATGTGCGTGATCGCTCCCGTTCGGATCGGGTGCGGTGACCGGCTCGAGGGACACCGGGCCTCGAGGCCATGATCGAGTGCCTCGCAGGTTCGAACGTCGCGACCGTGAGGACAACCGTCCCAGCGACACGGCTGGGTCATGATGTAGATCTCTCGGCGGATGCTCGATTTCGAAACGCGGGCTCGATCTCCCTTCTCGGTTGTGAATAGTGGTCGGCGGTTGTTCGGATCGACGCGATCGACGCGGCGGACGTCGATGTATTCCCGAACCCGGCCGGCCACTTCTTGAGTGAGCGCAACCGGACGCTCACCCTCCCGCTTGTTCTTTAGTGGTGTCGTCGGTCGATGACGGAAGTACACGAACGGAAGCTCGACGTTCTCGAGCGCCTCCTGATCGATGTCGTCCTGGTGGCGAAGGCGCTCGAGGTCGTCGGACTCGAAATAGCAATCGGCCAGGTCGAGCGCTCGGAGCCCACCGAGTCGACACCCCGTGTGCCACATAAGTTCGAACATCGCCTGCCGTCTAGACGCCCGCTCGTACCGCTCGAGATTCCCTCGAATGGCATTGGCTCGCTCGGCCGATAGCAACTCAGAGTTGACTCGATCGGCCAGCTCGACGGATGGAACTTCGACCTTCGCCGGAAGGTCGTCCTTCACCGCATCGATCCGAGCGCAAAAGCGAAGCCACCGCTTGAGCGTACCAAGTTGCGTATTCAACGTCGTAACAGCCAGTCCCTCACCGCGCCGCATCGAATCGTACCGAAAGACGTCGCGACTCGTGAGGACGTTGAGGTTGTCGATTTCCTCGCTCTCACACCACTCGATGAACGGTTTCAATCGATACCCATAGCTCGTGATGGTTTCGTCGGAACGCGTCGATTCGAGGCGGTCGAGCCACATGTCGAGCGCTTCCGCGGGTTCGATCGGCTCGAGGTCGCTCATGCTGAACCGGCCTCCGATCGGACAGCCTTGAGGAGTTCCGTTCGCTCCTGGTCGTCGAGTCGATCGTCGATCATCTCGACTAACCAAGCGGAGTCGGCTCGGCGTGCTGGCCCAAGCCCATCGCCCACGGCCTCGACGGCATCGGTCGGCGTCTCGGCGTTCCCGGTCGCAAGTTCGCATAGTGCTTTCCGGGCGACCTGCTGGACTCGAGCCCAGTGGCGTTGCTCGTAGATCACGCCGACCCCTCCTCAAGGGTCGTCTGGTCCTCGTCGAGCGAGGCGTGATCCCGAACCGTCTCTCGGCTGGGTTGTACCTCGCGAAGGTCCTCGGCCCATTGCTCGAGGCGTTCCCGAACCTGCTCGACTTTGTGCTCGAGTTCGTCGACGTTCCCGGCTGAAACCTTCGCTCGAATTTTATCCCGATCGTCGGTGCTGGTGCCGCGGGTGAGCTCGACGGTGATCTCGAGTGCGTCTTCGTCACTCATCGATGCTCACCTCCTGGACGATCGTCGCCTCGAGCAGGTCCTCGCAACTCTCGCAGACGGTGATCCGTCCGTCCGGGTCTTCGACGTCGACGAGTCGAATGGTCCCGGCGGTGGTTCCACAGCCGTCACAGTACAGCGCTTCGTCGTCGACGTACCTGGCGGTACGTTTACTTTGTATGCCTTCGTCGGTGTGCATGGTCTCTGATTTCAGGGACCGCGGACAGACCGCGCGCGCTGCTTGTTCCACCAAAACGCGCGTGCGGTCGATGTCCGCTGGTCGAGTATGTTCTGAGTGGCAACACGTCTTAAGCATCGGGGGGTCGTTTCCAATATTTCCGAAACCGGGTTTTGGCCGGTTTGGTGGAGTCTCGAAAATCGCTCTACCGGCCCATGTCGGGGGATTCAGGCGATTTTGAGATCCGACACGATATGGAAAAACCTGTTTCCGATAACTTTCCGATAACTCGAATACCGGCGAAAATGACTGTCGCCGTGATCGATACGACTGTCGTCTGTCGGGGGCTTTATCTCCCCGCGAAGTGCGTCTTAACATGCTTCCGTAGTCTGGATACGGAGGCCAGGCGGGCCGGTGCCCCAAACACCGGGTCCGCGTTTTGCGAGGACCCGACCGGGCAGCGGTGGGTCCGTCTGGCGTCCGATGCTCGCCTCGAAACACCCCATCGACTTATAGTTTAGCGTATTTCCGCTACTATCATGGCACAAATACGATTGCCTATCAACGAACCGACTGCAGTTAAACCGTCTGAGTGGGTTGGACGGACTGAATGCGACCCCGCCCCGAGTGGATGAGTCTGAAAGACGGCCTGATCCTCGAGTTCTTCGCGGAACACGATCTCGAGCTTCCGGCGAAGCCGTTGTACAAGAACCTCAACCGCCACGGGCACCAGATCGGCTACTCGACGGTTCGCCAGCGACTCAACGAGCTGGAGGGCCATGGACTGCTCGAGCGAGCGGACGACGGCGGATACTACGAAATTTCGGACCGCGGGCGGGCGTGGGTCGCGGGCGATCTCGAGGCCGACGACCTCGAGTAGCCGCCCACGAGATTGGTCAAACCGCTATTTTACCGTGGAGTACTTTCTTTACTCCTTGCTATGAATCTCATTTCAGAAATGAATACAGATCGTCTCGCTACACCGAATGCAGATTCTTCGATTAAGTGGTCGATCGGTGCGGGTCTGTACATGTTCGTCTGTGGTACCGCAACAGCTCTCGTTCTCTCCGACATGCTGAGTCTATTGTCGGACGTAATTGGGATCTCGACCGATTACTGGATGGTCGTATTAGCGAGTCCGGCCTTCGCCATCGGCACGATCGTTTGGTGGACGACTGTCGAAAGACGAGACTCGTATACGTACCTCTGGGGAGGTGCATTCGGACTCATCACGGCCCTACTCATGGGATTCCTGTGGACAGTCCAATTTATCGTATTCTGGGGGTTTGAGATGGCGTCAATCCCAATAATCTCGTTTCTCATTTTGTTCGTGCTCGGAACGGTTGCCATAGCAGGCTCCCTTGCCGGAATTGTGCTGATGTACGCTCGGCGCCGTCTCGGATAGTGAATCCGTATCTCTAACCACTAGGTCACGCTTCCGAGGTTTTCAGCGGCCGCTTTCGAGATGTTGACGTTCTTTTCCGAGACGGTGACCGGTCCTCCGGCGACCTCTTCGATCAAGGCCGCCAGGTCCTCGAGGTACCTTCTCGAGCGTTCCTCCCTGAATTTGATGATGGAGCCATGGGCATGGGCGCGATTTTCGAGATAGCAGACGACGAACAGCCGACGGACGTCGTCGGGAGCTTCTTCGAGGTACGTGGGTAACTCGAGTTCACCGATGGCTTTCGACCCCACGGGGGCGCCAAGACTGGCGAGCACGCGACCCAAAACGCGACCGTCGGTCGTCGGTCGAGCTTCGTCCGCGCGACCCGTGCGCTCGAGGAGATCGTAGTCGACGCCAGCGAGCTCGAGCGCGTCGATCACGTGGCTCTCGTCACCGTGTCGGTTCAGAGCGAACGTCGGGGTGTAGTTCTCGCGGGCGATCGAACCGCCCGAGAAGACGTTCGCAACGAGTGCGTTCAGTGCGTCGAATTTCGGATCGCCGTACTCGAGATTGAGCCAACCGTGTCGGCGGGCGGCTTCGATACAATTCACCGCGTCGGGTGCGCCTCCCTCGTCGATCCACGTCCGCAAGCGTGAACGCGGAAGATCCAGCGCCGAGGCGGTCGCGCCCGATTTGACGTCGTGTTTCGAGGCGTAGCGCGTCGCTTCTCGGTACTGCTCGACGATCTCGGCGGCGTCCTCGTAGGCCCCACCGTCGAAGGTTCTCGCCAGATCCTCCTCGGTCACGAACACGCTGTCGGTCATTGATCGAGTGATGGATGGTGTTATGTAATAGGATTCGGGTTTCGGCACCACAGCGAGAAAACACCAGACGTGAACGTTTCAAGGGGGTGCTGTAAGCGTTCCACGAGTCGCTGATTATCACATCTGAAACCGTCTAAGATTTCGTGATTGTCGTTTATTCAAACCTAGCCATAGGGTTTATTATACAGCCGTTAAGTGAGACTATCAGCACAGGTGCGACGCGAAGAACTGACGGTGTGGGAAGGTAAGTACCCCCAACCCCATCCGCCGACTGACTCGACACCGGGTCAGTCAATAAAGTTTCTGACCGTTCACATCTGGTGCGCGCAATAGAACAACGATAATCATGGACCTGAAGAAATACAGAAGCAAGCTGATCGGAAACGAATCGGAACGGGCCGTCTCTCCCGTCATCGGAGTAATACTCATGGTCGCCATTACGGTCATTCTCGCGGCTGTGATCGCGGCGTTCGTACTTGATATGGGCACTGGTCTCGAGAAAAGTGCACAAGGTACTGTAGATATTGAAGATGATGGGACGAAACAAGTCACCGTAAAAGCTACTTCCTTGGCAAACGCGGATGGTATTACTATTATTGACAGTAGTGGCGATACGGTCACCGATGCATTAACCCCGATTGACTCGATCGATGGAAACGGTTTGCCATTCGATCAGACTGGACAGTCTACAACTATCAAGGGGACATCCGGTGGCGGCACCACTGATACTGTTGAATATGATGTCGTCGCATACAATGGTGAACATGACAGTCGGAGCGGTACGACTATTATCGCAACTATTGAAGTCGAGTACGACTAATAGAATCTAATTCTTCGTCTCTTTAACATTTTTTATTTTCGATTATCTCCGATAATTCTCAATATCCATTGGACTGATTCTGACAAATTTAGATAACGCAAAAATACGGTAGCGTTTACTCAGATCTACTGATGCAAATTGAATTCAGGAACGAAACATCATCCACTTCTATCACTATATAATCCGATAACAGTTACTCAGCGGGCGGTTCTTTTTATAGGATAACGCAACCAGTGGGAGTAGATGCAAACGACACCACAAGAAGATTGCTTGGTAATCGTAGCGCTAACCCGTTTCGAAGTCGAGTTCCGGGACGCTGATCCAATATTGGCAGAAAAAGGATGGGCAATAGCTGAGAAGATCGCTTCCAAACATGGGCTCGAGCCAGTAGATGCTGCAATGCAACTCGAGTGGCCGTCCGATAAGGAGTAGATCTCGGACGTGAACCGGCCGATCGGGCCGCCCATCGCACCAAAACACTCACTATCTACCGGGTTGCCGTCCGCCTTACTCGTAACCCGGACATGAATCTCCAGCAACATCGCAACCGCGACGACATGAAAGTCTGGCTCAGCCAGGCCGAAGTTGCACAGCTCCTCGAGGCCGCCACCGACACCCAGCAGCGACTCGCCTATTCTCTGGGCGCGCGCTGTGGGCTCCGATCGCACGAAATTCTCGACGTCTCGCCCGAGGACGTCGTCGACACCGACGCCGGAACAGTACTCCGGGTCTGGCACGGGAAAGGCGACAAGTTCCGTGAGACGCCCGTTCCCCGTGATCTCGCGACCACCATCCGAACCGTGGCCGACGTTCGCGACGACTCGAGCGAGAAACCGCTACTCGAGATCTCGACGACGCGCTCGCTTCGCCGCTGGCTCAGCGGGACCGCTCGCGAACTCCACCAGGTGACAGGCGACGACGGCTGGTTGTATCTCGGGATGCATGATCTCCGGCGGACGTGGGCGACCGCGCTCGCCGCGGCCGACGTCGATCCGCTCCTGGTGATCGACTGGGGCGGGTGGAACGATCTCGAGACGTTCCTCGAGCACTATCGCGGGACCTACTCGCCGGAGGCTCAGCAGCGAGAGCGCCAGAAAGTCGAGTGGCTATAGTGTCTGTGTTCCAATCACCGAATTTGGATGCAGACAGTACTCAACTAGTTATGCTGAGAGACTGTATGTATCACAAAACATATCCATCTTCGCAAGATGTTTTGGTTCATGGGACGTTTTGATAAACTACCAGGAATTGATGGCGAGAACACGACACGACGAAATGTGCTTGTCGGCAGCGGATATACCCTCGGCGGGTTAATGATTCTCGGAGCAGCGACCGGTGACCCAGAAGATGAGGTTGATGGAAACGGAAATGGAAATGAGAACGGGGATGAGGAGGCTGATACCGACGGAGACGGTGAAACAGGAGATGATGGTGCAGATAGCGATAAAGACGGGTCAAGCGATGGAAATGGTGAAGAGAATGGTGATGACGAAAGCGATGGCGACGGCGACGATGAGAGTGAAGACGAGGAATCGGAACCAGACGCCGATCAACCCGAGACACAATCATTTTCCGGAAGTGGACAGACCGTTGAGCAGGATATCTCGATCCAGGGCGGCCTGACTGTTATCGACGCAACTCATCAAGGAGAGTCAAACTTCCAGGTGAGTCTTGAGGACGACAGCGAGTTTGGCGAGAGCTTTGTGAATGAAATCGGAGATTACGAGGGGCAGACCGCAGAACTTGTCGAGGAAGGTGAGTATCTCCTTGACGTAAACGCCGATGGAGATTGGGAAATTGACATTGATCAGCCGCGCGCTAATAGTGGAGACTCCCTCCCTCAATCGCTTAGTGACAGTGTCAACCGTGTTTACGGTCCAATTGAATTCACGGGTACGCACGTAGCAACTGGCGAGCATAGCGGTGAAGGGAATTTCATCGTCCGAGCCTTACCTCAAGAAGGACAATTTGGTGAGTTAATCTTCAATGAAGTCGGCAACTTTGAAGGTGAGACCTCGTTCAATTTCGGTGAGGTGGGCTGGCTCGCTGTCGAAGCTGATGGCGAGTTCTCAGTCGAAATAGAATAGCTACAAACTCGTTCTACGATCTACAGTTAAGTAGATGGTTCGTTTGGAAAAGCACACCTGAAAATCTCTCTGAATTACGAAATCACCACGACGGGAGTAGTTCCTTTAATTCTGGAACATCTCCATCGTCGACGGCGCGCACTAAGTACGCGCCCCGGCCCAGCCGCTGGACGTGCATCTCCGTTTCGTCGATACTCCCGTCTTCGCTCACGTAGCCGTCGAGCGTGAGGTCTGCTTTGTCGAGTGTCACAGTCCCGCTTCCGTCTCGTTCCACCAGTTTTCTGAATCCCATGGCTGGCGGGCAACCCTATCTATCATAAAACTATCCTTCGGCCTGATACTCACTGTACCTTGAAAGTACATTTTACGGACTACTAAGCGGCCTTGGGATGCTCGCTCGAGGGTATGGCACTTAGCCTACCGCAGAACATGGTTCCCGGCGCGGTTCGCCGGGAGGACGGAATCGACCTGATCGACAGCGTGCTCGCGCCGCTGTTCGTGCTCGCGTCGGTCTCGATGGTCGGCGTGGTCTCGATCGCGTTGAACGCGCCGTTCAACGTCGGGATGGACGCGGCGCTCTACGCCGCCCACGGCACCGAGATCACCTACGCGTTCATCGTCTCGATGCTGACGCTCCTGACCGCCTGGGTCACGAACGGCCAGACGACGCTCGAGGACTACACCGACATCGAGACGGTAACGCTGCTGCTGGCATTCATCCTCAACATCCTGTCGGCGCTCGTACCCGCTGTTTCGTACGCCGTCGACTCGATGTGGTATCTCGGCTGGTTCATCGTCCTGCTGAACGCCGCGGCGTTCTATCTGATCGCGTACAAGTAACCTCGAGGTTCAATTCATGCAATTCACGAAATTCAACGGTACGAAAGCGGAGTGGTACGAGTCGACGATCACCGGCTACATCATCACGGCCTCGGCGCTCTCGATCGCGCTTACCGGGGTGATGGCTGCGGGGGTGGTCTGAATGCGGCCCACGCCCACGGCTGGCCGGTGGCTCTCGCTCGCGGTCGTCGTGCTCGCGCTCGGCGCCGGCCTCCTGGTCGGCCTCGGCGCCGCGGACACCAGCGAGCTACTCAACGAAACCGTCGAGGTCGACAACGAGTCCGATCCGGTGACGATCGCCGTCGAGTTCTCCGACGACTTCAACGATTCGTCGACGGATGTCGCGAGCGTCGAGGCGACGTTCTACAACGAAACCGAGTTCAACGACTCGGGAACGAACGCCACGGCGCTGCACACGGTCACCATCGAAGGCAAAGAGACCGAGCGCATCGTCGAGGACGTCTATTTCGAGGATCACGCGAACCTCGAGTACAACGAGACGACGCGCGTGGTGGTCGAAGGTGACGCCGAAAAGGTCGAGACCGTCGAAATCGAGGGCGGGCTAATCGGAGGCGTGATCGCCTACGGTGACGCTCAACCCGGCTTCGGTGTCGGTGTCGCCGTCCTCGCACTGGCT
This sequence comes from Natronosalvus caseinilyticus, assembly GCF_017357105.1. Taxonomy (NCBI): domain Archaea; kingdom Methanobacteriati; phylum Methanobacteriota; class Halobacteria; order Halobacteriales; family Natrialbaceae; genus Natronosalvus; species Natronosalvus caseinilyticus. The sequence goes on from NZ_CP071596.1 coordinate 2,062,543, forward strand.
CTCGCTGGCGTGGCGGCACGCGCTCGAGGAGGTGACTGATGTCTTCAGCCCAAAGCCCATCGTCGGGAGATCCTCCGACGTACCATCACGGGATCACGCTCACCCGGCGCCGGGCGCTCCAGGCGATCGGCGCAGCGGCGGTCGCCGGGGCGGCATCAAGCGGATCGGTCGCTGCTGACAACGGCCTCGTCGATGGCCTCAAGGAAGCGATCGGCGGTGTTATCGACAAGACCCATTGGACGATGGCAGTGTTCGCGATGCCGGTGTTCGTCGGCCTCGTCGGTGGCACCTGGTATCGTAACTCGATGAACGAAGACCCAACGTCCGACCGGGTGCAGCTGCACCAACTCGTCACGAACGAGGCGGCCTGGATGAACAACCACTCGGTCAACTTCGGGAACTACCTGCAAGACACTCGCCCGATCGCCTCGCTCGAGGCGCGGCACGGCATGGCGTCTGAATGGGAACTCGGAAACGGCTCGAGCAAGGGTTACGACACCGCGCTCTCGCGTATCCGACAATACTACTGCGTCCCTGAGTTCAACCACTTGCACGTCTCTAATAAGGCGCTGCTGCAATTGTCGTATATCGCTGGCGCTGGTCAGGACACGGACCCTGCGTACAACATTCAGACGATCGGCGAGCGCGTGTCGGACGGCTCGAACGTGATCGTTCGTATTTCGGATGCTCGAGAGCAGACGAAACCGGTGCTGCATGAGGGAACGGTCGTCGATGAAAACGCGCTCGATAACGTCGACAACCTTGACGGTGACGATGGGCGATTCATCACGCCCGTTTTCGACTTCCTCGATGCTGGCGACGAGACGCTGATCGGCTCGAAGGCGCTCGGTGCTGACGAACTCGACGCCTGGGATTCGACCGCCCAACTGTCTGGACGGTCGAACCCTGGTGCGACGACGTTCGTGCTTGAGGATGGAACGGAGGTGCTGACGGACCTCCGGTTCACCACGCAGAGCGTGACTGATGACGGTGGCGACCTCGACTCGACCGACTCCCTGCTCGCGTTCGATGGACCGGAGTTCTTCGAAATACTCGAAGAAATTCGCACGCTCTCGGACGACGTAGTGGCGTGGTACGACCAGTCGTTCGTCGAAGACATTTACGGCGAACTGGACGCCGGTAACATCACGCCCGAGCAAGTGCGTAGCCCGGAGGGAATGGCGCGGTTCCTCTCGAGAACTGACGACCCGACCGACGAACGCTTCCAAATTAGCTGGATGCAGCAATTCGGGTTCGAACGCCCGGACCTCCGGATCGTGCGCGGTATGTCGGTCAACTGGAGCGGCGCTACGGAAACGTGGGTCGATCCCGACCCGGACCTCGACGATCGCCACGTCTACCCAGACGGCTACGCCGACGCCGAGCAGTACAACGGAATCGTATTCGGAAGCGATGTTCCTGTGGGTGGCTTCCAATCGGGCGAAACCTACACTGTCGGCCCCCCAACTTACGGTGTTGGTGCTGGCGGTACCATTTCTTCAGTCGATCCCTTTACGGGGGACCTGCTGGCTTCGATCGGGGCGTATTCCGCCGATTTCTCCGATTCGGCGATCTCTCCCGACGGACGAACACTGTTCGTTTGTGGGTCCTTTGGCGTCTACGCGATCGACACCTCAGATGGTTCGGAGCTATGGCATTTCGACGGAAACACGGAATCTGTCGATTTCGTTGATGTGTCGCCGGATGGTACCACCATCATCGGTGGCGGGTGGGACAACCTGACGTATGGAATCGCCGCTTCTGACGGTACTGAGCAGTGGACATATTCGCATGGTGATGGGGTTACTGCGGGGGTCTTTTCTCACGACTCTCAGACCGCTTACGCCGCATCGACGAATGGCGATGGTGTCCACGCGATTGACGCCTCGGACGGCTCTGGCGTGTGGAGCACCCCGGTAACTGGACAGATTCAAGGCATAGCGATCTCTCCTGACGGAGAGCATCTGTATTTCTCGGAGTCTGGCGACCTGCGAGAGATAGACACTGCTGACGGCTCCCTCGGTTGGACTACCACGACGGGGCACTCTGCCCCAGTCGCGACACTTCCTAATGGGACAGTCGTCGCCGGTGATAACGACACCGCCGGGGATGTGCGATTTTTCAACCCGTCAGATGGGTCTGAAAAGTACGCATACGAAGGGGGTCACACGGATGGACTCAACTCGTTGGCGGTGCCTCCTGGTGGAAGATTTGTCTATTCCGCTGACCGGGCTGGTGAACTCCATGCAGTCGATGCGTCTGATGGCTCTGCAATGTGGGTTTATTCAGGGAGTACCACTGCTTACGAGGGTGTTTCTATCATGGACCCTCCGGCGGCCTCTGGAATGGCGGCTCGCTCGCTCATATTCGACGAGTCCACGGACGACTCGAGCGGTCAAGGTCAAGTCGACCTCTGGAATGGCGTGCTCGAGATCGTCAAGATGTGGGACGCCGAAGGCGCCGAAATCACGCACGTTGACGAGCAGACGATTGCCGACATTGAAGCACTGGAAGGAACGCCCGACTCTATCGAGACGATCGTCGAGGAGATGGATGAGTTCGATAGTGTCGATGATATTCGCTACACGCGCGACGTGCTGGCGATTATCGAGCACTACGGAGTCGATGCCACGGTCGGCAACGATGACGATTCTGACGTACGGACCACGGAACCAGACTACACTGACCAGGACTACGACGCGGTAACGTCGGCGGAGTTCGCCGAGGCAATGGCCGAACTCGAGGAGTTGATCGCACAACTCGAGAGTGAGAACGAGGAGGCGAACTCGAGCACGGAAGACGACGAGCCACTGTTCGGCGGACTGTTCGGAAGTTTCGATGGCGGCGGCAGCACCATTCTGGGATTCGGGCTCATCGCGGCGGTAGTCCTAGCGGTCGTCGGAATCGTGACCGACCTCATCCCTGGATTGGGTAACTAACCATGAGACGCATTTTCATTTTCGCCACGATCGTAGCGGTATCGCTCGCGATGGGCATGGGCAGTATGGGCGCGCTCGCACAGTCCCAGGAGAACGCCACGAACGAAACAGCCACCGAGGACGGTATCGAGGCAGGCGAGGACTACGAACGGGCGATCGACGCCGAGACACGAATTGTCGACTGGAGTTACTCGAGCGGCCGGTTCACGCTCACCATCGAGGCCGACGAACGGCGCCGTATCTCGCTCACCGAAGCGGGCACCTTCGAGGAGGGAACGTCGTCGTTCAACTACGACGAGGTGCGCCTCGAGGAAGGAACGAACACGATCACCTTCGCGGTCGCCGATCGGGACGGCGCCGCAGTCGCCGTTGCCACCCGCCAGTCACTCGCGCAGGGAACCGGCGCGATCGTGTCGACAGGCATGGTCGAGCAGAACCCGTTCCGCCACTTCGGCGGTGAGAGTGGTCTGTTTTCGGGCGTCATCATGACGACAGCGCTCGCAGGTGTTGGCGCCGCGTACGTCGTCCGTTCCGAAGAAAGCGGGGTGGTGCAGGCATGACCGAGACGAGCGGTACGTTCTCGAGCTGGTCCGACCGGGTAACGTACCTGCTCGCCGAGAGCCAGCTGATAGTTCTCGGGATTATGGTGTCGCTCGGCGCCGCGCTCATCTGGATTCGCCCGAGTGTCCCCGGTATCCCGCCAATCGTCTTCGGCTGGTTCGCGGCGCTGTTGCTCCTGGGGCCGCCGCTGCTCGCAGTATTCATCACGGGTGCGCGAAAGCTCCGAAACCGACACATGATTCCCGTTCACCACATCAACGGCGTTGAGGACGTCCGCGAGAAGTACTACGTCGAACCCGAGGTGTGGGCGAACAAGACCGTCGAAGGGCCGTCTCCGTACCAAGTCAACGAAAACGAAGCCTTCGAGGTTCGCGAGTTCGAGTGGCTCGAGGACACGGAGGACCTCATCGTTACCGGCTGTTACCAGTCGAATATGGCCGACTCGAAGCTCGTTACGCTGAAAGCGATGCTCGAGGACATTCACGGCGACCTCATCGAGGACTCGATAGCGCTCAACAAACTCCGAGGCCGAATTTCGAAGATGGGCGTCGAGATCGAACGCGACTCGATCAACTTCCAGGCCGAGGCCGACGAGCGTGGGCTAATGGGCCAGCAGACCAGCGTGAAGGAGCGCTTCGAGGCCGCCCGCGAGGAGGCCGACAAGTGGGACAGCGACGAGATCCGCGATGTCGACGACTACGCGATCGACTACGACCCGGCGGAGAATCCGCAGGGAATCACGCTCGAGCCCGTGGAGGCCGCCACCGACGGAGGACGAAACCATGAGTGAGAACAACGGCGCCGACCAGCAGGCGCTCTACACGACCGCACAGGCGCGCGAACACCAGGAGGGATACAGCGACCGGGAAAACCGCGAGATCCACGACCACGGCGGTATCGTTCGCGACGAGCACGTCTCGAGAGCGCTGTCGATTCGGTCGGTTCACTACGATCCGCTCGAGGCCGATCGGCCCGACAAGATGCCTGGCCAGTGTAAAGACCTCCGAAAACACCGCGACATCCGCATGGTCGAAGGAACTGAAACCTTCCGCCAGGCGCTCGAGAACGGCGATATGCCGACGATCAAGCATATGGTCGGCGACACCTCACAGCGAGCGGACGTCTCGGGAATGAAGGCGATCGGCAAAGTCGACAACCTGATCGACGGCCCGGCGCCGGTCATCGTGGTCTTGGGCGAGATGGGCGCCGGAAAGACCGATTTCGCCTGCCTGCTCGCACAGCGCTGGCGAGATCTGAACCGATCGGACTCGCTGCTCGGAACCAACATCCAGTCCCTCGAGGAGAAGAACCGCTGGGTCGACGACGACGGCGACGTCCAGGACGGCTGGATTCCCGACTACGGCACCCTCATGGAGTGGGTCGAGCAGGACGGCGACCCGCTCGAGCACAGCCAGCGCCCGAAACTGTTCATCGGCGACGAGTTCTCGAGCTCGGCGAGCGGTCAGGGCAAACAGGGCTACGAGACTCGAATGAAAATGGCGCCGCTGGTGTACAAGATCCGCAAGTACGGCGGCGCGCTCATCTACATCGCTCACGGCGAGCGATCGATCCACCCGATGCTGTGGCGCGTCGGCACGATCGTCAAGAAGGTCAGCCAGAAGAAAGCGATCATCGCCGACTCGATTAGTAACGCGAAACTCGCGGATGTCCAGGGCGAGATCGAAGGTATCCCGCCGACGGACTTCCGGTACAACACGAAGGAAGCGAGCGACTGGAGCTGGTCGCGCTTCGGTGACGAAACCGACGAAATGAACGCCGACGAGGCCGCTCGCCTCACCGCGCTGTGGACAGTCATCCGCTGCAAGGAGGAGGGAATGACGAACCGCGAAACCGCCAAATTCGTGCCCTACAGCCACGGTTGGGTGGGTTCGCGCTGGCGGGAATACCGCGACGATGGCGAGCACGTCGACGCCATTTCCAAAGTGAACGAGGTTATCGCATGACCGCGACCCGGTGGATGGCTGGATACGGATACCGACTCCCCTTTATTCGAGGCCCAAGCCCATCGCTCGCTCCCGCGGGGAGCGAAGCGACCGATGGGCGGTCGTCGAACCGGGCGGAGGAGTTGATATATATCGGCGCGCGTAGCGCGTGGTCGACGTGAATCGCTCGAAGCGAGCGAACCACTTCGGCACAATCTGCGAGAAGCGCATGGCCCGGAAGCGACGGTTCGACCTCGAGCGCTCGAGCTGGCACGACGCGAAGTTTCAGAACGGAACGCCCGTCGAGATCAAGAGCACGATGCTCGAGCACAGCGACGGGCAGCCAGGGAATTTCAAGGTCTATAAGGCGTATCACGATCGACTACGGCGAGCAAACGGCTGGTACTGTTTTGTCGTGTATCGGCCGCATGGCCGCTCGGGATTGACGATCGTCAAAGACAGGATGTGTAAGGCCTCGAACCTACCTTTGCTCCGATGGCATGGTGGTGGCAATCATCGAAATACTGATCAAGCAAAGATTAGTATTAGATTGATTTTCTAAATTTGTTTGCAATATGGTGCTCGGGGTGTTTGAAACAGTTAGTCGAATAATCTCTTGTCCATCCGACTAGCATACCTCCATGCTACAGCCACAAATATGATGGAAATTATCAGTGTGAGAAACTCAGAAATACCAATTCCAAAAATATATCCCGTATGTAACAATGCTCCAACAAAAAGAAGTGCAAACCCGGTCTGACTTAGCCAAAGGCTGTGTGCTCGGATACGGGCTTTTTGGTCAATTGAAGAGATCGGACTTATATGTGAACTCATTGTCCCACAACCTACAAAAATTGTCCCAGTTATCAGGATGAACATTCGTGTTTGAATTGTAATCTCGGAATTATATCCAAAAAGCATAATTGTGTAACCGAAACTAATACCGACAATCGCTAGAACAGTTGGGATATATTGCGTAGAAAGATCTATATATTCGCTCTTCAATCCACGATATTTCCAAAAACTTTCTCTATCATTGAATACTTGCTCATTGTCTTGTGGTTTATTGTAGATCAGGTACATTATATCGAAAAGAAAACTCGCCATTTCTTCATAGCCAGAACTTACCCAATAAGTCGTTTTGATAGACAAGATCGTAATGGCGGTACCAAGAGCGAAGTACAGGGGCCTAAACTCAAAGAAAGAGGTGGTTTCGAAATCAACACCAAATACAACTTTCGTAATAAATACAAATACTAAAGAAAATGTTCCGACAAGGAGAAGCAGTATACTATATTTTATCAAGAAGCGGATTAAGTACCTCGCCCGTTTTCGAACTGTGCCCATTCATATTCTATGATATGTTCTTTTCTTAAAAGTTTTCCGTGATCATAGTAGCTACGAAACGTAGAACCCGACATCTCATGCAAATAGGAGTAGCGCGAGGACTCACAATGATGTGGTTGGTTGGTCAGCTGCAAGCCCGACGTTGGCAACGACAGACTCCCTCGCGCTGATTGATGATTATCCGCATAGAAGCTAATCGTAGTGGTCGAAGTGGCCCCATCCTAAACAGAGTCGACAATCCTGATAAGCGAGGTCCCACCATCGTCAACGGTGCTATCGTGGGTATGAGCAGTCCGTTTCCGGCCGATCGACTACATCTCGAGCGCGGCGCGCGTTCTGCGCGCCGCAAGATTACCCTGCCCCCTTAGGGGCTTATTATTCTCTTAGGAGCTGACCTGCAGCCATGTTCCTATGCTCCCTTATCTTCTTATCACTATAATCAATATCCTCCTTTTTGGAATAGAAATCATAGTATGTGTCAAGAGCTTCCACTAAACGCTCTGCATGATTTTCACTTGGGCACCATTTGAGCGCACCAAATTTGTCCTTATCCCACGCACTTGGGTGAACTACGCTACTGAATGGTGCTGCATCTCCTTCACATGAATGAGCGCGCGCAACCGCCTGACCAATTATAATCGAATCTTGGATTGGATGTTCGTCTAAATCTGTACCATCAATATCATATCCATGGAACACATCCCCTTTTGCAATCCCTCCACGGATTACTGGAGAGAAATACGTAGGAGCATCTAATTCTCCAACATGTCTCTTTATCATTATCGTAGAAGTTCTGTAGAACACTTTAGACACATACTGTAAAATCTCATCTTCACTATTAGACAGAGCGTAGCATCCGTCCATCATCGGGTATAATTCGACATCATGTAACTCGGAACACTCTGCCATGATGATTTGGAGTTTACCAATGTTTGTAGACGCCGTAGGCGCGGACCATTCCATTATCGCACCAGTTCCCATCAAATCTATCCATGCAACGTATTCGCTTTTTGGCTCATCAAGATGATGAGGACCGAATAATGGATCAACCATATTGACATCAATTAAGTCGGTTTATCTATATTTATCGAAGTCTGTTATTGTAGCCACTTTAACCGAAACACACCTTTGTTTCGGGTGCTTCAACTGGAGATTTGTGTACGGAGGCAAAGGGGAGGCGTTGTAATTTTTTGGCTTTGTCCCCTTGGGGACACGCCTCAAGGGGGCGTTCGCGCGCAGCGCGAATCGACCCCGCCGAGGCCCCGGCCCGATCGCGGTGGAGCCCGTTCCCTCGAGGACCGGAAAACAACCGAGATTGCACACTCGCGGCTTGAGTACAATATTAATTGCTGAAAAGAAGGTGCGGAAGAGTGTAGCCACTCACGAGGGCCGTTCTACCAGTCGGGCGCGAGTCGTCCAACCGGTCGTGATTCCGTGTCCCCTCCAGGTGTCCGCCACAGCATTGGCACCCTCGAGAAGAGGGCCGGATCGTTCCCTGAGTGACGCCACTTCTCGATCGCCTCGCGGGCAACCTCTTGGGCGCTCTCGAAGCTCGAGGCTTTCAGCGTCGACAGGATCGTGTCGATCCGGAGTCTCTTCGGTTCGCCTTCCTGGTCGAACTCGAGTTCGGCGCCGTGCTCGGCCAGCCACTTCTGGAACGGCGAGCACTCGGCGACGTGATCCGCGAGGCCCATGATGTGCTGGATGCGGTCGGCGTAGCTCTCGATGCCGTATTCGGCGCTCTCGACGAGCGCCCGAATCTCCTCGCGATACTTCCGGGCTCGGTAAGAGACCTGGCCGTTCTCGAGGTCGAGCAGTTCACCGAGTTCCTCGATCGCCCGGTAGATCGTCGACGGATGTTTCCCCAGCTCGTCGGCCAGGTCGTCGACGGTCACGCCGCCATCGGTCGAGACCTTCTCGGCGACGTCTCGCGGCGTCTTCCCGAGATCACGAAGCGTCGTCAGTAACAGGTGCTCGCTCTTCGCCTCGAGGCGCGGTGTCGGGTCCGGGTAGAGTTCGACCGGATCGTCTCGAGCGACGGCCTCGAAGTGATCGTCTTCGACGTACACAGCGCTCGCGTCGGGGGCGAGCGGGATGTTGTCCCAGTTGATGAAGTTCATCAACGTCTCGTCGATCTCCTCGACGACCTCTCGCCGATCGGCCCACGCCCATGCCTCGCGGTCATTCATCTTCTTGTTCACCAAGACCTCGACCTTCGGGTGGTAGGACGGGTGGTCCTTCGATACCGCGTCCGGATCTTTCAGCTGGTAGATCTCAAACTTCCGTCCGTAGGTGTGGCCGGGGAGTAGTTCGCTCACCGCTGCGGGGTCGAGAACCAGCCGATTCTGATGATTGACGACCTCTTTGTTGTTGATCTTCAACTCGGCGATCACGCCCTCCATATCGGTTAGGTGATGGGTTATCTTCTGCAAGACGCCTGCCGAGGCCAGTTTTTCGGCCCATTCGCGGCGCATCCGAACGTAGCGTTCGTGCGCCCACTCGCGACTGTACTCGGGATGTGGCGGCTTCCGGAAGTACTCGGGATACACCGACTCGCCGGCTTCCTCGAAGATCGCCGCGTAGAACTCCGGTAGCAACTCGAGGGCTCGCTCGGGTTCGACGTTCGAGGGTTCGTACTCGACGTCGACGCCGTCGACCTCGCCGAACTGGTTCTCCCAGGGGAGGCCGACCGGATCACCGGTTTCCCAGTGGCGCATGTTCGGGAACCGGGGCGAGATATTGAACGACGCTTTCGCTTCACCGGGTCCACGGCCTTTGATATCCCACTCGTAGAGCCTCGAGGCGTTGATATTGTCTCGAGGCCGCGGTTTGAAGCCTGACTTCGAGTAGGTGACCTCCAGGTGCCAGGGTTCGCCGTCGACGTCGACGTCCAGTTTCAGGTGTCCCTCGAAGGGTGGACCGAGCATGACGCTCGAGAGCGCGTCGTAGGGTCCGCGGCCCCAGTCGTCCCACTTCCACCGGCCGTGGCTCTCGTGGGGCGTGGTGGCCGGCTGTGAGCTCACAGCGGCCCTCCTCGAGCGCGGCGCACCTCTCGAGTACACTCGGGACAGAGTCGACGGAGGCCGGTGATGGATTCTTCACAGCGCTCGCACTCGTTGTTCTCGACGAGTCGGCTCATCGAAGACCCTCCGCGAGTTCAGCTGCGTGCTCGGAACACATCGGCCCATCTGGCGTAGCGGCGGCCGCTTCCCGCCCACAGTCAGGGACGACGCACCGAAGCGCGTCGCGATCGGGCTTCATCGCTTGCCCTCCGATCGATCAAATCCCGTAAAGAGGGCCCATTTTGATGAGTTTGTCAGAGGCTTATTTGTAGACCAATTCCTCCGATAAGCCGTAGTGACTGAACCAGTTGATACCGAGAGAGTGGTTGCACAATGTCCCCAGTGTGGACTCGTATACAGTGCGGAAATCTGCCCCGATGAGACGATTCGACCGATCGGTAGGCGGTCCGGATGTTCGTGTGGATCGTCCGAGCTGGAACTCGTTACTAAGTAACCGCATTTTGACCAGGGGCTACGGCCAATGCTGCTCGAGCAGTGATCGGTTTCGCTCACGCCAATCCCTCCTCGAGGCGATCCTCTGCTCGAGCGAGCAGGTTCCCGATCGTCCCCGGACGCCGGTCGGTTCGTCGAGCGAACTCGCGAACGCCGACCCCGTTTTCGCGACAGGCGACGTAGGCCTCGCGTTCGGCCTCCGTTAACGGCGAGAGATCCGGGCCGAAGTCGACCAGGCGGGCTTGCTCACTCGACATCGGTCACCTCCCGCTCCGGCGTCGGAACGTGGCGAACGTGACCGTCGACGAACTCGACCTCGAGGCCGATCCAGCCGTCGATCATGCCGGGCGCCGATGGGCCATGGGCGTGGGCCGGCATCACGACGTCGTAGGCGTGGCGTTCGCACGACCACCCGAACGTGATCAGTCGATCGACGCCGTCCAGGTCGTCGTCGACGAGTGTCGGTCGCTCGATGCTCTGCGAGCCCTTCGAATTCGCAACCGGGTGGCCGCACTCCGCACAAATCGGTATCTTCTGCGCGTCTCGAGCGGGTTCGCGGACGATTGTCGGTGCGACGACGCCGAAACGTTCGAGGCCCTTTCGAGTGCTCACGCGGACTCACCTCCGTGACGACCGGGCGCGATCTCGGGATCTGGTATCGAGACGTCGACGCCAGCACCAGTCCCGCGGCTCAGGCGACGGAACGAATCGCACTCGCCGCAGCGATGGGCTCGGTCCTGGTCGTCACCGTAGACGCGCCGGAACTGCTCGCTAACGTGGGCGCCGCAGTGGTTGCACGTGCTGTCCGCTGAGTGTGTGAATAATTCAGCAGACATGCGGGCACCTCGAAACGTCGTTTTCGACAGTCTGAACTACCCGATATAGTTGCAGACGGAAAGACAGTAAATTTCGAGTGGGACCGCCGAGAGTCGAACTCGGGTCCTACGGACCCCATCCGCAGAGGATACCACTACCCCACGGTCCCGCATCTCGAACGATGCGCGTGTGTCGTTTAAGGGTATCGCTTCGGGGGCAGGGTGTGACTCCTTCGCTCGCCCTCGCCAACCCGTCGTCCCACCTGACACCCACCAGGAACGTTACCGACGGGGGGAACGTTTTTCTCGTCCCGGTTCAACCTCCGCACATGAGCGATTTCGACCTCGACCTGCGAACCGTCGAGGAACACATCGACGACGAACTCGAGCTCGAGGGGAGCATCCTGCTGGACGTCCTCGACGGCTCGAAAGACCCCGAAAAGTGGCTCGAGGCCGTCAACGCGGGCAACGTCCTGGTACTGAACGTCAACGGCGACGTCAACGAACTGGCGGCGGGCTTCGCTCGAGACATCAAGGAAGCGGGCGGCACGTTAGTCCACTTCCGGGGCTTCTTGATCGTCGCGCCCCCGGGCGTCGACGTGGACACGAGTCGCCTCTAACGAGTTTCGCTTTTCAGTCCTCGAACACGGTCAGGTGGTGGCCGTCGGGGTCGCGCCCAACGAGTCGCGAGTCGAATCGCTCGAGCGAGCAAACCCACTCCTCGAGCGCGGCTTCGACGGCGTCAAGGTCGTCCGTCTCGAATCCCAGGTCGACGTGGACGCCACCTCTGGCGTCGGCCAGTCCTAGCTGCGGTTCCCAGAGTTCGAGCGCGACGGGGCCGTTCATCCGAACGCGTCGGCGATCCGAGCCGCGGTCGACGGTCTCGAACCCCAGTCGCCCGTAGCGGTCCTCGGCGTTCTCGAGCGACGCGACCTCGAGGACGACTTCGAAGACGCCGTCGATGCCCGGTCCTGGAACGTCGCCCTGGCCCAGTTCCACGCAGTTGCCGTCGGGATCGTAGAGGTAGAGCGATCGAGCGTCCCCGAAGGTGTGCTCCTGGAGGTCGTGTTCGTCCTCGAGTACGTCCCACCAGTCGTCGTACTCGGCGGCCGGGATCGAGCAGGCGTAATGGGTGTGGAGCCCGCCGCGCGGGAGTCCCGTCGGGCGCCTGAGGATCAGGTCCGTGCCGCCGGCGTCGAACGCGATCGTCCGTCCGCTGCCGTCGCCGTTGGCGCCCCTCACCTCGTCCACGCGCCGAGCGGCGGACCGATCCGCAACCGACAGTTCGAGGGCCTCCTCGTAGAATCGACGTGCAGGCTCGAGAAATTCGACCTCCAGCCCCAGCCAGGCCAGCCTGGTCAGCATGTATCCGAGTACGTTGGAGGGCTTCAAAGTCCCATCGCTGTCACGGGTATCGGATCGATCCGACGACGACGTATTGGCGAGCCTGTATGACGTTTATAGTCGTCGCGTTCGAAGGGCTACGCATGAGCTTTCGTGTCGACGAGAGTGAGACTGCCCTCCAGGAGATCGACCGATTCGACGGCGGCGCCGGCTGGATTGCCCATCCGGAGGAGGCGATGGAACGGGCCAGCCACGCCCTCGAAATCGACGGCGAGGTCTGGGTGTTCGACCCCGTCGACGCCGATGGGGTCGACGAACTGCTCGAGTCGCTCGGCGAGGTGGCCGGCGTCGTCGTCATGCTCGACCGACACAAGCGCGACGCGGGAGCGATCGCCAAACGCCACGAGGCCGCGGTCTACCTGCCCGAGTGGTTCGACGGCGTGAGCGAGGAGGTCGGCGCGCCGGTCGTCAGGTTCGGCGATGAACTCGCGGACACAGGCCTCGAGTCGTTCGTGCTGAAGGACGGGCGCTTCTGGCAGGAGGTCGGGCTGTACGATCCAGCCCGTGGAACCCTGATCGTCCCCGAATCGCTCGGGACGGTGGCGTACTTCCGGGCGGGCGACGAACCGCTCGGCGTCCATCCGATGCGTCGTCTGTCGCCCCCGCGTGGGACGCTCAGCGGCTACCGACCCGACCGGATTCTGGTCGGCCACGGCGAGGGCATCCACGACGACGCGGCTCGGATTCTGTCGGAGACTCTCGATACGTCGCGGCGGCGGACGCCCAGAGTGTACGCCGGGGCGGTTCGGCAGTTCCTGCCGTTTTGACCCTGATCCAAACGACGGCCGCGAGCCAACCCAAGTCGGGAACAGGTCTATGTAGTCTCCGGGCCGAACTCTGGTCGTAACAGTGGTCTACATCACCCGCGGGCTGGTCGACGTCTTGCTAGAGCTGGCAGCCGACGCCGAGCCGTCGCGACTGACGACGGGCCTCTCCGTCTCGGAGTCGTCGACACTCGAGGGTGCCGATGCCGGTCTGCTCCCCGCGGAGGCGCCGGTGTTCACCGACTTCTTCCTGCCCGATCCCGGCAACGCGGTCAACGCCGTCTTCGGCGTCACCCTGTCGACGCCGGCCAGCGAGACCCAGGGCCGATTCGTCTCCCACCCGACCGGCGAACTGCTGGTCACGCGACGAGACGATCTCGCGGAGGTCGTCTTCGTGGCCGTTCCGCCGTGGGAGCCGACGCCCGAGTCGTTCGCCGCCTTCGACCGGGCTGGCAAGCGACTGCCGCTCGAGATCGTCGACGCGGAGCCGCCGGTGGAGTCGCTCGAGTAGCGGAGGGGTCGAGTCGACAGGTCGATCGCTCTCGCGTCAAGCGCGTTGTCGTCACTCGTCCGGGAGGGGGATGGCGACCACGGGTCGATCGGCGTTCAGTAGCACCTTCTGGGCGGTGCTCCCGAAGAGCACTCGCTCGCCGGTCGATCGCTGTCGGATTCCGACGAGGAGCTCGTCGACGTCGTGCTCCACGGCGAACTGCAGGAGGTCCTCGTGCGGGTCGTTACCGCGAACGAGCTGGTGCGTCTCGACGGTGGCGCGACCTGACAGTCGATCCGCCATCGCCGACAGCGTTTCCCGGCTCTCGAGGACGACGTCGCTCTCGTCTTCGCCTACGCCAGTGTCCGCCTCCTGGCCCTTCAACGAGTGGACGACGTGGACGGTGTCCTCGTGTGTCAGTCGCGGCTCGAGGTACTCTAGCAGTGTTTCGTTGGCGGTCCGGCCGTCGGTCGCTGCGAGATATCGCATGCTTCGGCTACGCGGTGGAGACGGAAATTCCGAGTGATTCGTGTCAACGTGCAACATGGAGAGTGTCGACAGCACGTATCGCCGGCGAGGGCTGTCGACCGGGTCGCCGCCGAACTCGAGTCTCGAAAAACGAGGGGTCGATTGCCGATTACTCCGGAAATAGCTCTTCCCGCTGCTCGACCGCGTCGATCGCGTCGACGTCTTCCGTGTCGAGCTCGATGCTGGCTACTTCGAGGTTGGCTTCGAGGTGGTCACGGCTGCTGGCTTTCGGAATCGCGTGGACGCCGTCGTGAGCGAGGACCCACGCGAGCGACACCGCCTCCGGCGTGGTTTCGTGTTTCTTCGCGACATCTGCGACGGGTTCGAGGTCGCCCGCACGGCCGCCCGAGAGCGGCGAGTAGGCGATGACGGGGTACTCGTAGCGACGAGCGTGCTCGAGCAGGCCCGGAGACCGAAAGAGCGGGTGGAACTCGACCTGGTGGGCGGCGATCGGCGCCTCGAGGATCGAACGCGCGGTCTCGAGTTCCTCAGGTGTGAAGTTGCTCAGGCCAACGTGTTCGATCCAGCCGCGCTCTCGGAGGCTGTCGAACGCGGGGAGCGTCGCCTCGGGGTCGTAGGTCTCGATCGGTCGGTGGACGTACAGGAGATCGATCGTCTCCACCCCGAGGCGCTCCCGGCTTGCGTCAGTGCTGTCGATCACGTCGTCGGGGGCGAGGCTGTCGGCCCAGACCTTGGTGGCGACGGTGAGCTCGTCTCGCGGGACGTCGCTCCGGTCGATCCCTTCGCCGACGACGGCCTCGTTGCCGTAGATCTGGGCGGTGTCGAGGTGACGGTAGCCGACCTCGAGGGCGGTCGCGATCACGTCCGGGTCCTCGATGCCCATCGTGCCGAGACCGATCGGTGGCAGGTCCATGCGTCGACTATCGGCTGGCGGTATTTCGGTGTCCCGGTTGGCCAGTCGTGGCTCGCGCTGCCCGTGTCACGCCCCGTCCCGAGCCGCTTGAGACCACCGTCTTCTTAACCGTGCGTTTCGATCCTCGAGTAATGAGTATCCCCTCCTTCGTCATCGGGATCGCCGGAGGAACGGGCGCCGGAAAGACGTCCGTCGCCCGCGACGTCGCCGAGGCGGTCGGCGAAGCCGTCACTCGAATCCCCGTCGACAACTACTACGAGGACCTCTCGCATCTCGAGTTCGAGGAACGGACCGAGGTCAACTACGACCACCCCTCGGCCTTCGAGTGGGAACTCTTGCGTGAGCACCTCGATACGCTCTCGATGGGGCAACCGGTCGAGATGCCCCAGTACGATTTCGAGCGTCACAACCGAATGGACGAGACGGTCACCGTCGAGCCCACGGACGTCATCGTCGTCGAGGGGATCCTCGCGCTGTACGACGACGTGATCCTCGAGATGCTCGACCTCTGCGTCTACGTCATGACTGACGCCGACGTCCGCATCCTTCGGCGGATCCAGCGGGACGTGATCGAACGCGGCCGTGACCTGGAGGGGGTCATCGACCAGTACCTCGAGACGGTCAAGCCGATGCACGAGCGATTCGTCGCGCCGACGAAGAAGCACGCGGACGTCATCATCCCCGAGGGAGTCAACCGGATGGCGATCGACCTGCTCACCGAGAAGATCGAGTCGGAACTCTCAGAAGAGTTCGAGCCGCGAGAACCACTCGAGACGTTGGATCACGACTGAGGTCGCCGTTTGCTTTCTCTGGCGACTCGATTTCGATCAGTCGTCGGCCGGCGCTCCGCCCTCGCCGACCGGCTCGACCTCCGCTGCGGCTGCCTTGTACTCCGGAATCTTCGCCAGCGGGTCCAGCACGTCGTTCGTCAGCGTGTTCGCTCGGGCGTCCGAAAAGTGCGGGGTGGTCCACACGACGCCTTCCTTGATGTCCTCGGTGACGTTCGCCTCGAGGACGATCTCGCCGCGACGGGACCGGAGCACGACGTACTCCCCATCCTCGATTCCCCGTTTCGCGGCGTCGGTGGGGTGAACGTCGACGAAGTTCTCGGGGGTCTTCCGGCGGAGCGTCGGGGAGCGGGTACTCATCGTCCCTGTGTTGTAGTGTTCCTCGAGGCGCGCGGTCGTGAGTACCAGCGGGAACTCGTCGTCCGGAACCTCGTCCGGTGCCTGGTGGCGAACGCCGCGGACGACGCCGAGGCCGTCCTCGGTATCGAACGAATCGGCGTAGAGGTACTGGTCGCCCTCGTCGCCCGGTTCGTAACAGGGCCACTGGATGCCCTCGCGGCCGATGCGGTCGTAGGTCATGCCGTGGTAGATCGGACACACCGCCCGTAGTTCCTCGAAGACGGCTTCGGGGCCGTCGAAGTCGAACCCCGAGCCGAAGAGCCGGGTGCCGACGTCACAGAGGATGTCCAGGTCGTGGCGGGTGTTTCCGGGGACGTCGGTCACTTTGCGCATTCGCTGGACGCGTCGGTCGGTGTTGGTGACCGTACCGCCGCGTTCGGCCCACGACGTGGCGGGCAGTATCACGTCCGCGAACTCCGCCGTGTCGGTCATGAAGATGTCCTGGACGACGAGGAACTCGAGGTCGGCGATGCGTTTTTCGACCTCGAGGGCGTCGGGTTCGCTCATCACCGGGTTCTCGCCCATGACGTACAGCCCGTGGACCGAGTCGCCGATGGCGTTCGAGACTTCGACGTTCGTCAGCCCCGGTTCGGGCGGAATCTCGAAGCCCCAGACCGATTCGATCGCCTCCCGGGCTTCGTCGTCGTCGACGTTCTGGTACCCTGGCAGGACGTTCGGCATCGCGCCCACGTCGCAGGTGCCCTGGACGTTGTTCTGGCCGCGAAGCGGGTTGACGCCCGTGCCGGGCCGCCCGACGTTGCCGGTCACCAAAGCGAGGTTGACCTCGTTTTGCACGTTGTCGACGCCGCAGGCGTGCTGGCTCATGCCCATGCCGGTGAAGATAGCGGCGCTATCGGCCTCGGCGTAGATTCTGGCGGCCTCCTGGATGTCCTCGAGCGGAACGCCGCAGGTGTCGGCGGCCGCCGCCGCGTCGAAGTCCGCGAGGGTCGCCTCGAGGTGATCGAACCCTCGCGTTCGTTCCTCGACGAAGTCCTCGTCGTACAGCCCCTCCTCGAGAATCGTCTTCAGGACGACGTTCAGCAGCGGGATGTCGGTTCCGGGCTCGAGCTGGAGGTGGATGTCGGCGTCTCGGCTCGTCTTGTTCGCGTGGGGGTCGACCTGGATCAGCGTCGCCCCCTCGCGGACGGCCCGCCGGAAGTAGTTGCTGTGAGCGATAACGTGTTGTTCGGCGGGATTCGCCCCCTGAACCCAGTAGACGTCGCCGTGGGTCTCGAGATCGGCCATACTGTTGGTCATCGCGCCGGCGCCCAGACTCTGGCGGAGCGTGTAGACGGTCGAGGCGTGACACATCCGAGTGCAGTTGTCGACGTTGTTCGTCCCGTAGCGCCGGGCGAGCTTCTGGAGCAGGTAGTTCTCCTCGTTCATCACCTTCGAGGAGCCGAAGAAGCCCACCGCATCGGGGTCGTGTTCGTCGCGGATTCGCTCGAGTTCCGAGACGACCAGGTCCAGGGCCTCCTCCCAGGTCGCTTCGCGAAACTCGCCGTCTTCACGAATCAGCGGCGTCTTCAACCGATCCTCGTGATTGACCACCTGTGGCGAGGCCCCGCCCTTGATGCACAGCGCGCCCTCGTTCACGGGTGCGTCGAACCACGGCTTCAGGGACACCTCACCGGGTTCCTCACCTTCCTGTAAGGTGAGTCCACAGCCGACGCCGCAGTATGGACAGATCGTCTCGATACCCTCGTTCTCGGAACCCATATTGTTGATTGCTACCATTGCACGTATCAGTCTTTGGGAGTCTCGAGCGGACAGTCACCGGGCGGGATGGATCGACGGGATGAATCGCCGAAAATCGCCAATACCGTTCGCTCGCTCCGGCAACGGTTTTTGTCGGTTCGGGTCGTCGGTCGACTCGATGGACGGACCTGCAACTGGGGAACTCGAGCGAGCGGCCGTCGCCTACGAAAGGTACGAGCCGTTCGCGACCGTCGAAGACGAGCGCCTCGAGACGCTACCCACGGCGTTCGCGGACGGTTCGTTCCTCTGGAAGGACGTCGAGTGGATCGTTCGCTGGTACGCCCGACGAACGCTCTCGAGCGAGCCACACCCGGCGGAGTCGGCGTTTCGAGAGAACGAATGGGACGACCTCGAGGCGGCGGTCGAGACGGCCGTCGATGCCACGAGAGGAGCCGACACGATAGCGGCGCTCGAGGCGTTGACTGCGCTCGAGGGCGTCGACGTGCCCATCGCCTCGGCATTTCTGCACTACGTCGATCCCGGACGCTACCTCGTCGTCGACCAGCAGTTGTGGAACGCAGTGGCCGAACGCGGCTCGCTCGAGGTTCCGCCTCCCGATCCGATCGACGCCGAGGACTACCAATGCTACCTCGAGTCCTGCCGAGCGCTCGCTCACGAACACGATCTCGGGCTGGTGTTGCTGTACCGGGCGCTGTGGCGACTCGGAAGCGACGGACTGGCGTAACGAGTGCACCGCTTCCGAGCTGGCCCTCGAGGCCTCGAGGGAAAACACCATACGTTTCGTGCCCGTCGTACAGGTATGCCGAACGATAGAACGACAGTCGGAGACGTCATGTCTAGTCCGCTGGAAACGATTTCGAAGGACGCGACAGTGATGGACGCCGCCCAACGGATGCGCGACGAGGATATCAGCGCCCTCGTCGTTCTGACCACGCCGCGAGCGATCATTAGCAGCACGGACGTGCTCGAGGCAGTCGCGCAGGGGCGGAACGTTTCGGAATTGCAGGTGACCGACGTGATGACGTCCGACGTCGAGACGGCTACCCCGGATCTCTACATGGAGGAAGTCGCCGCGATGATGACGACGTACGGGATCAAGCACCTCCCGGTCGTCGACGGCGACTACGTCGGGATGGTCTCCTCGACCGACGTGACCGCTCACCTCTCCGAGTCTCCGCGTTGAAACTGGGCTGGATTCCCTAAACCGGAGCCAGAACTCACTCGAGGACGGTTACCAGCGGCTCCTCGCGGATCATACTCGTGAGAACGACCCTGGAGACCCGGCCCTCGCTCGCCCCGTCATTCTCGAGAATTGCCTCCCCGATGGCTCGAGCGGTCTCGAGGTCGCCGTCGTCGTCGACCATGTTTACGACCGGAACGAAGGACGCGTCCTCGGGAACCCGTTTCAACCCGCTGTCGGGATGGGTGAGGACGATCGCGACGTCCGTCGGCGTGATCGCCTCGCCAGCGCTACGGCCAGTGAGTTCGGCCACACGCTCGGGCCGGTGGACGGTCTCGGCGTCGAGGGGCTGCCCGACGGCGTGACAGCTGGCGATGGCGAGAACGGTGTCTGCGGCGGACGGGATCTGGGGTTCGCGTTCGTTCGGGGCCTTCAACAGCCGCGTTCGGGCGCCGTCGGCTTTGACGAGCACGTGGTCGACGACGTCACTGTCGGCCATCGCGTCGATCTGATCCGGTTCGTATCCTCGATAGCGGTCGCTCCTGTCTCGCTCGGGGACCAGTCCGAGGGGCCAGGCGGGCGGGTCGCTCTCGAAACCGTCGTCGTTCTCGAGTCTTGCCCCGAGTACCGCTACCGGATCGGGAGTGAGCACCACGTCAGCCACGTGCTCGTCGAAGATCGGAATCCGAACGGTCGCCGTCACCACGGCGCGCTCGAGGCGGTCGGCGAGCGCATAGAGCGTCGACTTCTTTCCGCCGGCGCCGACGACGGCCGTCACGCCTGTATCGGCCTCGAGCGCCTGGACGAGCGAGTCGGTCATGACTCGAGGATGGGTAGAAGCGGGCAAAAACCTAGGCGAATGCCGATCACCCGAGCCGTGTCCCGGTCACCCGATCCAGGTCAACGCCGTCGCCGCCCAGGTGTAGCCCGTGCCGGCGGCGAGGAAGCAGACCAGGTCGCCTTCCTCGAGTAATCCGTCCCGTCGGCCGTCCTCGAGGGCGAGGATCTGGTCGACGCTCTGGACGTGGCCGTAGGCGTCGAGGTAGACGCCGTCGGTCGCCGGATCGAGCCCCAGTTCCTCGAACAGCAGATCGTGAAACGACCGCTTCATGTGGGTGACGGCGACGAATTCCAGATCGTCGCGAGCGAACCCGGAGCGCTCGAGGGCGGTGTCCGCTACCTCGAGGTAGTTCGGGAGCGAGACGGGCGCGAGCCGTTCTTTCATCCCGTCGGGGTCGGGCACGTCGAGGGTGTGTCGCCCCGCGGCGGCGCTCTCCTCGCTGGCGGGGTCGATCGAGCCGCCAGCGGGCATTATAACGTCCTTCGAGAACGAACCGTCTGTGAGGGCCGCGCTCTCGTGGACCAGCGCCCGTGCCCGGGAGCCGGGATTGGCCTCCAGGACCATCGCGCTGGCCCCGGAGCCGAAGTTGAACATGAACGAGGACTGCTCGTTCTCGTAGTCGACCAGGTCCTCCTCGCGACTGCCGGCGACGAGCAGGGCGGTCTCGAGGTGGTCGACCTGCAGCTGAGCTCGCACCTGTCGGATCGCGATCGGCGCCCCGGCACAGAGGGTGTAGCTCTCGGTGGCGAAGGCGTTCTCCGCGCCAAGCCGTTCGGCCACGTTGGCCGCGGCCGACCAGACGACGTGATCCTTGAACTCGCTCCCGTGGTAGACCACGAGGTCGACGTCCTCGGGATCGCAGTCGGCCATCTCGAGGGCGTCCTCGGCGGCGGCCACGCACATGTCGGTGACGTGGTCGTCGTCGGGTGGACAGACGCGCTTCTCGCGGATGCCCATCTTCTCGACGACGACCGACTCGGGGATCCCGCTTTCGGCGGCGATCTCCTCACCGGTGACGACCTCGTCGGGGAGATAGCGGCCGTAGCCGGTCAGGCCGACGGTCGTCATCGCAGGTCACCTCGCGTGGGGGAAGGGTCGACTCGAGTTCGGTGCCGGTGGCCGATCGGGCAGTCGCGATACTGTGGTCGTGGTCGTAGAGTGGTGAAACGTGAAGTCATCGTCGGTAGCGTTCGAGGTGGGCCGGCAGTCGGCTTGCGACGGTCCCGCCGAGTCGGTCGCGGATCGACCCGAGCAGGCCGTTGGGGACGAACAGCACGAACAGCACGAAGACGATTCCCAGGTACAGCGGCGCGCGTCCGTCGATCACCGTGTTGATCACGTCGAGGAACGTCACGCCGGCGACGTCCGCGTTCAGGACGCTCTCGGGGAGCCCACCCCGGAGGTACGGTGCGAGTCCGCCCTGTTGGGAGGAGAGCACGTCCTCGAGCCACTCGAAGGTGAACGCGCCGAAGAGCGGCCCGGCGAGCGTCCCGATGCCGCCGATGATCGTCACGATGAGCGCGTCGGCCGTGACGAGGAAGTAGAACGTCGTGTCGGGGGAGGCGCTGCTCCGGTAGGCCGCGAACAGCGCGCCGGCGATAGCGGCGAAGAAGGCGCTCATGGCGAAGGCAGCCATCTTGTACCAGAAGACGTTGTAGCCGACGGCGCGGGCGCGTTCCTCGTTCTCCCGGATGGCGATCATCACGCGACCGAACGGGGAGTGGATGATCCGCTGCATCGCGAAGTACGAGAGGACGACGATGATCCCGATGGCGTAGTAGGAAGTCATCGTCGCCGAGACATCGATGCCGGTTCCGAGGACGTTCTCGAAGCTATCGCCGGCGAGCCGGCCGAGTGCGACCGAGAGGGAGTCGACGTAGGGGACGCCCACCTCGGGAGTCGGTCCGGCGAGGTTCGGTCCCTGCTGGGGGTTCGAGCCGACGTAGTCCCAGTTGCGCACGAGCTGGTAGAGCACCTGGGCGAACCCGAGGGTGAGCATGGCGAAGTACACCCCCGACAGCCGGAACGAGACCGCGCCGATCGCCAGCGCGAAAACGACGGCGAGCAGCGCCCCCAGCAGCATCGTCACCATGAACGGCGTGCTGTCGGGGAGCCCCGGCACTTTCCCGTTGGCCACGAGGACGATGAAGTACGCTCCGATGCCGTAGAACGCGGCGTGACCGAACGAGAGGTAGCCCGTGTAACCGCTGACGAAGTCGAAGCTCATCGCGAACAGCCCGAGGAAGAGCATCGCGATCAGGAACGTCGCCGCCGGGAGGAACGCGTCGAAGAACGCGCCTGGGTCGACGATACCGACGCCGACGTCCAGCGCCGGAAACGCGGTTAGCGGACCGTAGACGATGGGGTACACCGCGAAGAACGCGATAACCGCGACGTGGACCAGGTGATCGCGGAGGTACTGGCGGGGCCAGTCGCTACCGGCGCGACTGTCACCTCGAGGCGGCGTATCGCGCTCTCGGTTTAACCCCTCGTCGCGTTCTTCGGTGGCCTCGGTCTCGAGGTCGGACGAGGAGCTAATGGCCGCCCACCTCCTCGACGCCGTACAGTCCCTGCGGGCGGATTACGAGAGCGATCACGAGTAACGTGAACAACGTGACTTCGGAGAGGCCCGGGAAGGGTACGGTCCCGGAGGTGAACAGCCACGTCGTCAGTGAGTCCGCCAGCCCGACGACAAGGGCGGCGACGACCGTCCCCTTGAACGAGCCAAGTCCGCCGATGACGACGACCACGAACGCGTACAGCAGGACCTCGAGGTTGAGCAGTACGCTCGGGCCGGCGGTCGGGTCCCACATGAGGAAGACGCCGCCGACGGCTGCCAGGCCGGTCCCGAGGCCGAAGACGATGGTGAACGCCCGACGGACGTCGATCCCGAGGGCCTCGACCATCTCCGAGTCCTCGCTGCCGGCCCGGATGTAGAGACCGTACAGCGTCCTGGTCAGGAACGCCCAGACGACGACGGCCAGGATCGCGCCGGCGACGATGGCGAACAGGTAGAATCCGCGGATACGGGCGCCAAAGAGCGTCAGCAGGATCTCCGACGGCGCGTCGAGGGCCGACGGAATCGTCGCCTGCGCTCCGGACCACTTCGGCTCGGGCTGGATACCGCGAGCGGTGGCGACGATTCTGGCGACCTCTTCGAGGATGAGTCCGACGCCGAAGGTCAGCAGGATCTGGTACATCGGCGTGCGGTCGTAAATCGGGCGAACGAGGCCAACCTCGAGGGTGGCGCCGACGGCTGTCAACAACGCGAAGACGATAGCCACGACGACGACGAAGAAGACGATTCGGGCGGCCGCGCCGGCGCTCGAGGCGACGAGCAGGACCATCAGAACGCCGCCGACGTAGGAGCCGACCATCGCGAACGCGCCGTGAGCGAAGTTGAGCACGCCCATCAGCCCGAAGACGAGGGTGAGGCCGATGGCGATGATGAAGTAGATGGACGCCTTACCGAGGCCCTCGATGAGGATGCGGGCGACGGTGTCGAGCCCCTCGAGCGGGGCGACAGATGCGACAGCGGCGAACGCTCCGACCCACTCGAACCCGAACGAGGACTCGAGCAGTCCGACGACGCCGATTCCAGCTGTGGCCTCGAACAGTCCGACAATGACGGGGCCGGTTCCGGCCTCGAGCATCGCCAGGAGCGAGACGAACAGTGCGTTCGCGAGAGGGAGAGACGAGAACGAACTGATCGTGCCGAACGAATCGATCATGCCGAGAGATACCTCCGTATCTGTTCGTCGTCGGCGGTGGCGTTCTCGGTCGACCCCGACTCGACGACCGTACCGTGATCGAGCAGGTAGAACCGGTCGGCGAGGTCCATCGCCAGCGGGAAGTTCTGCTCGACCAGCACCATCGTAGTGTCCGCGGAGACGTCGCGCAGGGCCTCGACGACCTGCTCGACGATCAGCGGGGCCAGTCCCTCGCTCGGCTCGTCGACCAGGAGGAGGTCGTTCCCACCGACGATGCCCCTGGCGATAGCCAGCATCTGCTGTTGGCCGCCGCTCAGGTTCCGGGCTTCCTTCTCGCGGAAGCGCTCGAGGTCCGGGAACAGGTCGAACATCTCCGCGCGGAGTGCTTCGAAATCGCCCTCTGGGCCGACCGCGACCCGCAGGTTCTCCTCTACGCTGAGGTAGCCGAACATCCGTCGCTCCTCGGGCACCCAGCCGATGCCGCGAGAGGCGACCTCGTGCGTCGGGAGGTCGGTGACGTCCTCGCCCGCGTAGCGAACCGTTCCCTCTTGCGGCGGCGTCAACTGGAGGATCGTCCGCAGGGTCGTCGTCTTGCCGACGCCGTTGCGCCCGATTAGGGCCACGACTTCTCCTTCCTCGACGTGGAGGTCTACGCCCTGGAGGATGTGGCTCTCGCCGTAGTACGTGTGGACGCCCTCGAGTTCGAGCAGGCTCACGACACCACCCCCGCAGGCGAATCGCTGCCGTCGTCAGTTTGGGACGCTCCGCCGTCGCTGCCCCCCTCGCTGCCGTCATCGTCGCCCTCGTAACCACCCAGATACGCGCGCTGAACGGCCTCACTCTCGCGAACCGTCTTGGGTTCGCCGTCGGCGATCAATTCGCCGCGATTTAGCACCGCGATGCGGTCGCTGATCCCCATGACGACATCCATGTTGTGTTCGATAAGCATGACCGCGTGATCGACGGCGACGTCCTCGATGATCGCCGTCACCTGGTCGACGTCCTCGCTCGAGACGCCCGCGGTCGGTTCGTCGAGCAACAGGACGTCCGGATCGCCGGCCAGTGCAATGGCGATCTCGAGGTTGCGCTTCTCGCCGTGGCTCAGGTTCTGGGCGGTCCGGTCGGCTTCCGCAGCGAGGCCAACTCGCTCGAGGACGGCCTCGGCCTCGGCGTAGTGGTCGTCGAACGCGCCGACGTTGCGCCAGAACTGCCAGGAGTCGTTGCCGCGGTGGGCCTGGACGGCCACGCGGACGTTCTCGAGGACCGAGACGGTCGGAAAGACGTTCGTGATTTGGTAGGACCGGTGCAGGCCGAGTAGCGCCGTCTCGTGGGGCGGGGCGTCGGTGATGTCGACCCACTGTCTGGACTCGTCACTGGTTGTTGCCGTCGACCCGGTGTCGGTTGCAGTCGATTCAGCGTCGGCGGCGCGACGAGCGCCGTCGCTACCGCTCGGCGTGAACTCGACCGTCCCCTGCGTCGGCTCGAGGACGCCCGTCAACAGGTTGAAAAACGTCGTCTTTCCGGCCCCGTTCGGCCCGATCACCGAGCAGAGTTCGCCGGCCTTGAGGCTGAAGTCGACGCCGTCGACGGCGGTGATGCCGCCGAACTCCTTCGTCAAATTGGTCGTCCGGAGCACCATGACGATCAGTTCAGCGAACAGCTAGCCTCGTCAGCCGGGATCATGACCTCGTCGGCCGGGATGGTCTCGACCGGTTCGCCCGGCATCACGGCGGCGTCCCAGTACTCGGCGACGTCGTCGGTCGTGGGGACGGGCCAGGCGACGGTCATCGCCGAGGCCGCCTGGTTGTTGTGCTCCTGGAAGGTGTACGCGCCCTCGCCCTTCGGCGTGTCAGTCACCGTCATGCCGCGCATCGCGTCGGCGATGTCGCCGCCGTCGACCGAGCCGGTCTCGTCGATGGCCTGGACGAGCGCCGAGCCACCGACGAACGTCCCCGCGCTGAAGAGGTCGGGCATCAGGCCGTAGGCCTCGGTGTGCATATCGATGAAGGCGTCGTTGATCTCGTTGTCGTACTGGTTCCAGTGGTAGCGGGTCGTGAAGGGGCCGAGTCCGGACTCCTGGATGTCCTCGGCCGTGAAGTCCTCGCCGAGGGTCGCCTCGACGGTTTGACCCGTGATCTGGGTCGTCACGAGTTCCGCGAACCCGCCGAAGGCCTGGATCTCGTCGTACGCCATCGCCGTTGGGAGAAACTCCGGCAGCGTGATGAAAGTGAACCCGCCGACGACGCCGTCAGCGCCCTGGTCGAGGGCCTCGTCGAACAGCCCCTCGAACTCGCTGTAGCCCGGTTCGACGAACCGCGGTTCGAGTACCTCGACGCCCTCGTTCTCGAGCACTTCGGTGTAGTTGTTCGCGACGCCTTCGCCGAAGGCACCCTCCGCGGCGAAGATGGCGACCGTCGAGACGTCCCCCTGCTGGGCGACGTATCGACCGCCCGCGCGGGCGTCCATCCCCGTGTGTTCGCTCGCCCGGAAGAGCAACTCGTGGCAGTGCTCGCTCGAGGCGGTGATGTCGGCGTCAGCGGACGGTCCCGCGATGTACGGAATCCCGGCCTCGTCGAGGATGTTCGCCGAGATGCGGCGCGCAGAGTCGGAACTCGAGGCGCCAAAGAGGAGGTCGACCTCCTCGTCCAGCACGAGGCTTTCGGCGGCCTCCTGGGCCGTGTCCGGGACGAACCCGGTGTCCTCGACGATGAACTCGAAGGTTGGCCCGTCGTCGGGGTCGAGGGTGTGAGTTCCCGTCGTCATCTCGGTGACGGGGTCGACGTCGTACTTGTAGGCGATGCCCGAGTAAAAGCCCATGAGGCTGATCTGGCCGTAGTACTCGAGGTCGCCGGAGACGGGCTGGAGGGCGCCGATGCGGATCGTCTCGTCGGAGACCTGCTGGCTGCCGTCGCCGTCGCCGTTTCCGTTACCGTTGCCACCGTTCCCGCCGTTTCCACCATTACCGCCGTTGCCACCGTTCCCGCCGTTGCCGTTTCCGTTCTCGTCCGCGATACACCCTGCCAGTCCGGCCGATCCGAGCGCGGCGAGCGCACCCGTTCGCCGGAGCACGTCCCGCCGGTTGGTACCTCGTGCCATACTAGCTCACTAGATGGATTCCCCCTCCTAAGCAGGGACGGTTGGTATACGAACCTCGAGGCGTCGAGGGTCGTCTCGAACGTGTGTATTCGCTATAGAATGTGTACTAAAACAATATAAAAGATATAGTGGTATCGACTGTTTACCCGTGGCCAGCATCGCCACGTCATACAGCGTTTCGAGGTTGACGGCCTCGGAGTGGTCCGCAAAGTCGAAAGTGCCGAACGGTTGGTCGCCTCGAGCGGCGGCGCGTCTCGCCAATTCGGTCTCCAGGCCTCGGTCCCAATCCCTGGCGACTCGAGCGCGTTCGGAACTCGAGGCAGGCCCTCGGAGTCAGTTCAGCCGAAAACCGGCACCGGCTCGTCGACCTCGAGTACGTCCGAGAACGCGACGGTGTCGCTGATTTCGGCGTCACAGTCGGCCTCGAGACGGGCGGTCACGCGAGCGTTCCCTTCCGTGCCGAGATCGATCACCGCGACGCGATAGCCGCCCTCGAAAGCCGCCGGGGCGACGGCGATGGTCGTAACGGTGTACACGGTCCCCTCCGTCGGCAGTTCGACCGTCTCGATCTCGCGGGAGCCACACTCGTTGCAGGCGGCCTTCGGCGCCGCCGTCTCGTTGCCACAGGCGCCACAGCGCTGGCCCAGGAGCCGACGGTCGCGGAGCGCCGCGGTCCACTCGGCGTGGGTCAGGGGGTCGGGGAGTGTGTCGCTCATGCGTCCACCTCCAGAATGGAGACGATGGTGGTTCCGGCGTCGCCACCCAGGTTGTGTGCGAGCCCGCGACGGGCGCCCTCGACCTGGCGCTCGCCGGCCTCTCCGCGGAGATGTTCGGTGAGTTCGACCAGTTGTGCGACCCCGGTGGCGCCGATGGGGTGCCCCTTCGCTTTGAGGCCGCCGCTCGGGTTGACTGGGATGTGACCGTCGAGCGCGGTTTCCCCGTTCGCGGCGGCCGGGCCGCCCTCGCCGTCCTCGAAGAAGCCGAGCGCTTCGATGGCCAGCACCTCAGCGCCGGTAAAGCAGTCGTGGAGTTCGACCACGTCGATGTCGTCGGGGCCGACGCCGGCCTGTTCGTAGGCCTGGCTCGCGGCGTCTCGAGCCGACTGCGTCGCCGTGAAGTCGGCCTTGTCCGCGAGCGGAATCGTGTCCGTGGCGTGACCGACGCCGGAGACGGAGACGGACTCGCCCGAGAGGTCGGCCGCGGCCTCCTCGCTGGCGACGACGACGGCCGCCGCGCCGTCGGAGAACGGACAGCAGTCGAACAGGTGGAACGGCGAGGCGACGATCGGACTCTCGAGGACCTCCTCGACCGTCGTCTCGGAGCCGAATTGCGCGCGCGGGTTGTAGGTTCCGTGGCGGTGGTTCTTGACCGCGACGGCGGCGAGGTCCTCCTCGGTGGTGCCGTACTCGTGCATGTGACGGGTCGTCAGCAGGCCGAAGACGCCGGGGAAGGAGAGCCCGGTCGGCTGTTCGTACTGGCGGTGAGAGGCCGA
Source organism: Natronosalvus caseinilyticus (assembly GCF_017357105.1). Lineage (NCBI taxonomy): Archaea > Methanobacteriati > Methanobacteriota > Halobacteria > Halobacteriales > Natrialbaceae > Natronosalvus > Natronosalvus caseinilyticus. The sequence goes on from NZ_CP071596.1 coordinate 2,090,948, forward strand.
AGCGAAGACGGAGGTCATCTCGGGCGTATCGAGGCCCGTCGTCGGCGTACAGCGTTCGACCCCGCCGACGAGGACGACGTCGTGCTGGCCGGCCTCGACCGCGCGAACGGCGTGCTTGAACGCGTTCGAGGAGGTCGCACAGGCGTCCTCGTAGCGCTGGCAGGGGATGCCCGCCAGGCCGATGTGACTCGCCAGCGTCGGCGCGAGGTGGGTATCCTGCTCGGTCTGCCCGCCCATGGCGTTGCCGAGGTAGAACGACTCGATGGCGGGGGCATCGACGCCCGCGTCGTCCATCGCGTCGAACGCCGCGCTCGAGAAGAGTTCCGGTAACGGCTGGTCGTGAACGCCGAAGTTGGTCATGCCAACGCCGACGATACGTGCCTGGTGCATACTCGAACGAAAGTGGTCCGTGCTCAAAAACGATGTGAAATTCCCGTCTAATCGCTGGATCCGCGAGTGCCGTTACTCGAGGTCTGAAACACTGTTATCGAGGTCCTCAAGGGCGTCGACGACCCGTCGGAGGATCTTTCGCTCCGCGCGGCGGACGTTCTTCGAGACGGCCGTGTCGGAGACGTCGAACTCGTTGGCGAGCATCTGCAGGGTCGCTCCCCGGGGCTGGTCGAAGTAGCCCTTCTCCGCCGCGACCGTGAGCGTCTGGCGTTCGACGTCCGAGAGCGACCGACAGCCCTCGATCAGGTTACTCGCTGCGTCGGCGTTGTCGAGCACGTCGAAGAGGTCGGGCAGGTCGAGGGCGTCTTCGGCGAGGACGTCGAACTCGTTGTTGCGCTCGAGGTCGGCGAGGGCGTCGTCGGCCGTCCGGTTCTCGTCGAAGCCGACCTCCCAGCGCTCGCTACCGTCCTCGATGTGGAACGGACCGGTGATGTAGCCGCCGTTGTCCCGGATGACCCGCATCGCGTTCGTCTCGTCGATGACGGTTCGCAGGAGCGCCGTCCCCTCGTGTTTCTTGAAGAGTGTGCACTCGTACATGTTGTCGTGAGCCTGCAGCGTCGAGAGGCCGGACTCGAGCGCCGACCGGTCCTCACCCTCGACCATCATCCGCGTCTCGAGTTCGCGTCGCTGGCCGTCGAACTCCCACTGAACGGCGGTGAACGACACGTCGTGATCGTCGGTCGTGTCGATGAACGGGCAGTCGTACTGCTCCATGTCCAGGGTGAGGTCGATCATTGACATGTATTGTTAGTTGAGCGGCATAACCTTACCCGTCGATTTCGGGACGGAGAGCGGGTGAACAAAGCGCGAATCACGGTTCGACCTCCGCTCCGTCATCGGTCCCGTTTCGCTTCCCGTCGCCATCGTTTGGACTCCTCTCGCTTTCGTCGTCCGCGTCGCCTTTACTTCGGCCCCCGTCGCCCTCCTCACCCCCGAACCGATCCTCGAGCGCCGTCCGATCGATCTTCGACGGGCCGCTCATCGGCATCTCGTCGACGAACGCGAGGTACTTGGGAATCTTGAACCGCGCGAGTTTCCCCGAGAGGAACACCTCGAGGTCCTCCAGTGCCAGGGAGTCCTCGGGGGTCGCCGTGTTCGTTCGGGCCTCGTCGGTCAGTTCGACGACGGCCTTCCCGACCGTTCCCCACTGGTCGTCGGGGACGCCGACGACGATCGCTTCAGCCACCGCGTCGTGGTCCGTAATCACGTCCTCGACCTCGGGCGGGTAGACGTTCTCGCCGCCGCTGACGAACATGTTCTTCTTGCGCCCCTCGATGTGATAGAAGCCGTCGTCGTCCACGCGGGCGAGGTCGCCGGTCGACACCCACTTACTCGTGTCGTCCTCGTCCCCGAACGTTTCCCTCGAGGCCTCGGAATTGCGCCAGTAGCCCGCAGAGCCGTGGGGGCCGCGCAACTCGAGTTCGCCGATCTCTCCGGTCTCGACCTCGCGTCCGTTTTCGTCGACGATCCGGGCGTCGGCGTGGAGAACCGGTTTCCCTACGCTCGCGACCTTTCCAGGGTCGTACTCGTCGGGCATCGCGAAGTTGTTCGGACCGATCTCGGTGAGGCCGTACCCCTGAGACATGTCGACGCCGCGGTCTCGCCAGGCCCTGACGATCGAATCCCGGCAGGGGCCGCCGCCGCTCTTGACGAACCGGAGACTCGAGAGGTCAGTCCGCTCCCAGTCGTCGTGGGTCGCCATGGACCGCAACACCGCGGGGACGGCCACGAGAATCGTCGCCTCGTGGGTTTCGACCTGCTCGAGGACGCGCCGGGGATCGACCTCGCGGTCGATGACCAGGGTACCGCCCATGTGGATCAACGGCAGGGTGATGACGTTCCAGCCGCCTGTGTGGAAGTTGGGGAACACCATCGGCGTCACGTCGTCGGGCCGGAGTCCCCACGCGGTGATCGTGTTCGTCGAGTTCCAGTACAGCGAGCCGTGGGTGACCGTCGTCTCCTTCGGCGTTCCCGTCGAGCCGCCGGTGTGGAGCAGCAGGTGCGGATCCGAGAGGGCTCGTTCGCGGCTCTCGACGGGGCCGTCGTCCGCCGGAAGCCGGTCTCGATAGACGTCCCACCCGCCTGCGGGTTCGTCGGTCTCGAACTCGAGGACCGATGGATCGACGCTCGAGCGAGCCATCGCGTGCTCGAGGCGCTCGACGAACGGCGATTCGATGACGAGCAGGTTCGGGTCGACGAGTTCCAGCAGTTCGGCCAGTTCTGGCGGTGCAAGTCGGTACGACAGCGGTGCGAGCACGCCGCCAGTCTTGCCGGTCCCGAAGAACAGGTCGAAGACCTCGAGGCGGTTTCGCGAGACGAGGGCGACCCGGGATCCCTCGCACACGTCGTAATCCTCGAGTAGTCGAGCCGTGCGATTCGCCCGCGACTCGAGGTCCGCGTACGTGGCTCGCGCGTCGTCGGTGGCGTCGACGATCGCCGTCCGGTCGGGCGAGAGCGACGCCCGCCTGGCGGTCCAGTCGCCGACCCAGCCGTAGTCGTCGTCGCTCCAGTTCACTCGCGATCACCGGCCTCGAGTGCGGCTTCTGCCGTGGATTCGCCCCCGGCCTCGAGATCTGCCCCGATGGGGTTCGCATCGAGGAAGTCGAACACCCGGTCGTTCACCCAGTCGGACCGCTCGACGAAGAAGAGGTGATGACCGCCGTCACAGACCTCGAGTCGGGCGTGCGGGATCAGGTTCTCGAGCAGACGGCCGTTCTCGACGGGGACGACCCGGTCGTCGCTCCCGTGAAGGATCACTACTGGCACATCGAGCGCCGACACCTCGTCCGCCACGTCGAACTCGGCCACGCCCGCCGCCTGGGCCTTCCTGGCCGCGTCGCTCGCGTCGCTCTCGAGGCGCCAGTCGACGATGTCCTCGGTCACGTCGGGGTTCTCCTCGAAGAACGTGTCCGAAACTGCGGGGGCCATTCGATGACGAATCCGCTCGCGCTCGTCGCCGTCCTCCGGAACCGCGAATATCGCCGCCTGCGTCTCCTCGGGCACCGGCACCGCCTCCGGGCCGCCGGGGGTGGTACAGAGCAAAGAGAGGGTTGCCGCGCGGTCGTACTCGAGGGCGTAGCGCTGGGCGATCATCCCGCCCATGCTCGCTCCGATCAAGTGGGCGCGGTCGACGCCCGCGTCGGCGAGCACGGCCTCGAGGTCGCCCGCCATCTCCTCGATCGTATAGGGTCCCTCCGGGGTGTCGGAGTCGCCTGTGCCGCGGTTGTCCCACAGGATCGTTCGATACTCGTCGGCCAGCGCGTCGCGCTGCCAGCGCCACATCCACCGGCCGTAGCCGAGTCCCTCGACGAAGACGACGGGCTCCCCACCGGGGCGTCCGCCGACCTCGTAGGCGAGTTCCACGTCGCCGTTGGTCGCTCGAGTCATACTAGTCTAGTTTCCGTCCGCGCTCAAGTACTCCGACGTTCGAGTATCAACCCGCGACTACACGCGGGTCGCGACGAAAGAAGACGTATGTCGACTGCCAGCCCCGGCGACCGGAGCGAGGTCAGCCAGCGAATCACGACCGACCACATCGAGCGCTTCGCCGACCTCACCGGCGACGAGAACCCGCTTCACCTCGATCCCGAGTACGCCGCGGAGGGCCTCTTCGACGGCCCCGTCGCCCACGGCATGCTCGCGGCGGGCCTCATCTCGAGCGCCCTCGCTTCCCTCCCCGGCGACGTCGTCTACCTCTCCCAGGACCTCTCGTTCGAGGCGCCGGTGTACCCGGACCAAACGGTTACTGCGACTGCTGAAGTGCTCGAGGACCTGGGCGACGACCGCTATCGCGTCGAAACGGTGGCCCACGTCGAGGACGACGTGGTCGTTTCGGGCGAAGCCACGGTACTCTCGCTCGCACACGAGGGCTGACTGGCGTTTACGGCCGGGTTGCGGTTTGAAGGGAGCCGCTAGAGGACTACCGTGGTGAGGACTACACGAGCACGCGCTCGAGCGAGACCACGGTTCCCGACTCAGCCTCCGGATCGCCGACGAGTCGACCGAGACAGATCGCTGCGCCATCGGGCGTGTAGCAGGCGACGAGCGGGGCGTCGCCTCGGTTCGCGGCATCTACGGCGCCGTCGTCGACCTCGAGCACGCCCGGCGCGTACACCGGCGCCCCGGTGGCGACCGACTCGGCGGCACTGGAGGCGATGGTGACACGGGGGACGTCCGTGAGAATACGCTCGGCCGGTTCGACCACATCCAGGAGTGGGTCGGGGTCGTCGTCCTCGAGCCAGAACGCGAGCGCATCGAGGAAGTCTCGGGCCGAGTGAAGCGTTCGGTCGTCGAACGGCGTCGTCGCCGTCCGGCGAAGGTGGCCCATGTGTCCGCCAGTCCCCAGCGCGAGGCCGAGGTCGTGACAGAGTTTGCGGACGTAGGTGCCGCTCTCACAACGAATTCGTAGGAGGACCTGCCGATCGCTCGTTTCGAGCACCTCGAGGTCGTAAATCTCGCGCACGCGGACCCGCCGCGAGACGGCGCTCTTTCGCGGCGGCTTCTGGTAGATCGGCCCCTCGAACTCTTCGACGACGGACTCGCCGTCGTGTGGGACCGGGGCGTGACACTCGAGGACGGCCACGTACTCCTTGTGGCCCTCGAGGAACACCGGCGCCAGCCGGGTCGCGTGGCCGAGCATGATCGGCAGACAGCCCGTGACCTTCGGGTCGAGCGTCCCGGCGTGGGAGGCTCGATCGATTGGCTCTTCGCCGGCCGCCTCGAGGGTCTCGGCGACGGCGTCGCGCAGCCAGCCGCTGACCTGGTGGGAGGACGGCCCCGGCGGCTTGTCGAGGTTGACGACGCCGAATTGCAGGAGGTCGGCGGGCGACCGTTCCTCGGGGGGACCGCGACGAATCATCAGAACTCGTAGTCGACGTCGACGGGCGTTTTCCCCTCGTCGGCGGCCGGATCGTACGCCTCGACGGCCGTCACGAGCGTATCGGCGACGGCCTCGGGGCTCCAGCGTGACGTGTTCATCGAGAGGTCGTAGATGCTCAGGTCGCCGAACTCGATCCCGTAGTACTCACGGTATCGTCCGATCTCGCTGGCTTCCCGAGCGCGCGTCTCCTCCGTCGCTCGCTCCGGGGATTTGTCCTCGCGGTCGGCGATTCGCTCGCCTCGAACCGACAGCGGCGCGTCGAGCCAGAACTTCAGATCGGCCTGCTCGGCCGCGAGCCAGCCGGCCAGTCGGGACTCGAGAACGACGTCGTTGCGCTCGACGGCGATCTCGCGCAGTCGCCGGTCGAGGTCGCGGTCGATTTCGTCGTTCTCCTCGGCGAGTTTGTTGAACTCGAGGGGGGTGTAGCCGCGTTCGTCGGCCAGCTGGCGGAATATATCGCCACCGCTGACGTGCTCGAGGCCGAACTCCTCGGCCAGCAACGCCGCGTTCGTCGTCTTTCCTCCGCCCGGCGGTCCGGAGACGGTCAGTAACATACTCGAAGTGCGCGGGGCCACCTCAAAGGGGTTTTGAATCGCTCGAGAGGGGTCGTCGGTAAACCGGGTGCGTGTCTCCGACGTCGAACCGTAAAAACAGCCTCGCTCAACTCGTGTCGGGAGACATGTCGATGTTGAGCGCCTTGCGTAACAGCTGGACGAACCCCATCGAGCACAGGAAGTACCAGACGATCCACGCGCGCATGGGACCGATAACGCCCTCCTGCCACTCGACTTCGCCGACCATCGGCATGACCACGGTCTGCTCGATGGTCTGGGGGCCGGTACCGTGGATCCGGTAGTACATCCACAGGAACAGCGGAATCGTAAAGAGCATGATCCAGACCATCGGGCGGAACTGCTCTTTGAACATCCCGAGGTTGTCGGCCATCGCTTCCATCTGCTCTTCTTGCACCTGCTGGAGCTCGTTGTCGAGTTTCTCGATTTCGGCTTCGCTCGCGCCCCGCTTCTCGGCTTCTTTCTTGCGATCCTGAACCTCGGAGCGCTTGTCCTGCATGGCCTTCATGCGCTCCTGGTACTTCCCCATCCGCTCCATGTTCATCAGGTTCGCCTGCAGGAGCGTCGAGTACAGGCCCGTCATGATCGCGATGGCGAGGATCACGGTGTAGAAGGGCATGCTCGTCGCCAGCGGCCCGAGGGCGACGTCGAGTACGCCGCCGACGGCATCTCTGACGGAGGTAAACCAGTAGCCTACCATAAAGAGCAGCGCGGTCACTCCTGCGATCTTGTCCCACTGCGACCACTTCGATTCCTCGGCGTCGATCTCGGGAAGGTCGTCGGCCAGGCCGCCGTCCTCACCGTCGCCGTCGAGGGCGTCGTCGAACGCCGACCGATCGGCGATCTCGAACCCGTCCTGGCCGTCGACGAGGATCCCCTTCTCGATGAGTCGACCCCACTGGCCGCTCGACAGGTCGTCGCGGACGTCCGCCCACTCGACCTCACCGCCGTTCTCGTCGGCCTTCCGGCGGATCGCCTCGAGTGCCTCCTCGAACGACGAATCCTCGCGGACGAGGGCGCCTATTTTCTCCGCTGTGCGCGTCATCTGTTTTGGGCTAGGTCACCTTCGGTATACAAGTGTTTATCTTCGGTGGCGAGACGGTCGTGGACGGTTTGGGGTCGGCCCGCTCGAACACCGGCGGCTCACGGGCGATGAGACGTTTGTCGATGTAGTAGCAGCGCCTGCACCGCTTCAACGTCTCCTATCCGCCCATGCGGGAGTTTCAAGCTGCCCTATCCGCTCTGAAGGCAGTGGTCGGGACGGCGATCCGTCTGCCGATTTCCGCCACCTGGACCTTCGGGTAGGGGTATTCACCGTCAATATCTGGTGGTTTTTTATAATGTGTCTTTCTTGAATACAGCAATATGGTTGGTGCATATATGGCTGGTGGGACAGCCGACCGGGGAGACGCCCCACTCGTTGGCATCGTTTTGCTGTTTGGAATGGTATTCATTGGAGCCGCGTTGGTTGCGGTGACCGGAATGGTCGCGATAGACGCGCTCGAGGGAGATCTCGGCGACGAACGAACCGGACAGACGTTCGCCACGTTCGATCACGAACTGACGACGTTGCTGCACTCGAGTTCGGATTCGGCGGCTGTCACGATTCCAGACGGGGAAGACGGAACCTACCAACTGACGGATTCCGGAACAGCATCGCTGACTGCAGCCAATCGATTCCGACAGTCGTGTACGGTGCTCGACGAAGTCACACTCGGCACGCTCGAGTACGAATCCGACGGGAAGCGACTCGCCAAACAGGCGGGAGGAACCTGGAGACACACCGACGACGGAACCGTCATGCAGTCGAAACCAGACCTTCGGTACGTCGCCGACGACCGCGGGACGCAGTACCTCGAGTTCTCCGTCCCGGATTTGCAGGGCGACGTCGGAGTCGGTGAGCACTCGATGACGGCGACACGGAGCGAAACGGGGACGAGTGATTGTGTGTCTGATCTGGGGTTCGTCCGGTACGTCCAACTCGAGATTACCGACGAGACCTACCACGACGGCTGGTACGACTTCCTGAGCGAGGAGTTCGAAGCGACCGACGTGGAAGATGCCGCAGCCGAGGATTGCTCGCTCGAGAACGCGGGCGACGAAAACGTCATCTGCCACGACGAATCGATGGGGACGGTGTCGGTGCTCGCCACGGTCGACGTCGATCGGCCCATCGACGACTATCTTGGCGTCGACCCCACGATCTACGGCGGCCTCTACGTGTCGGACGAGACGGTCCAGTTGGGGACCCACGAATCTCTCGCCGTCGACTCCTACGATGGACGCGTGGGATCGTACGCCGATTCGGGTAACGTAACCGACGATCTGTTCGTTGCGGACGTCGATACGCTCTGGATTCAACAGGCCGAGATAACCGGGTTTCCCGTGGTGAACGGCGACATTCGGATCCAGCCGGAGGCGGACGTCTCACCGGCCGCGTTGTACGTCGGGGAGGATCGTTCGCCGGCGAGCATCGACGTTCCGACCGCGAAGTTGGCGGACGGGTTCGACTCCATCGATCCGATCGACGACGAGATTGCGCGCACGATGTCACTGCTCAAAAACGAGACGAAACTCGAGGGGAACGCGGACGGCGACATCGACGCTGGAGCGTACTCTGTAGACGGCGACTTCACTCGTGAAGGTATCGAATTCGACACGACCAGTGGCGACGTCTACGTTGCTGTCGACGGCGACGTCTCTCTCAAGGACGTCACCGTCGTCGGCCCGGGACAGGTCAGTATCTATGCCAGCGGCTCCGCAATCGACCTCGAGTCCGTGACGGTTCCGGACGATCGGGCGTCGCAGTTCTGGGTGTACGGGACGAGCGAAACTGACGTCGCCGTCGCGAGCACAGTCCAGGGCGTCGTCTACACGCCGGGTGACGGTTCCCTCGAGATCGAGGACGGGACCGACATCTACGGCGCCATCGTGAGCGGGACGTTCGAAGGGATCGGCGGACCGGGGAACGCCGACGGCGGTTCTGACCTGGAGGTACACTTCGATCGATCACTTCGGACCGACGTCCCGATTCCGGAGGAGAACCGGACGCTCGAGTTCGAGAACGTGACGACCAGGAACCCGATCGACGTCGGGTTCGTCCTGGATCGATCGGGCTCGATGGGGCCGCACTGGTCCCCCGAAATAGGTTGGTTTCACCCAGGATACGATCCCGATGGCCTTCGCGTCGACGCAACTCGTTCGTTCATCGGGCAGTTGAACGCCACGGAGTCGCTCGAAGAGAGTGATCGTGCGGCGGTCGTCGAATTCAATACAGAGGGGATCCTTCGCCATCACCTTTCGACTGACTTCGAGTCGGTCAACACCAGCGTCGAAAACAACCACGAAGGCGGTACGAACATGGCTGCCGGCCTCGAGACCGGGCTAAACGAACTCGAGACGAACGACAGAGACGCAGACCGTATTCTGGTACTCCTAAGTGACGGGTACAACGACGTAGGAAACGGAAATTCAGCCGCTGTAGACCGCCAAACGATAGCAGCTGCTGAAGACGCCGCCAATGCGGGCATTACGATTTACTCAATCGGGCTTGGAGATGGGGCAGACGAGGAATTACTGAGGGAGGTTGCCCATACGACTGGCGGCGAGTATAGACACGCAGACAACGCGGAGGACCTCATGGATATTTTCGACGGGATTGCAGAGGACGTCGTCCAGGCTAACACACGGTTCGAGGTCCACGCCGACTACTCCGTCGTCGGTGGGTCGAACGACTATGCTATCGCCGTCGATCACTGGAACGTCGAGATTGCAGAAGAAAGCTCATAGCCGCTCGAGTCGATCCGTTACGCGTTTGCTTCGATCGTCGCCTTCACGTCCTCCCACACCTCGTCGGGCGCCTGCTCGCCGTCGACGCGCTCGAGCGACCCCTCCTCGTCGTAATACTCGAGCACCGACTCAGTATTCTCATGATACACCCGAAGCCGCTCGCGCACCGTCTCCTCGGTGTCGTCCTCGCGCTGCTCGAGTCGCTCCTCGACCTCCGGATCCTCCGGCGGGTTGTACTCCACGTGGTAGATGTCGCCCGTCTCGGGGTCCATCCGTCGGCCCGTCAGGCGGTGGACGAGTTCCTCCTCGCTTACGTCGAGCGCCAGAACGACGTCCAGGTCGGTCATCTCCTCGAGTGCCTCGACCTGCTCGAGGTTGCGCGGGTAGCCGTCGAGGATGAACCCGTCGGCCGACGAGAGCGCCTCGTCGACGATGGCGTTGACGACTTCGTCGGGGACGAGTTCGCCTTGGTCCATGTACTCGGCCGGGGTGTCGTACTCGAGGTCGAGGTGGGAGATGTCCATCTGCTTGTTCGACCGAAGGGCGTCGCCCGTGGTGATGTGTTCGACGTCGAAGTGCTCAGCGATCTTTGCGCTCTGGGTCCCTTTCCCCGCCCCGGGGGCACCGAGGATGAGAATCCGTGGCTGTGCCATACCCCGTCCTTCTGCCCCGGCGCATAAAGGCTTAAAGAATGGTGCACAATCGTCCGGGTATGACCCGATTCTCGGCTGCCGACCCACAGGAACGGCGACGCCTGATCGTCGACGCTATCGTCGCCCACCGCGAGCGGGCAAGCCCGTTCCTGACGATCGAAGTGGACGAAGCCGTCCTCGAGCGCGACGATGCGCCGGACCCCGACCTGGGAATTCCGTGGATCCAGTTCGCCGATGGGGTCGTGAGCCTCGACTGTACGGACGCCGAACTGGAACGGTTGAAAAACCTCCTCCCTGAGTACCCGGCGTTCAAAATCGACGAGTTGACGCAGCCGGACGGCGCCGAAGGGACCAACGTGCGCGTGAGCGCGAAGGCCGATCCCAACCGAATCGCCCAGTTCTGTGAGAGCCTCCTCCGTGAGGTGTTCGCGTGCCCGGAGGATGCGATGATCTGGGTCGTCGCGATATAGCGCCAGCGGTCCAGTGGTCCAGCGATCAAGCGATCCGGTGCACCGATCAGGAAATCAAGAGCGAGTCACCGCTGCCGTTCTCGCCGTCACCTTCGTCCCACTCGAGTTCGAACTCGACGCTGAACTCGGCTGGGCCGCCCGATCGCGACGTCTCTCGCTCGGCTTTCACCTCGAACGTCGGCCGGTTCGGCAGTTCTATCATGACCGATTCGCTTCCGCTCTCGAGGACGAGGTCGTCGCCGCTCTCGAGTCGGTCGGCGACGGTTCGAAGGTAAAGAGTTCCTCTTCTGGCATACCGTTTCTTGGGCGGCAGAGGCCTAAACGCTACCGCTGAAATCGGATTCCCGATCCCGACTGATGGCCCACGTCCGATAATCGAGGATTGCTCGAGTGCACTTCGAATGTGGTGCCGATAATGGCCCCTTGTACCGACGATGAGACCGCGAGAACGATAGACAGAAGGTACCCGAGTCAATCGATCTACGTAAGGGCATACACCGGGGTTTCGCGACACTTCGACGTCGACCACGACGATCGTGGCTGGCGCCCGATCACGGTCGCTGTCGGGCGTTTCCAAATAGATAAGTGTACGCGGCAATGACCCCCCAACTAAGAGACCCGTATAATTGAGGTGAACACAATCTCCACTCCACTTCAGACGCAGATGACGCGTGTCGATATCTTCCAGGAGCTCTTCCTCGTGTTCCTGGGATTAGGGACGATCGTCGGCATCATCGTCGTAGCGTACATCCTGTACAATGCGTACAAATACCGTGACGACGGGGAGCGTCACTCGGACGAGGACCTGCCGACCCTCGGCGAACTTCCGACCGGTGGGAGCGGCGGGAAGAAGCTCTTCGTGTCGTTTTTCCTGAGTGCGCTCATCGTCATCTCGCTCACGCTCTGGTCGTACGGCATGTTGATCGACGTCGAGAGCGGACCCGAGGGCCCCGGCGAGGACGCCCTCGAGGTCGACGTGGAAGGCCAGACCTTTAGCTGGTCGTTCTACTACGAGAACGGCGTCGAGTCCAGCAACGAACTCGTCGTCCCCGCGGGGACACCAGTCTGGGTCGATGTGACGTCAGTCGACGTGTGGCACTCGTTCGGCATCACTTCACAACGGGTGAAAGCCGACGCAATTCCGGGCGAGTCCGACCAGACGTGGTTCCAGGCCGACGAGGAAGGCGAGTACCTGATCGAGTGCTTCGAACTTTGTGGCCCCGGCCACTCCAGTATGGAGGGCACGCTCACCGTGATGAGCCAGGAGGACTACGATCAGTGGGTCCAAGATCAGCTCACGCTCACGCTAACTCTCGAGGATAGCGAGGGTGAGACGGTGAACGACACCGAGAACGTCGAGGTCACGGTCCAGGATCCCGACGGCGAAACCGTCGGCACCTACACTGGCGAGGACTTCGACGACGAGGGCGCCCTCGAGATCAGCGTCGAGCAGGGTGACACCTACACCGTGATCGTCGAGTCGACCGACGGCTCCTTCGAGACCACGGAGGACGACTTCGAGATCGTCGACGGTCCCGAAGAATCGCTCCAGCTCGGCGGATCCGACGGCGGAGACGGCGAGGACGAATCCAGCAGTGAAGATGAAAATGGAAACGGAAACGGAAACGGAAACGAATCCGAAGACAGCGGAGGTGAGAACTGATGTCCGATGACTTCCCACCGATGACGTCCGTCAAGCGATGGCTGGTCACGACGAACCATAAGGACGTCGGGATTCTCTACATGGCGACGGCCCTGTTCTTCTTGCTCTTCGGAGGGTTGATGGCGCTCCTGTTCCGAGCGCACCTCTGGCAGAGCGGTGGTGCCGGTCTCCTCACCGACAGCTCCTACAACCAGGCGGTGACCGCCCACGGGTTATTGATGGTGTTCTGGTTCCTCTCGCCCATCGCCTCGGGCTTCGCGAACTACTTCGTCCCGCTGCAAATCGGGGCGAAAGACCTCGCGTTCCCCCGTCTGAACGCCCTTAGCTACTGGTTCTACCTGTTCTCGGGGGCGATGTTCATGATCTCGTTCTTCCAGGGCGGGACGTTCGAGGGCGGCTGGACGATGTACGCGCCACTGAACGTGCCGACGTACACCCCCGCCGTGGAGGCGACCACCGGCGGGACTGCAACCATCCTCGCGTTGATGCTGTTCGTGATGTCGATCACGCTGGGGACCGTCAACTTCCTCACGACGATCCACCGCTCGCGCGCGGAAGGCCTCGGCCTGTGGAACATGCCGATGTTCACCTGGTCGTGGCTCCTGACGGTCTGGATGATGCTGTTCGCGTTCGCGGCCCTGCTCGCCGCGTTGCTGTTGCTTGGTATCGATCGCATCTTCCTGACCCAGTACTTCGCGACGGACCAGGGCTCGAGTCTGCTCTGGGCCCACGTCTTCTGGTTCTTCGGCCACCCCGAAGTGTACATCGTCTTCTTCCCCGCGCTGGGGATCATGTTCGAGACGTTCCAGACCTTCTGTGGTCGGCGTCTCGTCGGTCGGAAGTGGGTCATCATCGCGATGGTCCTCGTCGCGGTGCAGTCCTTCCTGGTCTGGATGCACCACATGTTCCTGACGACGATCAACCTCGAGATCAAGACGCTGTTCATGGCCACCACGATCGGTATCTCGTTGCCGTTCGACCTGATGGTCTTCGCGCTGATCTACACGATGGTCAAGGGCCGGGTGCGGTTCACCACGCCGTTCCTGTTTAGCCTGGGTGCGCTCTTGCTGTTCATCCTGGGCGGCATCACCGGAGTGTTCCTCGGGGCCGTCGTGCTCGACTACGAGTTCCGCGGCACCTACTGGGTCGTCGCTCACTTCCACTACGTGATGGTCTCGGGCGTGACCGCGCTGGTCGCCGGTATCTACTACTGGTGGCCGAAGATCAGCGGGAAGATGTACAACGAGACCCTCGGGAAGATCCACTTCGCGATCTACTTCTTCGGGTTCAACCTGCTCTACTTCCCGATGTTCCTCGCCTGGGAGACCCCTCGACGCGTCTTCCACTTCGGTGAGGGGCTGGAGATCTACCACCAGCTCGCGACGATCGGCGCGTTCATCTTCGGCGCGTCGTTCCTGCTCATGTTCTACATCCTGGGCAAGAGTCTGGTCTCCGGCCCGGATGCGCCGGACAACCCGTGGGAGTTCTCCCGTACGGCCGAGTGGGCGATTCCGTCCCCGCCGCCGCTCGAGAACTGGTCGGGTCGTCCGAGTTACGCGAGCGGTCGCCTCGAGTTCGTCGACGACGACTCGGGCGCCGCGACCGACGGCGGGACCGTCGCCGTTCCCGAAACGGGCCGGGGGCACGCGACGCCGGCAACGACCCAGCACACTCACGAGGAAGAACACGCCGACCACGCCAGCATCTGGCCGTTCGGCGTCGGGCTCTCGCTGGCCGTCTTCTTCCTCGGGCTGGCCGGGCTGACGCCATACGTCGCCGAATTCGCCGCAGCGAACGGAGCCGACGTCTCCGCACAGGACCCGAGCATGCTCTCTCCGGCACTGATCGTACTCGGCGTGGGGATGCTCGGCTACACCCTCTGGAACTTCGGCATGGAGCAGTTCAACCCCCCGGTGATGGACGTCGCCGAGCGCTGGCCGTTCGAGGGCGTCAACAACACGAAACTCGGCGTCTGGTTCTTCTTGGCGTCGGACGTGGTCGTCTTCGGCGCGGCCATCGGCGCGTTCGTGTTCATGCGCATCCACATGGGGTGGTCTAACTGGGAGTTCGACGCGATCCCCATGGCCGGACTCGTCAACACCTACATCCTGTTGACCTCGAGTTTCACGGTTATCCTGGCGCTGGTGATGGCCGAACGCAGGAACAAGAAGGGCCTGCTCGCGACGATGAGCGCGACGGTCCTGCTCGGCCTGACGTTCATGGGCGTCAAGGGTTGGGAGTGGAGCGAGAAGTTCTCCCACGGCGACTACTGGTTCAGCGGCCTCGAGTACTCGATCTACTACGTCACGACGGGCCTGCACGCCCTGCACGTGATCCTGGGGCTGCTCGTCGCCGGCTTCATGATCTACCGCGTGGCCACGGTCGACGCCTACCTCGAGGATCACCGGCCGGTCGAGTACTTCGGGCTCTACTGGCACTTCGTCGACATCGTCTGGGTGTTCCTGTTCCCGCTGTTCTACCTGATGTAGGCGGCGGGCGGACCCCCGACTGAGTTTGTTTTCGCGTTCGAGGCTTTTTCGAGGACCCGTCTCAGTTCATTCTCCAGATATTCTCGAGCGGGGCGTTCCGCAGTCGACGCGAGCGAAGCCGTCTCGAGAGACTACGTGCAGACGTGACTCGAGAGACTGGATCGTCTGGTTTTCGCTACCGTCGTCGACTGTAAGTCCCTACTCGGGTCGCGGCGTGGGTAACGCCCGGTGCCGGCGTGGTGGAACCAGGTAGTTCGCCCGGCGCCGAACGGTCATGTACTGGAGGATGCCGTTGTTCGTCCGCGCGCCGATTGCCGACTGCTCGGCGACGTCGGTCCCGTTCATCGCCTCGCGCGTCTTCACGAAGTCCTCGATGCGACGCTGGTGGGAGAGGAAGTGCAGTCCCGCCTCGTCGTCGTCCGTCGAGTTGAAGTCCCGGCGAAGGATGATCGGTTCGTCGTTCTCGCGGGCACGCGCCGACTTCTGGGAGTGGCCCACGGTCCCGTACTCGCGGGCGTCCTCAAGCGTGTGCGACGGGCACTCGCCCAGCTGACTCGAGTCGCCGAGGTTGTCGCCGGGACCCTCGATTTTCCCCTCGTCGGCGTGGGCCGGGCAGAACATCTTTCGTTCGCGGATCGTTCGACTGTCCTGTTCGTACCACTGGTCGAGCGAGAGGCGAATTCGAGAGAGGTGTGTCGTGGTGCCCTCGGCGAACGGCCCCTCCTGGATCGTCACGCGGTCCTCAGAGGCCTGGTTCTTCTTGAACCCGGATTTGAAGCCCATGAACATCGGAGCGTCCTCGGAGACGGGTTCGCTGTCGGGAATCCCGCGAACGCCGTCCTGATTTTCGGCGGGTAATCCAGTGCCCGTGAACCCGGTTCGGCGTTCCTCGATCTCGAGGACGCCCTCGAGCGTGGCCTCGACGTCGACGCCGTTGATCGACTCGAGTTCGCCAGTGAGCGCTTCCTCGGCGCTTAACACGACCGACCCGTGGTCGCTGGCGAGGTGGATCATGGCGTCGTAGCTATCGAACTCGGGCGTCTCGATGGGTGCGAGCGCCTTCGGCTCCGGGAGGTCGACGCTCTCTGGCAGGGCCTCGTCGAACCGGTCGAAGTAGGCGGGGCCGTAGCCGACGGTGAACAGCAAGCCCTCGTTGCTTCGGGCGTAGGCTCGCTCGAGGGTTTCGAACGTCGTCTCGACCTGCTCGCGCTCCTCGTCGGTCGGACCGCCGCCGACGTACGAGAAGTGGAGGGCGACGTGGTGTTCGGGGACGAGCGGGTTGCCGTGCTCGTCGGTCCGCTGGGCGGCCGTCCAGGCGTGCTGGCGCTCGGGGAGTTCCTCGAGGCCGTCGGCGTCGACGCCTTGAGGCGTAGCGTCCGCATTCCCGTTCTCCCGATCCAGACAGGCGGAGAGGGCACTCGCGCCGCCGATGGCGACGGCGCTACGGACGAAGGATCGGCGCGAAATCGTGCGCGACGAACGCGTCATATTCGGCTCTCGGGACTGCGCGGTAATGGGGGTTGTGGTGGGGTGGCGGGTGGTGGGATGACAGGTGGCGAGCGGGTGAACGTACCCACAGGACCGACAGGCGCTTTGCCTTTCGTCACGTTCGCTGCTAGCATGGAACAACTCGAGGTGTTCGAGACGATCGATGCGCCACCGGAGACCGTCTGGCAGGTCCTCCTCGAGTTCGACGCCTATCCCGAGTGGAACCCGTTTCTCCGCTCCGTCGAGGGGCTCCCCGTCGAGGGGGAGCGACTGACGATCCGCGTCCAGTTACCGGGTGGTCGGACCCGGACGATCAGGACGACGGTGCTCACGGTCGAGACGAACCGCCGACTCGTCTGGCTCGGCCGGCTGGGAGTCCCGTTCGCATTCGACGGCTACCACGAGTTCCACCTCGAGCCAATCGACGGCGGGCGACGAACGCGGCTGCTTCAGCGGGAGACGTTTCGAGGAGCGCTGGTTCCAGTGCTGTTTCACCGACGCCGGATCGAACGGGGCTTCCGCGCGATGAACCGGGCGCTCAGGGATCGAGCGGAGCGGCGGGTTCGGGCGACCGCCTGAACGTGGTTGTAGTGAGTCGACACACCGCGAACACTAGCCTGTCGAGCCGTCAGGACGACGGCTCGAGCCGCGATAACGCCTCGAGGGACGTGATCTCGTGGGTGGGCTCGCCGTCGTAGCCGAAGTCGGCGAACGCGTAGTCCTCGCGGTGGGACCGACGGATGAACGCCGAGTCGATGTCGATGGCCTCCGCCACGGCGACGTCGACCCAGCTGTCACCAACGTACAGCGGGTTCGCACACGCCAGGTCGTCGATCGCTCGCTCGAGGTAGTACGGCGTGGGCTTCTTCCGCCTGATGCCGTCGACGGTCGGCTCGCGACCGTAGTACGGGTCGAACGCCTCGAGTTCGAAGTGGTCGACGATGTTCTCGATGGTCTCGTGCTGGTTGTTGCTCACGATGGCCATCGGGGCGTTGAGCGTCTCGAGCGTCGACACGTCGTCGTAGAGCGTCTTGTTCCCGTTCAGGAGTTCCTCGTGCTGGACCTCGATCGCCGCCCGTTCGCGGGCGGCCCAGAGTGACTCCGGCTCGAGGTCGTACCGGTCGGTGACGGCCTCGAGTTCGTCGATCGTCGGGGAGATCAGGGTCTCGAGGTCGTCCTGGGCGGGGTCGTCGATGCCGTGGCGTTCGAACGCGATGGTCATCGCTCGCGTGAGCGCTTCGTAGCTGGTCGGGGTCGTCAACACGCCGTCGTTGTCGAAGACGACTGCGTCGTATGCCATTCATCGAGAGTACGGGTTGGGAGGGTTTTGGCCTTACGCCCGGCGGGCTGTGGGATCGGTGGATTATCAGATCGTTGGACCGCTGATTCGTCGAATTGCTGGATCGGCGGGTCATTGGGACGTCGGGTCGGCCGACCCTCGAATCGTCGATCACCCGCTGACGACCCGCGAGTTCAAGTACCAGTCCGCGGCCAAAAGGGGTGATGCACTCCCGTTCGCGTATCCGAGCCGTCCGTCGGGTCGCTGCTCGTCTCGGTCGACGGCCGATCAAGCGGCACCGACCGAGGTGGCACGATGGGGCATAGAGCGTTAATCGCCTACCGTCGCCCCGACCGACTCTACGACCTCCGGTACAGCCACTGGGGCGGCGACGAACTCAGCGTCCTCGAGTCCCTCTCCGTCGACGCGCCGCTCGCAGGCGGGCGAATCGACTCCGACCTCCTCGCGGACTCCGTCGCCCTAGACAGCGTCCTCACCGACTACCTCGATCCCTGCGGATACGAGGCGCTGATTTTGGTTTCACCCGAGTACGAGATCCGCGCCTACCGCGTCTGCTGGCTCGAGTGGGGCGACGGCCGCGAGCAGGGCCGTGGGGCGCTCGTCGCCGTCGAACCGGGCGAGCGCGACCTCACCGTCCGGACCTGGTTTCGCGCCACGAAGACCGCCCTCGCCGACGTCGTCGAGATGGGCGTTCTCTCGCGGCGGGCCGCCCAGTCGTACCTCGAGGCCCGAATTGCCGAGGACGAGAACGGCTACTTCTACACGTACGGCGACGCTGCCGCCGCTGATGTGGACGAACCGACGAATGCGTTCGACGCGTTTCTCGGGAGCGAGGGGCTCGAGTGAGTGTCTCGAGTGAGTGTCTCGGGAGATGCGAACCGCGCAACTCGAAAAACTGAGTGCGAGTTACGCCTCGACGTAGTCGAACCACTCCTCGTACTCGTCGGTCCGGCGCTCGACGACGTCGAAGAACGTCTGCTGGATCTCCTCGGTGATCGGCCCGCGGGTCCCCTCGCCGATCGTGACGTTGTCGACGCGCTTGATCGGGGTCACTTCCGCGGCCGAGCCGGTGAAGAAGAGTTCGTCGGCCGTGTTGAGTTCGCCTCGCGAGATGGAGACGGTGTCGTGGACGGTGTAGCCCAGGTCGCGGGCGATCCGGATGACCGCGTTGCGGGTGATGCCGTCGAGGATCGACTCGGAGAGGCCGGGCGTAAAGATTTCGCCGTCCCGCACGAGGAAGAGGTTCTCGCCGGGGCCCTCCGCGACGTTGCCCTCCTTGTTGAGGACGATGGCTTCGGCGAACCCGTTGCGGCGGGCCTCCTCGCCGGCCAGCAGGCTGTTGACGTACAACCCCGTCGTCTTGGCGTTCGTCGGAATCTGGCTCGAGGCGTGCTTGCGCCAGGAGGAGACTTTCACGTCGATGCCGTTCTCGATGGCGTCCTCGCCGAGGTAGGCGCCCCAGGGCCAGGCGGCGATGGTCGTCTTCGTCGGACAGTCCCCGGGGCTGACGCCGAGACTCTCGTAGCCGTAGTAGACGAGCGGGCGGATGTAACACGACGAGAGGTCCTGGCGGCGGATGAGTTCCTTCGTGGCTTCGGTCAGTTCCTCGTAGGAGTGACCGATTTCCATCTCGTAGGGCTTGCAGGACTGAAAGAGGCGATCGACGTGTTCCTCCCAGCGAAAGAGCGCGGGCCCGTTCTCGGTGTCGTAACAGCGCGCCCCCTCGAAGACGCCGGTCCCGTAGTGGAGTCCGTGCGTGAGGACGTGGGTCTGTGCGTCCTCCCAGTCGACGAACTCGCCGTCCATCCAGATCGTGTCGACGTCCATCTCGTCAAATCCCATACCCAGGGGGACGAAGCCCTTCGTAATGAACGTTGGCGATTGCTCGTGCGTCGGCCTCGAGTGTGGGTCGATTCCACTCGAGTAACTCACACGTGTGACGGCCAGCCGAACGTCTCTCTCGCCGCCTCCGCCACCGTTTTGACCCTCTCGAGCGAGCGTTCGGTATGGACACTGCACTCGTCATCGGCGGCACGCGATTCATCGGCCGCCACCTCGTCGACGACCTCCTCGCACACGACTACGACGTCACCCTCTTCAACCGCGGGAATCACGACGACCCCTTCGCCGGAGACGACCGGGTCGCCCACGTCCAGGGCGACCGGACGAACGACTCGGCGCTCGAGGCGGCCGCGGCCGACGTCGATCCGGACGCCGTCTTCGACTGCGTGGCCTACTACCCGCGGGACGTGCGCGCAGCGACCGAAATCTTCGCCGACGTCGACGCCTACGTCTACATCTCGAGCGGAGACGCCTACGGCCGCGAGGAGATTCCCAAGCGGGAGGACGAGACCCCGATGCGACCCTGCAGCCCCGAGCAGGCGACCGACGAGTCGAACGACACGTATGGCAACCGGAAGGCCGAGGGTGACCGCGCGATCGTCGCCGCGGCCGACCGCGGAGTCAATGCCATGTCCGTCCGGCCCTGCATCGTCTACGGCCCCCACGACTACACCGAACGACTCGACTTCTGGCTCGACCGCGTCCTCGAGTACGACCGCGTGATCGTCCCCGGCGACGGCACCAACGTCTGGCACCGCGCCTACGTCGAGGACGTCGCCAGCGCCCTCCGGACCGTCGCCGAGCGAGGCGAGCCAGGCGAGTTCTACAACGTCGGCGACCGCCGGATCGTCACGCTCGAGGAGATGGTCGACCTGATCGCCGACGCCGCAGACAGGGACGTCGAGGTCGTCCACGCCGGCCCGCGCGAACTCGAGGCCGGCGGCCTCTCGACGGACGACTACGTCCTCTACCGCGACTACCCGCACGTCCTCTCGACTGCGAAACTCGCCGGCCTCGGCTGGGAGTCGACCCCGCTCGAGGAGGCGATGGCGCGAACGCTCGAGGAACACGAGGCGAGCGACCGGGACGGGAGCGAGTACGATCCGGGTAGGGACGCCGAGGAACGTGTGCTCGGGATTCTCGACACGATCTGAGACGTTCGGAACGGATCTGCTCTGTGTGCGCCGCCGCCTCGAGCGGGGTGTCCCTTCTTGACTCGCGGTGTCGTGTGACGAAGCAACGAGATGGACGATCACAGAGATGCCGACGGTGAGGGACCCGACGGCGGCCATCGTGGCCACGACCACAGCCACCGTCACGACCCCGACACGGCCGAGGATCGGGAAATCGACGCCGAGGACGATCGGTCGGAACCCCGCGTGGAAAAGTCCATGCTCGAAGAGGAAGCCGAAGACGCCGACGAAGCGAGACGGGAGGTCGACGACCGGTACGAACGCGGGGTTGGACACGGCGACCACGGCGGCCATGGAGTCGGCAATTCCGATGGCCACGAAGGTGGCGGCCACGACCACAGTGGCATGCACGAGGGCCACGAGCAGATGTTCCGCCGGCGGTTCTTCGTCTCGACGCTGCTTTCGATTCCCGTTCTCCTGTACAGCGAGACCCTGCAATCGTGGCTCGGCTTCTCGGTTCCGGCGTTTCCCGGAAGCGAGTGGATCAATCCCGTCTTCGCGGTCATCGTCTTCGCTTACGGTGGCGTTCCCTTCCTGCGGATGGCCGCCCCCGAACTCGAGGACCGGTCGCCGGGGATGATGACGCTCATCTCGATGGCGATCACCGTCGCGTTCGTCTACAGCCTGGCGAGCGTCGTCTTCCCCACTCAGTCGGCGTTCTTCTGGGAACTGGTGACGCTTATCGACATCATGTTGCTCGGTCACTGGATCGAGATGCGGTCGGTTCGGCGGGCCTCGAGCGCGCTCGACGAGTTAGCGAAACTCCTCCCTGATACCGCAGAGCGCATCACCGAGGACGGTGAAACTGAGGAGGTCCCCGTCAGCGACCTGTCGGAGGGCGACCTCGCCCTCGTCCGCCCCGGAGCGAACGTCCCCGCCGACGGCGTCGTCGAGGAGGGCGACTCGGACGTGAACGAGTCGATGATCACCGGCGAGTCGAAACCGGTTTCGAAGGACCCCGGTGACGAGGTGATCGGCGGCACGATCAACGGCGACGGAAGCCTTCGCGTTCGGATCAGCGCGACGGGCGAGGAAACGACGCTGGCGGGGATCATGCGTCTCGTGGAAGAGGCCCAGCAGAGCGAGTCTCGAACGCAGATGCTCGCCGACAGGGCAGCAGGCTGGTTGTTCTACGTCGCCCTGGCCGCCGCGGTGGTGACGGCCGTCGCCTGGACCGTCGCCGCCCAGTTCGACGTTACAGTCATCGAGCGCGTGGTGACCGTCCTGGTGATCGCCTGTCCGCACGCTCTCGGGCTCGCCATCCCGCTCGTCGTCGCGATCAACACGTCCCTCGCCGCGCGCAATGGAATGCTGATCCGGGACCGGATCGCCATGGAACGGGCACGGGACCTGGATACGATCGTCTTCGACAAAACGGGGACGCTCACGGCGGGCGAACAGGGCGTCGTCGACGTCGCGACGGTCGACCGCGTGGACGAGGACGAGGCGCTCGCGCTCGCGGCCGCCGTTGAGAGCGATTCGGAGCACATGATCGCCCAGGCGATGCGTGAGGCCGCGGCCGACCGCGGTCTGAAGCCACCGAACGTCTCGGACTTCGAGGCGCTCAAGGGCCGTGGGGTGCGAGCGACCGTCGACGGCGGCGCGGTCTACGTCGGCGGACCGAACCTCCTCTCTCACCTCGAGGCCGAGGTTCCCCCGGAACTGGCGGCGTTCGCGGATCGGGCCGGGGAAAACGCGCGAACCGTGGTTTACCTCGTTCGCGGGGACGACCGAAGGGACGACTCGAGCGATTCGGGTAACTCGAGTGACGCCGGCGAGCAGGTAGATGCTGAACGAGTTACAAACGGCCAGGCGACGCCGATCGCCGCCTTCGCCCTCGCGGACGTGATCCGCGAGGAGAGCTATCGGGTCGTCGACGCGCTTCACGACCTCGGCATCGAGGTGGCGATGCTGACCGGCGACAGCGAGGACGTCGCCGCGGCCGTCGCAGACGAACTCGGCATCGAGACGGTCTTCGCCGAGGTGCTGCCCGAGGACAAAGACGAGAAGGTGACCGAACTGCAGGACCAGGACAAACTGGTGGCGATGGTCGGCGACGGCGTCAACGACGCCCCCGCGCTGACCCGAGCCGACGTCGGGATTGCCATCGGATCGGGGACCGACGTCGCCGTCCAGTCGGCGGACATCGTTCTCGTACAGAACAACCCGATGGACGTGCCTCGACTCGTCAAACTGAGCCGAGCGAGTTACCGGAAGATGCAGGAGAACCTGGTCTGGGCCGCAGGGTACAACGTCTTCGCGATTCCGCTCGCGGCCGGCGTTCTCGCGCCGGTTGGAATCCTCCTCTCCCCCGCCGTCGGTGCCTTGCTCATGTCGCTCAGTACCGTGATCGTCGCGATTAACGCGCAGTTACTCCGGCGAGTGGATCTCTCGATTCCGCAGTTGTCCGGATTGTCCCCGCCGCAAAAAGCGCAACCCGCGAGGTGAGGCCCGCCGGACTCGTCCGATGGTACCACCGAGGATGATTCGAACTCCTTTTCCTCGAGCTCCCTCGTCTCGAGGAACCGCCACCCCTCGATCGACGGGAACGCCTTTATATCGTTCCCCGCCTCCTCTCACCTATGTTCGAGAAGTCGACGTGGATCCGCCTCCCGCGGAACGTCGTCGTCGGCCACGACGTCCTCGCCGAGACCGTGAGCGTCGTCGACGACCTCCACCTCGAGGGGCGCCCACTGCTCGTCACGAGTCCAACGCCGCGAAAACTCGCGGCCGAACCGATCGCCGAAGACTTCGAGGAACGCGGTATCGAACCCGCCATCGTCACCGTCGAGGAGGCGAGTTTCGAGGCCGTCGAGTCGGTCATCGACGCCGCCGAGGAGGCGGATGCCGCGTACCTGATCGGCGTCGGCGGCGGGAAGGCCATCGACATCGCCAAGATGGCGACCGACCACCTCGACACCGGCTTCCTCTCGGTGCCGACGGCCGCGAGTCACGACGGCATCGTCAGCAACCGCGGCTCGGTTCCGGACGGCAACACGCGCCACAGCGTCGCCGCCGAACCGCCGCTCGCCGTGATCGCCGACACCGGGATTCTGGCGAACGCACCCTGGGAGCTGACGACCGCGGGCTGTGCCGACATCATCTCTAACTACACCGCGGTGATGGATTGGCGACTCGCCCACCGACTCAAGAACGTCGAGTACTCCGAGTACGCGGCCGCCCTCGCGGAGATGACCGCGGAAATCCTCGTCGGCAACGCCGACATGATCCGTCCCGGCCTCGAGGAGTCCGCCTGGATCGTCACCAAGGCGCTCATGTCCTCGGGGGTGGCGATGTCCATCGCAAGTTCCTCCCGGCCGGCCAGCGGCGCCGAGCACCTCTTTTCTCACCAACTGGATCGCCTCGCGCCCGGCGTAGCCCTCCACGGTCACCAGGTCGGCGTCGGGTCGATCATGACGGCCTACCTGCACGAGGGCGAGTCGGGCATCTGGACCGAAATTCGAGACGCGCTGGCGAGCATCGACGCGCCGACCACGGCCGCCGATCTCGGCATCGACGACGAAACCGTGATCGAGGCGTTGACGACCTGTCACGCCATCCGCGACCGGTACACGATTCTCGGTGACGGGATGGACGAGCGAGCGGCTCGAGAGGTTGCGGTGAAGACCGGCGTCATCGACTGAATTGGCGTCGTCGGCTGAACGGGATCACCCGTCGACGCGAACCAGCCCGACGCCGGTGGCCGACACGTACGTGGCACCGATTCCGCCGAGACCGACGTGAACCCAGTAGGTACACAGCCGGTAGAGCAGGGCAGCGGCGGTCGCGACGTCGCCCGAGACCGCGGTCGTCGCGACCAGTAGCCCGGCCAGGAACACCTCGACACCGCCCATCCCGCCCGGAAGCGGAACCACAGCTGCTACCGTCGACAGTGGTACACAGAGAAGCGCGACCGCGAACGGCGCGTCGACGCCGAGGGCGACCAGCGAGAGGAACAGCGCAAGCGCATTGAAGATCCAGCTCGCCAGCGCGACCGTCACCGCGCCCAGCAGGACCGACCGATCCGCCGCGACGTCGTCGATCGTCGAGAGGAACCCACGGACGCGGGTTCGAACGGCGGGGCGCTCGACGCCGGGCAGCCTGGCCAGCGCTCCCTCGAGCCGAGCGGTAATCCCGAACAGGATCGTCCGCGCGACGCCGTCGCGGGTGACGGAGACGGCCGAGGCGGCGACGAGAACGGCTGCGAACAGTGCCCCCAGGAGGCCGGTCTTGAGACGGTTCGACGGGAGCGACCCAGCGGTCACGCTCGAGGAGACGTCGACGGAACCGTTCGCCACTATCCCGACGAGGCCGACGACGACCACGACGACGGACGTGAGGAAGACGAGTACCTCGGCCACGCTGATGACGGCGGCGTTGTCCTCGAACGGTGACTCGGACGACCCCGCGAGCAGGTACGCGGTTACGGCGACGCCGACGGACTGCCCCCACGGTACGACGCTCCGAGAGAAGTACCCCGCGAGGAACGCACCGACGAACGCGGTTCCGCCGGCCGATCCCTCGATCGGACCGAGCAGTCGGTAGACGATCAGGGCGCGCAGCGCGAGCATCGTCGCTCCGGCAACCGCGCCACCGGCGACGAGAATCGGATCGGCGCGACGGATACTCGAGACCACGGCCTCCCAGCCGGTGCCGTAGACAAGTATCCCGGTGACCAGGAGGGCAACCGCGAAGCCGGCGGCGACCCGCAATCGGCGCATCTGCCGGGAGCAACGACACTCACTGACTTGAACGTACTGTCGAGGAACGGAACGTTCTCGACGTCGAACCGAGTGTGGCTCACCCGACCATCGCGTCGAGTCGCTCGACACGGCGGTCGATGGAGTGGTTTCCGACGAGGAAGTCGAACGTCCGGCTCGAGTTGCGGGGCACGTGCCCGAGAGACGCGATCCGTTCGAGTGCGTCTCTCATCGCACTCGCACTCGTCGTCGCCGCGGCGAACGCGTCGGCCTCGTACTCGTGGGCGCGTTCTCTATAATCCCGGCATAAAGGAGGAGAAAGACGACGGGGACGAACAGGAACGAGTAAACGAACGTGAGCAAAATGGCCGCCGCTATAGCAGCGTGCCAGAGCGCTCGTCGTTCCAGGTGCCGGTGTCGGACGTGCCCCAGTTCGTGGACGACGACGGCCTCGAACTCCGTCGGCTCCAGTTCGGTTATCAGGGAGTCGGACACGAAAACCGTTCGCGGACCGGGAATGATTCCGGATGCGAACGCGTTCGGATCGTCGTCGACGAGCCGAAACCGGACGTCGACGTCGGCCGCTGCTGCGAGCTGTTCACAGCGATCTGCGACCCCGGAGGGGAGTTCAGCCGTGTCGTTCAGTCGATCGACGAGCCACGGGCCGATCGCGAAGTACGCGAGCGTAGCGGTGACGCCGAGAGGGACTGCCTCGGAGGGCGACGTGCGTACGAGGGTGAATACGAAGGGAATGCTAGCGCAAACGAATGCGCCGTGGGTACCCGTCGAGATCGCAGCTCGTCTGAAGTTCCCGTACTCGGTCGACCCCAGCAGATCGAACGTGGATAGCGGGAGGACGACAGCGACGCCGATACCGAGTCCCAGGATACCGACCACACCAGTGACGAAAACCCCGGTCAACACGTCGTCGACGAGTACGAGTGCGGTGAAGCTACCGGCAACAGCGAAACACACGAGGGGAGCGCCCGCCCCGATGAGGTACCACTGTATCCGTCTCGTCGCGAGGTCGGAGGCTGTCACGGGTGCGATGAACCGTTTACAGACGCCCCATCCGATACCGGCGGTGACGATCGAGAGGCCAATACCGACGACAAGAAGTCCACCAACGAGAATCGCGACGGCAGTCATTTATCGTCCTCTTCGATCAACCACGTGACCGCCCGCTTTGCCATGAGATATTCGTGATGTCTAACCAGGAAAATAAATAGCTTCCGGCGCTTGGAGGCGGAGTTAAGCGTTAGACGTGCTCCTCGAGGAACTCCGCGATCGCCGAGTAGGCCTCGATTCGGTTCTCGAGTTTGCTGAAGCCGTGGCCCTCGTCCTCGAAGATCAGCTTGCGGACGGGGACGCCCTGCTCGCGGGCCTCTTCGACGATCTGTTCGGCCTCGCCGACCGGAACGCGGGGATCGTTCTCGCCGTGGAGGACGAACAGCGGGGCCTCGATGTTTTCGACGGTGTTGATCGGGGAGATCGACTCGAGGAACTCGCGATCCTCGGCCAACGAGCCGTATTCGGCCTCGCGGAGCTTCCGGCGCCAGTCGCCCGTGTTCTCGAGGAAGGTGACGAAGTTGGCGATGCCGACGACGTCGACGCCGGCGGCCCAGAGCTCCGGATACTCGGTGAGCGAGGCCAGTACCATGAACCCGCCGTAGGAGCCGCCCATGGCGACGACGCGGTCGGGGTCGATCGCTTCGTGGCCGGCAAGCCACTCGACGCAGGCGGCGACGTCGGCGACGGAGTCCATCCGCTTCTCGACGTCGTCCAGGCTGGCGTACTCGCTCCCGTACCCCGAAGAGCCCCGGACGTTCGGCTCGAAGTAGGCGTAGCCCCGGTTCAGGAAGTACTGCTTGACGCTCGAGAACGAGGGCCGGCGCTGGCTCTCGGGGCCGCCGTGGATGTCGACGATGACGGGGTAGCCGTCGTCGACGGTTCCGTTCCCATCCCCAACGCCCTCGAGCGACTCCGCCGACCCCGCCGGGAGCGTCAGGAATCCGGGCACCTCGAGGCCGTCGAAGCTCTCGACGTGAACGAGTTTCGAGGACCGGAAGGTCTCGGGCGGGATTCCTGCGGTTGGAGCGAGCGTCCACTGCTCGCTATCCCCGGATTCGACGTCGACGACGAAGACGTTCGCGTTGACGGCATCGCCAGTCGTCGAGCAGGCGAAGACTTCGGCGTCCGGGCCGAAGCTCACGCCGCCCGAGAGTCCGCCCGGCAGATCGGGTTCGGGGAACGTCTCGAACGCCGTCGGGTCATCGCCTGCGAGTTCGCCCGCGGTGAGCTCCGTGTAGCCCTCCACGTTTCGCGAGTAGACGAATCGGCCGGTCTCGTCGTCCAGAGCGAGACCATCGACGTTCCATCCATCTCCCTCGACCATCGTTTCGACCTCGAGGGTCTCGAGGTCCAGATAGGCAAGCACGAGCGTGTCGGTCTCCTCGTCGGTCACGAGGTAGAGTCCCTCGCCGTCGGGCGCCCAGGAGGCGCTCTGGTAGCGGACGTCGCCATCGTGAGGGGTGAGGTGGGTCATCTCGCCGGTCTCGACCTCGAGG
Organism: Natronosalvus caseinilyticus; assembly: GCF_017357105.1. Classification (NCBI taxonomy): domain Archaea; kingdom Methanobacteriati; phylum Methanobacteriota; class Halobacteria; order Halobacteriales; family Natrialbaceae; genus Natronosalvus; species Natronosalvus caseinilyticus. The sequence continues at coordinate 2,119,003 of NZ_CP071596.1, forward strand.
CTGTAGAGGTCCTGATCGAAGTTCGAGTACGCCTGCGAGACCAGCAACCGCGAGTCGTCGGGGCTCCAGCCGCCGACCGTGAGCCAGCCCTCGCCCTCGGCGACGAGTTCGGCGTCGTCGCCGGCGCCCGCTCGGCCCTGAACGTACACGTCGAAGACGCTCTCGTCCCGGCGATTCGAGGTAAATGCGAACCGTTCGCCGTCGTGGCTCCAGCCGCCCCAGCGGTGTTTCGCCTCCGGCATCCCGGTCAGGTTCGCGATCTCGCCCGTCTCGGCGTCGAGTCGATACAGTTGCGCGCGCTCGTTGCCGCCCTCGTCCATGCCGAACGCCAGTTCCGCTCGCTCGGGCGACCAGGAGGCGAACGTCACTCGTTCGTCGTAGAACGTTCGCTGTTCGGGCCACGCCTGTGCCCCCTCGAGCGTCCAGACCTGGGGCGTTCCAGTGGTGTTCATCAGAAACGCCAGTCGGTCGCCCTCCGGGCCGAGAGAGGCACCGTAGGCGCTTCGAACGTTGAGATAGCGCTCGATGTCGTACGTTCCCATGGCTCACCAGTCTCGATTCGAAATGGTAACGGTTTCGACTCGGATTCTCGAGTCCCGGGGCGTGTCGGCGTCCCCAGTCCCGTCCAGTTCCACCATTGTGTCCTCGACGAAACCGGTCAGTCGAAGCTTTCCAGGAGAAGAGGCTCTCGAGCTGAGCAGCATCACTCAATTTCAGTGGAATAAATTCTCATTACCGGGGTCACGACTGTTTGCTCGCAGATCCAGTGTTCTAGTACTGAACGGAGTGAGTCGAACCCCGTCCATCGATGTGGGTGAAACGGCGAGGATAGAACCCCTTACTCGCACCCGAGATGCGGTGAGAGGGCGACCGTCTCTGGTCGTAGTGTTCACCCGTTTCTGTGAATCGCCGAGCTCGTGAAATCGTCGTCGAGCAACGACGTCGTTCCCAGCGAACGGAGCCCGTCGCTCCGCGGGCTACACAGCGGTTGCAGGGCCCGGACCGTGAATTAACGGCTGAAACGGTCGCGGTCCCTTTTGAGAGCGTGTGTTCATCCAGGGTTAGGGGTTAAGAATGAGAGACACCGAATTACTGAGCGGATCAACCGACGGTTCGTCGATTGGATACGAGTACGACAACGATACGCGATCGCCGGTCATCGGCGCCGATCCGACGATCAGGACGGGGACGATTATCTACGATGACGTCCTGATCGGCGACCGATTCACCACTGGTCACTACGCGCTGATACGTGAGCAAACCCGAATCGGCGACGACGTGCTCGTCGGGACGAACGCGACCATAGACGGAACGTCGACCGTCGGTTCGAACGTGAGCATGCAGACCGGCGTCTACGTACCTGCGGAGACTACCATCGGAGACCACGTTTTTCTCGGTCCGAACGCCGTCCTGACGAACGATCCCTATCCACTCCGTCGGGAGGTCGAACTCGAGGGCCCGACCCTCGAGGATCACGTCTCTGTCGGCGCGAACGCGACGATCCTCCCCGGTGTGACCGTCGGACGGGGTTCGTTCGTCGCTGCGGGTGCGGTCGTCTCGGCGGACGTCCCCGAGGAGACGCTGGCCGTCGGCGTGCCGGCGAGACACGAACCGCTTCCGGCGTCGCTTCGAGGAGGGAACGCTGCATGATCGCCGTCGTCGCGTCCGCCAGGGGGGTGAGCGTCGCGTATGCAACCTGAACGACGGATAGACGTCGGCGTAATCGGCGTCGGCTCGATGGGGAAACAGCACGCGCGCGTCTACGCGGGACTGTCAGAGGTGAATCTGGTCGGCGTCTTCGACGTCGACGGCGAACGCGCCGCTCGCGTCGCCGACGAACACGGCGCGACCGCGATGGACCTGGAGTCGTTGCTCGCATCAGTTGACGCCGTTTCCATCGCCGTCCCGACCGTGCATCACTACGACGTCGCCGTGCAGTGTCTGGAGGCGGGCGTCGCGATGCTCGTCGAGAAACCCCTCGTCACGAATCTCGAGGAGGGGCGACGGCTCCGTTCGAGAGCGAACCGCGCCGACGTGCCAGTACAGGTCGGTCACGTCGAGCGGTTCAACCCGGCTGTGGTGACGCTCCGCAAAATCGTCGAGGATCTCTCGATCATCAGTATACACGCAGAACGGCTCGGACCGCCGCCGAACCGACGAATCGACGACAGCGCCGTCCTCGACCTGATGATTCACGACGTCGACGTCGTGCTCTCGTTGCTCGACGAGTCGCCGACGAGCGTCAAGAGCACCGGCGTAAACGACAATCGCCACGCGTCAGCGCTGCTCGAGTTCGACTCCGGGATCATGGCGTCGCTCACCGCCAGCCGACTCACCCAGCGAAAAGTGCGTCGACTCACCGTGACCGCCAGGGAGTGTCTCGTCGAACTCGATTACATCGCCCAGTCGATCGCGATTCACCGCAACTCGGTCCCCAAGTACGCCGAACGCGACGGCACCGTTCGATTCCAGCACGAGAGCGTCGTCGAACGACCGCACGTGCCGAACGAGGAACCGCTGCGGAACGAACTCGAGGCGTTCGTCGAGGCCGTCGCGTCGAACGAGACGCCGGCCGTGACCATCGACGACGGACTGGCTGCGCTCGAGTTGACTCACCAAATCGAAGCCCAGGCCATGGGCGACCGATCTGACCTCGGAGTGAGGGTGGCAGATGACTGATCGACGACCGGTCGACGAGGCCGACGGACTCGAGGTCGCCGATACTGACAGATCTGAGGCCATCGATACCGACGGCGGGTCGGTCGATGGGGCCGACGGACTCGAGGTCACCGAGGCCGACGGCGGAACGGTCGACCGTGCAGACGACCGAGACTCGTCGACGGAATCCACAGCGGCCAGCACCCGACCGTACGGAACCGGCCGCTCGAGCGAACGACTGCGTCGCGCGTTCGTCTCGGGGTCGATCCCCGTCGCCGTCTACGGACTCGGAAAGATGGGACTCCCCCTCGCTGCAGTGTTCGCCGAGACGACCGGCACCGTCCTCGGGGTCGATATCGACCCCGACGTCGTGGCGACGATTCAGGCCGGAGACTGTCACGTCAAACGGGAACCCGGCCTGGACGAGTTGGTCGCCGAACGAGTGTCTGCCGGTGCGCTCGAGGCGACGACGAACCCTCGCGAGGCTGCGAGGCGATGCTCGGTACACGTCGTCATCGTGCCGACGCCCATCACGGACGAGCGAGCGCCCGACCTCTCGATCCTCGACGCCGCGATCGAGGCGATCGGAACCGGACTGGACCCGGGCGACCTGGTACTCGTCGAGTGTACCGTTCCACCCCGGACGACCAGCGATCGGGTGCTTCCGGCGCTCGAGGCGGCGTCGGGACTCTCCCGCGGGACGTTCGGCGTGGCCTTTTGTCCCGAACGGACGTCGTCGGGACGGGCGCTCGAGGACATCCGCGGCGCGTACCCGAAGGTCGTCGGCGGCGTCGACGCGGAGAGCACCGCGTCCGCGCGAGCGATCTACGAGACCATCAACGACGAGGGCGTGATTGCGGTCTCCGACGCGACCACCGCCGAGTGCGTCAAGGTCTTCGAGGGACTGTACCGAGACGTCAACATCGCGCTCGCGAACGAACTCGCGACGTTCACCGACGAGTTCGGAATCGACATCCGCGAGGCGATCGACGTCGCGAACACCCAGCCCTACTGTGACATTCACGAACCGGGACCCGGCGTCGGTGGCCACTGCATCCCGTTCTACCCGTACTTCGTGATCGACCCCTTCGAGACCGAGGCTCCGCTGCTCGAGACCGCTCGAGCGGTCAACGACTCGATGCCGGCGTTCACGGTCGAAAAACTGCGCGACGGCCTCGAGGCCGAGGGTACGGCGCTGTCGGACGCGACGGTACTGGTGCTCGGACTGACGTACAGGCCGGGTGTCGAAGAGACCAGGGCCTCGCCGTCGATCGATATCGCCGCCGAACTCTCCGCGGCCGGTGCGACGGTCTACGGCGTCGATCCGATGCTCGAATCGGACGACCTCGAGGCGTTCGATCTAGAAGGGGTGGCGCTCGAGGCGGCGTACGACCTCCCGATCGACGGCGTGATTCTCGTCACACCGCACGAGGAGTTCGAGGAGATTCGGTGGGCTGACCTGGGAACGGACCGTGAAAACGAACTCAGTGATCGTAGAGACCACCGTCCGGTCGTCGTCGACGGTCGCGGAACCGTCGCTGGCCCGATCGATTCGCGGGTATACGAAATCGGTGGCGGGGTTCGCGAGGAGCGGGGGTGGGATTCGTGAGCAATACCGCGAACGCGAGCACTGCTTTCACTCCATCTGCCAACCGGATCTGCGTCGTCGGACTCGGCTACGTCGGACTCCCGCTCGCGTGCGAGTTCGATAGCGTCGGCTACGACGTCCGCGGCTACGACGTCGATACGGACAAGATTCGAACGCTCGAGCGCGGAATCGATCCGACGGGTGATGTCAGCGATCGATCAATCGCCGAGAGTTCGATACAGTTTACGGCCGACCCGAGCGTGATATCGACGGCCGATTACGTCGTCGTGGCGGTGCCGACCCCGGTCGACGAACTCGAAAAACCGGACCTCAGCCTGGTCGAACGGGCGGGAGAGACTGTCGGTGAATACCTTACCGCGGGGACGACCGTCGTCCTCGAGTCGACGGTGTATCCGGGGGCGACTCGCGAGCTATTCGTTCCGGCACTCGAGCGGGGCTCGAACATGACGGCGGGCGAGGATTTCGGCGTCGGCTATTCGCCCGAACGAATCGTCCCGGGCGACGACGACCACGGTCTGCGCAACGTCGTCAAAATCGTGAGCGGGCTGACCGAGCGATCGCGTGCGAGTCTCGTCGACCTCTACGGTTCGATCGTCGACGCGGGCGTCCACGAGGCGCCGACGATCGAAACCGCAGAAGCCGCGAAGTGCGTCGAGAATACGCAGCGCGACCTCAACATCGCGCTGGTAAACGAACTCGCGGTAGCGTGTACGCACCTGGGGATCGACACGCAGGCCGTGCTCGACGCGGCGAAGACGAAGTGGAACTTTCACGACTATCGACCCGGCCTCGTCGGCGGCCACTGTATCCCGGTCGATCCGTTCTACCTCGCCTACGAGAGCGAACGTAACGGGTTCAAACTCGAACTCGTTCGAACCGCGCGCGCGATCAACGACTACGTTCCAACCCACGTCGGAGAAATGACTGTAAAGACCCTGAACGACGCCGAGAACGTACTCAAGCACAGCACCGTTTTGATCCTCGGACTGACGTACAAGCCGAACGTGGCGGATCTCAGATCGTCGATCGGCGGCGTGATCGACTATCTCCGCGAGTACGGCGTCTCCGTTGTCGGGTACGACCCGCACGCAGCCGACGCCGAGATCCGAGAGCGGTTCGGTATCGACGCCGTTCCCGAACCGTCCGGGGAGGGGATCGATGCCGTCGTGATCGGAACACCCCACGATATCTTCGACGAACTCAATGTCGACGGGTTACTCGACGAGATGAACGAGAATCCCGTCCTCGTCGACGTCGACGGAGAATTCGAGGACCGGGTGAGCGAGCACGATTGTCGCTACTGGAGGTTGTAATGTACCGAGACCACTCTGTCGCCGCCGTCGTTCCGGCCTACAACGAGGAACGGTTCATCGGCGACGTCATCAGAAAGATGCCCTCGTTCGTCGACCGACTGTACGTCGTGAACGACTGCTCCACGGATGGCACGTGGGAGGCAATTCTCGAGGCAGCGCGGTCGGACGCTCGCCGTCAGATCAACAGAGAGGGGGCGGTGACAGATCGGGTCGAACGAATTCGACCCGATGGTGGAGAGAACCCCGCGCTCGCAGCGAGAGCAACTGTTCACGAGCCGATCGGCCGCGTCGTCCCGATCGATCATCGCGAGAACCGCGGTGCCGGCGGCGCGATCAAGACCGGCTATCTAGCGGCGCGGGCCGGACGACTCGACATTGTCGTCACCGTCGACGGCGACGGCCAGATGGATCTCGAGGTGATGCCCAAGCTCCTCGACCCGATCGTCGACGGAGTCGCAGACTACGCGAAGGGGAATCGACTGCTCGCTCCCGACCACCAGCGATCGATGCCGCGGTTCCGACTGTGCGGCAACGCGCTCCTCTCGCTGCTGACGAAAATTGCTTCGGGATACTGGAAGCTGAGCGATCCCCAGAACGGCTATACCGCAATCTCGAGGGACGCACTGGAGGCGGTCGACCTCGAGTCGATGTACGAGTACTACGGCTACTGCAACGACCTCCTCGTGAAGCTGAACGCCAGAAGCACCCGTGTCGCCGACGTTTCGATTCCTGCGGTCTACGGCGACGAGCAGTCGAGCATCGTCTACTCGACGTACGTCCGGAACGTCTCGGGAATGCTCCTTCGGAACTTCCTCTGGCGGCTCGAAACTCGGTATCTCCGGTTCGATTTCCACCCGGTCGTCCTGTTCTACCTCTTCGGGGCGGGCGCGTCCGCGCTCGGGTCGCTCGGCGTGCTCTGGTCGTTCATCTCCCGCGGTCGATCCGGAGAATCGCTGTTCGTTCGCGTCCTCGCGAGCACCCAGCTGTTTCTCATCGGCTGGCTGTTCCTGCTGTTCGCGATGGTGTTCGACATGCAGGAAAACGAAGACCGTGAGGTGGTGATCCACGAATGACGGCGACCGTCCTGTTCGACGTCGGCCATCCGGCACAGGTTCACCTGTTCAAACACGCTATTCGAGAACTCGAGGACCTCGGCCACGAAACGCACGTGTTTTCCCGGGAGAAGGACCTCACGGTCACGCTCCTCGACCGGTACGGGATCGACCACACTCCGCTCTCGCGGAAGCGATCGAACGTGGCCGGACTGTTTCTCGAACTCCTCGAGCGCGAGATCAGAACCCTCCGCGCCACGCGGCGAATCGATCCGGACGTGGTCGTCAGTTCACCGATCCCGCCGGCCGCCCACGCTGCTCGACTGAACGGGACGCCGATGATCCTCTTCGACGACAGCGAGGTCGCCACGTTGCAAGCGCGGTTGACCCATCCGTTCGCGACCAAGATCTGTACACCGGAGAACTACGGTCGCGACCTCGGCGCGAAACAGGAGCGGTACGCGGGGTACCACGAACTCGCGTACCTCCATCCGAATCGATTCGACCCCGATCCCGATCGACTCAGGGCCGTCGGCGTCGACCCCCACGAGTGGTATTCGGTCTGTCGGTTCGTGTCCTGGAGCGCTGGCCATGACACCGGTAATCGCGGGTTCTCACGCGAGGGGAAATGCGAATTGCTTTCCCTCCTCTCCGAGAAGGGACGAGCGTACGTCACCAGTGAGGATCCGCTACCGCCGGAGTTCGAGCCTTATCGTCTCCCGGTCCCGCCGGAGTTGATTCACGACCTGCTTTACTACGCCGACCTCTATATAGGTGATTCCCAGACGATGGCGACGGAGGCGGCCATCCTGGGGACGCCGGCGATCCGATCGAACTCCTTCGTCGGCGCCGGCGACATGAGCAACTTCGTGGAACTCGAGTCCACGTACGGCCTCCTCTACTCTTTATCCGACGAACGGGAGATGCTGGCGCTCGCTCGCGAGCTCTCGACCGACCCCGACGCCAAGGCGCGCTGGAGGCAAAAGCGACGGCGACTCCTCGACGACAAGATCGACGTTACTGCCTATCTCCTCGATACCATCCTCGAGGCGGTGGGTGAACCGCGTCGGAAACCTGAGATCGACCTCGAGACGGAGGCTGGTCGATGAAGGTACTCACCGTCGTCGGCGCTCGTCCACAGTTCGTGAAGGCGTCGGCCGTTTCGCGTGCGCTGAACGCGGCGGGCCACGACGAGCAACTCGTCCATACCGGTCAACACTACGACGCCGAACTCTCGGATGTCTTCTTCGAAGAACTCGAGATTCCCGACCCCGCCTACGAACTTGGAGTCGGTTCGGCGTCTCACGGCGCGCAGACGGCCGCGATGATCGACGGCCTCGAACCGGTCGTCGCCGAGGTCGGGCCGGACGTAATCGTCCTCTACGGTGACACGAACTCGACGCTCGCCGGGGCAATCGTCGGTTCGAAGGTCGACGCGACGGTCGCTCACGTCGAGGCCGGTCTGCGGAGTTTCACCGACATGCCCGAGGAGGTGAACCGACGACTGACGGATCACGCGGCAGACCTGCTGTTCGCACCGACGGCGAGAGCGGTTGCAAACCTCGCCGCCGAAGGCCTCGAGGAGGGCGTCTATCGGAGCGGCGACGTGATGTACGACGTGCTCTTGCGGGTCGTCGACCGCTCTACTGAGCGTTCGAGAATCCTCGAGCGACTCGAGATGACGCCTGGAAACTACGTCCTGGCGACCGTCCACCGCGAGCGAAACACGGACGATCCGTCCCGACTGCGATCGATCGTCCACGCCCTCTCGACGTCGCCGATTCCGGTCATATTCCCGGCACACCCTCGAACGATCGACCGATTCGAGCGCAACGATCTCCTCGAACGAGCGAGACGCGACCTGCACCTCACCGAACCGATTGGGTACCTCGACTTCGTTCGGTTACTCGACGCAGCCGACCGCGTGGTGACCGACTCGGGCGGGGTCCAGAAGGAGGCGTTCTTCCTCGATACTCCCTGTGTCACGCTCCGGGACGAGACGGAGTGGGGCGAGACGGTCGAGTGCGGCTGGAACGAACTCGTCGGCACGGATCGACGAGCGATTGAACGAGCTCTGGAACGAGAATGGCAGCTCGAGGACAAGCCGTCGCCATATGGCGACGGGCGGGCGGCCGAATCCATCGTTGAGGTGCTCGAGCGTGATCGATGACCATCCGTTCGCCGTCTGTCTCACGCACGACGTCGACCGTCCGTACAAGACGTACCAGGCGCCGTACTATGCCATAGTGAATCGAGATCCGTCACAACTGCGGTCCCTGTTCTCGAGGGAGCGGCCGTACTGGCAGTTCGAGGAGATCATGGCCCTTGAGGACGATCTTGGCGTCAGGTCGACGTTCTTCTTTCTGAACGAGCAGAACCTGTTCCGCGATAAATCGCCATGGGAGTGGCTGCGACCGGCGAACTGGAAACACTTTGTGGGTCGATACGAGATCATGGATCCGGCGATCGTCGACGTCATTCGTGACCTATACGCTGGCGGGTGGGAAGTCGGATTGCACGGTTCATACGAGTCTCCCGACGACCCGGCACGGTTGAGAGAGGAGAAATCACAACTGGAACGGATTCTCGGTCACGAGATTGTCGGCGGAAGACAGCACTATCTCCGACTAACCCGACCGGACACGTGGGAGATTCACCGTGAACTCGGGTTACGGTACGACGCCAGTCTCGGTTCGACGGACGAAGTCGGCTTTCGCCACGGGTACGGTCTTCTGCGACCGTTCGACGACGAGTTCGCGGTCTTCCCGCTCACCGCGATGGAGGTCGCGCTTTTGGGGCCGGAAACGGACCTCGAGTCGGCCCGGGAACGTGGCTATGACCTGCTCCGTGAGGCCGAGCGAAACGCCGCCGTCGCCACGTTACTGTGGCACCCGCGATTTTTCAACGAGGATGAATTCGGCGGGTATCGCCAGTTGTATGTCGACCTCGTCGAGTACGCCCAGGAGCGCAACGCCTGGGTCGGCCCCTGTGCGGAGTTTCTCCGGCACGTCGACGAATTGAACGAATTGGAACGAAAGCCAGTTCGAAAGCGTCCGTAGCTCTCAGTGACAATACATGAAAGAACTACAAAATATACGCTCGAGTGGAACGATTTGGGAAATTTATGAGGTTAGACGAGGTACGACTGACGAATGAATACCGATATATTCACGGACAGAAAGCGTGATGAGATGGATCGTTACAACGATAACGACGACGAGGGTAAGTGGATTGCTGACTATCTATCTACTGATGGGTACAATAACCTCATGGATGTTGGACATCAACGGCTCGTTCGCGAGACGCTGGCGAAACACCTGACATCGAACGCGTCAGTCCTGTCGATCGGAGCGGGACAAGGAGAGTGGCTCCGCGAGTCTACCAGGTACGAGCCACGACATTCCCTCGCACTGGACATCTCTGTCAACGAACTCCGACGAGGATCGAACGCGGAGAACGGGGACCGGATTGAATGGCTCTGTGGCGACGCCGAACGGTTACCCGTCCGCGACGACTCGATCGATTTCGTCCTGGCCGCGGCTGTCCTACATCACCTCCCGCAATGGAAAGACGCAATCCTGAACGAAATCTGTCGCGTCCTCAGTCCTGACGGGGTGTTCCTCTTCTTCGATCCGTTGCGATACAACCCGTTCGCCATGCTCGCACGTCGATTTCTCGAGACGCGAAAGCGAACCGAGGCCGAAGTCCCACTGAATCCGTTCACGCTTCGATCGACGCTCGAATCGTCGTTCGAGACGGTCGATCTGACCGGATTCTACGTAATCTCTCCGATCTGTACGCTCCTGGATGCGATCGCACCCGTCAATCTCGAGGGAGCGATACACGGACTCTCCGAAATCGAACGACGACTCTCGAAACGAGGGTTACTGCCAGTGACTGCAGAGGTCGTCGGGATCGCTTCCTATCCGCGGTGAGTCGTTCTCCCACCGGCGCTGGCCATGGCACCGACCGGATTCTCCGTTCTGGAGCGCCGCCTAGAGGTCGTCGACGGCGACTTCTTCGCCGTTCCACTCGAGCCAGAAGGCGGGGTCGGCGTCGGAATCGGCGTTCTCGGCCTCGAAAGTGACGATGTCACCCTCAACGACGAAGCCGTCGCCCCAGCCGTTGCCCGTCAGCCCCTCGACCTCGTAGTACCCGGTCTCGTGGTAGGTGATGGTGTCGTTGTCGTTCGCCGAAACCGAATTACCGGAGGGCGACGTCCCGAGGTCGGCGGCCGTGACAGGCCCGTTAGCGATGAATCGGTAGCGCACGCGGTCTGCCCCCGGTTCGGTCAAGATTGCGAACTCGGCCGGTTCCGGATCGGTGTCTTCGCCTCCACCGGTCAGGTCGTCGACGGTGATCTCTTCGTCGTTCCACTCGAGCCAAAAGGCGGGGTCGGCGTCGGAATCGGCGTTCTCGGCCTCGAAAGTGACGATGTCACCCTCAACGACGAAGCCGTCGCCCCAGCCGTTGCCCGTCAGCCCCTCGACCTCGTAGGTGCCGTCCTCGCGCTCGGTGATCGCGTCGTTGCTGTTTGCCGAAACCGGATTGCCGGAGGGCGACGTCCCGAAGTCGGCGGCCGTGACCAAACCGTCGGCGACGAATCGGTAGCGCACGCGGTCGGCGCCGGGTTCCGTCAGGATCGCTAGTTCGTTCTCGCCGCTGGAATCGCCTTCTGTTCCTTCTTCCTCGTCAGCGATCAGTTCGTCGACGGCGACTTCCTCGCCGTTCCACTCGAGCCAGAAGGCGGGGTCGGCGTCGGAATCGGCGTTCTCGGCCTCAAAGGTGACGATGTCGCCCTCGACGGCGAACGCGTCGCCCCAGCCGTTGCCCGTCAGCCCCTCGACCTCGTAGGTGCCGTCCTCACGCTCGGTGATCGTGTCGTTGCCGTTCGCCGAGACTGAACCGCCCGAAGGCGAGGTGCCGAGGTCTGTGGCGGCGACGGGACCGTCGGCGACGAACCGATAGCGCACGCGGTCGGCGCCGGATTCCGTCAGAATCGCCAGTTCGTTTTGGTCCCCGGTGTCGTCTGTCTCCTCCTCGTCTCCGCCGTCGCCGCTCTCCCCACCGTCGTAGTTTAGCCAGTCCTCGCGGGTCCCATTGACCAGCATCACGTGATTGTCGAAGTAAATCGTGTACGGATCGTTGTCCTGGTAGAGGTCGTACCCATGCGGACCCGCGTACTGGATCCCGTTCCCATCGGCGGACCGCCATGCGAAGTTCTCCCGCTCGTAGGCGAGTTCGTCGTTCACCCACGCGCGGAAGACGCCGTCGTTGTTCATCGATCCGCTCGAGGTATACGTATTCAGCTTCTGGTAGGTTTCGATCTTCACCCACTCGTTCATTGGCATCTGGACCCGGTTGCCAAACTCGAGGTAAGGGGTCGTGCTGTCGGTAAGTCGCGCGTCGTAGGAGTAGACGAAGAACGTGTACGTATCGGGGTGGTCGTGGTTCTCCCGACGGGTGAAGCCGAGCCGGACCGACCACCCGTCTTCGCCCGTGAATGGGGGCGGCGTGACGAAGTTTCCGCTGTCCTGGTCTCCCTCGCTCCGTAATCCGGCCCAGAAGAACCGCATCGTGTTGTTCTCCGAGAGCCACATCCCGTTGGGATGGACGTAGAACCGCTGGTACAGCTCGTCGACCTCCGTGCCGTAGTGATTGTCGAACGGGTACACCGTGTTCGCGCTCATCTGGTCGCCGTCGAGATAGTGTGCACAACTCGTCTCTCCCGTTCGGGAGGTGCTTGACGTGATGTCGGGGCTCGTCCTCGAGCGCTGGTTCCACACGTCGTAGACGTCGCCCAGGCCGTTGTACTGTGACGACGGATCGTAGTAATCGTCGTAATCGATCTCGATCAGATCCTGGTCGTGAGAATCGGCCGCGGCGGTTCCCGAACTCAGGAGTGCCCCGCCAGCGACCGCGGTGGAGCCGAGTACCTTGAGATACGTTCTGCGTTCGATGTCGTTCGTCGTTCCGTTCTCTTTGCCGCTTTCCAGTGTGCTATCGATTGCTCGTCTCGAGCGCTCACGTGCCATGCAACTTGACTAGCCAACTATGCTGACCTCAACGCTCTCATGAACATACCGGAACTTTATACGTCGGCGAGTTACTGTCAGGTTGGCTGTTGTGCCCTCGCTCGCCTTCGGAAAATGGTCCCGCCTTCTAGATGAACGAATTGGTTAGCTAGGCGTATTCAGTACCGTCAGATTCGATTCACGGATCCGGCGATCAGTTGTTCGTCTACGGACCAGAGCAAATGCTCGAGTGAGAACTCGACAGGCGGGCGTCCCGTTTTGAGAGTCTCGAGGCGCGGATCGAATGTCGCCTTCGGATGCTTAGGACCGCGTTAGCGACACGATATTCTCGGGAACGCCGCCGACGACGATGTGGTGATCGTCGAAGTACACGGTCTCACCGTTCTGGTTCGATCCCCACCAGTAGCCGTGGGGACCGGCCTCCTCGATACCCTGTCCCGGAACGGTGGTCCACCGGTAGTCGGTTCGTTCGAACGCCAGTTCGCCGTTCACCCAGACGCGGATTTCGCCGTCGGCGTTCGCCCGACCGTTCTCGACCGTATTCAGCACCTGGTGACACCGGAAATCGTTCCACTCGTTCATCCGAACGCCCGTATCGGTGACGTTCAATTCGGGGACCGGGTTAACCTGATCCATGTGGTAGACGTAGACGAAGAGCGGGTACTCGTCGGGATGATCGTGGGAGCCACGTCGGGCGTATCCCAGTCGAATGGACCATCCGTCCTTCCCGTTCGGAATATCTTCCTGGGTCGTCCCGCCCGATGAGGTCGGCCCGTTCCGGATTCCTGCCCAGAAGAACCGGAAGGTCCCCCTGTCCGCTAATGTCATCCCGTTTGGATGGAACCGGAACCGCTGGTACGTTTCCTCTACGACGTCGTCGTGATTAGCGGCAAACGAGTAGACCGTATTGGCAGTCATCTGGTTCCCCTGAAAGTGGTGTGCGAGACACCGGTCCCCGGGTCCTGGCTGATCAACCGCAATCTCCGGATCGGCTCCCGAGCGGTGATTCCACACGTGATAGACGTCTTCCAGACCGTTGTACCTCGACGAGGCATCGTAGCTCTCGCCGTAATCGATGTCGATGAACTCGAGGTCTGTCGCCTTCGGGCCGCCCGCCTCCCCTCGAACTGCGTTCGAGAACAACGCGCCCGTCGCCGTTGCCCCGAGCAGTGAGAGATACGAGCGTCGGCCGAGCGTGCCCCGTTTCGTTCGCCGCGTATCGTCACGGGGCTCGTCGCCGGAAACGTCAGATTGCTTGCCTCGCATACAAAACCGGGGAAGTAACCTCCGGTTATCAACCTTATCGTGTGAAAATCGTACATTTATCTCATAAATCAGAATCAGAATTTCTACTTCAAAAGACACTCGAGCTCGGAGAAGATACTGGCAGTCAGAAGCGGTGAACCGACCGATCTGATCTCCGGAGCGAGCCCTGGAAGAACGACGTTCGCGTATTCGGTTCGTGATCGTGACGGTATTGCTTGTTGCTACGCGGTCAATCACGCAGTCAGTGAAGCGACTCGAACGGGAAAACAGGCGTTATCGAACGTAATGATCGAGTACCACCGGTTGGCTTTTCACGGAGGGTGGTGGTTACGAAACCTATGTCTGCCGATCCGACGGTCATCCTCCTCGATGGAGATTACCCGACTGCGCTGACTGTCGCGAAGGAACTCTCCGAGGATCTCGGTGCGACGATCGTCGGCGTTGGAACGACGCGATACAGCCGATTGCTCCGGTCGAGATACTGCGACGAGAAGATCCTCGCTCCTCCGCCGGAGAACGAGGGATATGCCGACGCCCTCGAGTCGGCGGTTCGAACCCATCGCCCGGACTTCGTCTTGCCGGTCGGGTACCAATCGACGATAGCGGTCGATCGACTTCGGTCGATCCTTCCCTCCTCGGTTTCTACCTCTCTCCCCTCGAGCGAGTCACTCCGTACCGGTGCCGACAAGTCCGCCGTCCTTGACCGTGCGGCCCGTCTCGGAATCGACGTTCCGGCGGAGTACTCGAGCGTCGTCGAGCAAATCGACGCGAACGGGCGGCCGAGGGGTGCACTCGACCAACTGAACTTTCCCGTGTTTCTCAAGGCCAGACACGAATCCGGCGGTGGCGAGACGACAGCTCGGGTCGACGATCCTGCTCGCTTCTGGCGGACCTACGATCGCATTGCGGTGGTCGCACCGGGTGGGGACGTGCTCGTACAAGAGCTAATCGAGGGGACGAGGTCGACATACGGGGTCGGCGTCCTCTGTTCGGAAAACGATGTCGTGCTCAGGCTCGGTCACGAGGAACTGCGGTCCGTTCCTCGATGGGGCGGAAGTGGGACGCACCTTCGAACCTACCGAAACCCCTCCCTCGAGGCGCAAGCTACGGCCTTGCTACAGGACCTGGGATGGCACGGAATCGCGCTCGTCGAGTTCAAACGCCGTCCCAACGGTTCGTTCGTACTCATGGAGGTGAACCCGAAATTCTGGGCGTCGTACGCGCTGGCAAGCGAGCGCGGCTACCGATTCGCCTCGACGATGGTCGCGTCCGCTCTCGACCTGGACATCGACCTCCCTGTCAGGATAATCGGAACGGTTGACGAGATGGTATTTCCGCTTCGTGAACTCCAGTACTGCGTTCAGCAACCGACCCGGAACGAAATCTCAACCGCTCTCAGGACGGTACTGACCCCCGGTGCAAAGTGGAGTCTCGACTGGACCGACCCCGTCGCCTGGCTGATGCCACCTGTCGCCGCGATGGAACGGGTACCCGACGTAGAGACTCGACTCGAGGTCGCTGTCGAGTCCGTAACTGGCCGTCGATCGCGGAACGTAGGAGAGGATCGACGATGACAGGCTTCAGTGGGACATGGACCGACGATGACGGGTCTCAGCGAGTCGATCGTGGACCCTGCACTGGCCGCTCCAACGAGGACGTCAGCCGGGTCGCACGTCTCGAGCGTACTTCCATCGGTCTCGAGCGTGCCTTTATCGGGCTATTCGTCCGGAACTGGAAGCGGTTTTCGAACGTGCCTCGAGAAGAGTCCGCCAGCCTGCAATCGCTGAGAGACGACCAGAAGGGGCGTGATAATGCATGAAGACGATGTTCGACCACAGCTACCTCGTTTCGAAGGTTCTTCTGATTCCCCTCGCCGTCCTGGGCATCGCTGGCCCATACATCATCGGTCGCGTGAACCTCTCGATCCTGGGACTCTACCTGGCCCTGCCGATGACGCTGGCCGTCGTCGTACTGTGGTGCGGAGGGAAGCGTCACTACCGAGAGCCGGTTGGGTGGATCGCCGTCGACTGGCGAGTGTTCTCCATCGTTTTTCACCTCGTCGTCTCGAGCCTCGTCGTCTTGCTCGCTATTTACGACGTTCGTCCGCTCGCGTTCTTCGTCGGACTCGCCGTCCTGTACGGACTGATCATCGTGTTGATCTGGTTACCTAATCTCGGCCCCGGTCGCACGCCGGTCTGTCTGTACCACATGGTCGTCGCATTTGGGCTCACCGTGTTCAGCGTGACCCTGAAGTACGACTTCTTTTTTGGGAACACGGACTTGAACGTCCATGTCTCGCTGATCAATTCGCTCGTCGAAACCGGCGCGCCAGTATCGATGGAACTGTACGAACCGTTCCAGCTGTGGCATGTGTACGCGGCGACGACGCACCAACTGTTGGGCGGTTACCTGACGTCCCCCCGAACGGTGTACGTGCTCAGTGGGGTGCTGTTCGGAGCCGGAGTCCTCGCAGCGTACGGATTCGGACGGCGAGTCACGCTGAACGAACGAGTGGCGCTCCTGACGGCGCTGTTCACGGTATTTCATCCGTTCTACACCTTCTACGGAATGTACTCGATTCCGCGGAGCGTCACCTCCATCGTATTTCTCGCGCTCCTCGTCACCCTCTTCGGCCGGACGGCCCCCGGCATGCGCCTCGCTGGTCTGGTGTTTCTCGTTGCAATCGTCGTTTACCACCCGGTCTCTATCCCGTTCGTGTTCATCATCATGACGATCGTCTACGTGGTCGAACGAATCGTCAGGCATTCGTCTGCGGTCGGGGCCCAACCGCCGACCGTCGACTCATTCACGATGGTAACCACGGGGCTGGTGACGCTCACCTACTGGCTGTACGCGGCCGAACCCCTGGTCGAAACGATCATCGGGGCGCTGTTTAGCGCCGCGTCGGGGTCACGAACCGAGCCGCCGCCGCAAGGAGTCGTGGCTAGCCCGTGGGCAGAGGTCGCAAACTACGTCCCGTACTCGTTTTTCATCTTCTTCATGCTCCTCGGTGCACTGCTGTGGCTTCGGGACGACACGCGCGAGTGGATCGCCACCGGAGTCATCGGCATCTCCGCGCTGCTGCTCGTTCCCCTCTCCGTTCCGGGGCCCACACTCCTCCTCGAGGGCCTCGCCGGGATCAACGTCAATCGGTTCGTCCACTACACGTACATGTTCTTCGCGCTGACGGGGGCCATCGGCGCGTATCGGCTGTTCTCGCGGGGCGGGTTCAAACTCTTCGTCGTTCTCGTGCTCCTGCTATCGCTCTTCGGCTTCACCGCGGTCTCGAACGACTTCGTCGCGAGGGACAACCCCGCCGTCGAGCGTCCGTTCTACACCTACTACCTGACCGAGCAGGAACGCCAGTCGTACGAAGACATCGACGCGATGTACGACGGGCTAATCGAAACCGATAGACCGTCGTGTCGATACATGGGCGAAATGCTCGACGCGGAGTGCGTCGTGGTCGACGCCGGCGCGGAGAACGCGATGTTCGCAGAAGCAGAGAGCGTACTGTTACGAGACGGCGAACTCGAGCGCCGTCCGTTGCAGTTCACGACGTACGTCGACGACGAGATCCCGGTCGAGAACCTGGCAGAGCGTAACCGCGTGTACGATTCCGGTTCGGTCACGTTCTACCAGTAGTGCGGCTCTCTCGTCTCGAGGAGCGACAAACAGCGTCCCTTTCCCCTCGAAGCACAGACGACGTGGGTCGCTTACTCGACCGCCCAGGAGTACCAGTCACCGCTTCGATAGATCGAGAGGCGCTCCTCGTCGGAATCCGCGTCCGTCCAGGCGACGACGACGCCTTCGCGGCCGTTTTCGTTCCAGTCGCCGCCGTCTGCTGGGTTCGACGACCCGTTGTCACCGAGTCCGTTCACAACCGTTCGAACTCCCGTCGAAATGTCCCCTGGAGCGTTTTCGACGACGACGTCCGGCACGTCGATTTCCAGTCGTCCGCCCGAATCACCGGTCTCGAGGGTGACGTCCCGGACGACACCACCCCTTCCCGATTCGAAACGAATCGGGCGCACGGACTCGTATCGACCGCCGATCACGCGACAGTTCTGGGCGCCCCCGTTGAATCGTATCGGATATACGTCACCGGTGAGCGTACACAAACAATCCAGAAATGCTGTCTCGTCCCTGGCCACGGTGATCGCGTCTTCCGTGACGCTGGAGTTCTTTTCGCCAAAGAACGTGCAGTCTCGAAACGTCACCAAACCGTCGTCGCCTTCGCCGTTCTCGTTGACGACCGCGACCCGTCGATCCGCGTCCGATCCGAACCGGGAGCCGGTTATCGTCACCGACGCGCCGGAAGGCGCGACCTCGAGCACCGACCGCGACCCCTCGGCGTCGTTGTATCCGTAGCAGTTTTCGACCCAGCAGTCGCCGTCACGAAGCCAGTAGCCGCGGGCGTCGGCCAGCTCGGAATCGCGGACCCAGACCACGCTGTCGCGAACGACGCCGCCGATTCGAACGTTCGAAATGTCGTTGTCGATGGCCGTACAGTTCTCGATGACGACCGACCCGTTCGAACAGTAGAATCCGTTGTCGGCGCAGTTTCGGACCAGACTGTGCGTGATCGTTGCGACCGCGTTGTCGGTCGTCTCGACGTACACACCCACGCCTGGCCCCCCATCGACGACGCAGTCGTAGATTTGCCCGCGAGAGTCTTCCATCCCCATCAGTTCGATCATGCGCCGACCGCTCGTCGGCCGTCCCATCGTCACGAGGTGTTCGAAGATCACGTCGCCGGTCGCGTACGCGACGACGGCGGAACCCGCGACGCCGTCTTCGTCCTCCACGTTTCCGAAATCGAACTCGAAGCCGCCGATGTAGACGTTGTGTCCGCTGTACGACCGGGACGGCCCCAGCGCAAATACCTTGGAATCGTAGACGCCGACCCCCTCGAACGCCGAGGACGGTTCGATCGTCGCGTTGTAGCCGAGTAATCCGAAGTCTCGAAACGATTCGTGTTCGAATCCGGCGTCCATCCGGTACGTCCCGGGCGGAAAGAGCACCAGGAGTTCGTCGCCGCCTTCCTCGGCGATAATCTCCTCGAGAACTGACGTGACGTCGTCCTCGCCGGTTGGATCGGCCCCGTAGTCGACGACGTCAACGTGTCGCCAGTGATCAGCGATCGTCGCCTCGTCAGCGTCGGGAGCCGGTACGTTCCCCGTCTCGTCGATTTCTGCACCCTGGACGGACAGTACGTAGCCAGCGAGGGTCGGTGGAAGGCCACCGACTGCCGTCAGGTACTTCCGGCGGTTCATAATCCGCGAGACGCCACGCGGAGGGATACCAATTTCTTAGAAGCGTGTCTAGATGACCAGTTCAATTCGATATTTCGACTGAATATTCGCTACCTGTGTCGTTCTACAGCACGATTTCCGACACGGTCCGCGAGTGCAAGAAAGACGAAAGAACTGCTGCTCGAGTCCAGGGCTACGAGGACGGCAATGCGCCTCCGACGCTGGAGTAATAGCTCATTCCGATCCCGTACCGGTAGGATAACAAAGGCTATCTCGGACACACGTATCGGCAACTCGGCTAGCGCCGTTCGGTCTCGAGAAAACTAGAGATGAGTGTCAGAATTTCGGTATTGAACCCCGCCGATCGAGAGTCGTGGAACGAATACGTCGAGCGGTCACCGCAAGGATCGGTCTTCCATCGGTACGACGCGCTCAGAACGCAGGCGGCGTACTCAGACGCCAGGCTGTACCCTCTCGTCGGATACAAAGGCGAGGAACCAATCGGAATCTTTCCTGTTTTCGAAAGTCACACGGGCCCCGTCGCGTTCGCGTTCTCTCCACCGCACGGGTTACACGTACCTGCTCTCGGTCCCGCGTTGCTCAACATGGACCAGCTCAAACAACGCAAACGGGAGAAGCGCCACAGTCGGTTCATCGATGGATGTTTCGAGTGGATCGACCGCGAACTCGAGCCGACGTACACTTCGATTCGAACGTCGTGGCGGTACGACGACATGCGTCCGTTCAAGTGGAACGGATTCGACGTCCACCCGAGTTACACGTACGTCGTCGATCTCGAGACCGACGAAGAGACGTTGATCCGTCGATTCAGTCGAACCACGCGTCGAACCATCCGGAATCATCTCGACGACGAGTACACGGTGACAGTCGGCGGCGTCGACGCGGCCAGGTGGATCATGGAGCAGGTGGTCAGCCGATTCGAAGAGCAAGGGAAAACGGCGACGATGTCCCCGTCGTTCGTGGTCGAACTCTACGAACGACTTCCTGAAGGTGTCGTGAACCCGTACGTGCTCTCCGTCGACGGAGACCCTGTCACCGGTACGATTCTCCTCGTGGACGGCGAAACGGCCCACCGGTGGCAAGGTGGAACGAAGCCCGGGACGTCTCTCCCAGCGAACGAACTCCTCGAGTGGCGGATGCTCACCGACGCGATGAAACGCGGTGTCAGTGAGTACGAGATCGTCGACGCCAACATCCCGCGAATCAACGAGTGGAAGTCGAAGTACAATCCGAACGTCCGGACGTACTACACGATGCACCGATCCGGTCAGGGAATGGCCGCCGCCGTGCAGCTGTATCTCAGGCTTCGTGATCGAAACGAACTCGTCACGAAACTCGCACCAGGCTAAGAAAACGGTTATCGAGTGAACCGCTCATTTGATATGCTAATCGATTTAAGTCGGTTCGGAAGACGAACCCTGCTTCTGGAGACTAGCCGCGCTATGCGTCGGCCTATTCGCGTCATTTGTGGCGGGTCGGAATCCGCTCGACCAGTTCGAGCAACTGCCGTTCGACCGCTTTCGGTAGCGCCGTCGCGGTAGCGATCTCCTCGAGGTCATCACTCGTAATCGCACCGGTCGCGACCGAGGCAACGACGAACACGACCGCACCGAACGGCGGGACGATCACGAGCGAGAGGATCGATGAGTCGATCGCCCACGAGACGAGAAAGATCGACGTGGCCGACACGATGATCGTGACGGACGTGGCTTCCCAGCGGATGCCCTCGAGCGGTCGGTACCCCAACCGGCGGGCGATGGCCGTCTGGAACACGACGAGGCTTCCGTAGCCGATCGACGTCGCGATGGCGGCCCCGATCATTCCGTAGCCTGGAATCAACAGCAGGTTCAACAGTACATTGATCAGCGAGCTGGCGCCCGTCGCGACGAGGAGCGGACGAAGCGATCGCCTGGCCTGGTTGATGGCGAGGGACGGTCTCGCGACCGCGAATCCGAGCACGCCAGGGAGCAGCAACAACAGAGGCGTGATCGCCGGCCGGAACGACTTGCCTAAGTAGAGTGGAACGAAGTCGGCCGCCAGCGCAGCGAGGCCGAGTACAAGCAACGTCGTAAACAGGAACACGTAGCGCGTAACGACCTGGGATTGCCGCTCGATAGCGTCGATATCCCCGCGCTCCCAGAGATGCGAGACACGCTGTAAGAGCGCGTACTGAACGGCGACCGGTGCGAACCACAGGACTTCGGCGATCACTAGCGCACCTTTGTAGTATCCCACGAACTCGTCGGACAGCCAGAGCTGGAGCAAGAGCACGTCGACGTGGTACAGGGACGTCAAAAAGAGGAAGAAACCGATCGTACTCGCGGTGTAGGTAATTATCTGCCCTTTCGGAAGGCTCACGCCGCTCGGGAAGAGGGCGCGGCGGATAGGCAACACTCGACTGACGATGGCCAATCCGACCACGATGGTGAACGCGCTGGAGACGATGGATCCGAGCAATACGCCTTCGACGCCGTAACCGAGGTACACGAACGTGATCGCGACCGCGACGAATAGCGTCTCGTCGACAACTTTTAGCGGTTCCGAGCGAGACTCCAGTTGGAGTCCCATTAGCGTCCACAGGACGTGCGTCGCCAGTTGGTTGAAAACGAGATACGCGCCGAGTACGTAGAAGAGCGACGTGAACGCCGGTCCGAACGTGGATGCTGCGAGACCCGTGTACGCCGCCAGAGCGAACAGCGCGGCGGCGAGAAGGCCGACGACGAACGCAGTTCTGAACACGTAGCCGAAGATGGCGGCCTGCCACTCCGTATCCGATCGTTCGGAGATGTACTTTCGAACCGTATCACCCGTCCCCGAGATCAGCACGATCCCGACGACGGAGTATACGGACAGGACGAGCGCGTACCGACCGTACTCGACCGGTCCGAGGAGGCGAACGAGAACCGGTGTGAATCCCACTCCGAGGAGCAGCATGAACATCTTCGAAACGATGATCGAGACGACCGCGGATGAAAACGAATTGCCCATAGCTTAGTCAGGAACGGGCGTTCGTCCCGGTGGCCGCGTGCTACTCGGGAGTCTGGTCACGAGAAAATCTGACCGACGACTTTGGATTTGATTTCTGTCGTTCTCTCTCGCACGGTCTCGGGGGTGACTGGCGTCGAGGACGTGTACCACTGGTGAGCGACGCGTCCGCCGTTCAGTGCCGCCAGGGCGGCCCGAGGATACCCCCGTTCCCAAGTGAGACAGGGGGCCGCGCGGGTAGCGAAGCGTTCCTTGAATCGAAACAGTCCGTTTCGAAAGTCGGGCTCCGTTCCGCGGAAGTTGTACGTCTCGTAGCCGTTTTCGATGGCCCACTTGATGGCGTGTTCGTGGATCAACTCCGACGCGTTGTACTCGAAGTGGTCCTCCGTGACGCCCGAACAGAGGTAATGAAGCGTCGACCGTTCGTCGTCCAGCACGAACATCATCAGTCCACGTCGCGCTCCATCGACGTGGAGCGAAAATACCTTGATTCGTTCGGGGAAGTTACGGAGTTCGAGAAAGAACGCTCGAGTCAATCGGGCGCCGCCGACGCGTTCCGCGACGTCGGTATAATTCGAGTGCATCTCGCTTAGGACTGCTCTGGTCAGTTCTTCCTCGACGATCTCCCCGTCGTGATCGTGTCCTCGCCTGATCGCCCGTCGCCTTGAGCTATCCATCTCTGCGAGGAGGGCGTCCCAGTTGCGCGACGTATCGAGGAGCATGTCACAGTTAGTAATTCGCAGGCTATACCCGTGCTCCAGGAAGCTGTCGTGGTATCGAACGTAGGACGAATCGACGTTACTGATCTGGTGAAATCGAACCGACCCGTCACAGAGGCGAGCCGTCGATTCGAGTATTAGATCGAGCGCGGTTTCCTCGTTGCCAATGGCGACCGGGCCGCCCGACCCGGGCCGTATACTGTAGAGCCGTCGAACCGGGATCGACCCGATCGAACCGACGAAGTTCGGAGACATGGCGATGGGGTTACCTTTCTTTTCGACGAGTAGATGACGTGGCTCGAGCGGTTGACCCCGTTCGACTGCCCGGAGCCAGCCGTAACGATGGAAGACGCTACCCAGATCGGCCTGCTCGACGACGTGGTTCCACTGGTTTCGATCGGCCTGTTCGATGCTGTCGAGTCGCGTTACAGTGAGGGACATAGGGCTTCGTTACGGTCGGTCAACGACCCACGGGGAGGCAGAAATAACTTCGTCCGAATCCTCAGAGTAGTGTAACGTTTTCGACCACGGTTCGAGGACGAACCGGGGGAGGGGGAGGCAGTATTCGGGACCGGCGAACACCGTCTGAAGATCCAGTCCACCTAGATGAATCGATTCCCGCGACGCCGAAACTCCCGCCGGTCGTCCCGGGTCGGACGGGAGTAGTACTCGCCCTCCTCGAGATCGTTGGGCCTCGTTTCGATGGTTCCGTCGGCGACCTGATCGATGACGTCGACCGCGACGTCCGGCCCAACCTCTGTCAGTTTGAGATAGATGTCGTGCATCGTGTCATCGGGCAGTACCTCGTACTTCTGTTGTACGATGATCTCGCCGGAATCGAACTCCGGCGTCATGTAGTGGGCGGTGACCCCACTCTCGTCTTCCCCGTGATAGAGCACCCAGAACGACGTCGAGAGGCCGCGATACTTCGGCAAGAGAGATCCGTGGACGTTGATCGCGCCCTCCTCCGGAATTTCCAGAAGATCTTCACCCATTCGTTGACCACAGGCGATCGAAAGAACGAGATCAGGTTTCAATTCCCGGATCTGGTCGACGAACGCTTCGTCGTTGACGTCGTTCACTTCTTCCACCGGAATGTCATAAGCCGCCGCGAGCGTTCGGACCGAGTGAAATCGCCCCGTGGTCCGATAGACTGGTCCCGTCGGCAATCTGGCAGCGATTTTCCCCGCTACATACCGGAGGCCAAACCGAAAAAAGGCCGACGGGCCGAACATCTGGAACCGGCCTCGAACCTCCTCGAGCATCGACCGTTGCATCGGCGCGAGGACGACCTTCGAGAGAGTCTCGGATCGTTCGGAAAACACCGGCTCGAGGTACCGCGGCATGTAGATGGGATCGTCCTGCGTGAAGAGAATTACGTCCATGCGTACGCTACCGGTTCGTAGAGGTCAGACACTTTCTCGAACGTGTACCCGTTTCGTCTCAGCGTCGAGACGAACTCGGTGAGTATGTCGACGGACCGATCCATGTTCCGGGTCATGAGCGTGCGCTTTGGTTGTGGCAGGTGGTCGTGAAACTCGGTCCTCCAGAAATCCTGCAGGTGGGAGTCGTACACTAACGGCGTGGGAAGGGGCACGTGCTTCAAAAGAGAAAGATACGGACGCCCGAGGAGTTTGAGATAGTTCTGCGAAATCGGAATCCGGAGCCCAGGGACGGCCGCAAACGGAATCTCGAGGAGTCGATCGACTTCCGTCGGGACGTACGGGGTGAGCGGGGCGCGGATATTGTTGTACACGCCGGGGCGATAGGAGGGGAAGACGCTGGAACTGAACTCGAAGCCGGCCCGCTCGAGTTCCGCCCACTCGCCCTGGACGATGTTTCCCTGCGGTGCCCGGTACCCGCGGGGTGGTTCACCGAAGTGTGACTCGAACGCTGCTACCCCTCGCTGGATTTCGGTCTCGAATTCGTACGATTTCGTCATGTCGTGTTGATACGAGTGAAGGTGGAATTCGGCGTCTAGCTCCCAACGAAGGCGCTCGACGATACCGGGATAATTCTCTATCGTGACCCCGACAACGAACACGCTAATCGGCACGTCCAGCTGCTCGATGAGTGCAATATAGTCGTCTACGTGGTCGAACGTCGGATTCGGACTCTCGTCGCCCGGGATACACCAATCTTCCTCGAGATCGAGCGTCATACAGGCGATGGGTCCACTACTACGCGACATAGTGACATCCCTCCGGAATTGAAGCAGATAAATTTTGTCTCACAATATCTGATTACCCAAGGCCCCACTCTACCGTTTCAGCGTCAATGGGGCCGAAATGGAACCAGGCGATAACCGAGGCTCGGATCTGTTCTTCGACCGGCACTCGATTGCTACGTTCAGGAGACGTCTCGATGAACGGGGATACGGCGCAGACGGGAGGGGGAGGGGACGTTCAATAGTGGATTACTCGAGAAGCGGCGCGAATACTGTCGCTATAGCTTTTACTTCGTTCCTCGTTCGACCCGTCTACAGATGAGACCGCACCGAATGCGGTTCGTCCTTGTTCAGTGTTCGTGGCTGCTGGGAACGGTGCTCGTTCTCTCAGCGACTGGACTCTACTCGTACGACCTGTTTATTTTGTTCTCCGCACTCGGCGTCGCCATCCTGACGAATCTGCTCAATCTGTCACACGTGCAACCGCGTTGGATCGGTTGGCCTCGAGTCCTCACCAGGGTCTTGTTGGCGGGCGCCACAGCAGTTCTCTGTTATCGTTTCGTCAGCCTGTTCGTCTTGTCACCGTAGTCAGCGCCCGTCGAGCGTCGATCGATAAGCGAATTGATACCTCGCGTCTGGTTCGATTCGTCTCATTACGTGAGACTCGACACAGCACCACTTCGCTGGAAGCAACTGGAAATCTGCAACAGTCATCGCTTCGAACGATCTCTATCGATACTCGAGGACCCACGTTCCGTCGTCGGCTAGCGCGGAGGCCTCGAACGAGATTCGGCGGTCGAGTCCGACAGCGAGACCTACCGCGAGAAAGGAGGCGACCGGGTGGTCGAACTGATCTAAGGGCCCGAAGACGTTCCTCGAAATAGTAATCGTGACTACCCCCTCGTCCGGTCGCACGTTCGCGTCGGCGTCCGTGACGAACTCGAAACGGCGTTCGAGCGAATCGATCAACTGTTCAGCCAGTAGTTCCGGGGTGTTCGCAACCGGTTCGTCCAGTGCCCGTTCGAACTCCCGGAACAGCGCTGCCCCGGTCGGCTCAAGGATGAATCCACGTTCCCCCGAGTCGACGATAGAGAATCCAGCCGCGTCTTGGACGCCGCCGTCGACGGCGGCCGGGACGAATAGCCGAGCCCCGGATTCGACACCGTCCGGGTTCGGCACGTAAATTCGCTCGGTGCTCGAACCGAACGTCGCCGTGATCGCCTCGAGGTTGGCCGCACACGTCTCGTACACTTCGGCCCCATCTCTGGCCTCGATCGACTGCGTCCCCGTCACTCCGTACGTTAGAACGCTGGCGAACAACCCGATCCCGCCGAGCGAGAAGAGGACTTCACGACCCGTCGATACGACGAACCCAGCAGCGAAACAGAACACGCCGATGGCGACGAATCCCGCTATCGTGAGTCGCTCGCGCGTCGTACGAGCACCGGCGGGGAACCGTACCGTCCGATCACGAACGACGGAGGTTCTGGCACCGTCGGCTGGAGCAGTTCCTCCTTCGAAAGCCCGCTTTTCACCGCCCTGATCGAACGCAGCGGACGACGCATCCGGCGTACTATCGTACTCTTCCGGGCTCATGTGGGAGTACTCGAGCGAGATGTCGGTTCGTTCGAATGGGAGGTTTCGTCGACGCACGACCGTGCCATCTGAAGCCAGCGAGGGACGGACAGGCGTCGTGGGCACGAACCAGTATCGTCCTGCCACCGAGGGACGTGCGAGTGGTCGTGGCCGTCTGTGGGGGTCGTCACAGTGTCTCTTCCCAAACTACCGAGGACCACTGCTTTAAATTGCTGGTCGTCAATCCCGGTTTACCTGCCGTTGACGGGTCTAAACGGACGGTTTCTTGCAGTGGGGCCGCGGCTATATCACGTATCACGACAGCGTTCAGTGGTCCAACGATCATCGGATCCAGACAGTCTGGACTACCGTCCATCCGATTTTAATCGCGGTTCGTGAAAGAGACAGAGAGGATGATTCGCTCGCTCGTCCGACCCCACGTTCGTCGACTGCCGGCGGACCTGACGGGAGTCCTCGCTCTCACGGCCCTGACGAACGTCGTCG
This sequence comes from Natronosalvus caseinilyticus, assembly GCF_017357105.1. Classification (NCBI taxonomy): domain Archaea; kingdom Methanobacteriati; phylum Methanobacteriota; class Halobacteria; order Halobacteriales; family Natrialbaceae; genus Natronosalvus; species Natronosalvus caseinilyticus. The sequence goes on from NZ_CP071596.1 coordinate 2,146,162, forward strand.
TGTTTGCCCCGGTGATACGGGAAACGCCCCTTCGTGTTCCGTTCGGTCTCGTCTTCGTCCTCATCGCTCCAGGATACGCGCTGGTTGCTCTCGTGTTTCCAGAGCGCGGGCCAGTAGACCGGTTCGACGATGCCAACGGCGGGGTTCAGTCGCCGACGACGATTCTCGAACGTCCCCGGTCGTGGTGGGGAACGATCGACGGCCCGGAACGCATCGCGTTTTCAATCGCTTCGAGCGCCATTATCGTCCCGATGATCGGTTTCATCCTAATTACTGTTCAGGGGACGTTCCGATTTGGACCGACGTTCGTCGCCGTCTCGGTCGTTACCGTCGCCCTCACGGCCGGCGCAATCTGGGAACGCCTGGCGCTCTCACCGGCCGATCGGTTTCGAGTTCCATATGACGAGTGGATGGACACTCTTCGCACGTCGGTTTTCGATTCTGATTCTCGCCGCTCAGCGATCCTGAACGTCACCCTGATCTGCACGATACTGCTCGTGATCGCGAGCGTTGGATACGCCGCCACGGCACTTCCACAAGACGACGAGTACTCCACGATATACGTTCTCTCCGAAGACGATGCGGATCCGATACTCGAGATCCCGCCAGGAGAGAGCCAGGAGGTCGTCGTGGGGGTAGACAACCACGAAGAGCGGACTACGACGTACACGGTCGTCGTCGTCGAACAGGAGATGGACGTCTCGGAAAACGAAACCCGCGTCGTCGACCAGCGCGAGCTCGAGCGGTTCGAGGCGACGGTCGATCACGACGAGACGTGGCGTCTCGCTCACGACGTCGAGCCGACTGCGAACGGCGAGGTGCGCATCGTCTGGTTGCTGTACGTCGACGACGCTCCTGCGGAGCCGTCGATCGAGTCCGCAGCGTACCGGGTGCACCTGTGGGTCGAGGAAGGCGAATCGTGAGAAGAGGGCGAACGCGTCGCCCACTTCGATCCCCTACCCGATCCTGTGTTGAAGAACCCGCCGGAGTTCACGCGAGAACGGAACGGGATCGCCAAACCGGAAGACGTCGAAGTGAGGTGCCCGGACGCACGACTCGAGAATCTCTCGCGTCGTGGCCAGAATCGGGGGACGGTCGACGAGTATCGGGTCGTCCCGTCGGAGGCTGAGCAGGTAGTGTACTTCGCCGTAGAGGTAGTGACTCCTGACGCCACGTTCGTACCTCGCGTCGATCGACGATTTCCGGTCGAGCGCCTGCAGCCAGTAGTACGCCGGAAAGTCGGCGCCCGCCCGGACCGCACAGGGGAGCGATTGCCAGAACCGCGGGTTGATCTCGAGCAGTTTGTACTCGCCGGTGGTGGCGTCCTTCGCGTACTCGATGCACGCGATGCCGTGCCAGTCGAGGCTATCCAGTAGCGTACGGCCGACGGCCTCCAGTTTCGGATCGTGTATGGACTCCCGATAGACGCCGCCACCGCCGGTGTACGAGGTTCCGCGAATCTGTCGGTGCTGGAACGTCGCGACCGCCTCGCCCTGGTCGTACAGCGCGCCGAACACGTACTGGTCGTCGTGTCGAACGTACTCCTGGACGATCGGTTCGTGTCGCATGGTGGCGCGAATCGCCGCTTTGTCGGGTTCGTCTCCGGGTTCGACGTAGACCACGTCCTTTTCGACCGCGGACGTATCCGAGGCGAGCGACGGCGTGAGTTCCGCGGTGAGAAGATTGTACCTGGATTTGATGACGAACGCGTCGTCCCATCGGTCGACCTCGTCGAGACATCGCGTTTCGGGAACCGGAACGCCGGCCTCGCGAGCGGCGTCGAAGAGTTTCGTCCGGTCGTTGACGACCTCGAGCGCCCCGGTCGGCGGCGCGATCACCGACGCGTATTGTTCGAACTCGTCCCGGTAGGTCGCGAACACGTACGGATCGGCCGGGCGGAGCGGGAGGATCGCCCGGACGTCCGGTCGAGCGGCGATTCCCTTCAGTGCGTCTTTGTACGCGACGAGGTCGTCGTCGGGGGAACAGATCTGGATCTGTTCGTTACAGAATCGCGATCCGCCAGCAGGGACGTCTTCGTGTTCCGAGGCGACGATCGTGTGGACGCCGCACTCGGCGAGCGAGCGAACGCACGCGTAGCAGGCAGGATTGAATTTTGCGGGGAGAAGGACCGCTTCCCGGCCGGACGCGTCGGTGACCATCGAGACGAACGAGAGGATGCACCAGTATATACGGCGACAACTGTTCGTCTACGTAATTACGTATTTCTGTCGTCTCCGAGGAGCCCGTGGACGGACGTTGCACTCCGCCTCGATGGCGAAGAAGAGGTGCCGTCGACGGGTTCGGTGGCTGGTCTGGTTTCGCCTCAGGAGGTGGTAGACCGCTCTCTCGCTTCGCCGCAAGCTCGTGAGGGCCATCTCTCTCGTTTCGTCGCGGGAGGTGACGGAACCCCTCGAGTGACGGTCGGCATCACAAATACCCTATATTTTTACCCCCTCGCTGGCATCTACAGCGTAGATGCGAATCGCGTTCGTCTCCTTCGAAACCGCCCACCACCGAGAGACGGAGACGAACGAACGCTTTCGGACCGTTCTCGACCTCCTCACCAACCGCGGCCACGAGATCCACGTCTGCTGCGCGCAGTTCTGGCCAGGCGAGGCGTCCACGCTCGAGCGAGACGACGTCGTCTACCACGGCGTCTCGACCGGCCTCGAGGCGCGCCAGTCGTTCCTGCTTCGCCTCCCGTTCGTCCTCCGATCGATCGGCCCGGACGTGATTCACGCTAGTGCCGACCCCGCGGGCCAGGCGCGGGCGGCCAACTGGGGCGCGACGCTGGCTCGAGCCCCGATGGTCCTCGAGTGGTACGGCGCGGGGATCGGCGTCGACGGTGCCGTCGGCATCCCGGACGACCGCGGCCATCGCTACGCGGCCCGGAACGCCGACCGCATCGTCACACCGTCGCGGATGGTCCGGACCTGGGTCAGAGAGCGAGGCGCTTCGGGTGAACGCGTCGACGTCGTCCCGAACCCGATCGACCTCGAGCGGATCGAGGCGACGCCGCCGGGCGACCGGGTCGACGTCGTCTACGCCCGGCGACTCGACGAGGGGGCGAACCTCGAGAGCCTGCTCCTCGGGCTCGCAGAACTCCGGGACCGAAACTGGCACACCCTCGTCCTCGGGGACGGCCCGCAGCGAGGGATGTACGAGCAACTCACGCGGGACCTGCGGATCGACGACCGGGTGACATTCGCCGGGGAAACGAGTCGGAACGAGCGCATCGCGGCCTACCGGAGCGCGCACGTCTTCGCCCAGACCGCCACCGAGTGCGTCTTCCCGACCGAGTTCGCCTGGGCGCTCGGGGCGGGTTGTGTCGGCATCGTCGAGTACCACGCCGACTCCGCGGCTCACGAACTCGTCGAGGGCTGGGAGCGGGGCTTCCGGACCACGAGCGAACAGGAGCTCGCCGACGCCATCCTCGAGGCCGGCGACCTCGAGCACCGGACCTACGACGAGTCGTTCGCGAACCTGGATCGGGGGGCGGTGCTGGAGACGTACCTCGAGACCTATCGGGAGCTCCAGGACGCACGCGGGCTGCTCTAATTGGCTAGTTGGATCGCCTGCCGAGGCTCTTATCCAACTCGATGCCCTGTAGCCGTTAATGAGTGAGCGAGTCGAGGACGTCGACGCGGGGTTCTGGGATGGCGAAGACAGCGCTGCGGCCCGTCAGCGCTGTCGATCGCTGGTGAACGCGATCGATGACGGGATCACGGTCGTCGACGCCAACGGCGAGGTGACGTTCGCGAACGAGCGTGCCGAGGAACTCCTCGAACGGCCTCGCGACGTCCTCGTCTCCGCGGACGATGCCCGCTGGACCCTCGTCGACGAGACTGGCGAACGACTCGAGCCAGGCGAGTCTCCGTTCGACCGCGTTTGCGCTCGACAGACCTCCGTCGCCGATCAGATCGTTGGCCGTCGTCGGCCCTCCGGAGCGTGCACGTGGCTGTCGGTCAACGGCGCGCCACAGTGGAACGAGAACGACGAGTTCGACGGCGCCGTCTTCGTGGTCGAGGACGTCACCGACCAGCGCAACGCGGAGAGCGAAGTCGAGGAGATTCTCGGACGGGTAACCGACGCGTTCTACGCCCTCGACGAGGACTTCCGGTTCACCCACGCCAACGAGCGGGCCGAAGAGTTGCTCCAGGCGACCGAGGACGAACTGCTCGGCGAAGTGCTGTGGGAACTGTACCCGGAGGCGGCCGAAATCGACGACGTGTGGAACGCCTTCCAGGCGGCGATGGAAACCCAGGAACCCCAGGGGTACGAACTCTACTTCGATCCCCTGGAATTCTGGGTCGAAGCGACCATCTACCCCTCCGAGACCGGCGTGTCGGTGTACTTCCGGGACGTCACCGAGCGCAAAGAGCGCGAGCAGTACCTGGAAGCTGCCAAGGCGCAACTCGAGGCGGCGACGGAAGCCGGCGCCGTCGGCACCTGGGAGTGGTACGTCTCCGAGGATTCGTTCGTCACCGGTGCCTCATTCGCTCGAACGTTCGGCGTCGATCCGGAAGCCGCTCGCGAGGGCGTCCCGCTCGACCAGGTGCTGTCGTCGATCCACGAAGACGACCGCGACCGCGTCGCCGCGGAAATCGAGAACGCCGTCGAGCACTGCGAGTCGTACGAGGCGGAGTACCGCGTCTGGGACGCCGACGACGAACTTCGGTGGGTCGTCGCCCGCGGCCACGTCGAGTGCGACGAAGACGGTAACGCCGAGCGGTTCCCCGGCGCACTCACCGACATCACGGAACGCAAGCGAGCCGAACTCGAGGTCGAAAAACAGTCGAGAGAACTCGAGACGCTGTTTCAGGTCCTGCCCGTCGGCGCCGTAGTCGCGAACGCGGACGGATCGCTGCGCAGGGCGAACGACACGGCCAGGGACATCTGGGGTGGCGATGTCTTCGATGCCGAATCCGTCGAGGAGTACGAGAAGTACCCTGCGGTGTGGTCGGACTCGGGCGAACCGGTCGGGCCCGAGGACTGGACGATGTACCAGGTGCTCCAGGGCGAGGAAGTCACGGAGCCGAACATCTACGAGATCGACGCGTTCGACGGCGAGCAGCGAATCATCATGGAACACGGCAAGCCGGTGCGAGACGAGTACGGGAACGTGAGTCGCGCCGTCGTGACGCTCACCGACATCACCGAGCGCCGGGAGTACCAGCGAAAACTCAAGGAGTCGAACGAGCGCCTCGAGCAGTTCGCCTACGCCGCCAGTCACGACCTCCAGGAGCCCCTGCGGATGGTCACGAGCTATCTCCAGTTGCTCGAGAACCGGTACGACGACGCTTTCGACGAGGACGGGCAGGAGTTTCTCGAATTCGCCGTCGACGGCGCCGAACGCATGCGCGAGATGATCGACGGACTCCTCGAGTACTCGCGCGTCGATACGCGCGGCGATCCGTTCGAACCGGTCGACCTGAACGGCGTCCTCGAAGACGTCCGGGAGGATCTCACGGTGCGGATCGAAGAGAGCGACGCCGAGATCGCGACCGACGACCTGCCCCGTGTGAACGGCGACGCCAGCCAGTTGCGACAACTGTTCCAGAATCTCCTGTCGAACGCGATCGAGTACCGGGGTGAGGAGCCACCGCAGATCGACGTCACTGCCGAGCGAACGGGCGAGCACTGGGTGCTTTCGGTTCGCGACGAGGGTGTCGGGATCGATCGGGAGGATGCAGAGCGCATTTTCGAGGTGTTCCAGCGGCTACATACGCACGAAGAACATCCGGGCACCGGTATCGGGCTCGCGCTGTGTGAGCGTATCGTCGAACGCCACGGTGGCGAGATCTGGGTCGAGTCCGAACCCGGCGAGGGCGCGACGTTCTCGTTTACGCTTCCCGTGGCTCGAGCGGAGTGATCGCTCGAGGTGAGCCGGTTTTGCTTTCGTTCCAGTTCGGATTTCGACCCCGATCCCGAAGTTCTCGTCCTCAAAAACCGTCGCTCGAGACACCGTCACCGCGAACCGCCAGCGCCGTCTTCATCGCCGCGACATTCTCCGGGACGTCGTGAACGCGGACGACGTCCGCGCCGCGATCGATCGCGAGGGCCGTCGCCGCGATCGTCGGCTCGAGGCGTTCGCCGTGGGCGCGACCGACGCGCTCGAACATCGACTTGTGCGAGTGGCCGACGAGAACGGGGCAGCCGAAGGTGCGAAACTCCTCGAGTCGGTCCAGGAGTTCGAAGCTCTCCTCGGGCGTCTTCGCGAAGCCGAGTCCGGGATCGATGAGGATTTGGTCGCGCTCGAGGCCGGCCTTCTCCGCCAGCAACACGCGCTCGGTGAGTTGCTCGATGACGTCCTCGACGACGTCGTCGTACTGGACGTCACGATCCGGGACGACCGGCGCGTCGATGCTGTGCATGAGGACGATGGGGGCGTCGTACTCGGCGGCGACGAAGCGCATCTCGGGGTCAGCCAGCCCGGAGACGTCGTTCACGACGTCCGCGCCGGCCTCGAGGGCGGCCTCGGCGACGGCGGCCCGCCGGGTGTCGACCGAGAGCAGGGCGTCGATGCCTTGATCCTCGTTACCGTCCGCGTCTCCGTCCCTGCCCTCGTCCACGTCCCCGCCTGCGGCCAGCCGTTCGATCACGGGCACCACGCGATCGATTTCGTCGTCGACCGAGACGGGGTCGGCGCCGGGACGGGTCGACTCCCCGCCTACGTCGACGATTTCGGCGCCGGCGTCGACCATGCGCTCGGCGCGGGCGAGGGCGTCCTCGAGGGCGTCGTACCGACCGCCGTCGTGGAAGCTGTCGGGGGTGACGTTCAGGATGCCCATGATACACGGATCGGTCTCCCAGGGGTATCCGGACGGCCCGTTTGCAGGGGCGTCCAGCTCGAGAGTCGTCCGGAGATCGCGGGCGATCGACGCCAGGCCGTCCGATCGGTCGGCGAGCGTCGTGGTCAGGCGGTCGAACTGGGCGAGCGTCCCCATCAGGACGGCCTCAATCGGATCGTCCGCGGTTCGGACGCGTGAGAGCGAACACTCCCCACCGACTCGCACGAGTTCCCGTTCGATCGTGGTCGCCCCGTCGCGGGGCAGGGCCATCGTGACGACGCGGTGGACGCCGCTCTCGGTCACGTCGGTGATCGTCGCCGCGTCGACGTCTGCGTGCTCGAGCACGTCACGGGCGTCGCCATGGTCCCGGACCCGTTTCGGGACGGCCGTTCGCGTCCACCGACGACGGGCTTCGGCGATGGCGAACAGCGATCCGGTGACGAGCACACAGTCGTCGGGTTCCGCCGCCTCGAGCGCCGCGTTCAGGGCGTCCGGGACCGCCGATACGGTGTCGATCGATGGGGCGCCGGTGTTTGCGAAGACCCGCGCGAGCACGTCGGCGTCCTCGGCGCGCTCGAGGCTTGGTTCGCAGGCAGTGACCCGGTCAGGAGTCGGCAGCGCCGCGGCCATCTCGCGGTGGTCCTTGTCGTGCATCGCGCCGACGACGAGGTGGAGATCGGCGTATTCGAACGAGGCGAGCGTCTCGGCGAGTCGCTCGCAGGCACCCGGGTTGTGTGCGCCGTCCAGGACGACCAGAGGGTCGGTTCCCATGACCTCGAATCGGCCCGGCCAGTGGGCGTTTCGGAGGCCGCGCTCGAGGTCGCGCGTCGAGACGTCGGCGACCTGCCGGGCCAGCGCGGCGGCGATGCCGGCGTTTTCGGCCTGATGGGCGCCCAGTACCGGGAGGCGGGCGTCGACGGTCCATCCGTCGCCGTCGATCGAGACGGCGGCCTCGGCGTGGTTCGTTCGGCCTCCGTAGCGTACGATGACGTCGGGTCGGTCGGTCGGTTCACCCTCACCCTCGAGAGCGCCGCCTTCGACAGTTCCCACCGTCACCACCTCACCCGCGACCGACCGCACCGTTTCGAGTGCCGTCCCGGTCGCGGCGGTGACCAGCGGGGCGTCCGCAGGGGCGACCTGGGCCTTGTCCGCGGCGATCTCCTCAATTGTGTCGCCGATTATCCCCGTGTGCTCGAGGCTGACGCTCGTGACCGCGCTGGCGACGGGGTCGACCACGCTGGTGGCGTCGTAGCGGCCGCCGATGCCGACCTCGAGGACGGCGACGTCGACGTCGTTCCGACCGAAGTGCCAGCACGCGAGGGTCGTCATCGCCTCGAAGAACGTCGGCGAGGCGCCCTCGGCAGCCTGGGCGGTCAGGTACTCGCCGGTGCGTTCGCCGAACTCCCGAACGGCGGCCTTCGGGATCTTCCGTCCGTCGACGCGGACTCGCTCGCGGAGGTCCTCGAGGTGTGGGGACGTGAAGAGCCCGACCGTGAGTCCCGCTTCCCGGAGGATCGACTCGAGCATCCGCGCCGTACTGCCCTTTCCGTTCGACCCGGCGACCTGCACGAACGAGACGTCCTCGTGTGGGTCCCCGAGGTGCTCGAGGAACGCCCGGGTCGACTCCGTGCCCGGACTGGGACGGAATCGACGCAGGCCGACGAGGAGGTCCGCCGCCTCGTGGTATTCCATACGCGTCACTCAGAGCGCGGCCGCTTTAGGGTGTCGGACCTCGGTGAGTGGAGACTCGAGAGGTGGTACGTTTCGAAATCAGTGGTGGCGCGATCAGTGGTGGCGCGCGTATCGATGTCGTATTCGAAGCGGTCGCTCAGCATCGGTTTCACTACTACACTTTTTATAGCTTTGATCCTCTCGACTCCCACGCGCGTTTCACCTTCGATATCGCGAGTCGAACCGACGTCAGACGCCGCCGTGACCGTTCGGCGGCCGCAACACCATGCCGTCGAGCATCGCCACGAGACCCACCAGACTGGCCATCACGAGCGCGAACTCGAGTGCGATGTCGGCCAACAGACTCGCCCCAGCGGTGACCAGGAAGGCGAGCGGGATACTCGCGAGGTGCAGGTCGTAGCGATCGAAGTCGGTTTCGAGGTCGAATCGGTGATCAGTTGGCGTATCGATGCCTCTCGTCGTCATTGCAATCACCACTAGATGGTACGGGGTCGCTCGCCAAAGTAGTTTTGATACTTCTGGCGATAATCGGGAACCTGCCGTAGTAGTGTGGTGTCTCGTCGCCGCTGCTAGATGGGGCGAGCGATACGGTAATAATCCGGCGGGCGTCTGTATCGGTATGGGAATTGAAACGAACGACGACGAGTCGAAACTGGGCGTGGGAATTGCGGTGGGCGTCGGAATCGGGGTCTCCATTGGCGTGGCGATGGACAATATCGGTGCGGGAATCGCCATCGGCGTCGGAATCGGCGTTGCGCTCGGAGTGGCGTGGAGCGAGGTCGAAGACTAACGAGGAACGGCCGTCCGCGTGCGCAGGCAATCACGACCACGACGGCGTGCGTTCTGTACGTTACACCGGTCAGGAAGACCCTCTGTTCTGGCTCTCGAGAATCGCTCGAGCGTCCGCCTCGATGCGGTCCATCACCGCGAGTTCGCTTCCTTCTGGTACCTCGAGGTGCTCGAAGTCGTTCATGATGCGGACCATCGCGACCAGTTCGTAGAGCGGTTCGGGGGTCGAAACCGCGTCCGTTCGATCCGGCCTCGCCGCTCGATACCCCGACAGCATCGCCTCGCGGACGAGGGAGCGGCGGTCCGACACGTCGGGAAGCCCCGCCAGGAAGGCCCCGCTGTAGAGGTAGGCGGCGAACTCGAAATCGAACGCCGCCGGGACGGCGAGGGTGTAGCCCCAGTCGAGCATCGCGGTGATCTCGCCCGTCTCGGAGTCGACGAGGAGGTTGTGCAATCCGTGGTCGTTGCGGCCCAGAACGGGATCGAACGGTCCTTCCACCTCCAGCGCGTCGATTCTCGCCTCGAGCCACTGCCGCATATCGGGCGTGAGTGCCGAAAACCGGGAATCGGCGTGGCGCTCGAGTTCGCGATCGACGTACGCTCGCAGAAACGTCGGCCAGCTCTCCCGCGGATCGCCAACCGTCAGGGCCGGCGGCTTGCACTCGGGTCGCTGCCCGACCAGGTCGGGCCCGTCCCGACGGACGTGGCCGAACCGCTCGACCGCCGGCACCGCGTGTAACTCGGCCAGGTACTCGCCCGTCTCCCGCGCGAGTTGCGAGAGGGCGTCGTCCTCGAGGTGGCACACGTCCTCGTAGGGGAGCGCCTCGCCGGGCAGCGCCTCCATCAGGTAACACGGAGCGGGGAGCGTCTCGTGGTCGTCCACGACGCCAAGAACCTCGGGGACCGGGATCGTCGTGTGGGCGTCGAGGACGGCCTGGACGCGCGCTTCGTCGGGGATTCCCCACGGCTGCCCGTCGGGAGAACACTTCAAGAACAGATCCCGCGAGCCGTCGTCGCCGTCGACTTCGAGCCGGTAGACCGAACAGAAGCCGCGTTCGACGGCGGTCGCGTCTCGAACCTCGAGTGTCGGGTCGATCGTCCGGACAATCGTGTCGACGGCTGACACCGACAGCGCTCGGGCCTCGGGAACGTCGTCCATAGCCCGGATACCGAATCGTCCGACAGAATTCTTTCGGTGGTGTGTGACCTCTTAGCAGTACCCCCTTACTAAGGGCAAGACCGGCCCGATCAGCAGCCCCAGTTCGCCACTCGCTGTGGCCGGTCGGTCACGGCCGCAACGTCGAGATCGCCGTCGAATCCCTCGAGCGCCTCGAGGTACGCGCGAGCGCTGGCTTCCGTCGAGAGGTACGGAACGTCCTCCTCGACGGCCATCTCGAGGGCGTCGCGGTCGTCGCTGACGACGAAGTCGACCTCGCCCTTCATGATCGCGTCGGGGACGTCCTCGAATTCGGCAACGTCGAAGAACTGCTCGAAGCCGTCGACCGCGAGATCGATCACGGCGGCCCCCTCGCTGACGGCGTTGCCGGCAGCCTGCTGGCCCTTCCAGTAGGCCGTCGCGAAGTCGCTCGCGGTGCCCATCACTTCGCCGGTCGACTTCATCTCCGGGCCGAGGCGCGGATCGCTTCCCGGCAGGCGGTCGAACGGCAGGACGACCTCCTTGATCGACGTGTGCTCGGGAATCTGCTCCTCGACGCCCTGCTCCGCGAGCGTCTCGCCGGCCATCACCTTCGCGGCGAGTTTGGCGATCGGAACGCCGGTCGCCTTCGAGACGAACGGCACCGTACGGGACGAGCGGGGGTTGGCCTCGAGGACGTACACCTCGGTTGGCTCGTCTGTCCCGACGCCGGTGACCGCTAACTGAACGTTCAGCAGACCGACGGTCTCGAGCGCGGTCGCGATTTCCTCGGTCACCTCGCGGACGCGAGCCATCGTCTCGTCGTCGAGCGAGCGCGGCGGGATCGCACACGCGGAGTCGCCGGAGTGAACCCCAGCGCTCTCGACGTGTTCCATGACGCCGCCGATGAGGACGTCCTCCCCGTCCGAGACGGCGTCGACGTCGAGTTCGACCGCACCTTCGAGGAACTGGTCGATGAGGATTGGCTTGTCGGGGCTCACGCGGACGGCCTCTTCGATGTAGGTCTCGAGGTCGTCGTCGCTGTGGACGACCTGCATCGCGCGGCCGCCGAGGACGTACGAGGGGCGCACGAGGACCGGGTAGCCCAGGTCCTGGGCCAGATCGAACGCCTCGTCGCGACTGTAGGCGGCGCCACCCTCGGGCTGGGCGATGCCCAGGTCGTCCATGAGCTGGTTAAACCGGTCGCGGTCCTCCGCGAGGTCCATCGCTTCGACGCTGGTGCCCATCACCGAGCAATCGAGCCCGCGGCGCTCGAGTTCGGCCTCGAGCGGTTCCCCGATGTCGACGGAGGTCTGGCCGCCGAACTGGACCATGACGCCGTCGGCGCCGGTCGTCTCGACCACGTCGGCGACCTCCTCGGCGGTGATCGGCTCGAAGAACAGGCCGTCGCTGGTGTCGTAGTCCGTCGAGACGGTTTCGGGGTTATTGTTGACGACGTGAGCGTCGATCCCCAGTTCCCGCAGGGCACGTACCGCGTGGACGGCGCAGTAGTCGAACTCGACGCCTTGCCCGATGCGGATCGGGCCGCCGCCGACGACGACGACGCTCTCGACGTCGGTGTCGACCTGAACCTCGTCGTGAGCGATTGGCGAGGAGCCGGACTCGAGGGCGTCCCGCGCGGAGTAGTAGTACGGCGTCGAAGCGGCGAACTCGCCGGCGCAGGTGTCGACCTGCTTGAAGGTGCGCTCGGGAGCGGCGGACTCGACCGCGCCTACCTCGGCACCCGCGCGGGCCGCGACCTGCTGGTTCGTGAAGCCGAGTTCGGCGGCCTCGGTGAAGTCGCCCTCGGAAGCGGCGACCGACGCCTCGGCGATGTTCTCGAAGCGCTCGACGTACCACTCGTAGATCCCCGTCAGGTCGCAGACGTCCTCGACGGTGTAGCCGCGCTCGAACGCCTCGAAGATGGCGTAGGGGCGGTCGGGCGTCGGGGACTCGAGATAGTCGGCCTCGAGTTCCTCGTCGGAGACGTCGGCCCAGTCGACGGCAGGGTCGTACTCCGAGGAACGGAGCGCCTTGAGGAGCGATTCCTCGAACGTGCGTCCGATTGCCATCGCCTCGCCGGTCGACTTCATCGCCGTGCCGAGTTCGAAGTCGACGTCGTCGAACTTGTCCTTGGGCCAGCGCGGCACCTTGGTGACCACGTAGTCGATGGCCGGCTCGAACGCCGCGGTCGTCTGGCCGGTGATTTCGTTTTCGATCTCGTGGAGCCGTTTCCCGAGAGCGACCTTCGCGGTCACGCGGGCGATGGGGTAGCCCGTCGCCTTCGAGGCGAGCGCCGACGAGCGAGAGACGCGGGGGTTGACCTCGACGACCCGGTACTCGCCGCCGGGCGTGCCGTCGTCGTGCCAGGCGAACTGGATGTTACACCCGCCCTGGATGCCGAGCTCGCGGATGACGTCGAGCGCTGCGGTACGCATCTCCTGGTGACCGTCGTCGGGGATGACCTGCGAGGGCGTGACGACGGTCGATTCGCCGGTGTGAATGCCCATCGGGTCGAGGTTCTCCATGTTGCAGATGATGATACACGAGTCGTCGGCGTCGCGCATCACCTCGTACTCGAGTTCGACCCAGCCGGCGATCGATTCCGTGATGAGGACCTCGTTGTTCCGCGAGAGGCGGAGTCCTTTCCGCACGCGAGCGAGGAGTTCGTCCATCTCCTCGACGACGCCCGATCCGGAGCCACCCAGCGTGTAGGTCGTCCGGGCGATGACCGGGAGGCCGCCGACGGCGTCGACGGCGTCCTCGACGCGCTCGCGGAGGTCCTCGTCCGTGAGCTCGGCTACCGACTCGCCCGAGTCCAGCGAGATGGTCGTCGACTGCGGCATCGGCTGGCCGATGCTCTCCATGCGCTGGCGGAAGAGGTCGCGGTCCTCCGTGGCGTAGATGGTGTCGAGCGGCGTGCCCATGATCTCGACGTCGTACTCCTCGAGGACGCCCTCCTCGGCGAGTTCGGCCGTGACGTTCAGTCCCGTCTGGCCGCCGAGGCCGGCGATGACGCCGTCCGGGCGCTCTTTCCGGATGATCTCGGCGATGGCGTCGGTCGTGATCGGCTCGAGGTAGACTCTGTCGGCCATCTCCGGATCGGTCATGATCGTCGCCGGGTTCGAGTTGACGAGGACGACGCGCGCGCCTTCCTCCTGGAGGGCCCGGCAGGCCTGCGCGCCTGAGTAGTCGAATTCGGCGGCCTGTCCGATCTGAATCGGCCCGCTGCCGATGAGCAGGATCGTGCGTCCGTCGTCCCCGGTGTCGTGGTCGGTGCTCATTCGTTGTCCGTCCGAAGTGTGTACATCGTAATAAGCGCCACGAAATAGTGCGATTCTCGAAATAGAATTTCGAATTTCGTACGGCCGACTCGTCACACCCGGTCGCCGAGGCCGTCGAAACGGCCGAACACCTTATAGTAATACCGCCTCATCTATCTCCAACTACATGTCTGGTGGTAGTGGTGGTGAGCAGCGAGCGTTCGATGGTGGGTCGCTCGTCTACGTCGACCCGACCGACCGAGCGCCGCGAGTCGTCGACGCCCTCGAGTCGTCGTATTCAGGGCTGTCCGTTCACAGGGCTGAGACGGCTGCAGACGCAGTTCGAGCACTTGGCAGTCGCTCTGTCGACGGCGTGGTGACCGTCGACCGACTGCCCGATTCCGATGGTCTCGCGCTCGTCGAAACGATCCGGCGAACCTATCCCGCCCTTCCGATTGTACTGTACGCTCGTCACGGCTCCGAAGAACTCGCGAGTCGCGCGATCGACGCGGACGTGACGGCGTACGTCCCCGCCACTCGCGACGGTCTCGACGGCCCCCACGGCCCCGAGGACGCCATCGAGCGCCTGTGTGGCCGCATCGAGTCCATCCTGACCGAGAGCGACGACGGCCGATTCCGCCGGGTCGACGCGATGCACGACGTCGCCCTCGAGTTCGAGGCCTGTCGCGACCCCGAAACCGTCTACCGACTCGCGGTCGAGGCGATGATTCACGTCCTCGAGAGCGACGACAGCGCGCTGTACGTCGAGGAAGACGGCGTGTTGCGCCCGGTAGCCGCCGACGGCGCCATCGTCGCCGAACTCACCGAGACGTTCGAACCCGACCAGGGGGTCGTCGGGCGAACCTACCGGTCCGGCGAATCGTCTCTCGACCTCGACATCGGCTCCGACGACGATGCCGATCCCGTCGACGACGAGATTCGCTCCGGCCTCAGCGTACCCGTCGGATCCTCCGGCGTGCTCCAGGCCACTTCACGCGACCCGGCGGCGTTCACCGAACGCGACCGCACGCTGGCGGAGCTGCTCGCGGCACACGTCTCCGCGGCGATCTCGCGCATTCGATCGGAACAGGCGGTCCGTCGCGAACGCGATCGATTCGGCGCGCTGTTCGAGAACGTCCCCGACGGCGTCGTCGTCGTCAGCGATCCGGGACTGGACCGGATCGTCGCCGCCAACCCCGGCTTCGAGCGCCTGTTCGGGTACGAGGCGGACGAGATTGAAGGCGAGATCCTTCGCGAGTCGCTGCTCCCGGCGGGTCAGGACGCCGTCCCGATCTACGACGCGGTCGGCCTGGATGAAGTCGTCACCGAGGAGGTCACGCGACTCACGGTCGACGGTCCCCGGGAGTTCCTCCTCAGGGGGTTCGCCGTCGAACTCGACGGCACCATCTACGAGTACATCATCTACACCGACGTCACCGAACGGAAACGGCGCGAACGGGAACTCGAGGAGTACCGGACGCTCGTCGAGACGGTTGGGGACCCGATGTACGTCCTCGACGCGGACGGGACCGTAGCAGTAGCAAACGACGCGATGGCCGAGGCGGTCGGCCGGTCTCGGCAATCGGTCGTCGGCGCCCACGCTCGATCGTTCATGCCAGAACCGGCACTCGAACGAGGAATTCGTGAGATTAAGGCGATTCTCGAAGAAGACCGGCAGTGGGGAACGTTCGAGTTCGAATACGCCGACGCCAACGACCAGAACCACGTCGCCGAAGCGAACATTGCTCCGGTGATCGACGACGACGAACTCGCCGGAACCGTCGGCGTCATCCGGGACATCGGCGAGCGAAAAGAGCGCGAACAGCGGATCCGTGCGCTCCACGACGGTACCCGGCGGTTGATGGCAGCCAAGAACGCCGAGGAAGTCGCGACGGTCGGTTGTGCGCTCGCGACCGACATCCTTGAGTATCCACTCACCGGCATCCACCGGTACGATCCGGAGGTCGACGCCCTCGTCCCGGAGGCGATATCGGACGACGTCGTCAGCCTCCTCGGTGAACCGCCCGCCATCGAACGCGACGGTGGACTGGCCTGGACGGCGTTCGAATCGGGCGAACCGATGGCTCACGACGATATTCGGGACGAAAGCGGCGTTCGAAATCCTGAGACGCCGATCCGAAGTGAGGCTCACCTCCCCCTGGGGGAGTACGGCGTTCTCCTCGTCTCCTCGACCGAACGAAACGACTTCGACGAGGAATCGCTCGCGCTCGCGAACATCCTCGCTGCGAACGTCGAAGCCGCCCTCGAGCGCGCCGAGCGAGAGAGCGAACTCGAGCACCAGCGACGAGAACTCGAGCGCCAGAACGAACGCTTAGAGGAGTTCGCGGGAACGGTCTCACACGACCTCAGAAACCCGTTGACGCTCGCGACCGGCCACGTCGACATGCTCGCCGCCGAACGAGACGAGGGACACCGAGACCACCTCGACGAAGTGCAGTGGGCGCTCGAGCGGATGGACGACATCATCGACGACGTGCTCGTGCTCGCTCGCAGTGGGCGACAACTCACCGACACCGAACCGGTCTCTCTCGAGACGGTGGTTCGTCGAGCCGGTCGAACGGTCGATCCAGCGCTCGACATCGACGTCGACGGCTCGCTCCCGGTCGTGACGGGCGAGGAGACGCGACTGCTCGCGCTGTTCGAGAACCTCTTTCGAAACGCCCTCGAGCACGTCGGGTCCGACGTACACGTTACGATCGGAGCGAGTGACGACGGCTTCTACGTGGCCGACGACGGGCCAGGCATCCCGTCGGACGAACGGGAGGCGGTCCTCGAGTCCGGCTACACCACCCACCCGGAGGGAACGGGGTTCGGCCTGGCGATCGTGACGGAGGTCGTGGACGCTCACGGCTGGGAGGTGGCGGTGACGGAGAGCGAGGCTGGCGGCGCTCGATTCGACGTTTCGCTCGGAGAGGATGCAGGTAGCGTCGATGACGGCGGCGATAAGGACGAAAATGGGGACGGGAATCGAGCACCACCGATCGATACTGAATAGCACTCCCCTGGCCGTCACCGGCTGTCTTCCCATGGCCGCGTTCGATGACCGTCGCGAGGCGACTCGACGAGATGGCCGCCGTCTGTCCTTCGTCGGTTCCGTCCAGTAGCAGAAACGAGGCTACAGTACTCACCGGACCTGGTGTGTGTCGACTTGGAGAAACGACGACGCGTCTCAGCGAAACCGGATGCCAGTCACACCGGCGCGTCGTACTCGCTCTCGAAGTCCCGCACGTCCCGGTACTGATCGACGAACGACTCGACGTCGAACTCGAGCATCTGCGTCTCGAACTCGGTGATCGCGTCGCCATCGTCGGCATGACTGATCGCGTGTTCCATCAACTCGACGATCAGTTCGACGACGACGACGTGGAGCCGTCGGGCCTCGAAGTCGGTCACCCACAGGAGCGTGTACCCAACGGCTCCGTCATCGGAGGCGTCGTGGACGACGACCTCGTCGGGAAACTCTTCCATGACGATGCCGAGCAGGTGGGGCGTACCGAACTCGTCGAAGTCGTCGGCCGTGTCGACGGTCTCCTGGAGGACCGCGACGAGCGATTCGGGGACGAACCGCGAGGGTGGGTGGACGTCGGTGACCACGGCGTGGCGATCACCGCACGAACAGCTGTACTCGCGCATGCCGAGGTCGATCTCGTGGGGGTCGAGGGACTCTCCGCAGGGTAGCTCGAGGCGGCTGGTATCGTCACCCGGGACGCGAGGCGCGGGGTCGACCATCGCCGGGGTTTGGGCCGGTGTCGTGATAAGGACGACGACTCGAGACGACCCCGTCTCGAGCCTATGGTAAAAGCTCGTCGTCGATACCCGCCCACTTTTCGTCCTCTTCGGCCCGGCGGGCCTCGAGCTGGTCGAACCCGCTCGCGAGCAGGGCCAGCGCGAAGAGCCAGGCCAGTGACCCGAACGCGACGTTGGCGAGTTCGCCTGCGACAGGCGCTGACTCGAGGGCGGCGAGGGCGACGGCGCCCAGTGAACTCACGGTAAGGAAGCTCAGGACGATAACGACGAGGAGGGCGAAGACGCGAAGCCAGGAGCCGCGGGTCAGCTCGACGCTCCGGCGGGCCGCGTCGATCGGTCCGACTCGCTCGGTCGCGAGGTACGGGTGGGTAAACGCGAGGGCCGTGGCGGCAACGAGTCCAGGAAGGACGAACAGTGCGAGACCGAGTCCCACCAGCAGGGACCCGCCGAACGCGGCGACAACTGCCGAGAGCGTCGCTCGGTCGAGTTCGTCGTTCCACCGGGGCGCATCGGTCGTCGGTGACTCGAGCGGCGGTTCACCCTCGACGGGTTCACCATCGACGTCTTCGGTGTCGTCCCGCCTACGCGTTCGTGCCGCCCGCTCGGAGAGGACGCGGAACGCGACCACAGAGAGCGCGACGAAGGCCACCAGCATGGCGAGCCAGAGCGCGGTCGCCAGCCCGACCGAGAGCTCGATCGCGAGGGGCAACTCGTCGGGAAGCGTCTCGAACCCCGGGACGAACAGCTCTTCGTCCTCGATGAACGCCCGCTGGGCCTCGAGCTGGCTCTGGAGGCCGACCAGCATCAGTGCCTGGACGGCGACCAGCCCGCCCAGCACCGTCAGGGCGCGGCGGTCGCTGATGCGCTCGAACGCCTCGTCGATGGCCGTCAGTACCGAGAGCTGGGCCATTTCAGGGCCAGTCGTCGCGAATCGCTTCGTCCGGATCGTCGGCTTCGTCCGGCTCGGTCGCCAGCGTCCACTCGGCCGCCTCCGCGGCGTCTTCGACGTGGAGGAACTCCCAGCCGACCTCGTCGGCGAGGGCCTCGTCGTCGTCGCCGACGCCGACGAAGACGTGTCGCTCCGTGTCGAATTGGCGTTTGACGCTCTCGAGGCTCTCGGCCTTGCCGCGGGGGCCGGAGAAGAAGTCCTGTCGAACCCGGTTCTTCCGGGTGAAGTTCGTCACCACGTACGTCGGCTCCTCGGAGACGACGCCGACGTAGGAACTCCAGCCCCGGGCGTCGTCGAAGACGGCCTCCGGCGAGGCGAGCGCCTGCAGGGCCTCGAGTTCGAACGCGAGCGTCATGTCGCTTCCGCCGTTCATGTCGCCTAGATTGCGTCGCACCCCGGAAAACCGCTTCGATACGCCCGGCGATAGGCCGATGGTACACCGGCCAGAGACGGATTGCCGACCCAGCCGCAGGTAGGCAGATTCGAAATCCCTACCTGTAACCTGGAACGGCCCGGGCTCAGTCGTAACTCACGCAGAAGTAGTCGGTGTGAATAATCACGTCGTCATCGGCCAGCTCCATGTCCTCGCGGACGGCAGTCGAACCGGCTTCCACAACCTCGAGAAACCGGGTTAGTGCCTCCTCACTCAGCTGATCGACGTGGCGAACTCGCGACGATGCCGGGATCGATTCGGTTCGCCGGACGGTCAACTGCCGCTGGAGGGATTCCGTGTCGATGGAGGACATGTTCCAAGATACCAATGCACACGGACGGTCATAAACGTTCGGTTCCAGGAAGAATCGCGCGGAACAATATGTTCGCCCACTAACGACTCGTTCCGCTTACCTACGGTGCGTCGATCCGTGGACGTGATTTCGCCCCGATCATCCCGTTGCCGTCCAGTACCACCGTCGAGGCTCCGCCACTGTCCATCACTCGTCGTCGAGATTCCTCCTCGAGCGAGACCTGGTTCGAACCACGTCCAAATCGGCCCTCGAGAAATCAACTGGCTTGCGCGCTCGCCGTTGCCTTGGTCGCTCGCGGAAACTGGAGTCGAACGATGCTTCCTCGAGGCTCGTTCTCGGCGAACTTGACCTCTCCGCCGGATCGAGCAACGATCCAGTTCACGAGCCACAACCCGAGTCCGCTGGCGTGCTCCAGCGACGTCTCCCGTCCGGCAGTCAGCACCTCCCGTTCGACCGCCGGGATGCCCGGCCCGTCGTCGGCGATCACGACGTCGACGGTCGTTTCCGTCCGGTCGACAGTGACTTCGATCGACGGGGTCGACCGATCGCTGTGCTCGACTGCGTTCTTGAGGACATTGTCGATCGCCGACGGATACAGGGGATTGACCAGGGCGAGCGCCTCTTCGTCGACGTCGATGTCGACGGTAACGGTCGCGTCGCCGTAACTCCGCTGTAGCCGCTCGGTCGCCGCATCGACTGCGTTCACCATATCGACCGTCTGATGGTCCGACTTCCCGTGTAACACCATATCGACCTCCCGTGCCAGTTCGCTGAGATCG
The DNA here is from genome assembly GCF_017357105.1 of Natronosalvus caseinilyticus. Classification (NCBI taxonomy): domain Archaea; kingdom Methanobacteriati; phylum Methanobacteriota; class Halobacteria; order Halobacteriales; family Natrialbaceae; genus Natronosalvus; species Natronosalvus caseinilyticus. Next base: position 2,166,074 of record NZ_CP071596.1, read on the forward strand.
GAGAGGGCCGTCGCGTTCTCCTCGATCGTTTCGAGGTACGATTCGCCGCCCGCGTCGACGTGATCTGCGAGCAGATCCGCGTAGCCCGTGATGATGTTCACGTTGTTTTTGACGTCGTGTCGAAGCACGCGATTGAGTACCTGGAGTCGCTGTTCGTAGATTCGCTCGTCGGTAACGTCCGTCGAGGTCACGACGAACTCGCCGGCGCCGTCGAACAGCGGTTCGGTCGTCGTCTTGAACACGTTCCAGGTGCCGTCGGCGTGTTTCACCCGATGTTCGATCGAATCGGTGCTGGGTTGCTCTCGAGACTGTGTCCGCAACTCGAGTACGTCTGCTCGATCGTCCGGATGGACGTACTCGAGGAGCGAATGTCCGACGAGCTGTGCCGGCTCGTAGCCCAGCACCCGCGTGATGGACGGACTCACGTATCGAAACGTCCACTCGTCGTCGACGGTCGCGACCACGTTCGGTGACTTTTCGATCATGCTCTGGTACCGTCGCTCGAGCGTTTCCTCGTCGGTCACGTCCTCGAACAGCAGGACGGTCGCAACGGTTCCTCCTGGCATCACGTCCAGCGCAGATACCTCGAATCGTTTCGTTTCTTCGCTCGTTTCGATCGTTACGCGCGCGTCCTCGGTGTCGTTCTCGACGACCGAGGCGACCTCTGGATACGCTTCGAACGCCTCTGGGAGCGAGATTCCGAGTATTCGATCGCCGAACAGCGACCGCGCGGGGTCGTTGGCGTCGATAACGGTACCTTCGTCCGAGAGGACGACCACACCGTCCGCCAGGTTCTCGAACACCACGTCACGGGCGACCGGCGAGATTTCGAACAGCCGGTGGCTGAACAACGCCCAGGCGACGAGGGGCGTCGTGAGCAGGAACGCGATCGGCGTGAGATCGAAAAACAGCGGCGTGATCCACCCGGTCATACCGACGATGGCGGCGACGGCCGGTATGAGTCCCGCGACCAACAGGAGTATCGCCTGGCGACGAACCGGCCCGGCCTGGCGCCTCATCGTTCGCCAGAGTAGCACGTAGGTCACGCCGTTGATCGCGTAGGAGTACGCCTGTACGAACAGGAAGAATACTCCTGGCGTGAACGTGAGCACGTAGAGTCCGTCGGCGTACTCGACGGATGGATCGAGGTACAAAAACTGGTCTGCCCTGCCACCCAACACGAGCAGGAGCGTCGCCGTCGGTAGCGCGGCGAGCAGGGCGAGGCGTTTCCCACGAGCCCACCGTTCATGCCCCGTGTAGACGAGTACGAAGAGCGGCCACGAGACCATCATCAGGGCGACGCCGATCCAGACGAATCGATTCCAGGCCAATTTGGCCGATACCGTCGTCGCCGAGACCTGGAGCGCGTAGGTCAGCGACCACCAGACGGTCGCAGTGGATATTCCGAAAAAGGCCACGATGACGACGTTGTCTCGTCGATAGTAGTTCCGGAAGACGTACACCGCAAACGCGAACGAGACGAGCGCGGTAACACCGAGAAGCGCCGTCCACAGTGATACGTGCCAGTCCATGAGTTGTCTCACTGTCTCGGTGGAGGTCTCTTCGTATATTCCTGTGAGTGCGGTCGTTATCCGTGTTGTGGCTCCGCTCAAAACGTTGCTGAATATTTACCTATTACGAGTTTTCGTTTGAGATACCGTTCCGTGTGGTCTGAAGCGCACCGAACACGGTGGAACCAGCGACGAGTACGGCTGAAACTCGAGTTTACACGGTCACAATCCTTTCCGAACGGTGTGTCAATGAAGGAGCGTAACAGCAAAATTCCGACGACGACGATGGCCGCCCGATTATTGATCCTGACTCGGCGCGAGTTCGTCGAGGTCGACTTGCTTCTCGAGGAGGACCTCGGCCTGGTCGGCGACGATACGCTGCTGGCGCATGAGTTGCTTGAGCTTGCTCTGAGCGGAGAGGTCGCCGATGAGGACGCCACCGACGACCTTGCCGTCCTTGAATGCGATGCGGCGCCACTCGGTGTCGGAGTAGCGGCGTTCGGCGTGTTCGTCGCCCAGGGTGGGGTGACCGAAGGAGAGGAACGGGAAGTCGAAGTGTGTAATCGAGTACGAGGAGACCCACTCGAAAGGCTCGGCCTCGTCGTCGGCGGCCATGTTGATGCCCGCGACTCGACCCTGCTCTTTGGCCGAGCCCCACGAGCCGTTCTGGGCCTGCTCGCCCAGGAGGACGTCGTAGAACTGCGTCAGATCGCCCGCCGCGTAGACGTCCTCGAGGTTCGTCTGCATGTATTCGTCGACGACGATACCGTTGTCCTGTTCGATGTCGGTGTCGTGGAGGAACTCGGTGTTGAACGTCAGGCCGATCGCGACGCCGGCGAAGTCACACGGGTAGCGGTTGCCGTCGCCGCCGATGGCGGCCTCGACGCGGCCGTCGTCGTCGACCTCGAACTCGCTGACGCCGCTGTCGAAGACCGGCTCGACGCCCACGCTTCGCATCCCCTCGTGCATGATCTCGGCGCCATCGGCCGAGAGCGCGTAGCGCCACCAGCGGTCGCCGCGCATCAGAAACTTGCCCTCGACGCCCTGGGAGCCACAGACTGCCGCGAAGTCGATGCCCAACAATCCGGCCCCGACGATGACGGCGTCGTCGGCCGCTTCGGCGCTCTCGCGGATCTTCCGGGCGTCCTGGAACGTCCAGAAGTGGTGGACGCCCTCGGCGTCGCTGTTTTCGACGGGCAACTGCGTGGGCGTTCCGCCCGTCGCGATCAACAGTTTGTCGTAGGGAACGTCGTCTTTCTCGTGAGTGCGGACGACCTTCTCGTCGGTGTCGATCGTCGTCACGTGCGTGTTGAGCGAGAGGTCGATGTCGCGCTCGTCGTACCAGTCCTCGTCGTGAATCGAGATGGGCGCTTCGGGCAGTTTGCCCTTGGCGTGTTCTTTGATCAGGATACGATTGTACAGCGGTTCGCCCTCATCGGTGATGACGGTGATCGACGACTCCGGGTCCTCCTCCCGGAGTGTCTCCGCGGCCGAACTGCCGGAGATCCCATCCCCGATGATAACGTACTCGGTCATGTCGGGAAATTTCGTAACGGGGGTTAAAGTCGGTTGCTATCTGGACTACTCTCGATCTCGTGATGCCATCGTCGAGTAGCCTCGCCGGGGGCGTCGCTCGTTCGTCATCCAGGAATCGACTATCCTATACTTTCTATAGCTAGACGATCCGTCCACTCCACATCGCTCATTAGGCTCGAGTCCGTCCGCTCGAGTATGAAACTCCGCCAGAACGCCCGTCACTTCGCCTCTCGAAAGGCCCTCGAGACTCCAGTCGTTCGCTCGGTGGCCATTTCGGGTCTCGTGCGCCTCCACACGAAAATCTTCCTGGGGAAGGCCGATCCGGCCCGCGCCAACGAGCGCAAGGCCCACCTCGACGGCCTCTTCGAGGCGACGATGGACAGCTACCTCGAGGCCCTTCGTGCCGGGTACTCCGAGGCCGAGGCCCGCGAGATCACGCACATCCAGGCGAACTTCGACTTCTACAACCACGGCTGGACCGAGATGATGGAGTTCCCCGCCGACGAACTCGAGGACCACTACGACCGGTACCACGACTTCTTCGCGACCTGGGGGATCACGATCGACAAGCCGCTGGGCGAGTTCAGGCCCGACGGTGGGCTTCCGGCGGCACCGTCGACGCCTGAACGCCTCGAGAACCCTGAGCATCCCCATGCCGAGGGCGGGTTCGCCGACGACGTCTACGTGGAGAACGAGGACGGCGAGCTGGTCGTCGGCGGCCAGGACGAGCCAGAGAACGTGGACGTCTCACAGGCCGTCGGCGTGAACGATGGGTCGCTCGAGGAAGAATAGCCGGTACACCGTCCGAGAACGAATAGCCGGTGAGCTACCTCGCCCCTCGGAACGGACGGTATCGAGGAAAGTGGTGCCGGCGAATCGATTCCACGATCAGCGCCGCCCCTCCGACTCCGAACGCCAGCGCGAGCAGTCCACTCGGACTGGTCCAGTCGACGACTGTCTCTCGAGGGATGACGTGGTATTGTCCGTCTCGAGAGACGACGCGGCCGTCACCCCACGCGATGGCGACGATCTCGTCGTCGAATCGGTACTGTTCTCCCTCGATCAAGCCGTCGACGATTCGCTGGTGCTCGGTCGATAGTTCGTCGTACTGAGCGACTCCGTACCGATTCATCTCGTCTGAGACTACTCCGTTGTCCGCAGCCGTTTCTTCGAGGTGAATTTCGTACTCTACCGCAGCGAGTCCGCTCAGTATAGCCGGAAAAAGAGGAGAAGACCGAGAAAGAGCATGCCGAAGTGGAGCCACTCTAGTCGTTCCATAGTATGACTATATATTGATAGTGGAAATATATTCCGACATAGTATATTTGTTACATTAATTACTGGAAGGGACACGCCAACATCGACCCGAACTACAGAACTCGTCGACGGTGTCGTCTTCGCCTCGTCTGGCCGTCTCGTCAGTTCTTCCCCGGCGCGGGCCACCGCGGATCGATTGGCTCCTCGATCCGCTCGAGGTCACCCTCCGTCAACTCGACCCCGACGGCCCCGACGTTCTCCTCGAGGTGGTCGAGCGACCGCGGGCCGACGATCGGCGCGTCGACGACGTCCTTGTGGAGGAGCCAGGCCAGCGATACCTGTGCGGGGGTCGCGTCCCTCTCTGCGGCGAGCTCCTCGATGACCTCGAGGATGGCCCAGTTCTCGTCGGTGAAGCGCCGTCTCGTATACTCGTCGGTCGCGGCCCGTACGTCTCCCTCCGGATCGTCGTCCCGGTCGTACTTTCCGGTCAGGAAGCCGCCGGCCAGCGGCGACCAGGGAATGACGCCTATCCCCTCGCCCGCGCATACGGGAAGGAGATTCGCCTCCTCGTGGCGATCCACGGCGTTGTACTCCGGTTGCATGCAGACGAACCGCTCGAGGTGCTCGACGTCGGCGGTGTACAGCGCCTTCGTGAACTCGTAGGCCGTCATCGTGCTCGCGCCGACGTAGCGAACGGACCCCTCGTCGATCAGGGCGTCGAGCGCGCGCAGGGTCTCCTCGATGGGCGTCTCCTCGTCCCAGCGGTGAATCTGGTAGAGGTCGACGTAGTCGGTCCCGAGGCGCTCGAGACTCGCTCGACACTGGTCGAACACGTGCTTTCTCGAGAGACCCTGCTGGTTCGGTCCGTCGCCCATGCGCCCGAAAACCTTCGTCGCGATCACGAGTTCGTCCCGGTCGTAGGGCTCGATCGCCCGGCCGACGAGTTCCTCGCTCTCCCCGCGGGAGTAGACGTTGGCCGTGTCGAGGAAGTTGATCCCGAGATCCAGCGCACGCTCGACGATCTCGATCGATTGCTCCTCGTCGTCGATCATCCAGGGCTCGGCGCTCCCGAAGTTCATACAGCCCAGGCAGAGACGGGAGACCTCGAGTCCCGTTTCGCCCAGGGTCGTGTAGTCCATTTCGTCGGCGTAGCCGATCGTCCGATCCGCCATACCCTGTCACACATCGGTACCCGATAAAAGGGTGCGGGTGAGGGCAGCGTCTCGAGTTCTCGAGGACCGCGAGCGCGGCCAGCGACCGTCCCCCGCCACTCTGCCGATTTCCGAGTCGCTAAGTACCCCGGCGCCAGCCGTTTGACCACCGTCTCGCATGTCTCTCGATTCGAACGATCGCTCGATCGCCGGCTTCACTATGGCGGGCCACGCCCTCGTCCACTGGTTCGAGACCTCGATCCCGATCTTCCTCGTCGTCTGGCTCGCCGAGTTCGACGTGAGCGTCACCCTCGTCGGGTTCGTCGTCGCGCTGGGGTACGCTCCCTTCGGCATCGGCGCGCTTCCCGGCGGCGTCCTCGCCGACCGGTACGGCCCGAAGCGACTCATCTTGCTCTGTCTGCTCGGCATGAGCCTCGCCTTCGTCACCCTCGCGGCGGCCTCCGTCCTGGAGTCCATCTACGCCGTCGCCGTCGGCCTCCTGCTCTGGGGCGTCGCCGCTAGCGTCTATCACCCCGCCGGACTCGCGCTCATCAGCACGGGCGTCGAGGAGCGCGGCACCGTCTTCGCCTGGCACGGTATCGCCGGCAACTTCGGCATCGCCCTCGGGCCGTTCGTCGCCGCCACGCTGTTGATCGTCCTCGAGTGGCCCGTGGTCGCCGCTCTGCTCGCGATTCCCGGCTTCGTCGCCGTCGCCTATGGACTCAGCGCGGACTTCGACGCGACCGCCGCGGTGGCGGACGACGTCGAGGCCGGGCCGGACGAGGCGCTCTCGCTGCCAGAGTTTCTCGCCAACTCCCGGGCGCTTTTCGCCAGCGCATTCGCCATCGTCTTCGTCCTCGTCACCTTCGAGGGGCTGTACTACCGCGGCGTGCTCACCTACCTGCCCGAGATCATGACCGGCCTGCCGGCGCTCGAGGGACTCGACCTGTTCCCGACGCTCGAGCGCTACGACATCGACCCCGGCTTCTACGTCTACGTCGGCCTGCTGGTCGTCGGCATGGCCGGCCAGTATACCGGCGGGAAGCTCACGGACCGCGTTCCAGCGGCTCGCGGGCTGGCCGCGCTCTTCGCCGTCCTGGCCGCCCTCGCGCTCGCGTTCGTCCCCGTCGTCGATCTCGGCCTGGGCGCCCTGCTCGTTCTCTGTGGCGTCCTCGGCTTCGTCCTGTTCGCCATCCAGCCGTTCTACCAGAACGCCGTCGCCGTCTACACGCCCGCCGACAGCCGTGGGCTCTCCTACGGCTACACCTACCTCGGCGAGTTCGGGTTCGGCGCGACCAGCATCGCCATCGGCGGCTTCCTGCTCGGCGAGGCGGGCCTCGCGACCTTCTTCGTCGCGCTCGCCGGTTTCGCCCTCGTCGGGGCCACCCTGTCGGCCGCGCTCGCACTCGGCCTCGACCGCCTGTTCGACCGGACGGACGCGGACTCGAGCGCCGACGCGAAGGCCTAGCGCGCGGCTTCGAATCGGTCAGTCGGCTTCTTCCTCCTGAGGGGTGGTTTCTCGATAACGAACCTCGCGGAACTCCGCCGACCCGCACCGGCAGCCGTTCTTCGTTCCGATCGGTTGCAGTGTCCCGTCGGACCACTTCATTGCCGCGTAGGCGGTTCCGCAGGCGGAACACTCGACGAGCGTGCGCTCGCGTTTGCCGGAGGGCATCGTTCGCGTAGTCGACGGAGAACGACCATCAGGATTGCTTCGCGTTATACAAAACCCTTTTATTCGATCGGCGATCTATCGATCCGCGTGACTCGTCTCGGAGAGCGTACTCCCCAGAATGCGCTTTATTCCACGACGGAGTCGAGACGCAACGGCCTGCTGGGAGATGCCGAGTTCGTCGCCGACCTCCGCCATCGTCACCTCCCGGGGGATCTCGAAGTAGCCGCGATCGAAGGCGAGCACCAACGCCTCCTGCTGGGATTCGGTGAGTGCCGCCTCGGTGTCCGACTCGACCGGCGTCAACGCGTGAAGGCTCGTCAGCGTGACCGGTACGTCCCTCTCCCGACAGCGTCGCTGGAAGGACGCGATGTCGCTTCGGTCGTCGCCGCGAACGTCGAACGTCCACTCCTGGTTCGTGCCGACTGCTTCGATGAGCGGTATCTCCGTCTCTGTGAGCACGCTGAGCACGCCCGAGTACTCGACGGCCCACTCGACGCGCAGCAGATACTCGTCCGCGACGGAATCGACGAGACGGATGTTTCTGACGCCGGGGTGTGCGGAAAATACCTCCTCGATATCGTCGACGACGGTCCCTCGCACCCAGAAGTAGGGGATTACCACGTCCTGGGCGGGGATGATCCGCTCCAGCGTGACTGTCACGTCCGGCAGCTGCTCGAATACGGTCCCCAGTGGGAACTGACTCGAGGGGACGGTAAACGTCGCTTCGGTGGCCATCGTTCGATCCGTTTGTTGTCACCGGCCTTCGATTTTGTGGAGCGGATCGAAACGAGAGACGTAGCTGGGGTGAAACGGAGCCTCGGCCGCGGCGGACCACACCAGTTTTGTCCGCACAGTCGAATCCTCGAGCATGATCGAGGCGACGCTCTGTTTCGTCCTGGACGGCGACGACGTGCTCCTCATCGAGAAGCGACGCGGACTCGGCGAGGGGTGGTACAACGGACCCGGCGGCAAACTCGAAGACGGCGAGACGCCGCGAGAGTGCGCCGTTCGCGAGGTGCGCGAGGAAGTTGGCCTCGAGATTCCGCTCGAGGCAACCGAGAAGGCGGGCGAACTCACGTTCACGCTCGACGGCGAGGTCCACACCGTCTGCCACGTGTTCCGGACCGAGGTCTACGACGGCGAACCGGTGGCGACCGAGGAAGCCCACCCCGAGTGGGTTTCGGTCGACGACGTGCCCTACGATCGCATGTGGGAGGACGATCACCTCTGGCTACCCGCGGTGCTCGAGGGCGACACCGTCGAGGGAACGTTCGCGTTCGAAGGCGGACGACCGCTCGACGAGGCCGAATTCGTCGACTACGACCTCGAGCGTGGCGCGTCGCTCGAGGAGTGACGGCGTCGGCGCGAACGACGCGACTCACTCTCCGACGTCCCGGCCGTCCCTGGCGCGGACCTCGACGTCCACGCCGTTGGGTTCGTACGCGTTCGCGGCGTAGCCTCCTTCGTTCCAGGGATACTCGTCGTTCTCGAGCGCGTCTCGCCAGACGTCGGGGTCGGATATTCGTGACGGCTGTCGACGGCCCAGGTCGTCGGTCGCGCGCGACAGCAGGGTGTGACGTCCCAGCCGGGTGTCCCAGTCGTACCGGAAGAGTCGCCACGCGCCTGCGTAGTCGGGGCCGAACAGTTCCGCGTCGTCCCAGGTCTCACCGCCGTCGGTCGAGACCTCGACGCGGTCGACCCCATCGTCTCCCGCCCAGGCGACGCCGCGCACCTTGAGCGACTCGTCCGGTCGCACCTCGGCGGGCGACTCCCCGGATGGCGCGCCGATCAGCGACATCACGTTCGCGTCGAACGTGTACGGATACTCGACTGCGCCCTCGAGCTGGGTCCACGTATCGTACGTCTCGACCGTCTCGTTCTCGTCGGGTTCGCTTCCACTGGGATAGATGCGATACGAACGCTGTTGCCAGTACGCGTGCTCTCCGGGGCGCTCGAGGCTCCCCTCGGTCACCATCGAGTCCATGACGCGGAGTTCCTCGACCCACTTGACGTTGTTGACGCCGTACCAGCCGGGAACGATCAGGCGGACGGGATAGCCGTGCTCCCGTGGCAAGGGCTCGCCGTTCATCTCGTAGGCCAGCACGCAGTCGTCGAGGGCCTTCTCGAGCGGAATCGATCGGGCGAAGATGTCGTCGCCGTCCGACGGATCGCCACCGACGGTGGTGAGCCACTGTCCCTCGGATTCGGTCACGCCGTACTCGCGCAGTATCAAACTCACTGGCGTCCCCGTCCAGAAGGCAGTGGCCGCGGCCTCACAGTCCCACTGAACGCTTCCCGTCTCCGGTCGGTGCTGGCCTCGTCCGTTGCCGGCACACTCCATCGTGTGTGCGACCGCGACCGTCGGATACTTCTCCCTGATGTCGGTCATCGAAAGGGTCCCCTTAAGCCCCCCGGTGAGCGAGACGGTCCACGCGTCGGCGTCGGCGTCCGGAATATCGTTTCGATGGCAGACGAAGTGCTCCTCGATCGGTGTCAGCCAGTTCGCGAACGTGCGTCGGCTGGCGGCCCCGAGGACGGTGTACTTGTCGGCTTCGTCTCTCGTCTCCGCGACGCCGCCCGCCTTCGCCTCCACGATGGCGTCGATCTCGCGATGACGGGTGTCTCGTGGTCGTTCTGTGGGCATACATACCAAACCACCCAGCAGCGCAAAATAGCTATCACTCGGCTATCGATCGACCGGCCGACGCGCCCCCTCGAGTCGACGACTGCGTACTGCTCAGGGAATCAGCACGACCTTCCCCACGCTCTTTCGGTCCTCGATGAACTGGTGGGCCTCGCTCGCGTCCTCGAGCGCGAACGTTTCGCCGACGATCACCTCGAGTTCGCCGTCGGCCAGCCCCTGGGTTAGATCCGGAATCGCCTGCATGATCCGCTTCGGATCGTGTCGAGATGCCTGCCCGAGGTGGAACCCGACGACGGACTTGTTCTCGAAGAGCAGGCGCCGGTTCTCGGCGCTCGCGGGAACCCCGCTCGCCACGCCGTAGGTGACTAACCGCCCGAAGTGTCCGAGTGCGTCGAGACTCCGATCGAACACGTCGTCGCCGACGCTCTCGAGGACGAGGTCGACGCCCTCGCCGTCGGTGGCCTCCTCGACGGGGTCGCGGAAATCGACTTCGGTGTACTGGATCGGGTGGTCACACCCGAGGTCGGCCGCCAGCTCGAGTTTCTCCTCGATGCTCGCGGTGCCGAAGACCTCCGCGCCGGCCCGCGAGGCCAGCTGGACGGCCGCCGTGCCGACGCCACCCGCGGCGGCCTGGATGAGGACGGACTCGCCCTCCTCGAGGCCGCCCCACTCGAACAGGCAGGAGTGGGCGGTCAGGAACTGGACGGGGAAGCCGGCGGCTTCCTCGAAGCTCATTCCGTCGGGGATGGGTAAGAGCATCTGCGCGTTGGCGGTGGCGTACTCGGCATATCCGCCCCCGCCGAGCATGCCGACCACGCGGTCGCCCTCCTCGAGGTCGATCCCCTCGCCGGTAGCGTCGACGGTTCCGGCGGCTTCCATCCCGGGGACATACGGCGGTTCCGGCCCACCCGGATACACGCCGCGCCGCTGCATGACGTCCGCGAAGTTGATGCCCGCGGCCTCGACGTCGATTCTGACCTCCCCCGGGCCCGGTTGCGGAACCTCGTGCTCGGCGGTCTGGAGGACGCCACTATCACCGTACTCGTTGACCTCGATGACTCGCATACCTCGTCTTCGTGACGGGTTTATATAAAGCCGAGAGAACCGGATGAAACGGCCTCGCGGTTCCCGCCGCGGGCCGAGCGGGTCACCCGTCTGCCGAGAGCAGTTCCGGAAGGCCGGCAATCGAATCGAGGACGTGAGTCGGTTCGTTCCGTGCACTCGAGAGGTCCGTCCTGTCACTCGCCCCCGTGAGGACGAGCGCCGTCGCCATCCCCAAGCGGACCCCCATCTCGACGTCGGTCTCGAGCCGGTCGCCGACGAGCAGGCACCGTTCGGGGACGCAGTCCATCCTCGCCGTCGCCACCTCGACCGCCGTGGGCGACGGCTTTCCGAGCACGCGGTCGAGCGATCGGCCGGTAACGCCCTCGATCGCGCCGATCATGCCGGCGGCGTCGGGAATCTCCCCATCCTCGACCGGACACGTGCGGTCGGGATTGGTCGCGACGAACAGCGTCTCGTCGTCGATGGCATCTAGTGCTAGCTGGAGCGTCTCGTAGTCGAACGACCGGTCCATCGATACGACGACGATCTCCGTCCGCCGGGGATCTTGCGTCACGGTGATGCCGGCGTCCTCGAGTTCGGCCACGAGCGGGCGTTCACCGACGACCAGTGCTGGTCGATTCGGGTGATTCGCTACGAGCCACTCCGCGGTGATTGCCGCGGAGTTGAGCACGTCCTCGTCGTCGGCCGGAATGCCGAACTCGGTCAATCGATCAGCGTACTCCGGTGGCCGCTTCGTGGGGTTGTTCGAGAGGAACAGGACGCTCGCACCGGCTGCTCGAGCGCGTTCGACCGCGGCTGGGGCTCCAGGAACGAGTCGATCGCCCCGATAGACGGTCCCATCGAGGTCGAAAATAATGCCGTCGTAATGCATGCGGAGGTAAAAGTGAGGTCAGCGCACCTTCGACCGAAGGTACGCCGAGATCAGTTCGCTGACGAGGACGACCGCGAGGATGGCGATGAGAATCGTCAGCACGCGGTGCCAGTCGAGAAAGTCGATGCTGTTCTGGAGTTCCATGCCGATGCCGCCCGCGCCGACGAAGCCGATGATCGTGCTCGAGCGGACGTTGATGTCCCAGCGGTAGACGGACACCCCGACGAACGCCGGCTTCACTTGCGGGACGATCCCGTACAGTAACGTCTGCGTTCTGCTCGCGCCGGTTGCGCGAACGGCCTCAACTTGCGTCGGATTGATCTCCTCGATCTCCTCCGCGATGAGCTTGGCGACGAACCCGATCGACCGGAAGCCGACCGCCAGGACGCCGGCGAGCGCGCTCGTTCCGAACAGGAATACGAAGATGATTGCCCAGATGATGACGTTCACTGACCGCGAGGCGACGATGAGGAACTTCCCGAGCAGGTAGGTTGCCCGGTTCGGCGTGGTGTTCTCCGCGCCGATGAACGCAACGGGGAGCGCCAGCAGGATCGCAAGGCCCGTCCCGAGCACGGCGATGTTGATTGTCTCGAGGAGCGGACCGACGATTTCGTTGGCGTACGCGGCGTCCGGCGGATACATCCGGTTGAGAAGGTCCCGGACGGATTCCGGGGCCGTCTCGACGTACTCGTACCGGACGTTGAGCGCCCGCCAGGAGATTGCGACGACGACGAACGTCGTGAGCAATCCAACGTAACGGGCGAATCGCCGCTTCCGACCTCTGGTATCCCACTCCGTCGAGGTATCGGTCACCGTCGATTGGTCGGTCATTGTATCCGCCTCCGAATGTAGACGCTCACGGCCTCTCCGACGAGGACGACTGCGATGATGGCCATGATGATTGCAAGCGCGAAGTCGAACTCGTAACGATCGAAGGCGTTGAGCAGCGTCGTCCCGATGCCGCCCGCGCCGACGATTCCGATGATCGTACTCGCCCGAATGTTGATGTCCCAGCGGTAGATACCCAGGCCCGCGATTCGGGGGATCACCTGAGGATAGACGCCGTACAGGAGAACCTGCAGCGGCGACCCACCGACCGCCCTGATGGCGTCGCGTTGCCCTTCGTCGATGTCCTCCAGGTCCTCGGCGAGCAACTTCGCGTAGAATCCCGGCGTGGCGAACACCAGCGCGATAACGCCGGCGAGCGGCCCGATTCCGACGGCCATGACCGCGAGGATGCCGAGCACGAGCTCGTGAAGCGCCCGCGACACCGAGACGATTCCCCGCCCGACGTAGTAGACCGGTCGCGGAACGAGGTTCTCGGCGGCCATCACCGCGATCGGGATGCTGACGATGACGCCCACGAACGTGGCGACGATCGACATCGCCATACTCTCGACCATTCCGCCGTAGATAAGTTCGCGCTTTCGCGGTCCGAAGTTTGGCGGGTACATCCCCTCGGCGAGTGTCCTAACGGACTCGAGCCCGGACACGAACCGATCGATGCCGACCCGCATCTCCCAGAGACTCCAGACGACGAATCCGGTAATCACCAGGTATACGGCGTACTTCACCGCGACGTTGTAGAACACCGTCGGTCGCTCCCACGTGCCGGGGTAGCCGCCGTCGGTGTACAGGTCTTCGCTGCGCTCCCCGCTTGTCCCGCTACTCATACGTCTCTGGTCGGGCTCTTGTCCGGCGCGTGTTCGTCAGTGGTTGCGGATCCCGGCTCGCTCGAGATCCGACCGTCAGCATCGCGGTGGGCGTCATTCTCACCGCGATAGATGACGTCGCGTGCGCCCTCGTCGACGGCTCCGGGACCGCCCTGGAATACGATCTCGCCGTCGTGGAGCCCGACGACGCGATCGGCGTACTCGAGCGCGAGTTCGACCTCGTGGATGTTGATGAGCACCGGGATCGATTCCTCACGGGCGATCTCCGTCAGGAGGTCCATGACGGCTCGAGACGTGTCCGGATCGAGGCTCGACGTCGGTTCGTCCGCGAGCATGATTTTCGGGCGCTGGACGACCGCGCGGGCGATCCCGACGCGCTGTCGTTGGCCGCCTGAGAGTTCGTCCGCTCGCTTGTCCTCCATGCCGGCGAGACCGACCCGGTCGAGGGTTTCGTACGCGTACTGTACGTCTTTTTCGGGGAAATTTCGACGAAACGCGTTCCAGTTGCTGAGGTAGCCGAGTCGGCCGGAGAGGACGTTTTCCATGACGGTGAGGCGTTCGACGAGTCCGTACTCCTGGAAGATCATCCCGATGTCTCGGCGTGTCTCCCGCAGGTCCCGCTTCGACAGCCCGGTCAACTCGGTCTCGTCGAGCCACACCTCCCCATCGGTCGGCTCCGTCAGTCGATTGATACACCGGATGAGCGTACTCTTCCCAGCTCCACTGGGACCGATGATAGCGACGACTTCGTTCCCCGAAACCTCCATCGAGGCGCGCTTCAGCGCGTGATCTCCGGTCGGATACGTCTTGTCCAGATCGACTACTTTGAGCATCGGGTTTTAGACTTCGTCTTCCTCGTAGTCGACGCCGTTGACCTGGTGGTTGACGAGGATGTCGTGGTAGTGGGTCGCGTAATCGATTTCCACCCACGTCCCGCGCCCCTCGAACTCCTCGGCGATTTCCGTGTCCTGGTAGTCGTATTCGAGGAACGCCCGCTTGATCCCCTCCTGGATGTCGGGGTGAAGGTTGTAGCGGTAGCAGAACGAGGTCGTCGGGAACGGGGCACTCGCCCAGATACACTTGACCTCCGAAGCGTCGACATCGCCGCGTTCCGCGACGCGAGCGTAGCAGGTACTACAGATCGGCGCGACGTCGTAGTCGCCGTGGTAGATGCCCGCGGCGCTGTTCTCGTGACTGCCGGAAAACTCGATTTCGTAGTCCTCGCCGGGAACCACGCCAGCATCGGTGAAGAGTGCGTTCGGCGCGAGATGACCTGAGTTCGACGACTGACTGGTGTGGGCGACGCTCTTGCCGGCCATGTCCTCGAGTTCGTAGATCTCGTCGTTGTCGGCCTGCGTGATGACCCACAGCCGGTAGCCGAACTCCTCTTCGCCGACCTGAATGCTGAACGGGACCGCGCCCGAGTTGTTGACCGCGAACGGCGTCGACCCGGTTGAGAACCCGGCGACGTGCAGGCGCTCGTTGCGCATCGTCTCGATCTGGGCCGCGTAGGACTGGAGCGGGTTATTGACGACCTCTTTCCCCGTCTCTTCAGCAATGTTCTCGAGCAGCGGGTCGAGCACGCCTTCGAAGACTGTGGGGTCCTCAGTTGGGACCATTGCGAAGTCGAGCGTGTCGGGATCGATCCACTCGCTCTCATCGTCTGGCGTTTCCCGTGGTGGACTGCCGTAGACGGGTTCGTCTCGTTCTTCGAAGTTCTCGAGTTCCTCGAGGGCCCCGGTTTCGAAGCTGTGTTCCATCAGCGTCGATGTTAGCTGCGGGAATTCGGGGTCGAGCGGGTCGAATTCGGGGTAGTCGCCCTGGCTCGAGTCGTTTCCGTTTCCGTCGCCGTTGCCGTTGCCGTCGTTTTCGTCGCCGTTTCCACTCAAGCAACCGGCGAGCGTTGCACCACAGCACGCACACGCCGCCCCTTTCAAAAATCGTCGCCGGGATTCGTCGCTAGATGCCATAGTGGCAGTAAATATAATGGAACCTAATAAATATGCACCATCCTACGGTCCATTTTGTATGATCCAGTTTCCCTCGTACGGACACAATCTATACTGGCGTTAACTCAATTCTATTCCGGGTACAGAACATTCGTACACTCGGGGCGAATCGTCCCGTTGCTACTCTCACAGTCCTTTTCGTGATCGATAGTTACCCGTCACTCGTAAAGAAGTAGGCAGTAGCCGAAACACTTACTTGATGCAGGTTTTGTCTGATATCAATGGAGTTGTGGGAACGAATCGACCGTCGGATATCTGACGATCGAAACCGGCTACTCGTCGACGAAGCCGCGCTGAATCCAGCGATCCACCCCGATCAACCCACCGGTCACGGAGCGATTGCAGAGCGACTGCTCGACGTACTCGAGCCGGCGTTCGACGGGTCGCTCCCACCGTCCTGTCGGGTATACGGCCCACCGGGCTCCGGCAAATCGGTCCTCGTCTCGAGCCTGTTTCGCTTGCTTCGGGAACGGTTCTCCCCCGGCGACACGCCCATCGTCACAACCACCCGAACGGCGGTCGTCCCACGCACGGAGTTCGTGTACGTAAACGCGCGCGGATCGAGTGCCTTCGACGTCCTTCGAGACATTCTCGACGCGCTCACCGTCGAACCGACGCCGAAGCGCGGAATCGGTTTCGACGAGATCGAACGGCGGATCGCGGACGCGATAACGGCCGTTGAACGAACGGTTCTCGCTCTCGACCACGTCAACGAATCGCACGTGGAGGCAATTCGGAGCCGACTCCCCGCAAATGCACCACTGACGACGATTACGGTCGGTCGACGACCGCTGGAGGCCGCCGACCGCACGATTCGAGTTCCAGCCTACTCTACCGAAGCGCTCCTCGACATTCTCTTCGCCCGGGCGTCGGCTGCGCTCGCCTCGAACGGGTTCGAGTACGCGTTTGCCCGCAAAATCAGTGACTGGGCGGCTGGCGACGCGACGCGAGCACTCACCGCGCTGTACGCCGCCGCGATTTTCGCTGAACGCGACGGGGCGACGAGTGTCGGCTCCGAACACGTCGACGAGGCGATCGAAACCACGCCCGACCGGTGCGTCCACGTCGAGACGATCACGTCGCTTCACGAAAGTAAGCGAATCATCCTCGATCAGTTCGTCGAACTGGGCCTCCCGAGTACAGGCATCGACGACACGGCCACGACGCTCGCCGTCGACGTCGACCTGTCGGCGGAAACCGTCCAGCGACACCTCTACGAGATGGCACAGCACGGCGTGTTCGAGCGCGTTCGAACCGACGGTAACGGCGTCGGCCGACCGTCGACCAGATTGGTCCCTCGCTTCTCACCGGTCGTGTACCGTCGTATTCGGCGTCGGGGTTGACGGTACAGGCCCGCTACCAGTCGATCGGCGGCCGCACTCGCTCGCCATCCGCGTCGATACGCGGTTACCGTTCTCGTGTCACCCGACGCCGTACCTTCGCATCGTTTAAGAGCGCGCTGGCAGACTGTTGAGGTATGAGCGACGAATCACAGGAACTCGGGATCACCGAGTCCAAGAATCATCGACCCGGCGAGTGGTACGCCGAGGTCGTACAGAAGGCCGGCCTGGCAGACTACGCCCCCATGGGCGGCTTCATCGTCACGAAGCCCCGCGGCTACGCGCTGTGGGAGACGCTCCAGGACACCCTCGACGGCTGGTTCAAGGAGACCGGCGTCACGAACGCGTACTTCCCCCTGTTTATCCCCGAGAGCTACCTCGAGCGCGAGAAGGACATCGTCGAAGGATTCGACCCCGAGGTGGCGTGGGTGACCCACGGCGGGCACAACGAGCTCGAGGAGCGCCTCGCCGTCCGCCCCACCAGCGAGTCGATTATCGCGCCGTTCATGGCCGAGTGGACGCGCAGTCACCGCGACCTCCCCATGCGGCTCAACCAGTGGTGCTCGGTCGTTCGATGGGAGGCGACGGACACGAAGCCGTTCTTCCGCACGAAGGAGTTCCTCTGGCAGGAAGGCCACACCGCCCACGAGACGAACCAGGAGGCCTGGGAGGAAGTCTGGACCCGCCTCGAGCAGTACGAGCGCGTCTACGAGGAGCTGTTCGCCATTCCCGTCCTGAAGGGCAAAAAGCCCGAACACGACAAGTTCCCCGGGGCCGACACCACGACGACGGTCGAGTGTCTGATGCCCGACGGCAAGTCCGTCCAGGGCGGGACGAGCCACCACCTCGGCCAGAGCTTCGCGGAGGCGTTCGACATCACCTTCGCGGACGAGGACGAGGAGGAGCGCACGGCGTACACGACCTCGTGGGGGCTCTCCTGGCGCGCGCTGGGGGCGCTCATCATGACTCACTCCGACGACCAGGGACTCGTCTTGCCCCCCACGGTCGCGCCCACGCAGGTCGTCATCGTCCCCATCTGGCAGGAAGACACCGAGGAGCAGGTCCTCGGCTACGCGAGCGAGGTCGCCGACGACCTCGAGGCCGCGGGCGTCCGCGTCGAACTCGACGACCGCGACGAGCGCAATCCCGGCTTCAAGTTCAACGAACACGAACTCGAGGGCGTCCCCCTCCGGATCGAAATCGGCCCCAACGAGGCCGACGACGGCGAGGTCACCCTGGTCCACCGTCCGGACAACGAGAAGACCGTCGCCGACCGCGAGGGCGTCGCCGAGACCGTCGACGAACACCTCGACGCGATCTACGAGAAACTGTACGAGGCCGCCCGGGAGACCCTCGAGTCGAACGTGCGGACGGCCGACAGTCCCGAGGAGATCATGGGGACGATCGGGCGCCACGGCGGCTACGTGAAGGTCCCGTGGTGTGGCGACCAGGCCTGCGAGGAGGCCATCAAGGAGAAGGTCTCCGCGGAGATCGTCCTCCAACCCCTCGCCGAGGAGAGCGCCGAGACCGACGGCGAGGCTGCCGCGCCCGAGGACGAGGACGCTGCCTGTACGGTCTGTGGTGAACACGCCGATCAGCTGGCGTACTTCGCCAGAACCTACTGATCGAGCGCCCCTCCCTATTCGTCTCGAAACCGTTCTTCCAGTGCGTGTATGTTCGCGTAGCGGCGCCCTCGAGCCCTCGTCTTCGCACGAGTTGATGGGGGGAGTGAGTGTGAGCAAGTGAGTAAATGAGTGTGAGTGAATGAGTGACTTACCCGAACCTAATCGTTTAGCCCCATAGTGCATATGGTTCCAGCGGTGACTACCTATCGTGGTGTGCATCCAGCGGATGGACACTACGTGCCTCTGACACTTTCTGGCGACGATTCTCACCGAGCGAGAGCGACGTGATCGCGATCCGACAGTGCACTGGTTCCTCGGCCGTTCACTGTCCCTCCTGCACCCGTAGTACACGCTTTCGTATTCTCGTACACCCTTACGGTTTTAATTCCCTAATATGGCATTATAATACCCTTAGTCATAATGGGGTACCCTCTTGTGGGTGCGAAAACCTCGGGTGCGTATGACACAGCCACACAGTGACTCGTCTCACGGCGAGCGGGGCCTCGCCAGCCCCGAAGACGAACGGTCGAACTGCGGTCTCGGCGTCGTCATGGACCTCGACGGCGGAGCGAGCCACGACGTCGTCGCCGACGGCCTCGAACTCCTCGTCAACCTCGAGCATCGGGGCACCACCGGCGCCGAAGCGAACACCGGCGACGGCGCGGGGATCGTGCTCCAGATGCCCGACGCCTTCTTCCGCGACGAACTCGACGTCGACCTGCCGTCGCAGTATGCCGCCGGATCGATCTTCTTCCCACAGGACGACGCCGCCCGCGAAGCGCTCATCGACCTCGTCGAGGACGCTCTCGCCGAGTACGGACTCGAAATCCTTGCCTGGCGGGACGTGCCGACGAACAACGACGAGCTGGGCGCGACGGCCCTCGCGTCCGAACCCGACGTCTGGCAGGTGTTCGTCTCGTCGACGGACGAACTGGCCGAGGACGACTTCGACCGCCGTCTCTACGTCGCTCGCCGCGCGCTCGAGAACGCGGTCGAGGACGCCGACGTCGACGGTTCCGGTCGATTCTACGTCTGCTCGCTGGACTCGAAGACGCTCGTCTACAAGGGCCTGCTCAAGGGCAAGCAGGTCGCCAGCTACTACCCCGACCTCGTTGACGAGCGCCTCGAGTCGACGTTCGTGATGGTCCACGAGCGCTTCTCGACGAACACCCTCGGGGCGTGGCACCTCGCTCACCCCTATCGCAACGTCGTCCACAACGGCGAGTTCAACACCATCCAGGGCAACGTCAACTGGATGCGCGCCCGCGAGACGGACCTCGAGAGCGAGGTCATAACCGATCTGGAGGCCGTCAAACCCGTCATCAACGACCCCAACCAGTCCGACACCGCGAGCGTCGACAACGCCGTGGAACTGCTCGTGCAGGACGGGCGCGACCTTCCCCACGCTCTCCGTATGCTCGTTCCCGAGGCCTGGCGCGGTGACGACCAGATGGACCAGGCGCGAAAGGACTGGTACGACTTCCACGCCTCGCTCGTCGAGCCGTGGGACGGCCCAGCCCTCGTCGCGGCGACCGACGGTGAACGCGTCGGCGCCGTTCTCGACCGGAACGGTCTGCGTCCCTGTCGGTACGACGTGACGACCGACAACCGCCTGATCGCCGCCAGCGAGGCCGGCGCGCTCGAGACGCCCTCCGAAAAGATCGCCGAGCGCGGGCGGCTCCAGCCCGGTCAACTGTTCCTGGCCGACCCGAACGAGGGCCGGGTCATTCCGGACGAGGAGGTCTTCGACGGCCTCGTCGACGACCGCTACGGCGAGTGGCTCGCCCGCGAACAGGTTCACGTCGAGGACCTCCTCGAGACGGCCGACCCCGAACCGCGCCAGGCCGTCGACAGACTGCGCCCCCACCAGGCCGCGTTCGGCTACACCCACGACGAACTCGAGAACCTGATCGAGCCGATGATGCAGAAGGGGAAAGACCCGATCGGCTCGATGGGCGACGACACGCCGCTGTCGGTGCTCACCGAGTTCAACCGGCCGCTGTTCTCGTACTTCAAACAGCTGTTCGCCCAGGTCACGAACCCGCCGCTCGACTACATCCGCGAGGAACAGGTCACTTCGCTCGAGTCCCGGCTGGGATTTCAGCGCAACCTGCTCGCCGAGTCGCCAGAACACGCCCGCCAGCTCGTCCTCGACTCGCCTGTCCTCACCGACGCCGAACTCGAGGCGATTCGCGACTGCCAGACGAACGATATTACGACGGGGACGGTCGACGTCACCTACGATTGCAAAGAAGCTGCCGACCAGCCCGACGGCGAGGCGCTCGAGGCCGCCATCGAGCGCGTTCGCGAGGACGCCGTCGCGACGATCGAGGCCGGCAACGACGTGGTGATCCTCTCCGACCGCGGCGTCGACGACCGCGTCGCGATCCCGAGCCTGCTCGTGATGGGCGCCGTTCACCACCACCTCGTGCGAAACGGCCTGCGCAACCATGCGGGGATCGTCCTCGAGTCGGCCGACCCGCGAACCGTTCACCACGTCGCGACCCTGATCGGCTACGGCGCCGACGCGATCAATCCCTACCTCGCCTACCAGACCATCGCGGACCTCACGGCCGGCTCCGACGGCGCGGACACCAGCGTGGCCATCGACGCCTACGTCGGCGCGCTCGAGGACGGCCTCCTGAAGATCATGGCCAAGATGGGCATCTCGACGGTCGAGAGCTACCAGGGCGCCCAGATCTTCGAGGCCGTCGGCCTCGACTCGAGCCTGATCGAGGAGTACTTCGAGGGGACCGAGAACCGCACCGAGGGGATCGGCCTCGCCGAAATCGAAGCGGACCTCCTCGAGCGCCACGCGACCGCCTTCGACGACAAGGCGACCCTCGACCGCCAGGGCGAGTTCGAGCACCGCTCGGGCGGCATCCACCACCAGTGGAATCCCCAGTCCGTGGGAACGCTCCAGCAGGCCGTTCGCTCCGGCGACTACGAGCGCTACCGGGAGTACGCCGAGGGGATCAACGACCAGTCCGCAGACCTGCGCACTCTCCGCGGACTCCTCGAGTTCGACTCGGACCGCGAGTCCATCCCGCTCGAGGACGTCGAGCCCGTCGCCGACATCGTCGGGCGGTTCTCGACGGCCGCGATGAGCCTCGGGAGCCTTTCGCCGGAGGCCCACGAGAACAACTCCGTCGCGATGAACCGTATCGGCGGGAAGAGTAACTCCGGCGAGGGCGGCGAACCGCCCGAACGCTTCGGCACCGAGCGCGAGTGTACCGTCAAGCAGGTCGCCTCGGGTCGCTTCGGCGTCACCAGCACGTACCTCTCGAGCGCGGACGAACTCCAGATCAAGATGGCCCAGGGGAGCAAGCCCGGCGAGGGCGGCCACCTGCCCGGCCAGAAGGTCAACGAGATGATAGCTCGCGTGCGCAAGTCGACGCCCGGCGTCGGCCTCATCTCGCCGCCGCCGCTGCACGACATCTACTCGATCGAGGATCTGAAACAGCTGATCTTCGACCTGAAAGCGGCCAATGAGGACGCCGACATCAACGTCAAACTCGTCTCAGAAGCGGGTATCGGCACCATCGCTGCGGGCGTCGCGAAGGCCAACGCCGACGTGGTCCACATCTCGGGCCACTCCGGCGGCACCGGCGCCTCGCCCCGGACCTCGATCAAGCACGCCGGCCTCCCGTGGGAACTCGGCCTGGCCGAGGCGAACCAGATGCTGTGTGCCACCGGCCTCCGGGATCGCATCCGCGTCTCGGCAGACGGCGGCATGAAGACCGGACGTGACGTAGCCGTCGCCGCCCTGCTCGGCGCCGAGGAGTACGTCTTCGGCACCGCCTCCCTCGTCGCCGAGGGCTGCGTCATGGCTCGTCAGTGTCACAAGAACACCTGCCCGGTCGGCGTCGCCACCCAGCGCGAGGACCTCCGCAAGCGCTTCCCCGGGGAACCCGAGCACGTCATCAACTTCATGACGTTCATCGCCCAGGAACTGCGCGAGATCATGGCCGAACTCGGCTTCGAAACGCTGGACGAGATGATCGGACGCGTCGAGGTCCTCTCCCAGCGCGAGGACGTCGACCACCCGAAGGCCCGAACCGTCGACCTCTCGGCCGTCCTGGCCGAACCCGAAGGCGACGTCCGGACCAAAACTCGGGAACAGAACCACGGCCTCGAGGATCAGCTCGACCGAACCCTCATCGAGGAGGCCAGCGCGGCCATCGAGGACCGGACCCCCCAGACCGTCGAAACCGAGATCAGGAACGTCGACCGTGCCGTCGGCACCATGCTCTCGAACCGGGTGTCGAGCCGCTACGGCGAACCCGGCCTCCCCGAGGATACCCTCACCGTGGACCTCGAGGGCACCGCCGGCCAGAGCTTCGGCGCGTTCCTCGCCCACGGCCTCTCGTTCCACCTCGAGGGCAGCGCGAACGACTACGTCGGCAAAGGCCTCTCGGGCGGGAAACTCACCGTTCGGACGCCCGAAACGGCCGCCTACGAACCGACCGAGAGCGTCGCCATCGGCAACGTCGCCCTCTACGGCGCGACCGGCGGCGAACTGTACGTCAACGGCGTCGCCGGCGAGCGCTTCGCGGTTCGCAACTCGGGCGCCAAGGCCGTCGTCGAGGGCGTCGGCGACCACGGCTGTGAGTACATGACCGGTGGCGTCGTCGCCGTCCTCGGCGAGACCGGAACCAACTTCGCTGCGGGGATGTCCGGCGGCGTCGCGTACGTCTTCGACCCCGACGCGGCACTCGAGCGCAGGGCCAACACTGGTATGGTCTCGCTCCACGAGGACCTCGACGAGGCCGACGAGGCCATGCTCGAGCGCCTACTCGAGAACCACGTCGCCTACACCGGTTCCGAGCGCGGGCGGGACCTCCTGGCGAACTGGGAGCGCACCCTCGAGTCGTTCGTGAAGGTCATGCCCGAGGCCTACCACCAGGCGATCACCGAGGACGGGCGGGACGACGTCCGTGCCGAACTTCCCGAATCACCAGCGGTGGGTTCCGAACCCGAATCACCGGAGTTCGCCACGAGCGACGATTGAGAGGGACGCGCGAACACTAGCACGGCGGTCAGGTGGTGGACGGCTCCGACGATTGTTGCGGTCGCTCGAATCGGCTACGCTCGAATCGGCACCACTCGAATCGGCACCACTCGATCGAACCTGGTTTCGTGCGGCGTCGATTCGTTTCTACGTCGTTTTTCGTCTCGATACCACGCTACGTCTCGTCTAGCGAGGGAGCGCACCCGAGCGACTGATGCGGACAGTTCCGGCAGTGCGATCCCGGCGTCGTCTCGGCGTAGGTCGGTCTATCCAGCGCCTCGAGTCCCCGTCGAACCGCCTCCCAGTCGGGCGTCGTCGACCGGGAGTGAAGGACGACCCGAGGTCCCTCGACGGGTCCGACGTACACGTAGCCGACGGCGTCGACGGGCTCACCGAGCCGGCGTTCACAGGCGCGGGCGTAGAGCGTAAGCTGGAGGGCCGCTTCGGGGTCGATTCGCTCGCTCGTCGCCTTGTAGTCGAGGACGACGAGCCGTCCGTTGGGTGCCCGTCGGACCGTATCCACGTACCCGACGACCGACCCGTCGACGCCGGGCACGTCGTCGACCGCAAACGACAGTTCGGCGGCCAGTTCGTCCCACGCGTGAACCGGCGCCTCGAGGTCGGGTTCGCTGGCGTCGAAGTACCGATCGATACACCGGTGGACTGCCTTCTCGTGTCCTCGTTGTCCGCGAGCCGTGAGCCGTCTGGTGGCCGCCTGACGCCACTCCTCGGGGCTCGAGTACTCCCGGTAGAACGCTTCCTCGGCCACGGCGTGAAAGACCGTGCCGACGAGTCGCGGGTTCGACTCGGGGCCCGATCGACCGTCGCCCGGGGTCGAGTCAATCTCCTGTCGCCCATCGTCACCCGGGACTGGATCGTCGGGCGCCCCCACGACGTACTCGAGGTAGTGCCTTCGCGGACACTGGTCGTGGGTCGCCAGCGCACTGTAACTGTGCTCGAGTGCTTCGGGGAACCGTTCGCGTCCCGAATTCGAGAACGCGTCCGTGGCGAATCGCGACGCCGCTATATCCAGCGCTCCGACCCGTCGCCCCGCCGGCACGTCGAGTTCGGGGACCGACGGGGCAGCGTCCGCAGCCGGTAACAGCGTTCGGTTCCGAAGCTGTCGCCCGAGCCGGTGGACGACGTCGAGGGCCTCGTCCGTCTCGAGCATCCGGCGGCCGTCGCTACCGAGGTAATCCACTGCGCCGGTGGTGTGCGTCGACGGTTCGGCGAGCGAGTCGGTGACGTCGACGACCGTTTCGGGGTACGTTTCATGCACCCGGTCGAACGCCGTCACCAGTTCCGACCAGAGGTTCATCCGCTCGCCGGTAACCGACCACTCGATCGCAGAGGGGAGACACGCGTCGGCCGCGGAGGCGGCGAGGTCGCCGCCCCCGCCCTCGTAGTCGTAGTTCGAGCCGAAGACGAGCAGGTGGTTTTCCGCCCGGGTGAGCGCGACGTGGAGAACGCGCCAGGATTCGGCCGTCGGCTCCGCGGCGAGATTCGCACACAGCGGCGAGTCGACGGCCGGGTCGAGCGTCGCGGCGAGCAGGCGATACCGGGCCCCGTAGGCGTAGTCTCGCCGAACGCACCACTCCTCGTCCGAGAGGTACGGCGCGAGGACCGTGTCGAACTCGAGGCCCTTGGCTTGGTGTACCGTCATGACGTCGACGGCGTCCGCGGACGTGGTTCCCTGCTGGCGGTCGCCCGAGCCGCCCGCGAGCACCGCCTCGAGCGCGTCGACGAACCGGGTCGAGAGCGACTCGAGAACGTCGGTGCCGGTCCTGGCGTCGACGAACCGTTCGATCCGCTCGAACGTCTGGCTGTCGTCGGGACCCAGAAACCACTCGAGGTTCGTCCGCTCCCGGAACCGTCGGAGAAACGGCGCTATCGGGGAGGCATCCTTCGCCGTCGCGAGCGCCTCGAGATCGGCACGCGCCCGCTCGAGTCGATCCGGTTCGTCGAAGGGTTCGGCCTCGAGGTCGGCTTCGAACAGCGCGTCGTACAGCCGACGGTTGCGGCGGTGGAGACGGGAGATATCGGCTTCACACACTCGATACCGCGCGAGAAGCACTCGGCGAAGGTGCGTGTCGGCGTCGTGATCGACCAGCACCCGGAGGTACGAGAGGACCGTCTGGGCCCCCTCCGACACGGACCCTGTCGCCGAGCCCGATCGCTCGCAGGGAATCTGGCGTTGCTCGAGTTCTACAGCGATATTGCGCGCCTGTGCGTTCGTCCGGACGATGACCGCGATGTCTTCGAGCGTTCGCTCCGGGACGGATCCACAGTCGCCGTTCAGGAGTCGTGAAATCGCCGTCCCGACCTGCTCGGGTATCGTCGACTCGAGTTCGTCGCTCTCGACTTTCAGCACCCGGTGGGGCGGGCTCGCCTCGTCGTACGACCCCCGCGTCCGCCCGTGTTCCCGGAGCGTCTTCGAGGGCTGGGTGCCGTACGAGCAGTGGTTCGTCAGATCCAGAATCTCCTGTTTCGACCGAAAGTTCAACTCGAGTTCGACCGACTCGTGGTCGTCGTAGTTCGCACCGAGGCGGTCGAGGCCCCTGGGGTCGGTCCCGCGCCAGCCGTAGATCGCCTGGTCCGTGTCCCCGATGGCGAGGAGATCGGGTCGATCCGGGCCGTGCGTCAGTTCGGTGACGAGTTTCCACTGGGTCGCGTCGGTGTCCTGGAACTCGTCGCAGTAGACGTGGCTCCACCGCTGGGCGATTTCCTCGGTGACAGCCTCGTCTTCGAGCAGGCGCGTCGCCGTCCGAACGAGTTCGTCGAAGTCGACCGCGCCGTCGGTCTCGAGCCTCGTCCGATAGTCGGCGTAGATCTCGGCGTAGTGGCCGGCCTGTCGGAGCACGGCCACGTAGTGCTCGAGTCGGCCGAACGGCGTCTGTTCGATCGTCTTCGCCCCGTCCCGCCAGAGTTCGTTGCCGAAGAGGACAGGTGGCAGGTGCTTCGTCGACGGGTCGTCGAGCGACATCGCTTCTCGCGTTCTCGTCACGCACGCCTGAAGCGTGCGGAGGTAGGCGTCGACCTCTCGCACCACCGGATCGTCGCGAAACGCCGCTGGCCCTTCGGCGATTTTCTCTCGACAAAACGTCAACAGTGTGCCGTACTCGACGAGGGCCTCGCGAATTTTTGTGATGTGTTCGTCCCGGTTGAAGTACCGAATCGCTTCGTTGTCGAACGACAGCGATTCCGTCGCCTCGCCGCGAAGCCACAGGAGCAGTTCCTCGAGGAGGTCGAGCGTCCGCTCGTCGGGCAGGGCGTCGATCAGAGCATCCGGATCGATCTCCTCACGACTCATCACCGAGACGAAGTGGTCGACCGATCCGGCAAGCGTCGACGGCGTGGCCGATTTCGTCGGCGCCACGTCGACGGCCGCGAAGTCGTACTCGTACTCGGCGAGGAGCCGGTTGAGGAGCCGCCGTCGCTTCCGCTCGGTGACGACTTCGAACGACGGGGAGATCCCGAGATAGTAGGCGTACTCTCGAACCAGCCGGTAGCAAAACGAGTGATACGTGTGGACCTCGATCGCCGCAGCGACGGACGGCTCGAGTCGCTCGGCGATGGACGCTCGAATGCTCGCGGCCGCCTCGTTCGCAAACGTCACGACGAGCACGTCTGAGGGGTCGACGTCGCCGTTCTCGAGCGCCCGTTCGATCCGTGCCAGCATCGTGGTCGTCTTCCCGGTTCCGGCGCCAGCGTCGACGGACGTGCACGCGGCCTCACTCGCGATGACGGCGGGTTGGTTCCCTTTCGGGGCTAGGCCCGGCGTCGACCTCGAGAGCCGATGGTCATCCATCGAAGGCCACCTCGCTCGAGAGGTACTTCGTACAGCAGACGGCGTACGGACACGTCGGGCAGACGTCACGCTTGATCCGGTCCCAGCGGGACTCGAACGCTTCCTCGTCGACGCCGGCGATGGCGGCGGTTGCCACCTGTCGCAACCGATCGTCGACCGTCTGATTTCGGTGTTCGTGTGTCATTCCGAACGTGTGATGGTCCAGGTAGGGTTCGGTGAGGTCCACCGGCTCGACGCTCGTTTCGACGCGCTCGCGAAGCGGGTTGACGGTCAGCCGATTCCGGTCGAGGACCGGGACCTGGACGTACCGGCAGGTGCGAGCGTCCTCGAGGTCCAGGCGGTCACGAAGCGTCCGTAATCCGTCGAGAGCGGCAGCCGTTTCGAGCAGGGTGGCGACCAGTCCGGAGGCGAATTCGGCCCGGTCCGGATCGAAGTGTCCGGCGAACCGATCGGCGACGTCGCCGTCCCACGCGGATCGATAGCGAAGTATCCTCAGGTGAGCGGCGGTCGGGACGAACCGAACCCCAACGAAGGACGACCCCTCGAGGACGGCGTAATCGATCGGCACGTCGATCTGAAGAGGGGAGGCTTCGTCGTCATCAGCCGTCGTTCGAGGTGCCGACACCGTCGATCGAAGCGGCAGGTCCGGACCGACGAGTTCGCCGTCGACGCCGCTCGCCCTGGTGGCGTACAGACACTCGGCGTGGTCGGCACCGATGACCTCGACGTACGCTCGGATCGCCGCCTCGAGCACTCGACGCTCGTGTCGTCGCTGGGCGCGTGAGTGGACCCCCTCGCCGTAGTCCGCCCAGCGGTCGGCGAACCGGTCCAGGGAACGCGTCTCGAGGGTGTCGACGTCCCCCGCACGAAGGGCCTCACAGATGGCCGTTCGGAGTAACTCGAGTCGGGCTACCTGCGGCTCGTCGTCGCCCGTCTGCAGGCCGTACTCGTGGGCGTATCGGTACCGTTGCGGACACCGGAGGTGGGTTCGAACGCCGTCGATCGAGATCGATTGGGTCTCGGCGCGCGATGGCAGGGGCGTCTTCGCGTCGGCCTCGGTGAAGTTTCCCGTCATCGGTTCACCTCGCCCGCTGCGAACTCGAACTGCGTGTAGACGGCGTCCCGGATCGTCTCGTCGACGTCTTCGTGCTCCAGGGCGAGGGCGAGCTCCTGGATTCGCTCCGCCGTCGCATCGAGGTCGACCGGTTCGCCCATCGATGCACGGCCCAGGAGTGTCTCGAGGCCGGCCCAGGGCACCTCGAGAGCGGCCTCGAGGGTTCGTTGCCGTCCGTAGCCGACGTGGTCTCGGCGTTTCACGTCGACAGGCTCGAGGTCGATCCCTGGCGTGGACGCGAGTTCCCGAACGAATCGGGACTCGTCGTGGGTCCGCCGGAGGCCCTCGGTTTCGCGCTCGTACGAACAGCAGTAGAGCCGGGTCCGGGTTGCCCGAGAACCGAGGGCGAGCCGTCGACGTGCCCGCTCGGCGTGATACGTCTCGAAGCGATCGGCGACGGCCGACCCGTCCGTGACCGGGGCGAACGTCTCCTCGAGCGTCGATGCGGAGGGGTCGGTCACGGCGGGATAAGATGGCATCGAGCGCAGCCACGCCGTCGGAAACAGCGGCGTGAGAAACTGCGTCCCGGGATAGGTGTCGTCGATCAGATCTAGCAGGAACACGACTTCCCGCGAGTCGTACGCCAGTTCGTCGATCGGACAGACGGTCACCCCACCGCCCGGCGCTCGCGTCTCGATGGCGTGGACGTGCGGGGCGTCGTACTCGATCGTTCGCTGGAGCATTCGTCGCAGCCCCTGCCAGTCGGGGGCGACGAGGTCCGTTCGCTCGACGAATCGGGCGATCTCGAGGACGCGACGGATACTCTGGAACTGTTCGCGGGCGTCGATCCACGGTTCGTCGCGGGCGATGCGCGCCTTCATATTCGTTCGCTGGATCCACGACTCGAGTGCGGTCCTCACCGGCTGCCCGTGGGCGGCTTCGACGTCTCGCGGAGAAAATCCCTCGACTCGGGCCTCGAGTCGGGTGATGACGACTTCGTCTATCTCGGCCGGATCGCTACCCTGCTCGAGCGTACAGTGCGCTTCGATGACGGCGTAGAGTTCGCTGACGGCGGGGTCGTCCGCCAGAGAGGGCGTTCCGATCGTAGCCGTGGGAACGCCCCCGTCGCGAAGGAGCCGTCGCGTCCGGGGAACGCGTTCCGCTTGCGGGACGGCGACCGCGAACTCGTCGAACGACCAGTCGTGTCGGTCGTGGAGCGACTGGATTTCGCTGGCGACCCACCGCATCTGCGCTCGAGCGGTTTCCGTTCGGAGTCGGTACGCTCGAGCGTTCGTGTGCTCATTTTCGTTCACATCGGCATACAGGTCGTGATCGTTCCTGCCACCCGTTCCAGTCGCCAGCGCTCGAGCGATCGCGTCGTGGGCTGGCTTCGACTCGGGTTGTCGCGTCGGCGGCCGGACCTCGAGACCGTCCGCGATCGATTCGAGCGATCCGGGTTCGACTCGCGTCCGCTCGACGCTCGCGTGTCGCTGGCCGATGCAGACGAGTTCGGCGTCCCCAGTCAGCGCCGCGAGATAGCGCCTGTCGAGGCGGCGAAACTCCTCGAACTGCACGGCGAGAACGGCGTCGAACGAGTCCGTGATCCGCTCGCGGAGGCCGTCAGCGTCGCCCTCGAGCAGGTCGACCACTCGCGGGACCACGTCAGCCCGTTCGACGAAGCCTCGAGAGTCGAGTTCGTCGTGGAACCGGTCGTTCATCGCGTAGAGGAAGGCGAGACAGGGGTGGATGGCGCCCCCGTCTCGATCCCCTGTAGCGTCGACCCGTTGGCGGGTCGCCTCGAGCAACAGTCGTCCGACGTCGCGGGCGAAACTGTCGTGCTCGCTCGCGCGTTCGAGGTACGGCGGGACGTCGAGACTCGCACCGGCGACGACCAGCGAGATGAGTTCGATCCGCTCCTCGTACTCGAGGCGCTCGAGCATCGGGTCGTACGTCTCGAGAACCTTCGAGGCGTGCTCGGGGAGCGATTCGACTCGCGGACCGCTGGCGTTTTGGGATACGTTTGGTCTGTCCGTCGTCTCGAGAAGTCCTCGCTCGAGGCGGTCGAGTCCCGCCGGGTGGCGCTTGAGGACGAAGACGTTCTTCGATCCGTGGGACTCGACGAGCGCGGCGTACTCGTCGGCGACGCGCTCGAGGAGGTCGTGGCGGGGATACGGGAGGGCGATGAGCGTCCCCTCGAGTGTCGAGGACTCGGGTGTCGGCATGGCGGTATGCCACGGAGTAGTGACTGTATGGTACTTAAACCTGTACCCGACGTGGCCAGTTACTGGCCGCTCTGGCTCACGCCGTCTCGAGCACCGTCAGGTATGCCACGTACACGAGTGCGGCGGCGACGAGCGAAATCGCGACGACGGTGACGCCGACGAAGTTCTCGAGGAAGACCGCCGGGTCGTCCATGATGTACGCGCCGCCCTCGACCGCGAGGACGAACAGGGCGCCGTAGAGTGCCGCGACCGCCATGGCGCGGGCGACGGCGACGACCAGTCCGGCCCGGCGGCTGTTGAGGAGTTCGACGACGAACAGCAGGGCGATCGCGAGCAGGTAGAACGGCTCGGGGAGGGCCTGTCCGAGCCCCTGTGGTCCTCGAATCGCGAGCCAGCCGTAGTACGCGAGCGCCAGCAAGAGGCCGGCGACGAACGTCATCGCAACGCCGTATCCCGTCGTGTCGTCGACGCGTGGTCGCCTCGGTTGTGTCGCGTCGTCGCTCGAGTCGGACGGTTCAGGTGTGGCCATCGTATTGGAACGGAGGACCGCGAGCGGGTTAGTTCTCGAGGGTACGTTCACCACGCCTGATGTGCGACAGGGGACGTCACTGGGGTTGACACAACGGTGGCGGAGGGATGGGAAGGGGCTGCTCTCGAGCGTGCCGGGGTGTCATCTCGTGGCGTGAGAATATTTATAGCCGGACTCCAATACCACAACGTATGGACGACATTTTCGTTGCCAGGTTGATGAGTACGGATCTCGTAACGGTCGCACCCGACACCCTCGTCGAGGACGCCGGCCAGACGATGCTCGAGAACGGCATCAGCTCGCTCGTCGTCGTCGACGACGACGGGCGCCTCGAGGGGATCCTGACGACGACGGACTTCGTCACCATCGTCGCCGAGAGTTTCCCAAAAGCGGAGACGATCGTCGAGCGCTACATGACGACCAGCGTCGTGACCGTCTCGCCCCAACAACCGATCACCGAGGTGGCGAACGTGATGCTCGAACATGGGGTCCACCACCTGCCGGTCGTCGACGAGGCCGAGGGCGTCGTCGGCATCGTCACGACGACCGACCTGGCGGGGTACCTGACGACGATGCGAGCGTCGGTGTAGTACTGAACTGGCCGGTTTGGCCCCAACTCACTCGTTTCTACGGCTCGAGGCGACGTCGAACATCGAACTCGGGACTCGACAGTCGCGACTCGATGCAGTCGTCAGTCGATCAACGCTGTCAGCATCTTCGAGGACCTGGACACGCGCAATACGCCTCGAACTTGCCGTTCGTCGACCCTATTGCGCCAGCGTTTTCGTGTATTTGATATACTGTCATGTGATTTATCACTAAAGAAGAGGGTGAAACTGCTGACTCTCACGTTGACTCTGAAACTCGAGTTGACGTACACTCGCAGGCGTCAATCGTGGACGACCTTCTCTGGAAATCGAAAGAGAGCGCGACACTGGCCTCGCGAATAGGACGACGACGGACGTTCACCGATCGGCCCCACTCGCCCGATTCAAATCCGTCGCTCGTTCGGTCTGACGATCGAACAAAAAGAGCCAGTAGAGGGATTTGAACCCTCGACCTAATCCTTACGAAGGATTCGCTCTGCCAGCTGAGCTATACTGGCGCAGGTGTCTGCGTCCACTTCTACGTAGGACCGATAGCCGGCATAAGGATTGCGAATCGAGTCTGTCGCTCGAGCCGAGTTCAATCTCTCACCTCGAGCCAGGCTCGTTTTCCTCTCACCGAGGCTGGATTTCGGCCATCACCTCACCGCCGCTCGAGGCGCACATCCAGGCAGACGTTGAGTTCGTGAGGCGCGTAGGATCGAACGACGCGCCGGGTCTCGACGGTTACCTCGTAATCGGGTTCGGCGGCCTCGCGGATCGCTCGCTCTCCCGGTCCGAAGGGGTCGTCCTCGTGCTGGATGTCGTAGAGGTGGAGCACGCAGTCGTCGCCCGCGACCGTCACCGCGAACTCGAGGAATGCGTCCGCGCTGTGGGGGAGGTTCATCACAATTCGGTCGGCCCAGCCCTCGTAGTCGGGAGCGACCTCACGGACGTCCGCGGCGATTGCCGTCACCCGATCCGCGACGCCGTTTCGGTCGGCGTTTGCCCGGAGGTACTCGATCGCGACGTCGTTGACGTCGACGCCGACACACTCGGCACCACGTCTGGCGAATGGAATCACGAACGGGCCGACGCCGGCGAACATGTCGAAGACGTGCTCGCCCTCGCTCGCCTGCTCGACGACCCGGTGGCGCTCGGTGGCGAGACGCGGCGAGAAGTACACCGAGGCGAGGTCGAGTGCGAACTCACAGCCGTACTCCCGGTGAACGACGGTCGTCCCCTCACCGGCGACCACGTCCCAGTCGCGCACGCGGGCCTCGCCCTTGATCTTCGAAGCCTTGTTCAGCACCGTCT
This sequence comes from Natronosalvus caseinilyticus, assembly GCF_017357105.1. Taxonomy (NCBI): domain Archaea; kingdom Methanobacteriati; phylum Methanobacteriota; class Halobacteria; order Halobacteriales; family Natrialbaceae; genus Natronosalvus; species Natronosalvus caseinilyticus. Next base: position 2,198,956 of record NZ_CP071596.1, read on the forward strand.
CGAGCGGCAGGTCGGACGCGACGATCGCGTCGGCGATCTCCCGCGCCCGTTCGGGGTCGTCCTCCTCGAGGAGCGCGGTATCGCCCAGTCGTTCGTAGGAGGGTTCGAAGCCGAGGAGATCCGCGGGCATCGTCTGTGTATCGCGTGCGGGGACGTCGTGGTTGACGAGCGCGTAGTCTACCTCGAGATCCTCGAGATCCTCAAGATCCGAGAGCAGAGCGTCTACCGGGCGTCCGCTTTCGCCGTCCGTTTCGCCCTCGTCGTCCGTTTCGCTCGAGTACCCACCCTGGACCGCGACGGGAACGTAGAGCCAGCCGTCCTCGACGGTAATCTCGAACTCGTCGGCGATCAGGTCCGCGTCGGCGAGCCGACTCCGAACGGTCTCGCCGTGCTCGGGACGAACGCGGACACACGGCACGTCCATACCTCCCGTCGCCGCTCCGGTGTCCTAACGGTGACGTTTTGTCGCTCGCGTCGGAACCGGCCCATACATGGCAGGCCGGACGGAACTCACGACGCTCGAGACGGTCCAGGAATCCCGGTCGTGGCTGTTCACGGTTCGCGACCGCTACGGCGAGGCTGAGGAGGCAATCCTCGTCCCCTGTGAGGACGGCGTCGAGGGGTGGATCAACCGCTGTATGCACGAACCGCAGCGACTCGACGTCGGCCGCGGCGTCGCGATGCGCGACGAGGAGATTATCTGTCCGCGACACGGCTCGATGTACGACGCCTGTTCGGGGGCGTGCGACAACGGCGAAGCCGCCGGGACGCGACTCGTCGGCGTCGACGTGAGCGTCGAGGACGGTCGGGTCTACCTGACGGATTCGATATATCACTTCGACCACGAGGGTGGCCTCGAGGACGGCGGAGACGGGGGCGAAGACGGGACCGAAGACGACGGTGGTAGTGAAGGGCCGTCGTCGACCTCGCACATCTCCTTTTGAGGGGGAGTCGGCAGTGTTCGAGTATAGAGTGGTCTAGAAATGCCTCGAGCAGAGTCGAGAAAAACAGATCCTGGGATTAGTCGAGATATCCGAGCACGTCGCTCCCCTCGAGATAGACGAACTCGTGTCGGTCGGCATAGGCTCGCGCGTCCGCCGGCGCGAGCGCCTCGCCAGTCCGGTCGTCGAGCATCTCACAGACGACGACGGCGGGCGACAGGTCGGCCTCGAGTGCCAGCGCGACGCCAAGTTCGGTGTGGCCCTCGCGTTGTGCGAGGAGGTCGGGGGCGGCCCGGAGCAGGTGAACGTGACCAGGGACGCGAAACGCCTCGGCGAAGTCGGTTTCGTCCGGGTCGGCGGCGGCCTCGCCGAGCGACCGAATCGTCAGTGACCGGTCGTTGTCGGTGATCCCGGTGTAGGTGTCCCGGTGATTGACCGTCAGCGAGAACGACGAGCGCTCGTCGTAGCCCAGGTCGTGACCGGCCGTCGCCGGGTGATCGACGGCGTCGTCGTAGAACGGGAGGTCGAACGCGTCGGCGACCGCGTCCTCGAACGCGACGCAGACGAGGCCGCCAGCGTCGTTGCGCAGGCGGGAGACGGCCTCGGGCGTGACGGCGTCGGCGTGGTAGATCAGGTCGGTCTCGCCTTCGCGGTCGGCCGCGTCGTGGACGAGGATCGGCTCGCCAGCTTGCAGGCGCTCGAGTGCGACATCGACGCTCGCGGCAGTTGTCAGCGGTTCCTGGCGGGGGTTGGTGGTGTCTGATCCGTTCATGTTAGCGGTCTCCGACGGTAATCGTCACGTGGTCGTCGTCCTCGAGGTCGAGTTCGTCGCGCAGTTTCGCGGGCGCGATCAACTCGAGCTGGTCCTCGTCGTGGTGGGTTCGTTCGGGGGCGATTGCGTGGGCAGTCTCGTAGCGCTCGCCGTCGGCCGTCTCGACGGTGGCGGGGTGACAGACTGCGGGGCCGTACGTGCGCTCGTCGTTCTCCCAGCCGTCGATCGGGATCGACTCGAGGGAAGCCATCGCCCGGCGCCGGCGCATGCTCTCGTCGTGGAGTTCGACGTTGAGCGTCCCGGGGAAGGGCTCGTAGCCCAGGCGGTCGGAGAACTGGCGGCTGTAGCCGGGCAGTGAGATGTAGTGGCGTCCCTCGCCCATGCCGCTGGTCACGACGCCCTCGAGTTCGACCTCGGGGTCGGCCTCGAAGAGCCGTTTGTACTCCTCGTACTCGGTGCGAAGCGCGCCCTCGCCCGCGTCGGTGACGACGACCCACTGGCCGTCCGCAACGGTGTCGCGCTCGAGGTAGCCCGCGCTCTCGAGGCGCTGCAAGCGCCGAGAGGCAGTCTGGTTCGACGCCTCGAGTCGATCCGCGAGGGCCGAACAGGAGATTTTGAGGTCGCCCTCGAGACCGCCGTCGAGCGCGAGGAGTTTGAGCACGGCGAGTTCGTCGTGCCCGACGGTGGTCGATACGGTCTCGTGCATACGCGACGGTTCGCCCCTCCGTGGCATAAGCGTACCGAATGTGGTACACATTCCAAAACTGTTATGGGGTTGTTGGCGGTTTATCGCTCGACGGTCCGAGACGCTCTCGAGAATGCGTTTCGACTCCATCGGTATGTATCGATCGGTCTGTCCCATTTTCGATATCCACCCACGAGACCGATTCGGAGACGGAGATCGTCCGGCTCGAGACGGTGGAATCCCATCACCGACAGGTGGTTCACCGGTTGTGATAATTGCCGTCAAAGGGACTCCCTTTCACTCAACGGCTTCTTCACTCAGCCGGTTCCGTCACCCCGTCGGTCCCCTCACCTAATCGATTCCTTCACTCAATCGCTCGAGACGGGGTCGCGCTCCCAGAACGAACTGTCTTTCTTCAGTTTCGGGACCCACGTGTCGTCGGTCTTCGAGAGCAGGGCGACCCGTGAGGCGGGAACCTCCTTTACCTCGGTGAATTCGGGCATGTAGGAGGCGACCTCGCGAGCGAAGTCGGCGACGTCCTCGTGATCGGGCATCGAGGACCGATCCAGCCGACCGCGGGAGTGCCCGACGTGCATGTACGCCTTGAGTTCGACGAAGTCGGGGTCGGCCCGCTGGTAGAAGGCGGCATACCAGTCCGGGTCGCGCATGTTCTCGCCGTCGATCAACGTCGTCCGCAGGACCGTGCGCGTCTCGTCCTTTTCGGCGAGTACGTCCATCGTATCGACGAGGTGCTCCCAGGCGTCGTCCTCCATCGCCTTGACGACCTGGTCGAACGTCCAGCGTTCGGGGGCGTCGACGCTGACGTACAGCTGCGTCGGGTCGCACTCTCGCAGGACTTCGGGGCGGGTGCCGTTCGAGACGAGGAACGTCGTGACGTCCCGGTCGTGGAACGCCTCGAGTAGCTCGGGGAGATAGGGATACAAGGACGGCTCGCCGTCGAGGCTGATGGCGACGTGGCGGGGTTCCATCGCCTCCTCGAACACGGACCGGGGAACCTGGTCGTTGCCGCCGAAGCCCGAGAGGAGCTTCTTCTGGAGGCGAATGGAGGCGTCGACGACGGCTTCGGGGTCGTCCCACTCGACGCCCTCGAGTTCGTAGGCGTGGCCGTTGTGGTCGCGCCAGCAGAAGACGCAGCGCTCGTTACAGCGGACGACGGGCGTCATCTGGATGCAGCGGTGGGATTCGATGCCGTACCAGATGTTCTTGTAGCACTTGCCTTCGCCGCGGAGGGCGTTGGCCGTCCACCCGCAGGTCTGGGCGGCGGTGTGGTTCTCGTGGTGGTAGTTCGGCGAGTCGACTTGCATCGGTCCGCCACCGTCGTCTCCGTCCTCGTTCACGTCCACGTCGCCGTCCTCCGACGACGCGTCGGGCCCGGAATCCGCGGCGTTGCTCATGATGGAACGCGATTGGACGCCCGCGAGTAAAAGGCGTGTGGTGTGGTGCCAGCGGTTTCTACGAACGGCGGTCGAGTCACACGCTACGTCCACTAACCCGCTCGAGCACGCTCAGCGTCCCGTCGGCGTGAGCCGTCTCGAGCACCTCGTCGGCCGCCGCCTTCGCGGCATCGTCCGCATTGGCGACGGCGAAACTTCGGCCCACGGCCTCGAACGTCGAGACGTCGTTCTCGGAGTCGCCGACGGCTACGGCGTTCTCGAGGGCGAAGCCGACGTGTTCGGCCAGGCGGGCGACGCCGCGGCCCTTGCTCGTCTCCGGACTGACGACGTGGTAGGCGTAGCCGGTGTCGAGGACCTCGAGGCCGTGTTCGGCGGCCAGTTCTCGAAGAGGTCCTTCGGGCTGATCGTGATTGACAGCGACCTCGGTCTCGCGCCAGCGGTTGACGGTATCCTCGGGGCCCCAGCCGAGGTCGTAGCCGGCCTCCTGGTATTCTTGCGTGACGGCCTGGGCCGCGGCGCGGTCGGCGGTGTAGTGGACGGACTCGCCGGTGTAGACGACACCGCCGTTCTCGGCGACGACGAGTTCGGGGATCGCCGCGAAGTGACAGAGGGCGACGGGGTACGGGAACGCTTTTCCGGTGGCGACGACGACCGGGGCGTCCCACTCGAGCAGCGGGTCGAAGATGCGGGGGTCGATTCCCCACCCCTCCGGGCGGGTGAGCGTGCCGTCGATGTCGAGGACGAGCGGCGGATCGGCGGTCATATCGAACGGTGCTCGAGGCGAGGCCTAAAGGAGTCGGTTTTCGGTAGCGTCGGACACGGTTGCGTTCCAGCTACATGCAGAGTCGGCTGGGTGCGCGCGATGTCGAGACGAACAGCACTCCTCGAGTCGGGAGTGAGTGGGACGGACTCGAGGTCGCTGCTGCGCGTGTAACTCAGAAGGGGTGGTGATCGGCGGTCAGGGCGTCGGGACCCAGACCGTCGTCGGGAAGATGCCGAGGAAGTACGCTACGGCGACCAGAATCGTCCCGAAGACGATGGCCGCTGCAGGCGGATCCCAGTGGGTGTCGCCGTGGGCGTAGAACACCCGCTGGAAGGCTTCCCCGAACAGCGCACAGACGATCCCGAAGACGGCGGCGACGATCAGGGCGACTTCGTTGCTGGTCCCCGCGAGAACCGCGTCGCCGCTCGCGACGACCGCGAGTGCGGCTGTCGAGGACGGGAGCGTGATATGGTGAGTAACCGGAATTTTCTCGACGCCGCAGTTGAGAAAGACGAGGGAAGCGGCGCTAATACCGAACGCGAGGAACGGGCTCTCGGTGACGAGCGCCGTGTACCCGCCCAGGAGGCCGCCAGCCAGGCCGATCATGGCGACGTGGTCCCACTCGTACTGGTGGGGGAGCCACGGTTCGACGGCGAGACGCGAACTCTGGGCAGCTGCCGCCGCCTCCGGTTCCGTCTCTGCTCCCGCTTCCGCTTCGCCGCCGTCGGTAATCGTGCGCGTCTCCTCGCGTTCGAACGGCGTCATGTCGAAGTAGCCCGTACCGCGAACCTTTCCAATGATGCTGTAGCCCAGGATCAGTCGATGGAACAGGGCCGAGAGGACGACCCCCATTGCGATGGGATCCCAGGGCAACCCGAGCGTCCCCGAGGTCACCTGAAGGACGTACCCGAGGACGCCAAAGGCCCCGCCCACGGCGAGCACGTCGGGTTTCGTCCCGAGAGCGTAGGCGATGTTCTTCGCCTCGTGGTAGTCGAATGCGGTGTCGATGTAGCCCCGGCGAGCAGCGTAGGCCGTCGCGGCTGCCCCGCCGGCGAAGCTGATCGCCGGCGAGAACGGCGGCCCGAACGCGACGTTGTTGCGAATCGCCACGGCGTCCGAGCTGACCAACCATGATGCTTCGCCCGCGATGACCATGAACCCCGTAAAGATGAACGCTGGGAGCGCCCCGAGGGCCGCCCCGAACGCACCGCCACCGAACGCGGCGATGAGCATCTCGAGGTCGAGCAGTGCCTCGACGAGTTCACCGAGAACCATGGTCAGTCGCCTCCGTCACCGTCATCGTCACCGCCACTGTCATCGTCGGTGGCCCAGCCGAGGGAGCGCTCAATGGCGTCACTCCAGCGACCGTACATGCGGTCGGCTTGTGCCGAATCCATCTCGGGGCTGAACTCGCGATCGACCTGCCAGTTGTCGCGCAGCCCCTCGACGTCGTCCCAGTACCCGACCGCCAGGCCGGCCGCGTAGGCCGACCCCAGGGCCGTCGTCTCGTCGACGACGGGGCGGGAGATCTCCGAGCCGATGATGTCCGACTGGAGCTGGCAGAGGTAGTTGTTCTTGACCGCACCGCCGTCGACCTTGAGGTCGCGCATCTCGATGCCCGAGTCGGCTTCCATCGCCTCGGCAACGTCCCGGGTCTGGTACGCGATGGACTCGAGGGTCGCCCGGACGACGTGTTCCTTCCGGGTACCGCGGGTCAACCCGACGATAGTCCCGCGGGCGCGTTGGTCCCAGTGCGGGGCGCCAAGACCCGTGAACGCGGGGACGACGTAGACGCCGTCGGTCGAGTCGACGCTCCGGGCCAGTTCCGCCGTCTCGGCCGGGTCGTCGATCAGCGTCATGTCCTCGAGCCACTCGATCGCCGCGCCGGTGATGAAGATGGCGCCCTCGAGGGCGTACTGGACGGGTTCGCCGGAGCGCTGGAAGCCGATGGTCGTGAGCAGGCCGTGCTCGGACTCGACGGCCTCCTCGCCGGTGTTCATGAGGAAGAACGACCCCGTCCCGTAGGTGTTCTTGGCCTCGCCGGCGTCGAAACAGGTCTGGCCGAACAGTGCCGCCTGCTGATCGCCGAGCGCCCCCGCTACTGGAATCTCGGCCTCGAGGAAGCCGTCCGGGTCGGTCGTCCCGTAGGTGTCCTCGTCGCTCGAGGGGCGAACCTCGGGGAGCATCTCCCGGGACACGCCGAACTCCTCGAGCAACTCGTCGTCCCACTCGAGGTCGTGGATGTTGTAGAGCATCGTCCGCGAGGCGTTCGTGACCTCGGTGATGTGGTTGCCCGTGAGGTTGTAGATCAGCCAGGTGTCGATGGTCCCGAAGAGGACGTCGCCCTCGGCCGCGCGGTCCTGGATGTCCGCGGGCCGGGTACGCTCCATCTTGATCGGATCGGCATTTTCGAGGAGCCACTCGGCTTTCGTCGCCGAGAAGTAGGCGTCGGCCTCGAGGCCGGTCTTCTCGCGAATCGTTCCGACCAGACCGTCTTCCTCGAGTTGTTCGACGCGGCTGGTCGTCCGGCGATCCTGCCAGACGAGCGCGTTGTGAACCGGTTTTCCGGACTCCGCGTCCCAGAGCAGCGTCGTCTCGCGCTGGTTGGTGACGCCGATGGCCTCGAGCTGGTCCGGGCTGATTCCGGCCTGGCCGAGCGCGCTCGTGATCACGGACTTGGTGTTCTCCCAGATCTCCATCGGGTCGTGTTCGACCCAGCCGGGTTCCGGGTAGATCTGTTCGTGTTTCTCGTACGCGTTGGCGACGACCTGACCGCTGTGGTCGAACACCATGAATCGCGTGCCGGTCGTGCCCTGGTCTACTGCGCCGACGTATGTGTCTGTCATTGGTGGTCACCCGTCGTGTCGCTCGGTTGCGAACATCTTTACCGTCGATCCGGTATTACTGATAAACAACACCAACGATCGGTATAAACATTGCCCAATATGTAATTCTGAATTTATGTATTTCTCGAGGTAAACTCTGCGAATCAAACTATTCGTACCAATATACGTCGAGTAGACGAGTTTACGGGCCGTTTCTCGTCCGTGCTCGACTGACCCACGGGAGATCCTGACACGACAACTAACTATCTGGAAAAACGGTGATTGTTATGGGTGTTGGCTGACCACCGATAAAATAATGGCGCGTCGCCACGTCGTTGAGTCAACGGATGGCATACGATACGGAGGTACTCGTCGTCGGCGGCGGCTCCACCGGCTGTGGCATCGCCCGAGACCTGGCGATGCGCGGCCTCGAGGTGACGCTCGTCGAACGAGGAAACCTCACACACGGGACGACCGGGCGGATGCACGGCCTGCTCCACAGCGGGGGCCGCTACGCCGTGTCGGACCAGGCCAGCGCGAAGGAGTGCATCGAGGAGAACGAGGTCCTCCGCGACATCGCCGGCCACTGCGTCGAGATGACCGGCGGACTGTTCGTCCAGCGACCGGAGGATCCCGACGACTACTTCCAGGAAAAACTGCGCGGGTGCAGGGCGTGTGACATCCCCGCACGCGCCCTCTCGGGGCGGGAAGCCCGCGAAATCGAACCCTACCTGGCGAAGGACGTCGAGCGGGCGATCCAGGTGCCCGACGGTGCGATCGATCCCTTCAGGCTCTGCGTCGCGAACGCGATCGACGCCGAATCTTACGGGGCGCGCGTCGAAACCCACGCCGAGGTGATCGACCTCCTCCGCGAGGGCGACGACGTCTACGGCGTCGAGGTTCGCCACGACTCCGGCCCCGGAAAGCGGACTCACCGGGCACCCGGAACGACCGAGGAGATCACCGCCGAGTACGTCGTCAACGCGACCGGCGCGTGGGCCGGGCAGATCGGCGAGATGGCCGACCTCGAGGTCGCCGTCCGCCCCTCGAAGGGCGTCATGACCATCATGAACGTCCGCCAGGTCGACACGGTCATCAACCGCTGTCGACCGAAGGGCGACGCCGACATCGTCGTACCCCACGAGACGACGGCCATCCTCGGCACCACGGACGAGGAAGTCGAAGACCCCGACGACTACCCGGAGGCTGGCTGGGAGGTCGACCTGATGATCGACACCCTCTCGGAACTGGTGCCGATCCTCTCGGAGGCCCGCACGATCCGCTCGTTCTGGGGGGTTCGACCACTGTACGAACCGCCGGGAACCGGGACCGAAGATCCCACAGACATCACCCGGGATTTCTTCCTCCTCGACCACGCCGAGCGCGATGGCGTCTCGGGAATCACCAGCATCGTCGGCGGCAAGTTCACTACCTACCGAATGATGGCCGAGCAGATCTCCGATCACGTCTGCGAAAAGCTCGGCCATCGGGCTACCTGCAAAACTGCGAGCGAACCGCTCCCGGGAAGCGAGAACCTCGAGACCCTCGAGGACGCGATGGACGACTTCGGCCTGCGCTCGCCGATCGCCCGGCGGAGCAAACAGCGCCTCGGGAGTCGTTCACAGGAGGTGCTCGGGACCACCGACCCGAACCCGGTCGTCTGCAACTGCGAGGGGGTCACGCGAGCCGAGATCCAGGACGCCATCGAGCAGTCCGGCTCGGACCTGAACGCCGTGCGTATCCGGACCCGGGCGTCGATGGGCAACTGCCAGGGCGGCTTCTGCTGTCACGTCATGGCAAACGAGCTCCACCCCGAGTACGACGAGCCGACGGCACGAGCCGCCTACGACGAACTCTTCCAGGAGCGCTGGAAGGGCGAACGCCACGCCCTCTGGGGCGAACAGCTCTCCCAGGCGATGCTCACCTACGCGCTCCACGCGACGACGTTCAACGCTGACGGCGATCCGGCTCGAGTCGATGGCGACCAGTCTGTCGACTTCGGCGCGTTCGACCGCGGACGGCCGGACTCGGCTCGAGGGGCCACCGGCGGCGTAGTGACTGACGGCGGTCCTCGAGACTTCCAGCGGCGCGGCGAAGACCCGGACGGAGGTGATCGCTGAGATGGCTATCACCGACGACGTGCTCGTCATCGGGGGCGGACTCGCCGGCGCCACGGCAGCCCTCGCCGCGGCCGAACGGGGCGTCCAGGTTCGCCTGCTCACCTACAAGCAGAGCACGCTTCGACACGCTAGCGGGCTCATCGACGTGCTCGGGTACGCGCCTAGTGGAAAGGGACCACTCGCCGACCCCTTCGACACACTCGAGACACTCCCGGAGGGCCACCCCTACGAGCGCGTGGGTAGCGATGCGGTTCGCGAGGCGCTGCTCTTCTTCGACGCGATCGTCGGGGATGCCTACGCGGGCGAGCACACGGACGCCAACGCGCTTGTCCCTACCTCGAGCGGCGCGATCAAGCCCACCGCCCGCTACCCCGCCGGTGTCGCGCCCGGGCTCGCGAGCGATCCGCGAGAGACGCTGCTCGTCGGCTTCGAAACCCTCCCCGAGTTCGACGCCCCGCTCGCTGCGGCCCACCTCGAAGAGACGGGCGCTCCGTTCGAGGCTCGCGGCGTCACCCTCTCGTTCCCGGGCATCCGGCGCGACGACGCGAAGGTGACCCGGTACGCACACCTGCTCGACCGCGACGAGACCGTCGACGTCGGCCGGGGCGAGACGTCCGCGCGCGCCGCGCTAGCCGCAATCGTTCGCGATCAACTCGAGGGCGAGTCCCGCGTGGGCTTCCCGCCGATTCTCGGCGACGACAATCACGCGACCGTCCGCCGGGACCTTGAGGAGCGCCTCGGCGTCGACGTGTTCGAGGTGCCCTCGGGGCCACCGAGCCTGCCCGGAATGCGCCTCGAGGATCGCCTGTACGACGCGCTCGATGACACCGGCGTTCGGGTCACGACGGGGGTCCCGGTGGTCGACTACGAGGGGGCGGACAATGGTCGCAGCGGCGCCTCGAGCACGAAGCGAATCGAACACGTCCTCGTCGACCGCAAGGGCCGAGATGTCCCCTACCGCGCCGACGAGTACGTTCTCGCCACCGGCGGTCTCGTCGGCAAGGGGGTTCGATCCGAGCGCGAGCGGGTCTTCGAACCCATCTTCGACTGCCACGTCGAGGCGTCACCGGATCGCTACGACTGGTTCGACGGCGACGCCTTCGGCGACCACCCGTTCGCCCGATTCGGCGTGACCGTCGACCGCGAGTTACGCCCGCTCGATACCGAGGGCGACCTCGAATTCGCGAACCTGCGGGCGGCCGGTGCCGTCCTCTCGGGCTACGACTTCGCCGCCGAGAAGTCCGGTAGCGGCGTCTCGCTCGCGACGGGGTTCGTCGCGGGCGACCGGGCCGGATCGGAGGTGCGCGGATGAGTCGAGCGATTCGTTCGCGTGCTAGTCCGGACGCGCTGCACGGGCTGGACGCGGCCTCGAGTGGCCTCTCGAGTGTGACCTCGAACAGTGCGTGCGAGAGTCAGCGACCGAATCGACGTTCGACCGAGACCTGCGGCGGAAGCGGTTTTCAGACCCAGGCTCAGAACCAGACCCTGGCACACATTCAGCGACAGACCCAGATCCAGATTCACATGACGGTGATTCAATGAGCGACGCAACGCGACCGACCGACGACCACGTCCCGGGCGACGACGAGTTCGACCCCATCGAGGTCTTTCCGGAGGCCGACGAGATGGACCTCCGACCGGGCGCGGACAACTGCTACAAGTGCTCGACGTGCGACACCAACTGCCCGGTCGCCGAGGTCGACGACGAGTTCCCCGGACCGAAGTTCCAGGGACCGGAGCAGTGGCGGCTGAAACGCCAGTCTGACCACGACGTCGACGACTCGATCATGAAGTGTTCGAACTGCATGCGCTGTGACCACGCCTGTCCCTCGGAAGTGCCGCTCTCTCAGATGCACAACAGCGCTCGCGGGGAGTACGTCGACGAGCGGATGAGCAAGCGATCGCTCGAGTACTGGCGAAACCGGCTGCTCTCGAACTACCGGCTGATGGCCCACCTCGGAAGCAAGGTCCCCCGGTTGACGAACTTCGTGATGGGGCTCACGCTCACCAGCGTGTTCAACGAGAAGGTCCTCGGCATTACGAGCGAACGCGAGTTCCCCGAGTTCGCGACCGAAACCTTCCGGGAGTGGTGGCGAGCACGGGGCGGGAGCGACGCCTCGAGAGAACGAGCACAGGCGGCTCGGGAGGAACGCGGCGAGTCCGGCGCCGAAAAGCGGGTAGCCTACTTCCACGGCTGCTACTCGAACTACAACACGCCCGAGGTCGGCAAGGCGCTCGTGCGGGTGTACGAACACTTCGGTTACGAAGTCGTGGTACCCGAGCAGCGCTGTTCGGGGACGCCGATGTTCGCGAACGGCATGCTCGACGACGCCCGTCGGGCCGCCGACACCAACGTTTCCGAACTCGCGGCCGCCATCGAGGACGGCGCCGACGTGATCGCCTCCTGCACCTCGTGTTCGATGTCCCTTCGCCAGGAGTACCCCGAACTGTTCGACATCGACGGCGTCGACGACGTCTCGAGCAACACCTGGGAGGGCCTGGAGTACCTCCGCGTTCACGAGGACCTCGAGGGCGAACTCGAAGGGACACGTGCTGACGTGCCAAACCTGGCCTACCACGTGCCGTGTCACGCCCGAAATCAGGGGCTGGACGGGCAGGCCATCGAGGTGCTGACGACCATCGATGGCGTCGAGGCCCAGGACGTGGGCGAGTCCTGTTCCGGAATTTCGGGCACCTACGGCTGGAAGGAAGAGCACTACGAGACCTCGATGCAGATCGGCGAGGAGATGTTCGAGCACATGGAGCGCGCCGACGGCGACACCGGCCTCACCGAGTGTCCGACCTGTGCGATGCAGATGGAACACGGGACCGGATACGAGATCAAACACCCACTCGAGGTGCTCGAAGCGGCGCTCGTTCCGAACTCTCCAGGGACCGAGCGAGCGGCGACGGACGGTGGCATCGACGAGACGGTCGGACCGAACCGCGAAGGCCAGGACGAGCCGTTCGGGGCGAACTGATGGACCTCGCGGAACGAATCGCTCGTCGGCGAACCGCCCAGCCACATTCGGGGTTCGTCCTCGATCGGGAGGTGCTGAGCCCCACCGTCCACCGCAGCGAACCCGTCGGCCGCGGCTCGACCCTCGAGGCGCTCCTCGACGCGGTTGAACCCGCCTTCAGCGACGGTCTGCCGGAACCGTTCGCGGTCGTCGGGCCAGCCGGGGCCGGAACCTCGGCCGTGATCACTGCGCTCTTCGCCGCGCTGGCAGCGGAGTTGGGCGACTCGAGACGACCGATCGGGACGACGACGCGCGCCGGCAGCGACCAGCGGGCGATCCGGTTCGTCTACGTCGACGCCCGGCGGACGACCAGCGCGTTCGCCTTCTATCGGGCCGTTCTCTCGTCGCTCTCGACGGATTCCGTTCCGACCAGCGGCGTCGGCACGGACGACCTTCGCGACCGACTCGCCACGCGACTCACCCGGCCCGACCGCCGAGCGATGATCGCCGTCGACCACCACGACGAGCCGGAAACGATCGACGTATCGCGGGTTCGGGAGTTGCTCGAGGCGGTCGAGGAGAGCACGACGGTCGTCCCGGTCGGGCGGCGAACGCCCGCCGGGTGGGACGAGTCCGTCGTCGAGGTCCCGGCCTACCGCCAGCACGAACTCGTCGACGTGGTGACCGAGCGAACCGCCGTGGGACTGGCCGCTGGCACGCTCGACCACCAGGCAGTGCGGTCGCTGGCGGAGTGGGCCGACGGCAACGCTCACGACGCGCTGGCGGCGGTGTTCGGCGCCGCGTACCTGGCGACGGAGGCGGGCGCCGAAGCGATCGACGACCGCCACCTCGAGGCCGCGAAGGCGGACGTGCCGGGCGGCGGCGTCCACGTCGACCGGGCGCTGGCCCTGCCGGAATCGCGCCAGCGCGTGCTCGTCGCGCTGATCCAGGTGTGTGACGACGAGGGCGACCGTCGATCGATTCGGACCCTCGCGGACGACGTCGCTCGCTCGTCGTCGCTAACGAGTGGGACCGTCAAGCGGTTTCTGTACGAACTGGCCGACAGAGGACTGCTCGAGCGGGTGTCGATCGACGAGGCGGTCGGGAGCGAAGGAGGGAGTGGGGGTCGTCGCCCGAGCACGCTCGAGCCGCGATTCCCGACGATTGCGTTCCAGGCGTTGACGGCGGCTCAGGAGTGACCGGAACGCTCGAACTGTAAACGATTCCGCAGTCTAATACCGAGACGGCGAGCGGTTCGACCACAATTTGAAACAGTTTCGTGACACGAAATCGAGGTCTATGAACCCGATAGTAGTATGACTGGTTCGATTTTCGACCAGTATGCCACGGTGGAACCGCCGTACGGTACTCGCGGGTTGTACAGCACTCACTACTTCGAGCGTTCTCGCGGCGATCGGTTCGACGGTCGCCCAGGAGTCGGATTCGGACTCGGCGAACGAATCGGAGTCGGACGATGATCCCGCCTCTGGCGACGACGCTGACGACCAGCCCTCGAGCACGGCCGCGATTGGTGACCCGAACGGCTGGTCTTCGGCCCGCGGGAACGCCGCGAACTCGCGCTACCTGCCCCTCGAGGGATCGTTCCCGAAACCGGGAACCGTCGTCTGGCGACACGAAATTTCGCACGCGTCCGCGTACCACGGTGATTCCGTTGCCGTCGTCGACGGTCGCGTCTACGTACTGACCGGGCGCGAAACGAGCTCGATTCCCTACTACAAAACCGAACTCCGCGCGCTCGACGCCGAGACCGGCGACATCGAGTGGCAGGTCGACGTCGAGGCGCAGTACCGACCGACGGTACTCGAGGACACCCTCTATCTCGGCGGCGAGGGGAAGGTCACCGCGTTCGACACCGCTGACGGATCGGTTCGGTGGCAGCGAACGTTCGACACCGACGAGTGGCTCGCCAGCCCGTCGGCCGTCGACGGGTCGGTGTACGTGGTCGCCGGGGGAACGTGCTACGCGCTCGACGCCGCCGACGGATCGGTTCGATGGGGGCGCGAGGCGGTCGACGTGGAACCGCAGTACGACGAAGCGGACGACCCCATCCGGTCATCGTTCGCTCACGAAACGACCGCCGTCGCTGGCAATTCCCTCTACGCGATCACGGACCGTTTCTCGTCCGACGCCGAGGGTTACGACGGCGGTATCGCCGCACTCGACCCGGAGACCGGCGAGACCCAGTGGGCCGTCGCGCCGGAGGACGGGGCCTCCTACAGCCTGCTGGCTACGGACGACATCGTCTTTGCTCAAGAATCTGCCGGCGACACGGCGTACGGCTACATCCTCGATGCCGACACCGGTGCGTTCGTGGGCGAATCCGAACTCACGAGGGCGGCGACGGCCGACGTTCGGGTCGTACACGATACGAGCTTCCCCGGCGGCGGGAAGCTGACCGTCACCTCCCCGGACTCCGGACCACGCTGGAGCGCCGACAGCGTCGGTTTCCAGGCCCCGCTCATCGCGAGGGAGACGCTGATGGCCGTTCGCGGAGATGGAATCGTCGGCTTCGACCTCGAAACTGGCGACGTCGAGTGGGAGTACCAGGTCGATCCAGCGTTTCAGGGATTCGCCGCCGTCGACGAGGGCACGATCTACGCGCGGTTCGACGACGAGATCGTGGCGTTGCGCCCGGGCGAGGACGACCCGGACGACGGCGACGAAATGGACCTCGACCTCGAGGTGTGCGCTCCCCCCTGCGGCCACGTGAACGGAACCATTCCCTTCGAGGTCTCCGTGGAAAACCGGGGCGACACCGGTGTCGAAACGACGATCGAGCTCGCCGTCAGCGACGTCGACCGTTCGACGCCGATCGACCTGGACGGCGGCGATGGTCACGAGACGACTTTCACGGTCGGGGGCGACGAAATCGGCGAAGGCGATCACGAGTGGATCGTCACCGTCGGCGAGATGACCGAAACGGGGACCATCGAGATCAAATCTGATCGGTAAGTCGGTTACGCCTCCCGCTGTGTTCGCGCGTACACCGCTCGGCGTCGATGTCGCCAACAATCGATTCGGCGAGTCGGCGCCCGTCAACGTACCGAGGGCTGCGTAACGGCGACCAGTCACCCGATTCTCGGCCCCCTCTTCGAGCCGTTCCGCCGGGGCTACTCGAGCACCCGGCTTCGAAGCCCCTTCGGAACAGCGTTCGCGACCATCGTGCGATCGTAGCGACCGGTCCGCAGGAGGCCGAGACAGAAGCCGCCAGCGACGGCCGCGGCGATCCAGTTGCCGTAGAGGACGTTGATCGAGCCCCACAGGAGCACGAAACTCACCAGGTCGTCCAGGATGAACGGACACTCGCGGACGCGCTCGAGCAGCGGTTCGCGGTCGAAGGCGAGGTCGACGAGAATCACGGCGACGGTCCCCGAGAGGAGCCACCCGACGTAGTTCGAGAGCGGGACGCCGTAGTAGATTCCCGCCTCGAACGCCCAGAAGCCGATGGAGATCGCTGCGGGGTCCAGCACGAGGTCGACGGCGACGACGGCGACGACGGCGGCCGGGAGTCGGATCAGCGGATTCTTCGCTCGACGGCCGAAGACGAGCAGCGTGAGGAGGTAGGCGTTGAGTACGAGTGGAACGAAGAACAGCGGCAAGGCCAGCGGAATCTCCCCGAAGAGCATCGGCCCGAGCGAGATTACGTACTCGAAGTCGCCGTAGGGCCAGCCGGTACGCACGCCCAGCAGTTCGACGCCGTAGGTGTAGCCCGTGAGCAGGCCGAGCCAGCCGAGCGCTCGCCAGCTGACTCGAGGGAGGAGCCCCACCACGAGGGGCGAACGCATCACGAGCATCCCGAAGAGGATCAACAGCGGGTTGTACGCGAAGGGGTCCGGAATTACGCCTTCGGCGCTCCCGACGAGGCTGATCGCGCCCACCAGTGGGAAGATCACAGCGATGGTGAAGCGATTCTCGAGGATGAGCGCCTCGAGGCGACGCTGAATTCGTTCTCTGTCTGCTCGATCTCGGGCCACCTCGGTCCCGCCGTCAGCCATAGAACACCCCCCAGAGTCCGCCCATCGTCAGCGCCATGCCGACGACCGTGTTGATCGCCGGGAACCACCAGTAGGCTCGGGAGACGGCCACGCTCGAGGTCGCTACGCCGAGGACGAAGAGCGGGTAGATGCCGAGCAACAGTCCCAGGCGGTAGTCGAGCGCCCCGAAGGCAAGCGAGGCGGCGAGCCAGCAAGCGGCGCAGTACGCGTACGTGCGCCGTTTCCCCAGCACGGTCGCAGTCGTCCGAATCCCAGCCCGGCGGTCGGGTTCGATGTCGGGAACGGCCGAGAACGTGTGCATACCCATCGCCCAGAGCCAGGTGCCGACCAGCGCGAGTAGCGGCGGCTGAGAGCCGGAGATGGCGGCGTAGGCGGCCGCACCGGGTGCGATGTAGAGCCCGTTCGAGACCGAATCGAGCACCGGCGTCGTCTTGAACCGGAGCGGCGGCGCGCTGTAGCCCGCACCCAGCAGGAGGAACACGGCGATCCAGGGCCACGACGGCGCTGGAAGCCACGGGAACAGGACCAGTGGGACGAGCGCACAGGCGACGACGGCAGCGGGAACGAATCGCTGTCCCTCGTAGCGCGCTTCGCGACCCTCCTTCTTCGGATTCTCGGCGTCGATCTCCCGGTCGTACACGTCGTTGATTCCGTACAGGAAGACGTTCGCCGGGACCAGGAAGTACGCGAACAGGACGAGCGCGGTGAGCGACAGCAGGTCCCCGACGCTCTCGGCGGCGTAAGCGATCCCCACCAGCACCGGCCCGGCGAGATACAGCCAGAACCGGGGTCGAGACAGCGTCACCAGGTACGCGATCGGGTCGAGGAGCGGGCGCTCGCTCGAGGGGCGTCGGTTGGCGGTCACGGTCGCTCACCGGGGAACGATTCCCTCGCTGGCAACGGCGCCGTCGCCACCGAGTGACAGTGTCGGTTCACCACGGTCTGGCTTCGGATCTGGGAGTCGGTCGGTGCCATGGTGGTCGCCTCGAGTCAGCTACCAGCGCCGTCAGCGCCGTCAGTACCGAAATCCTCGAGCACCTTCTCGGCCGTGAGTTCGCCGCTGATGAGACACATCGGAACGCCGATGCCAGGCGTGGTGTACGACCCGGTGAAGTAGAGGCCATCGACTTCCTTCGAGCGGTGTGGCGGCCGAAAGAGGGACGTCTGTCGAAGGGTGTGGGCCATCCCCAGCGCAGTGCCCGCGAAGCTGTTGTACCGGTCGGCGAAGTCCTCAACGCTGAACGTCTCCTCGAGGACGATCCGATCGCGAAGGTCGGTACCGGTGTGCTCGGCGATGTCCGCGAGGATGCGGTCGCGGTACTCCTCCCGGATCTCGGGGGTGTCCTCGAGGCCTGGCGCGATCGGAACGAGCACGAACAGGTTGCTGTGGCCCGCGGGAGCGACGGTCTCGTCGGTCTCGGAGGGGACACAGAGGTAGTAGGCGGGGTCGTCCGGCCAGGCGGGCTCGTCGAAGATCTGTTCGAAGTGGTGCTCCCAGTCCGTCGGGAGCACGAGGGTGTGATGGGCGAGGTCCGGCACGTCACCCTCCACACCGAGGTAGCACAAAAACGCGGAGGGGGCGTAGGTGCGCGACGCCCAGTAGTCGGCGTCGTAGCCGCGCTTCTCGGGCGGGAGCAGGTCCTGTTCCGTGTGGGCGTAGTCGGCGTTGCTGACCACCAGGTCCGCCTCGAGGGGCCCCTTCGGGGTTTCGACGCAGAACGCCCCCTCGCGGCCCTTGATCTCGGTCGCGGGCCGGTTCGTCTCGTAGGTGACGCCGAGTTCGCGCCCGAGGTCGGCGATGCCGTCGATGACCCCGCCGATACCGCCTTCGGGGTACCAGACGCCGAGGTTGAAGTCGACGTGGCTCATCAAATTGTACAGCGCGGGGGTGTTTCGCGGCGATCCGCCGAGGAAGACGAGAGTGTACTGCATTATCTGCTGGAGCTTCGGGTGGTCGAAGTAGTTCTCGACGTGACCCTGCATCGACCCCAGCA
Source organism: Natronosalvus caseinilyticus (assembly GCF_017357105.1). NCBI lineage: Archaea > Methanobacteriati > Methanobacteriota > Halobacteria > Halobacteriales > Natrialbaceae > Natronosalvus > Natronosalvus caseinilyticus. Next base: position 2,217,447 of record NZ_CP071596.1, read on the forward strand.
ACGAGAGGCCGCGGGCCTGGCGGGCCACGTCGAGGTCGAGATAGTCGCGCAGGCGCTCGCGGTCCTCGTAGACGAAGTGTTCCATCCCGACCTCGTAGTTCTCCCTCGATTTCTCGAGGTAGCGCTCTAACGCCTCGCCGGCGCCATCTTCGTAGGATTCGAACACCGCTTTGGTCCGCTCGAGGTCGCGCGTGACGTCCACCCGGTCTCCGTCCTTGAAGAAGATTCGGTAGTGCGGATCGAGGTGCGTGAGGTCGTAGTAGTCGCTCGGCGAGCGGTCGAACGTCGCGAAGAACCGCTCGAACACGTCCGGCATGAGGTACCAGGACGGCCCCATGTCGAAGCGAAAGCCGTCTTTCTCGAGGCGGCTGGCCCGGCCCCCGAGTTGCTCGTTCTTCTCGATGACTCGCACCTCGGCCCCGGCGTCCGCGAGGTAGCACGCCGTCGACAGCCCGCCGATCCCGGCCCCGATCACGACGACCGACTCTCCCGCGAGCGAGTGCATGGTCCCAACGTAGTGTTGGATCGGTGATAAACGTGTGCCTCCCTACGTAGGTATCGCTCGCGAAGGGGGTCTCTCATCGCCGGTTGATGCACTCGAGTAACCGGTCGCCGACACTCGGTGCACTCGAGCAACTATCCAAAGTGAGTCGATACGCTCGAGTAACTGGCCGCCGTGGGGTACGCATGGACGAACGGACGGTCGTCGTCACCGGCGGGACGCGCGGAATCGGTCGAGCGGTCGCCAGGGCCTTCGCGACCGAAGCGTGGACGGTCGTCGTCGGGGCTCGAGACGCCGCCGAACTCGAGGAGACAGTCGCGGACCTCGACTCGGAGACCGACGGGGCCGTCACGGGCCTCCGAACCGACGTTCGCGACGAGTTCGACTGCGAGCGGTTGATGGAGACCGCCTCGATGGCCGGACCGGAGCGCGGGATCGACGTCGTCGTCGCCTGCGCCGGCGTCTATCACGGCGACGCAGGCGAGACGCCGCTCGACGAGGAGTCTTACAGCCGGTTCGACGACCACTGGCGGACGAACGCGCGCGGCGTGTTCGCGGCGATCACGGAAGCCCTGCCGCATTTGCGCGACGGCGCTCGCGTGCTCGTGCCGACGGGTTCGGTCGCCCGTGACGGGAAGCCGGGCTACGGCTCCTACGCCGTCTCGAAAGCGGGTGCCGAGGCGGTTGTTCGCGGGTTCGCCGCCGACACCGACACCGACACCGTCGTCGGCTGTCTCGATCCAGGCCAGATCGCCACCGACCTCACTGGCGGCGAGGGACGGGACCCCGTATCGGTGGCCGAACTCTTCGTCTGGGCGGCGACCGAGTGCGACCCGGACGCGCTCGACGGCGAGGTCGTCGACCTCGCCGACTGGAAACGAGCGACGAGAGACGAGACGACCGGCGGAGTCGACAGGTAGGAAGCGATCGGCGGTCGACGGATAGGAGCGGCCTCGAGACCACAGGTGTTTACGATGCCACGCCGTACGCCCGGTATGACGAGACTGTCGGCGGCCACCCGGTGGATCCGAGCGACCATCAATCGCCAGCGCGAGACGCTCGCGAACGAGGGCACGCTCACCTACCTTCGCACCCGCCCGCAGGCAGCCCTCGGCGCCTTCGGTACACTGTTACTCTCGATGGACTCGAGGCGAATGGACCCCGACGAGGTCCAGGAACGCTGGGCGGAGCGCTCGGGCGTCTACTCGCCGGAGTTCTACGCCGACATGGGGACGACCGGCGGCACGGAATCGATCCGCTCGGTGCTCGACGCGCGCGTCGATCGCGACGCCACGATCCTGGAGGTCGGCTGCAGCGCTGGCCGTCACCTCGAGCACCTCCGCGAGCACGGATACGAGAACCTCCACGGGATCGACCTGAACGAGGACGCCAGCGACGTCATGGCCGAGCGCTATCCCGAGTTAGCCGAGGACGGTACGTTCTACTGGGAACCGCTCGAGGACGTCCTCCCGCGGCTCGAGGACGGCCAGTTCGACGTCGTCTTCTCGGTCGAGGCCCTCCAGCACATCCACCCAGACAACGAGTGGGTCTTCGACGAAATCGCCCGTGTGACCGACAACTTGCTGGTAACGAAGGAGAACGAGCCCGACGGTGACCAGTTGTTGCGGACCACGCAGGTCGAGGACTTTCCGCTCTACTTCAGGCAGTGGAAACCAATCTTCACCGACCTGGGATTCACCCAGCTGGCACGAACCGAAGACAGCGTCGACACGTTGCGAGTGTTTTACCGGAAGAGCGAGCCAGCGGCTGAGACGGGAGTCGACGTCGGCGAACTCGAGGAAGCACTCTGAGCTGTTTCTCCCCTTCCTGACGCTTACCCCTCGAGATCGGCTGCACCGCGTTCTATACGTCCCCCGAGGTCGACCGCACTGGGTCTCTTTCCGTCTCGCTCTTCTGAGGACACCTCGTTAACATACTACCACGTCCGAAACATTTTATTTCACTATCACGAACGGGTACGCATGGACTCGACCGATCGTCCGCTGTTGATGGCGACGCTGGTCTACATCGGTTCGGTTCTCCTCGTCGGGCTTCCCTCGACGGTCGTGCTGTACATGCTGTTGTCTGACCTGCTCGTTGCCCTCGACTACGACCACCTGGTGACCGGCGGGGGCAGCGGCCTCCTGCTGGTGGGCGTCTCGCTGCTCCTGGGCCTCCAGCTCGCCGTCGAGGTTGCCGCGATCCGGTTGGGCGGACTCGAGGCGCTCGGGCGAGGCTCGCGGCGAGTCGCGATGGCTCGATTCCTGCTCCTCACGCTCGGTGTCTTCGCGGTCCTCGCCGGCGCCACCTGGATCGGATTCTCGACGGCGATTGCCGGGTTCGGCTGGGCGGCAGCGATTCTCGGACTCCTCGTCGGGTTCGCCGGCGTCGTCGTCCTCTATCGCGGCGCGAGTGCATTCCTCGCCGGGTTCCGTGGCAGTGATGACTGAAGAAAGGAAACGTGAGTCGGGACGCCGACTCGAGTTTTAACGTACCGACTCAAGCAACAGCTTCTGTTCGACGCGCTTGACCTCGTGTTGGACGTCGCGGACGGCGTCGATGTTGGCCGAAATCGAACTGACGCCCTCGTTGACGAGGAACTGGACCATTTCGGGTTTCGAGCCCGCCTGGCCGCAGATGCTCGTGTCGATGTCGTGCTCGCGGCAGGTCTCGATCACGTCGGCGATCAGGCGCAGGACGGCTGGGTGAAGCTCGTCGAAGCGGTCGGCCACGTTCTCGTTGTTCCGGTCGACCGCGAGCGTGTACTGGGTGAGGTCGTTCGTCCCGAAGGAGGCGAAGTCGATGCCCGTCTCGGCCATGTCGCCGACCGAGAGCGCCGAGGCGGGCGTCTCGATCATCACGCCCCACTTGCGCTTCTCGGGGTCGATGCCGGCTTCCTGCATGAGCCGCCTGGCCTGGAAGACGTCCTCGGCGTCGTTGACCAGCGGGAACATGATCTCGACGTTGTCGTAGCCCATCTCGAACAGGCGACGGAACGCCTCGAGTTCGTAGGCGAAGACGTCCGGGCGGTCGAGGCTGCGGCGGATGCCGCGGTAGCCGAGCATCGGGTTGTGTTCGGCGGGTTCGCCCTCGCCGCCCTCGAGCTCGCGGAACTCGTCGGTCGGGGCGTCGAGGGTGCGGACGCGGACGGGGCGCGGGTAGAACTCGTCGGCGACCGCCCGGATGCCCTCGATGAGTTCGCCGACGTAGGCGTTCTCGCCGTTGTCCTCGATGTACTTCGCGGGCGTCTTGCCGAGCGAGAGGATCATGTGCTCGATGCGCAGCAGGCCGACGCCGTCGGCGCCAGTCGCGGCCGCCCGATTTGCCGCTTCGGGAATCGAGACGTTGACCTTGACCTCCGTGGCCGTCATCGGCTTGACCGGCGACTGTGGCCGAACCTCCTCGACGGGTTCGCGGTCCTCATCGGGTTCGCTCGCCCCTTCGAGGACCGTTCCCTTGTCGCCATCGAGGGTGACGATCTGGCCGTCCTCGAGGACGGTACTCGCGTTCTGGGTGCCGACGATTGCGGGGACGCCGAGTTCCCGCGAGACGATGGCGGCGTGGCTGGTCATGCCGCCTTCGTCGGTGACGATGCCGGAGGCGCGTTTCATCGCCGGCACCATGTCGGGCGTGGTCATTTCGGTGACGATGATGTCGCCCGATTCGACCTTGTCGAGTTCGTCGAGCTTGCGGATGATCCGGACCGCGCCGCTGGCGGTGCCGGGGCTCGAGCCCAGGCCGTCGACGATGACCTCGCCAGTTTTCGAGCCCGAGTCGTCGGATTCGCCACCGGCGACTGCTTGCGAGCCGCTGCCGTCGGTGAGGCCGGTCTCTGCGTCTGCTCCTGCCTGGTCGAGCCCCGAGGTTTCGACGTCGGGTTCGAATCCACCATCGATGGTCGTGATCGGCCGTGACTGGAGCATGTAGATGTCGCCGTCGACCATCGCCCACTCGACGTCCTGGGGCGTGTCGTAGTGCGATTCGACGCGTTCGCCGAGTTCGACCAGTTGCTCGATGTCGGTATCGGAGAGCACCCGCGCGTTCCGGCGGTCCTCGTCGACCTCGCGTTCGACGGTTTCCCCCGTCGCCTCGTCCTTGACGTGCATCACCTTCTTGTCGGCGACGGTGACGTCGATCGAGCCGTCCTCGCGGGAGACGACGTAGTTGTCCGGGGAGACGGCCCCGGAGACGACGGCCTCGCCCAGTCCCCACGCGGCCTCGATGATCATGGTAGGGTCGCCCGTGGATGGGTGGCTCGTGAACATGACGCCCGAGGTCTCGGCATCGACCATCTGCTGGACGACGACGGCGATGTTGACGACGGAGTGGTCGAAGCCCTGTTCCTGTCGGTAGTAGATTGCCCGCTGGGTGAACAGCGAGGCCCAGCACCGGCGGACGCGGTCGAGCAGGTCGTCCCCAGTGATGTTCAGGAACGTCTCCTGTTGGCCGGCGAAGGAGGCGTCCGGGAGGTCCTCGGCCGTCGCCGACGAGCGCACGGCGACGAAGGCTTCCTCGTCACCTCCAATCTCGCGGTAGGACTCGAGGATTTCCTCGCGAAGGGCGTCGGGAAACGGCGTCTCGAGGATGAGTTCCTGGGCGCCGTTGGCCGCGCTCGCGAGCGCGCTCGAATCTTCGACGTCGACGTCGACCACCTCGAACAGTTCCTCGTCGATGCCGGCGCCCTCGATGAAGCGTCGATAGGTCCCGGCGGTGACGACGAACCCGGGTGGGACGGGCAACCCAGCGTCCGTGAGTTCCCCGAGAGAGGCACCTTTGCCGCCGACGGTCTCGATGTCGTCGGCGCTGATCTCGTCCAGCCAGAGTACTGCCATCTGTATCTTCGTGGACACCGCATCGAATAAAGAAGGTTGCGAACAATGCTTGTAATTACCAACTCGAAACCGAATGAACTTCTCGGACGGCGGCGGGTTCGGTCGGACGGGTGAGATAGGCCTATTCCCCCCGCTGACGTCCGTATAGTGCGGTATTTGTGGGTTCATAAGCGACCTTCATCGGTGGATAAATGCGTCCCGCTCCAGTGCAGTCCCGAAGTGACTATACCGCTCGAGTGAGAGTCTCTCGCGTATGGACCTTGCGAAGGTACTCACGCGGACGCTCCAGTATCGGGCGATCGTGACTGGCTCGCTGATCGGCGGGTTCCTGCTCGTCGCGCTCGGACTCATGGTCGGCCTGTCGGGATCGATCGGCGCGTTGTTCTCGGATCCGACCAGTCCGGGGGAGGCGCTCGAGGTGACGAGTCCGGTGATCACCGTGATCCTCGTGCTCCTCGGGATCGCGATCTGGCAGTTCGGCCGAACGTTCGCGCTCCTGTACACCGTCCCGGTGGCCGCGGGCGAGGAAGCCGCCCGCCAGTTCGACCGGCAAACGCTCAAGAGCGACATCCTGCAGGGCCTCGACGGCCGGCTGACGGACCTCGAGGAGGACGTCGCGGAGACCCGCCGGAGCGTCCAGGAGCTCAAGCGCGAGGAACACGCCGCGAGTTTCGACGAGGGGACGGCGCTCGAGTCCGGCACGGGCGACGAACCGTCGGCGCTCGAGTCCGGTTCCTCGACCGGCGGCGCAGGGGGTCGCCCGCTCGACCGTGAGGGGTCTCGAACGAATCAGGGAACGACCTCGAGTTCTCGGTCCGAACCGGGTTCGTCGACCGCTACGGGAGGGTCTGATTCGACAGGATCTGGGTCGACTCGCTCGAGCGACCGTGAACGCGACGAGTCAGGGACGAATCAGGGGTCCGATCCGCTACCCTGAATCGTTCTCTCCTCGCGTCGTTCGTTCTCATTTCTTACGGACGCTGAAACGGCGTCCCGTAGCGGCAGAACCCGTGTACTTGACGGCGATCGATCTCGAGTGTCCCGACTCAACTCCTAAAATGTCCTGTCGAATATTTAAAATTTGAGGGGAACCTGAGAGCGTGCTGCATACAGAGGATGAGTTCAGCACGAGAACTTTGTTGTTTCACAGCGAAATCGGTGAACCATCCGCTCACTACACGTGCGTACTGACCGTTGACTTAGAAGTTGCAGGTGGCTGCCTCCTGTTCTTCGACATCCTTCGCTGTCACAGTACTATCCTCAACCCCGTCTACAATCCATATATCTGCAAAGAGACAGTCTCCTTCTGTCTCTTCCTCGTGGAGTTCAGTGAGATTGGCGACTTGCAACTCGTCTACACCACTGATAACATAATAGAAGTCGTACTCTGCTGGCTTAGACGACCACGTTGGCTCAATCCACACCTCGTTATTCGCCTCGATTTCATTGCTGTCGTGGTACACAAACTCGTTGTCTCTCTCAATCCACAGATCGACTTTCTGTGTTTCATCTGTTGTATTGGCTATCCGAATACTGCCAAGCCGAATACCAGTCTCAGAGTCAGCAGAGATACGTTCCATACAACCCGTTGTCGCCGAAATCCCACAAATAGCAAGGAGGTGACGACGAGTTATCATTGTCATTTGTGATGAGTGTGTTACCACTATATGTTTTTTGGACGTAATTATGCGTATACTTCCTGAACTGATCGGTCACCACCTTTCGTAGATCGGGTCAGATGATGTGCTACACTCGCGCTCTGTATTCAGCACGCGATTCGTACCAATCTCTAAGGGTTTTAACAAAGTCTCTCGAGCCGACACTCAGACCTCGAGTATGTCGTCCGCCTCCGCTGCGGGCACCTGCAACGAGCCGTCCAGGACGGTCACCGCCCGTCCGCCGACCTGCACCTGGTCGCCGACGCGGACGCGGACGAGTCCCGGCCGGTCGACGTAGTGGCCCTGCTCGAGGCGCAGTTCTTCGGGGAAGTCGTCGAACGCGCCGAAGTGCTCGAGGTAGGCGCCGCAGGCACCGCTCGCGGTGCCGGTCACGGGATCCTCCGGAACGCCGGCCCCCGGAACGAACGCTCGGCCGTGGAGGGTCGACTCGGCCTCGAGCGCGTCGAACGTGAACAGGTAGACGCCGGCGGCGTCGACGCGATCGGCGAGCGCCGCCACGGCGGTCGCGTCTGGGTCGGCCCCGCCTACGTCCGAGAGGTAGGTGATCGGGACCTGCAGGAACGGGAGGCCGGTCGAGGAGACCGCCAGCGGGAGGTCCGCGGCGACGCCCTCGAGCCCTGCCTGATTGACCCCGAGTGCGACGGCGACGTCCTCGTACTCGAGGTCGACCTCACGAATCGTCGGGGCGTCCTGGGTCATCCAGACGGTGCCGTCGGCCTCGACGTCGATCTCGAGAACCCCGACGTTCGTTTCGAGGGTCGAGGTTCCGGGCTCGACGTCGCCGTGCTCGGCGAGCCAGGCGAAGCTGGCGATGGTCGCGTGCCCGCAGAGGTCGACCTCCTGGGTGGGGGTGAAGTAGCGGATTTGGCGGTCAGCGTCGTCGCTCTCGAGGAGGAACGCCGTCTCGCTGACGGCCATTTCGTTGGCGATGGCTTGCATCTGCGTCTCCGAGAGGTCGGTCGCGCTCGGGACGACGCCGGCGGGGTTGCCGGCTAGCGGTTCGTCGGTGAACGCGTCGACCTGCAGTACGCGTCTCGTCTCCATGCTGGCGGCGACGGCTGACAGCCAAATGAATCCACCGACGGCTGGATCTCACGAGGAAGTGGACGCCATCGGTCGGACTCTCGGGAAGGTAGACGCCATCCGTCGAACCTCGCGAGGAGGTAGACGCCATCGGCCGACGGCTCGAGGGCGATCGTTTCCGAAGGCGGTCGTATTCAGGGAGTTCGTGTCCGAAGGCACGTACGTTAGCGCGAATCGGTGGGCGCGTCAACAGTCGGATCGCGGTCTCCCTCGACGTCGACTTCGTCGGTTGCAACCGTACCCCCGTCGTGGACGCCGACTGGAGGCAAGTTGACCGCGGCCGCCGGCGAGGCCTCGAGATCTGTCCGTGCCGTCAGCCGATCCAGTTCTCCCTCTTCGCGAGTATCCTGGTCGATGCGCATCGAACAGAACTCGACACCGCACATCGAACAGAAGCGAGCCTCCGTGTAGTTGTCACCGGGGAGCGTCTGGTCGTGGAACGACCGGGCGCGCTCGGGGTCGAGGGCGAGGTCGAACTGGGTCGACCAGTCGAACGCGTACCGGGCCTCCGAGAGGGCATCATCCCAGTCTCGAGCCCCGGGCCGATCGTTCGCGACGTCGGCGGCGTGGGCGGCGATTCGGTAGGCCGCGAGACCGTCTCGGACGTCGTTTTTCTCTGGCAGCCCGAGATGTTCTTTGGGCGTGACGTAACAGAGCATCGCGGCCCCGGCTCTGGCCGCCATCGCCGCCCCGATAGCGCTCGTAATGTGGTCGTATCCCGGCGCGACGTCGGTGACCAGCGGGCCGAGGACGTAAAACGGCGCGCCATCGCAGACGTCCTGCTGGCGCTCGACGTTTTCGGCGATCCGGTCCATCGGGACGTGGCCGGGCCCCTCGACCATGACCTGGACGCCCTGCTCCCAGGCCCGCCGCGTCAGGTGTCCCAGCGTGTCGAGTTCGGCGTACTGCGCCTCGTCGCAGGCGTCGGCCAGCGATCCCGGACGGAGGCTGTCTCCGAGGCTGAACGTCACGTCGTACTCCTCGAAGATGGCACAGATGTCGTCGTAGACCTGATAGAGCGGATTCTGTTCCCCGTGGGCTTCCATCCACTTCGCGAGAATCGAACCTCCTCGCGAGACGATTCCGGTCGTTCGCCCTTCCGTCAGCGGCAGGTGCTCGAGGAGGATTCCCGCGTGAATCGTCATGTAATCGACGCCCTGTCGAGCCTGCTTTTCGATCACCTCGAGCAGCAGCTCGGTCGTCAGGTCTTCAGGCGAACCGGCGCGTTTGACCGCCTCGTACACGGGAACCGTCCCGATCGGCACGGGCGAGTGCTCGATGTTAGCCGCTCGTATGCGATCGAGGTCGCCGCCCGTGCTGAGATCCATCACGGTATCGGCGCCGTAGTGCACGGCCGTGTGAAGCTTCTCGAGTTCGGTCTCGAGGTCGCTCGTCGTCTCGCTGGTGCCGATGTTGGCGTTGACCTTGGTCGCGAACGAGCGGCCGATGATCATCGGATCGAGCGCGCGGTGACCGACGTTCGCTGGAATAACGGCGCGACCGTCGGCGACCGCCTTCCGAACGGTTTCCGGGTCGCGCTGTTCTCGCGCTGCGACTCGTGCCATCGCGTCGGTGACCGTGCCCGATCGGGCGGCCTGTAGTTGCGTCTCTGCCATCGATAACTGGGTAGTACTACTAGATTATAATTCTTTATACAGACCCGAGGCGAACGCCCATTCCCTGTAGAGCGAGAGGAACCCGACAGCAACGTTCTTATCCCCGGAGAGAGTATGAACAATGATAACACATGTACGAGTGTATCCTCGTCCCGACCGACGGCTCGGTCGAGGGCGAGCGTGCAGTCGAGTACGCCATCGACCTCGCCCGACTCCACGACGCGACGGTGCGCGCGATTTACGTGGTCAACGCGGCGAACTATGGCGGGCTGCCGATGGAGACTGCGTGGGATGGGATCACCGACGCACTCCGAGAAGAGGGGGAAGCGGCCGTCGAGCGCGTCGTCGAACTCGCACCCGACGACGTGACCGTCGAGACGCAGGTGCTCGAGGGATCGCCCAGCCGGGTGATCGTCGCCGAGGCGCAACCGGAGAAGTGTGACCTCGTCGTCATGGGGACCCACGGACGCGGCGGCATCGACCGCCTCTTGCTCGGAAGCGTCACCGAACGCGTCGTCAGACGGGCCGGCGTCCCGGTCCTGACCGTTCGCGTCGACGGCGACCGCGACGACGAACTCGAGGGCGTGCAGAACGCCCAGGCGACCGTCGAGTAGCCCGTTCAACGCCGATCACTCGATCGGGCGAAGGTGCTCGCAGTCGCCCGCCGTCACCGTCCGCTCGCCTTCGTCGGTCGCGACCGTGAGCGCGCCGTGCTCGTCGACGTCGACGGCTCGACCGACGAGTTCGGTTCCGGCGACGTCGACCCGAACGCGCTGGCCGGGCGTCGCCGCGAGCTCGCGCCAGGTGGGGATCACCGCGTCCAGATCCGACCGGTACTCGTCGAAGGTCTCGAGCACTCGCTGGACGAACCGGCGTCGGTCGACGGCCCCCGCCTCGTCGCTGATGCTCGTCGCCCCCTCGGGCAGGTCGGCGACCTCGAGGTTGGCGTTGACGCCAATGCCGACGACGAGCCACGCGACGCGGTCTGTTTCGCCCTCCATCTCCGTCAGCACGCCTGCCAGCTTGCGGTAGTCGCCCTCGTCGCCGACCGGCACGATCACGTCGTTGGGCCACTTGATCGCCGCGTCGATGCCCGCCTCTCGAGCGGCCTTAGCTGTAGCGACCGCGGCCGCGAGGGTGTAGAGCGGTGCGCGAGCGGGCGGGATCTCGGGTCGACAGACGATACTGAGCCAGACGCCGCCCGCGGGGGCGTCCCAGACGCGCTCGAGGCGGCCTCGTCCCCCGGTTTGCTCGTCGGCGACCACGACGACGTCGGTCTTGCCGGACCCCGCTAACTCGCGTGCACGGTCGTTCGTGCTGGCGAGCGTCTCGTGGTACTCGACCGCGAACGGTGCCTCGAGACCGTACTCGATCGCCGGCCCGGAGTACGCGTCGATCGAATCGCCGGCCAGGACGTACCCCGATCCGGTGCTCTCGACGTCGAAGCCGGCGTCCCGGAGGGCCTCGACGTGTTTCCAGACGGCCGCGCGCGAGCACTCGAGTTCGGTGGCGAGGTCCGGCCCCGACACGGGGCCATCGGCCAGCGCCTCGAGGACGGCCCGTCGCGTGTCGTTCATGCGTGTGAAGCGGTTCGCGGGATACTTAATCGAGGTGGTCGCGGGTGGCGGTCGGTGTGGTCGCGGGTGGCGGCAGTTTGGTCGGGACGGTTCGTCCGGCCGAGCGTCGAGCGGGACCGATAGGGAGTCTCGGGGGAATTCACAGGTTCCCCACGGAGAACCGGAATACGTCGCTGAAGAGTGGGTCTCGAGCGGTCCAGTTGACTACGAAAATCCCTTTGGACTCGCCTACACCATCGCGAGCACGGTTCCGCTGAGATACGTTCCCGTGGCGATCCCGATACCGGCCCCGAGCCCGGAAAGTACGGCTGATCGCCACGACAGGTCCGTCACTCCGTAGAGACACGCGGCGGCGGGAATCGAACAGAGCCCCGCAGCGAGCGGATCTGGCAGAATTCCGAACAATCCTATCCGGAGAGCGACGAGAAGGAGACCGATTCCGAGGAGGAATGCAGCGATGCGCCCCCACTGATACGTCGCTCGCTGCGTAGCCATTGTATTTATTCTCGAAACCCGAACATATATCTATTGTGTTCGGTCGTCCCCCGCTCGTGAACGCCCGAGGTTGCTCGTGGAACCGAAACTGGTTCGACGACTGATAGAATCGAATTCGCCGATTCACCGATTCGACACCGCCTGGAACCAGACACCGCCGAGACCAGTCGCCCATCGAGACTGATAAACGAACCGTATATTCACCCGTAACTGAATACGGCTGGTATCCCACTCTCGAGTCGACCACGATGGGAGGCGAGTGCGACGGGAACGACGACGTCGGTGGCAGTCGGTTCGGAACCGTGTACCTGGGATCGGACGGACGATTTTACACCAGCTGGGACGTCCTCGAGAAACACCGCTCGGGAACGTGGGAGCCCTGTCTCCGCCACCGATCGGGTCGACGACTGGTTGCCGACGGTGACGCGCTCCTGTCGTTGACGCCGGTCGCTGCCAGCAACGTACCGGACTGGATCGAAATCAGGGTGACGACGGGCCAGCGGGTGAAGACGCGAGCGATCGATACGCGACAGTGACACTGACGCGGTCGCAGACGACTGGGCCCACGTCGGTGTCACACACTTAATAGATGGCGATGTGAATACCAAGTTTCTAGATGGTTTCGTTCAACGCTCCGAGCGTGAAGCGTCGGTCGTTTCTCGCCGGGGTCGGCTCGCTGGGCACGCTGGGAACGCTCAGGTACGCCACGCGCGAGCCGTCGACCGAAATCGAGGTGCGATTCTGGCTGACCGAACGGGCCTCGACGTACGATATTTCCGACCTGCTCACGGCCCACCTCGAGGCCGCCCTCGAGTACGAGTTCTGGGACGTCGACGTCTCCTTCGGCGGCGTGGTGCCCGTCGATTCCGAGGACGGTGCCCGGCCTGTCCGGTCGGGGCGGTGGCCCCTGGCCGTCGGATCGGGGGCGACGGGGGTCGGTTCGGTCGACGCCGCGAAGGACGTCAACCTGCTGGTCACCGACGGGCCGATGCACACGTCGCCGACGGGGTACGCGATTCCACACGTCGCCTCGGTCGGCGGAGCGCGCCACATCGCCGAACTCGAGTCTCCGGACCAGGAAGCGGTCGAACTCCCGTACTCGCGACCCAACCTCACCATCCAGGTCGTGATTCACGAGGTCGGCCACACGCTCGGGCTCCGCCACGAACACGGGCGGACGTACGTCGCCAACGAAGCGACCGTGTCGACGCCGATGATGAGCGCCTACGCGTGGGATTCGTCGTTCGATTCCGACGAATCTCGCTGTGGCCAGGAGTACGCTCTGTCGCCATACCCGGATCGAAAGCTCACGCACCGGTTTTCGCTCTGCGCGGAGTCCACGTTACGCGAATACAAGGGTGGCGTCAATCTGCGGTAGTTGCGGCGACGTCGACCTCCAGTCGTCACTGCGGCATCAATCCCCGATGGTCACCGGGACATTTCTCTACGACCCTCACTCGAATCGCCCCGCCGTCGCGTCGACGAGCCAGTCCAGGAGGTGAGCCACGGCTCGAGGCGATCGAACCCGACACGAGGCGGCCGTCTCCGTCGCTCGTCCGACGGCCACCCCTAGCCCATTCGGACCGAGGCGACGAAAGACCGTCTCGTCGGTCACGTCGTCGCCGACGTACAGGACGAACGGATCCCGCGCTCGCTTCGACCGAAGCAAGGAGACGGCGTCGCCTTTCGTCCAGGGAACGCGCGGACCGAACTCGAGGATGGCCTTGCCGTGGCTGCACTCGAGGTCGCCGTCCCCGACCCGGTCGACGACCGATCGCGTCTCCTGTTCGACGACCGGGATCATCTCCCGCGATACGTGGCGGACGTGGACCGTTCCCGTGAGTCGTTTGTTCTCTATGCGACAGCCGGAGACGCCCTCGAGGCGGTCTTCGAGGACGTCACAGCACCGCTCGACCAGGCGGGATCGCTTCCGCGCGACGGGGTGGACGGCGACCGAGTCGTCCCGCGCGAGTTCGAGGCCGTGATTCCCGCCGTAGACCGACGGTCCGTCGACGCGTCGGGAGACGTCGGCGAGCGAGCGACCGCTGACGATTGCCGTCGTCACGTCCTCGTGGGAATCGAGGCGCTCGAGGGCGCGTTCGGTCGCCGGAAGCGGTCGCGCCCGCGTGGGGTCGTCGACGATGGGGGCCAGCGTGCCGTCGAAGTCGAAACACGCCAGCAGTTCGTCGTGGCGCTCGAGTCCGGTTGCGAGTCGTTCCTGCAGGTCTCGGGTCGTTCGTTGCTGGAGGGACATCGGGAACTCAGAGGGATCGTGACGCGTCGCTCATTCGCCGGTTGACTGATGGAAATCGGGCTGCCTCGATGTGGGCGAACTGCTTGCCCATCCACCACTCGAGGTCGTGTCCGAAGACGTAGTTCCGCAGGGCGGCCATCCGGGTCGTGCGCTCGCTCTTCGGGGCCCCGAGGGCGTCGGCGATCGTTCGCGCGAATCGATCGACGTCCGCCGGGTCGATCGTGAACGCCGGATAGCCGAGCGCGTCCGCCGCTCCCGCGTGCTCGCTGAGAACGAGTGCGCCGTCGCCGTCGATCGAGGACGCGACGTACTCCTGGGCGACGAGATTCATGCCGTCGCGAACCGAACTGACGACCATGAGGTCGGCCTCCCGATAGAGCATGGTGAGGTCGTCTCGGTCGAGATAGTCCTCCGTGTAGACAATCGGTTGCCAGTCGTCGGTGCCGAAGCGCTCGTTGATCCGGTCGACGGTCGACCGAACCTGCCGCCCGAGTCGATCGTAGCTCGGAATCTCCGTCCGACTCGGCGTCGCCTTCTGGAGGAACGTGAACGACTCGCGCCACTCGGGATACCCCTCGAAGAGGCGCTCGAGGGCGGCCAGTCGCTCCGGGATCCCTTTGGTATAGTCAAGGCGGTCGACGCCCAGGCCGACCGCACAGCCGTCGGGGATGGCGTACCGTTCGCGCAGGGAATCCCACCTGTCGTCTCCGATCGTTCGGGCCCGTTCCTCGTAACTGCTCGCATCGACGCCCATCGGCGTCGCGACGATTCGCGTCTCGTGGCCGTCGTACTCGACGGTACGCTCGCGGTAATCGACCGTCGCCGACGGGAGCGTTTCCTCGACGCACTCGAGGAAGGCCGTCCCGTAGCGCTCGACGTGGAAGCCGAACACGTCGGATCCGAGCAGTCCGACGAGGAGTTCACGGGCGTTGGGACAGGCGGCGAACGACGACGGATCCGGCCACGGAATGTGCCAGAACTGAGCGACCGTCGCACCCGCTGGCGCCGCCGCCTGGATCATCGACGGTGCGAGTCCGAGGTGGTAGTCCTGGAGCCAGATCACGGACTCGTCGGTGGCCTCTTCGAGGACGGCGTCGGCGAACTGTCGGTTGACCTGCCGATACCACTCGAGGTCGGTCGGACGGAACTCGAGCAGTTCGGTCATCCCGTGACAGAGCGGCCAGAGGACGCGGTTGCTGTAGCCCGTGTAGTAGCCGTCGACGGCCTCGTCCGAGAGCCAGACCCGCCGCAGCGTGTACTGGTCGTCGCTTTCGGGTGGGACGTCGACGCGGTCGTTTTCGTCGGTGACCGCGCGGTCGGCGCTGCCGTCGCCCCACGCGATCCACGTGCCGCCGGTCGCTCGCATTACGGGGTCGAGTCCGGCGGTCAGGCCGCCGGTCGGTTCGTCGACGGTGACGTCACGCTCGCTCGAGTCGACGTCCGCTCCGTTCGCTTCGTTGTCACCGCTGTCGCCGCTGTCGCCGTGACCGCCATCACCGTCGTCTGCCCACTCGTGACGATACGGCTGCCGATTCGAGACGACGAGCAGCGATTCCGGGGCGTCGAAATCGACGCCACCGTCGGTCACGAGCCGTCGACCGTCGTCCCGTAAATCGTTCGCTTGATTCGACTCCGCCACCGCTACTCGCTCCGTAGATCGCATCTATGAAATTTCCTCGTTTGCCCTACTGTTTCGTTCGCGGCCTGCAGTCACAGGCCATTGATATAGCCCTCCGTGATCCGCCTCCTTCCGGGACATTCACGGTCGATCGAGGCTTGCATCAACCGGCGACCAGCAGTGCCAACCAGTGACCTGGGATCAGCGATCAGCGACCGACACCTCGAGCAACGTTCAAGGGGCTCCCCTCGCATCGTCAGCTATGAACGAGCCGTTCGCCGAACGAGTACGGCGGTGCCAGCGAGGACTCGCCGACCGCGGTGGCGCCGCACTGGTCGCCTCGCCCGGTCCGGCGCTCACCTATCTGACGGGCGTCGAGGAGTCGCCGTCCGAACGTCACTTCCTGGCCGTCGTTCCCCGCGACGGATCGCCGGTCGTGGTCGCACCTGCGATGTACGAGGCGGAACTCGAGGTCGCGCCCATCGATCGGGTCGTCCTCTGGGACGATGGCGACGACCCCGTCGAGGCGCTCGCGAGCGTGTTCGAATCCGCCGGTCTCGAGGCGGGGCCCGGGGGCGGCGAGACGATCTTCCTCGACGACCGCCTCTGGACGACGTTCGCCAAGGACGTCCGCGGCCTGTTTCCCGACGCGACGTACGACCTCGCGAGCGATGTGCTCGAGCCCCTTCGCCTGAAAAAGGATCGAACTGAACGGGCGACCCTCCGACGAGCAGGGGCCCTCGCCGACCGCGTCTCCATGACGCTCCGCGAACGCGGCGAGGCGGTCGTCGGGATGACCGAACGGGAACTCGCCGACGAGATCGATCGGCTGCTCGAGGCCGAGGGCGGCCGCGGTCCCGCGTTCGACACCATCGTCGCCGCGGGTGAGAACGGAGCGCGCCCGCACCACCAGCCCAGCGACCGTCCCATCGAGGCCGGGGAGCCGGTCGTCCTCGACTTCGGCGCGTTCGTCGACGCGGACCTCGAGTCTGCCCAGGCCCGCTATCCCGGCGACCAGACCAGGACGCTGGTATTCGCCGGCGAACCGCCCGAGGGGTATCGGGAGGTACACGAGACTGTCGCCCGCGCCCAGCGGGCGGCGATCGAGCACGTCGAACCCGGCGTCACGGCGGAGTCGGTCGACGCCGTCGCTCGCGAGATTATCGACGACGTAGGGTACGGCGACGCCTTCGTTCACCGCACCGGCCACGGCGTCGGTCTCGAGGTTCACGAACCGCCGTACATCGTCGAGGGGAACGAGCAGACCCTCGAGCCGGGAATGGTCTTCAGCGTCGAGCCGGGAATCTACCTCGAGGGCGAGTTCGGAGTCCGACTCGAGGACCTCGTGGTGGTCACGGAGGACGGCTGCGAGCGGTTGAATACGACGCCGCTGGACTGGGCGTGCGAGGGCGCTCGCCGGTGACAAGAGTTGCACCCGTCCAACTGGGTGCTACTGTGTACCTGAGGACCGTCGGCGAAGGAAGACTGATGGGTGCCTGCAGACCGTCAGCAGAGTAAACGCTGGTTCAGACCGGCTGGAGAACCGGAGACCGTGCTGGCGACTGCTCGGTGGTGAGCGCGTCGACGTCCCGTTCGAGCCGGTGGGCGTAGCGAAGGCGAAGTCGCCGTGCTCGCGCTCGAGACAGCCGAGGTCCATCCTCGAGATCCGTCGAGAGGGGACGATAGGCGGAGGGGTCGAACCCCATCGTCTCGAGGTATCGCTCGACAGTAGGCGCCTCGAGCCCGTAATCGATGGCGTTACTCACGTGCTGTTTCACTCGGTCGAACTCGGGAATCGACACGGTCGACCCCGTAACGTCGCCACGTCCACCGATCTCCACGCATCTGCTCTCGACGAGGCTCAAGATGTCTCGAACGTCTTCGGCGAGTTGCAGGACCTGTCCAGGGAGTGCGACGTCCGGGGCCCGCCATTCGATCGTGTCGAATTCGTCGCGCAACCGAACCGGTGCCCAGATCGTATCCTCCGGCGTAAAGTGCTCGTCGAACGTCTCTCGATCGATGCCTTCGGCAATCGCCTGGCGGCGAAAGTCGTCGAACGTGGCGTCGATCCGGTCGTTCCACTCGCCTACGTCCTCTGCGTAGGGCCACAATCGACCGAGTCGAGGGTGGTCGCCGTAACACGTCCGCCGGTAGACGTGGGGGCGCGCACAGGCAGCCACCTTCTCTCCCTGGTGGTACGTGGAACTCCCGGCGAGCGCAAACGCCGGGTCCAGTGCAGTCAGGAGGTTCAACTGGTCGGCTTCGGCCCCCTCGATCTGGTCGACGTGGAGGTGGGTGCCGGCGCAGTGGGTGGCCTTCTCGAACGCGTCACCGAGAACCTGACGCTGAATCCGCGTCCGAGGCGTCTCGCTCGTGCCGAACGAACCGGCGTTGAGCGGCGTACTGAGCGGGACGAGGTGGCGTCCCTCTTCTCGCCCGACGTCGATCGCTTCCTGGAGTCTGCACGCGACCTCCTCCCGTAGTTCAGGGATGGTGTCGCACGGGTCGGTGACGACCTCGAGCACGGGGTCTGCGCTCTCGGCGTGAAGGTCGTCGATGCGGTCGAGCACCGGTTTTGCAGGTGCGAGTGCACCCGTATCGTCGACGGTCCAGTATTCGAGTTCGAGACTGAGTTTCATAGTGTTGGTGAGTTACTGCACGGTGAGCGGTTTCACATCACAGCGACGACGGCATGGGATCGACCCCGAAAACGGGGATCTGTCGCCGTACGACCGTACAGAAATCAACCGAGTGAGCGGGAAGACCCCTCCTCCAAAGTAATTAGGCCGGATGTGATCTGTCGTGATTACAGATACTTGGCGACTCGAACGTCAGGCCGGCTATCAGTCGTACGCGGTGTCACCGATTCTGGAGGGACGTTCGAACAGAGGTGCAAGTTACTGCTCCCCACGAACAGGGGAACTGCAACGGCGTTCCGAATCGTTCCGTAGTCCAAATCCACAGCGATGCGAGTTCTCTCTCAGCGATTTCCAGGCGTGATTGCGCAGTCTCGGAACGGCGACGACCCGCTCGGCGCTCACCGCTGCCGCTTCGGCGCGCTCGAACAGGTCGTCGGGTTCGACCTCGAGCAATCGCTCGAGACGTACGAACTTACGAGCCAGGTACCCGAGCCTCTCTGCCTGCGAAAGGATCGAATCGACCGGGCAACCATTCGTCGAGCGAGGAAGCTCGTCGACCGCGACTCGAATCGGGCAAACGGACTCGTCAGCAGCCCTCGACGGTCAGCATCCCGTCGACGCGTTGCTCGCCCGCGACAATCGCCCACTCGACGTCGCCCGTCGGGAGGTCGCTCCCGGCGACGGTGAAGGTACTCGAGATGCAGTCCTCGCCCGCAATCTCGACCGTTCCGGACCGGGTGCGATCCTCGACCTCGAGCGTCACGTCGAGTTCGACCGACTCCGCGCCGTCGTTACACAGGGTGACGGTGAAGTCGGCCGACTCTTCGTGAGCGATCGAATCCGGGCCGGTTACCGAGAGATCGATCGACGTCGGTTCCTCGTCACCGGGTTCCTCTTCCGGATCGTCGTCGGCCGGATCGTCTTCGTCGGGGTCTTCCTTGCCGTCGTCAGATTCGTCCTCGGTTCGAAGGGCCAGTAATTCCCCCTCGCGACTGACGTAAACGGTGTTTTCGTCGGCGACGATCGACTCCTCCGTCCCGACCCACTCGCGCTCGTCGAACGCGTACCGCCAGCGTTCCTCGCCGGTCTCGAGGTCGTAGGCGATCACCCGATCCTCGTCGTCTTCGTCGTTGGGCATGTCGGCCGAGTCCGGACCGTACACCGTGAGCACCGTTTCGTCCTCGAGTGCGGGGAGGCTGTGGTATTGATCGAGGGTCCAGACGTGTTCGGCGCTCTCGGAGAGATCGAACGCCGAGAGTGTCCCGTCCCTGCCGAGCGCGAAGTACGTCTCGTCGACGATGGTGTGATCGAGCGTCCTGGACGTACTGGCGACGACCTCCCGGGTGTCCATATCGTAGAGAGAGGTGGCGTCGTAACCGGGGAAGAGGGCGACGTAGCCCGAGCCGGCGATGAGTTGAGTGACCGACTCGTCGTGGTCGACCGTGACCACCGTCTCGCCCGTCTCTGGATCGAGCCCGGCGAACATCCCTGCGCGTCCAGGTGCGTAGGACGAATCGAACACGTAGACGGCATCGTCGGAGACGTCGCCGAACTGCAATTCTTCGGCCGTTTCCGTCCCGTCGTCCGTCTCTACTTCGACGCGCTCGCGCTCCCACCGAATCGAACCGTCTTCGGCGTCGAGCGCGTAAACGGCGTGCTCGCTCGCGGTGTAGACCATGCCGTGACCGACCGCCAGCTCGGGACTGTCGATCTCGCTCTCCCAGCGTACCTCGCCGGTCTCGGCGTCGATTGCCTGGATCGGGTCACCACCCACGTAGAGCGCGTCGCCGTCGATCGAGAGCGTTCGTTCGGCGCCGATGTCGCCCGTCTTCCACTCGCTCGAGCCGTCCTCGGCGTCGAGTGCGGTTACGCCTCCCTGGGCCAGGGTGTAGATGCGGTCGTCGGCGATCACGGTCGAACCGAGGTCGTGCGCCCCGTCGTACCGCCAGGCGATTTCGGTCGGACGTTCGCGATGAGAACCGTCTCCGTCCTCGACGCTATCCTCGTCGCCTTCTCCGTGCTCGTCGGCGAGGACTGACCCGACCGATGCGAGAACTCCGGTTGTCGAAAGCGTTGCGCCTGCTGACAGTACCGTACGGCGGTTCAAACCTGCCATGCCACGGTGATTATTAATTTGTGTTATTATTATCGGACGGATATGACCAGATTGCACGCTCGAGAACTATTTCGTTGTGCTGAACTATCACGCTGTGGAACACTATCGTCGAGAAATGAACGAAAGTGGTCGTCACGGCGCCGACACCGTTTCGGTTGCCGTATGGTCAGTCGTCGATCGAAGCGTATTCGAACAGAGTTCCCGCGAAGGGGATTCTGATACGCTATAGTTTGTATAGTATAGGCGACGCCAGCGTTCAGTTTCGCCGGCGAACGGCGTCCGAACCTCGAGTTCGCTACAGCTCGATCCGCTCGGCGCTCGCTGCCGCCGCTTCAGCACGTTCGAACAGGTCGTCTGGCTCGACCTCGAGCAACCGGTCGAGACGGGCGTTCGTCTCGGCGCGGTCCGGCGCGATCCGGTTACAGCCGGCGTTGATCGTCGAGTCGCGGTAGGTGCCGATCTCGCGGGCCTGCGCGACGATTTCCTGTTTGTCTCGCGTGAGAAGGGGTCGGTGGATCGGCAGTCGCGTCGCACGACTCGTGACGGCGACGTTCTGGGCCGTCTGGCTCGACTTCTGGCCGATTGCCTCGCCGGTGACGATTCCGCTCGCGCCGTGTTCTTCAGCGATCTGCTCGGCGATCCGGTAGAAGAATCGCCGCAGGGAGAGCATCCGCCCCTCTTCCATCGTCTCCGCGAGCAGGGAGACGGTTTCCCCGCCAGGCACGCGGTAGACGCTCAGGTCGACGTTCGGCGCGTACCGCGAGAGCGAGCGGACGGTCTCGATTGCTCGCGCCTCGTGATCCGGGCCGCCGTAGTCGCCCAGTGCGACGTAGACCGGGATCACCGGCGAGCCTCGACGCATCATCTCGTAAGCCGCGACGGGGGAGTCGATACCGCCGCTGACGAGCGCCACCATCGGCGCCTGCGATCGAAGGGGCAGGCCGCCCGGCCCCTCGAGGCGCTCGAGGTAGACGTAGGCCGCCTCGTCGCGAACCTCGACGCCGAAGGTGAGGTCGGGGTCCTCGAGGTCGACCTCGGGTTCGAACTCGTCCTCGACGGCCTCCCAGACCGCGGTGCCACCCTGTCGGGCGACGTCCTCGCTCGTAAACGGCAGGCGCTTGTCCGCGCGGGTGGCGTCGACGGCGAAACTGCCGCCGTCGTAACGGGCGTGAGCGGTCTCGGCGAGCGCGTCGCAGATCGTCTCGAGGTCGGCCTCGACGACGATTGCGGGGCTGGTCGAGACGACCCCGAAGACGTCGGCGGCCGCGGCGGCCGCAGCCTCCACGGCGTCCTCGGTGGTGTGAATCAGCGGCCGGTTCCAGTTGCCCTCCACGTCGCCGGTCACCGAGCGGTCCGCGAGGACGGCCTCGAGGTTCTCGAGCAGGAAGTCGAGCATGTACCGCTTGACGGTGTTGCTCTTCGTGTTGAGGTCCCCGTGTCGGACGAGGACGGTGTCGGCGCCGGGCGGGTGCATGGAGGGGAGTAATGGGTCCGGCGTATAAGGGGATTACGAGCGACGAGGCCGCGGTACTGGCGGGCGAGACGCTCGAGAACACAGTGCACGTCGGGCCGGTAACACGGCTTTTATCCTCGTTCGGCGCCTGCTAGAATCGATGACCAACGGGGACGTCGCCGCCTTCACCCACCTCGGCTCGAGCGTCCGGGAGGCCCTCTCCGAACGCGGGTTCGCGACGCCGACGGCGCCACAGCGACTCGCGATTCCGCCGCTGGCGGCCGGCGAACACACACTCGTAATCGCGCCCACGGGGAGTGGCAAGACCGAGACGGCGATGCTTCCCGTCTTCGACGACCTCGTCGCCGATCCGCCAGACGGGTTCGGTGCGCTCTACGTCACCCCGCTGCGGGCGCTCAACCGCGACATGCGCGAGCGCCTCGAGTGGTGGGGCGAGTACCTCGGCCTCGAGGTGGACGTCCGTCACGGCGACACCACCCAGTACCAGCGCGGAAAACAGGCCGAGAATCCGCCCGACGTGCTCGTGACGACTCCCGAGACGCTCCAGGCGATGCTCACCGGCGAGCGCCTTCGGGAAGGGCTCGAGGACGTCTCCCACGTCGTGATCGACGAGGTTCACGAACTCGCCGCCTCCAAGCGGGGCGCCCAGTTGGCGGTGGGGCTCGAGCGACTCCGCGAACTCTCGGGCTCGTTCCAGCGAATCGGACTCTCCGCGACCGTCGGCGACCCCGAATCGGTCGGCCAGTTCCTCACCGGGGACAGATCGTGTACGATACGCGAAATCGACGTCGGGAGCCGGATCGACGTGCGGGTTCGTCAGCCCGAGATCACGGAGGAAGACCACCGACTCGCGGGCGAACTCGCCACCGATGCGACGACGGCCAGCCACGTCCGATTCATCCGGGACCTCGTCGCCGAAAACGAGTCCACGCTCATCTTCGTCAACACCCGCCAGACGGCCGAGGCGCTCGGCTCACGGTTCACCCGCCTCGACTTGCCGATCGGCGTCCACCACGGCTCGCTCTCGAAAGAGGCCCGGATCGACGTCGAGGATCGATTCAAAGCCGGCGGCCTCGACGCGCTGCTGTGTACCTCCTCGATGGAACTCGGGATCGACGTGGGCCGGATCGACCACGTGATCCAGTACCAGAGCCCGCGCCAGGTCTCGCGACTGCTCCAGCGAATCGGACGGGCAGGCCACCGCCGCGACCAGGTCTCGCGGGGGACCATCGTGACGACCCGGCCGGACGACACGCTCGAGGCACTGGCCATCGCTCGCCGGGCGAGCGCGGGTGAGGTCGAACCGGCCGAGATCCACGACGGGAGCCTCGACGTGGTCGCCAACCAGATTCCGGGGATCGTCCAGTCGACGGGGTCGCGCCACCTGACGGAGATCCGCGACCTGTTTGCCCGCGCCTATCCGTTCCGCGACCTCGAGGAGTCGGCCCTCCGGAGCGTCCTCTCGGAGCTTCACCGGAATCGAATCGTCTGGTTCGACGAGAGTACCGACAGAGTGGAAACTACCGGCGGCACCTGGCAGTACGTCTACGCCAACCTCTCGATGATCCCCGACGAGGCAACCTACGAGGTCCACGACATCGCCTCGAGCGGCCAGATCGGCACCTTAGACGAACGCTTCGTCACGACGTTCGGTCAGCCGGGGGCCGTCTTCATCCAGCGCGGGGAGATGTGGCGCATCGTCGAAATCGACGACGACGAGGAGCGAGTACGGGTCACGCCCATCGAGGACCCCGCCGGCGAGGTCCCCTCCTGGATCGGCCAGGAAATTCCCGTCCCAGAACCGGTCGCCCAGGAGGTCGGCGAGATCCGCGGGACCGTCAGCTCGCAACTCGAGACCGGTGCCGACGACGCGCCCGTCGCTCGCGACCTCGGTGGGCGCTACCCGGGCGACGATTCGACGCTCCTCGGGGCCGTCTCTGGGCTCCGGAAACAGCTCGAGGGCGAGGCGCCGATGCCGACCCACGACCGAATCGTGCTCGAGCGACAGGGACGGACGGTCGTCTGCAACGTTTGCTTCGGTCACCGGACGAACGAGACGCTCGGCCGGGTGCTCTCGGCCCTTCTCGGCCAGCAGTCGGGATCGTCGATCGGGCTCGACACCGACCCCTACCGGATCGAACTCGAGGTGCCGACCGACGTGGCGACGAGCGATATCGTGGCCGTCTTGACCGAGACGGACCCCGACCACGTCGGCACCATCGTCGAACTGGGATTGAAGGGGTCGGACGCCCTCGCCTACCGCCTCTCGCAGGTCTCGGCGAAGTTCGGCGCGCTCAAGCGCTGGCAGGGATCCGGCCGCATGTCGAACGAGCGGTTGCTCAAGGCGCTCGAGGACACGCCGATGTACGCCGAGTCGATCCGCGAGGTGTTCCACGAGGACCTCGACGTGACGGGCGCGAGTCGCGTCCTCTCGCGTCTCCAGTCCGGCGAGATATCGCTCGAGACGGTTCGCGGCCGGACAGCCATCGGGAGCGCGGGCCGCTCCGGTGGCAAGGAACTGCTGGTCCCCGAGAACGCCGACGCGAGCGTCATCCAGACCGTCAAGGAGCGCCTGCAGGACGACCGGGTGACCCTGCTGTGTACCCACTGTCGAGAGTGGTACTCGCGGACGAAAGTGAAGCGGGTCGCAGAACAGCCCGAGTGCCCGAACTGCGGATCGACGCGCGTGGCGGCGCTGAGTCCGTGGGCTGACGACGTCCTCCAGGCCGTCCGGGCCGACTCGAAGGACGAGGAACAGGAGGAGCTGACCCGTCGCGCGGTGAAAAATGCGAATCTGGTCCAGAGCCACGGCAAGCAGGCCGTCGTCGCCATGTCCGCCCGCGGCGTCGGCCCGCACAACGCCGCGCAGATCATCAGCCGTCTTCGCGAGAACGAAGCCGACTTCTACCGGGACATCCTCGAGAAGGAGCGCCAGTACGCCCGGACGAAGGCGTTCTGGGACTGACTGGAATCGAGTACGGCGTCAGGCTCGAGCGGGAATCGGTTCCTCTCGAGCCGCGGTCGTAACGCCCATGCGTTCACGCCGCGTTCGCCCGACTATGAAGTTCGCGCCGGGCGCGTGGCGCTACGCCATCGTTCCGCTGGTCGTGGCCCCGTTCGCCTACCTCATCAGCGTCGGCGTCGGCATCGCGACCCTCCTGCTCGGCGTCGGGACGCTCGCGTTCTTTCGCGACCCCGAGCGAACGCCGCCCCTGTCCGGCGTCGTCGCACCTGCCGACGGAAAGGTATCCGTTATGCGGACCGAGGGCGACCGGTTTCGGCTGGGGACGTTCATGAACGTCCACAACGTCCACGTCGTCCGTGCGCCGTTCGACGCCACGGTTCGGGACGTAGAGCACTCGCCGGGCGGATTCAAACCCGCGTTCTCGAAGGACTCCGACCGGAACGAGAAAGTTCATTTGCACCTCGAGCCTGCAGAGGGGACGTTTTCCGAGGACGACGAAGAGACCTCCAACTCGAGCGCCAACAAAACCGAAACCCAGGAACGACCGACGGAAGCCGAGGTCACGTTCATCGCCGGCGCGTTCGCCCGCCGTATCCACCCCTACGTCGAACCCGGTGACTCGCTCGAGCGCGGCCAGCGAATCGGCCACATCGCGTTCGGGAGCCGCGTCGATGTGGTGTTTCCACCCACAGTCGACCCCGAGGACCTGGCGGTCGAGCCGGGCCAGAAGATGATTGCTGGAGAGACGGTGATCCTCGAGACTGACGAAAATCTGCTGTCGGACAACGACGGACTCGACGCCGGCGGCTCGAGGCCCTGATCGTCCACTGGCTGATGTCCGACCGATCAGCCAGCACAGGCGGCGACCAGCCAGCCATCACCAGCCGTCGACCGGCCAGCACCAGCCGTTAGCGTTTGGCGTCCACCGCCTCTCGAGCCGCCTCGAAGTGGCGCTGCTCGACCACCACGTCGTCGGCGTGGTCGTTCGCCTCGTCGGGACCATACTTCGTGGCGACCTCGCGGATCGCTCGCATCGAGGCGTCTCGGACGAGCGCCTCGAGGTCGGCCCCGGTGTAGCCGTCGAGATCGTCGGCGAGGGCGTCGAGGTCGACGTCCTCCCCGAACGGCTTGCCGCGGCCGTGGACCTCGAGGATCTTGCGGCGGGCCTCGAGGTCGGGTTCTGGCACGAGGACGTGCGTGTCGAGGCGGCCCGGCCGGAGCAAGGCCGGGTCGAGGTGGTCCTTGCGGTTGGTCGCCGCCAGCACCACGAGGTTCGGGTTCTCGCGCATGCCGTCGAGTTCGGTCAGCAGCTGGGAGACGACGCGGTCGGTCACCTCGTGACCGTCGTCGCGATTGGCCGCGATGGCGTCGATCTCGTCGAAGAAGACGATCGAGGGGGCCGACTGGCGGGCGCGCTCGAACACCTTGCGGATCGCCTTCTCGCTTTCGCCGACGTAGCGGTCGACGATCTCCGGGCCGTCGACGCGTACGAAGTTGACGTCCGTCTCGCCGGCGAGTGCCCGAGCCAGAAGCGTCTTCCCCGTTCCTGGCGGCCCGTAGAGGAGAACGCCCGACGGCGGATCGGTGTTCGTCCGATCGAAGAGTCGCTCGTAGGTCAGCGGCCACTCGACGGACTCCCGGAGGACCTGTTTGGCGTCCTCGAGGCCGCCGACGTCCGCGAAGTCGGTGTTGGGCGACTCGGCGACGTACTCGCGCATCGCGGAGGGTTCGACGGCCGCGAGCGCGGTGTCGAAGTCCGCCCGGGTAACCGTGGGATTCGCACTCCAGGCCGCGCGGTCGTCGGCGTCGGTGGGACGGCGACGGATGGCGGCCATCGCGGCCTCGGTGACGACCGAATCGAGGTCCGCGCCGACGAAGCCGTGGGTCCGACTCGCGATTTTGTTGACGTCGACGTCGTCAGCAAGGGGCATCCCGCGGGTGTGAACCTCGAGGATCTCGCGTCGGCCGTCCACGTCCGGGACGCCGATCTGGATCTCGCGGTCGAAGCGCCCGCCACGCCGGAGAGCAGGGTCGATGGTGTCCACCCGGTTCGTCGCCCCGATGACGATCACCTCGCCCCGGGCGTCGAGGCCGTCCATCAGGGTCAGCAACTGGCCGACGATTCGGTTCTCGGCGTCGCCGTCGTCGTCGCGCGTCCCCGCGATGGAGTCGATTTCGTCGAAGAAGATGATTGTCGGGGCGTTCTCGCGTGCCTCCTGGAAGGTCCGTCGAAGTTGCTCCTCGGACTCGCCCTTGTACTTCGACATGATCTCCGGCCCGGAGATGGTGACGAAGTTGGCCTCGACCTCGTTGGCCACTGCGCGGGCGATCAGTGTTTTCCCCGTGCCAGGCGGTCCGTACAGCAGGACGCCCGACGGCGGCTCGACCCCGAGGCGCTTGAACAGCTCGGGTTCGGAGATCGGTAACTCGATCATCTCCCGGACCTGCTCGAGTTCCTCGTCGAGGCCGCCGATGTCCTCGTAGGTGACGCCCGATGGTCGATTCGGCTTGGCCGCCGTCCCTGCCGATTCGCGTCCGTCGTCGACGTCTCGAGACGGCGTCGAACTCGGTGCGTCGGCGCCGTCGGTATCGGTGTCGTCGAAGACCAGCACGGTCGTGGAGCCGGTGATCTGGACGTCGCCCGCGGGTTCGGTCTCGACGACGGTGAAGGGGTCGGCCGCGACGCCCTCGATCCGGATCTGTTCGCCGGCGCGAATCGGCCGGTTGCGCAGTTTCTGGTTGGCGACGCGCTCGGCCAGTCGCGACTCGGCGTCGCTCAGCGACGGCGGCGGCGAGAGCGTAACGGTTTCGGCCTCCCGAATGGACGAGCCGTCCGTCGCTCGCACCTCGACGGTGTCGCCCACGTTCACGCCAGCGTTCGCGCGGGTATCGGCGTCGATCTGGACGACCTGCTCCGGGATCGCCGGATCCGCCGGCCACATCTTCGCGACGGTTCGCCCCTCACCCTCGATGACGACGGTGTCGCCGCTCAACACGCCGAGGTTTCGCCGCGCCGTCTCGGGGATCCGTGCGACGCCACGGCCGGCGTCGCGCTTCTCCGCCGCGCGCACGGTCAGCGTGACGCCGTCGTCCGTCTCGATCATGACAGATCGTTGTGGGGGAGTCGCCTTGAGAATTTCCCACCAGCGACGACGCGTTCGATGATCGACGGGTGAGTGTCCATCGACCGGTGTCGGGAGTGGGATTTCTCGAGACGCGAGGGCGAGTCACACTGGAAACGTCGACCGTGACCCGCTGGAATCCGCCACATCCGCCGTTCAATTTCCGTGCCGTCGTCCGAAACGACAGGTGGACAATACCGATTGCTCGAGCGGAAGCCCGCTTCGTGGAGTCGGTCGCCGCCTCGCCCTCGACGGTCGACCGATCCCGTGCCGGCGCTATAGTTACAGCGCGAACAACAGTTTCCCTGCGTGAAACGTTCGGATAAACACCTGCATAGGAATAGGAAGAGGTCCGTTTTTCGCCCGTATGTCGTCCTGGAAACGACGATCCGTTTTGGCATCAGGTGCAGCACTCGCGACTGGGAGCATTCTCGTCTCCGCCGGAGCGACACAGGAGACCGAGGAGCCGGAACGCTCGTTCGAAGCGCAACGTGGCTGGTCCTCCCATCACGGAGGTATCAAAAACTCGTCGGCTATCCCGCTCGATGGCTGGTTGCCCGCGCCGACGTCTGTCGCCTGGGAGTACGACTACACGGGAGACGTCGCCGTCGTCGATGGGGCCGTCTACCTTCGAACTGACGGGGAAGTACACTCACTCGAGGCCGAGGACGGCACGGTACGGTGGGAGAGCGACGACGTCGGTGCCGCGGGGACGCCGGCGGTGGTCGACGACGCCGTCTACGTTGGCGGTGATACCGTGACGGCACTCGAGGCTTCGACGGGCGAGGTTCGCTGGCGAGCGGGCTTCGAGTCCGATAGCGAGGTTTCGGTTCCGGATCCGGTCGTCGCATACGAGACGGTGTACGTCGTCGTCGACGAGACGCTGTACGCGCTCGACCGGGCCGACGGCTCGATCCGGTGGGAGCGAGAGTCGGTCACGCTCGAGACCCGCGACGGCGAGAAAACGGCCCGGTTCGCATCGACGCCGATCGCCGCCGACGAGGAATCGATCTACGCAGGGGTCGGCGAGGCGGGATTCGTGGCGTTCGACCCGGTTACGGGTGACGAGCAATGGACCTACCGGGAACGGTATCCCAACTCGACCGGAGGCTACCACGACGACCTCACCGTCGGGGCAGGACGCCTCTTTACGGGTAGGATCAGCGACGGCGAGGAGTTCCCCGTTCTCGACGTGCAAACAGGCGAACGGGTCGGTGAGGTCTCGTATCGGTTTCCGCTTGCGGTCACCGACTCGGCGAGAGTCCGGGCGGGCAGGCACGGCTTCGGAGCGTACCACTACGATACGGACTACCGGTGGTCGATCGGCGGCTCGACGGATGCGTGGGGTCGCCCGATCGTCATTGATCGAACCGTCATCATCGCGTACCACCCGTATTCGAGTGAACAGCCAGAGTTGTACGGATTCGATATCGAAAACGGGGACGAACTCTGGTCGTTTTCGCTCGCGAAACTCGGCGTCGAGGATTACAAGGGGGCGATGTGGCCGGACATGACGTACGTCTCCGACGGGGACGCACTGTACGTCTCGATGCGGGACAGGATCGCGGCCCTCCGACCGTCCGAAGATGGGGACGAGGACCAGAACAACAATCCACCCCATCTCTTGGTTCAGGCCCCAGAATCGATCGAGTACCGGGAAGACGCCGATCCCGACCCCGACGAAGACGGCACGGACTTCGACGTTACCGTGACGAACCGACGAAACGAGACGACCACGATCGAGGTCCGACTCGAGATCGGTCCGTACGACGAGTCGGTTTCCCTCGAGCTGGACGGTGGCGAGACCGACGCCGTTCACTTCATCGTCACGAGCAGGGATCTCGGGGCGGGTGAACACGACTGGATCGCCTCCGCGAACGACGTGACCGAGACGGGGACACTGATCGTCACCGATCCGGAGGAGTGCTAGGCGTCAGTAGCGACGGTACGCGAAACGACTCGGCGGCCACGAGACACGTACGCCTAAGCCCCGCCGGCGTGCAGGTGTAGGCATGCGACCGGATCGAACCGCCGAACTCGCGCTCTTGCTCGAGGTCGCCGGCACCCCAAAACCCGGGAACGTCGATCGCAACCGCGACCTCAAGGACTTGCGCTTCGAACACTTCCTCGCGGGGGCCGTGGGCGCTCGTGGCGGCCTCGAGATGGCGGCCGACGGCGCGCCCGTCGGCCCGTCGTTCCAACGTGCCGTCGAAGGGATGGCCGAACAGGAGGGCGGCAACACGCAGTTCGGGGCACTGCTCTTGCTCGTTCCGCTGGTTCGAACGGCTCGAGTCGGTGACGACCTGACCCGGTCCGCCACCGAGGCCGTCGTCGAGTCGACGACCGTCGCCGACGCGGCGGCGTTCTATCGCGCGTTCGATCACGTCGACGTCTTCGTTGGCGACCCGCCGGCTGACATGGAACCTCTCGACGTGCGCCGCGGGAGCGACGCGATTCCGGCGCTCGAGGCGCGCGAACTGACGCTGTACGACGTGATGGATCGAAGCGTCCCCGGTGACGACGTCGCTCGCGAGTGGGTTCGCGGGTTCGAGCGGTCGTTCGCGGCAGCCGACCGCCTCGCTGCGGCCGAGGGTCCCATCCTCGAGCGCGCCGCTTCAGTCTTCCTCTCGTTGCTCGCAGAGCGACCGGATACGCTCGTCGCCGCCCGCCACGGCGAGGACGTCGCGGTCGAGGTGACCGACCGCGCTGCAACGCTCCACGAGCGGGACGTCCTCGCGGACGATCGGCCGGCGGTCGAGGCGTTCGCCGACGAGCTGGTCGACCGTGGGATCAACCCGGGGACGACGGCGGATCTCACCGCGGCCGGGCTATTCATCGCCCTCGAGCACGAAACGGTCGAGGTATGAGCGATCCGGGAACCGTAGACGACGGCGCGAACACCGTCGGGTGGCCACTCGAGCTACGCGGCGTCAGCGAAACCGTCGTCACCACGCTCGGGCCCAACGGGCTGTGGAACGTCGCCGCCCTCGGCGTGTTCGCCGACGACCCCGCCACTGCCAGAACCTGGGGGAACACGCGAACGCGCCGGAACTTCGAGCGGCGAGGCGAGGGCTACGTCCAGTTCACCCGCGACCCGGTCGACTTCGTCGCCGCCGCGCTCTCGATCACCGAACGCGAGGACCCGATACTCGAGTCCGCCGACGCCTGGGCTCGCGTGGCGGTCGAGCAAGTCGATACGGGCACGGCCGACGGCACCGACTGGGCGGCCTGGACGCTCGAGCCACGCGAATCGGCCATCGAACGCGAGTCGGTGACGCCGATCCCGATCAATCGTGGCTTCGGCGCCGTGATCGAGGCGACTGTCGCAGCCTCCCGGCTGGGCGTCGAGGGCTACGATCGCACGCGGCTCGAGGAGCGACTCGAGCACTCCCTCGAGGTAGTCGGCCGGGCTGGCGGAGCCAGGGAGCGGGCGGCGTTCGCGAATCTCGTGGCGTACAGCGAGTGGGACCCGTCGGCGCGGGCGCGAGACGAGAACGAATGGCTTTAGAAGGCGCTCACGGAATAACGGGTATGGCAATCAAGCCGGCCTACATCAAAAAGACGGGGAACATCCTCCTGGAGCAGTATCCGGAGGCGTTCACGACCGACTTCGAGCAGAACAAAGACAGCGTCACGAAGCTGACGAACATCGAATCGAAGGGCGTTCGAAACCGAATCGCGGGTTACGTCACGCGAAAGAAAGGCGCCGCCGTTTCGGCCTGAAACGAGGATTTTCTCGACTGTCACTGACTCGGTGAGTGACGACGCTGACGACTCTCGAGCCGGCGAGTCGACACCATCGCGACTCGATTCACTGCGCGTTCGAGACGACGCTCATCGATCCCGCTCGAGCGCCTCGTCCTCGAGCACGACGGGACAGTCGACGACGCGATAGGTGTCCATTGACGGCATCTCGAGGATTTCCGTCCCCTCGTGGGTGCAGGTGACCGCGGGTGGGTCCGAGAAGTACTCACACTGGTGGCAGTAACTTCGCTTCGGAATAGTCCGATACTCCCGTTCGGCGGACGCCTCGAGCGGTGTGTCCGTGGACTCGTCCTCGAGTTCCGCCCAGAGACGCTCGCGATCGATTTCGGCCACGTCCTCCCGGTCGAACAGGTCGTCGACGGCCGGATCACTCGTCCGCGAGGAGGTCGCCCGCTCCGAGACTCGCTTCGCGAGGTCGCCGAGAGGGTCCGCGCGATCGTCGGGTTCCTGGGGGGCCGGCTCGAGTGCTGGCGGCGTCTCGTCAATGGTGTCGGGTTCCAGCGTTCGTTCGTCGAATGCCACGGCTCTCGAGTCCTCGTCCGGTTCTGAGTTTTGATCCGGTCTCGAGTTCGCGTCCGGGTCCGACGTGTTCGAGTCCGACGTGTTCGAGTCCGACGTGTTCGAGTCCGATGCCGAATCCGAATCTGGATCCGAGTTCGTGTCTGCATCCACATCACCGTCGTCGAACTCCCTACTCACATCACCACCGTCGTCGCTACGATCGTCACTCATTTGCCTTCCTCCTCGTTCGCGGTCGATCGGCCGTCGTCCGCCGGTTCCGCGTCGGCCTCGACCGTCTCGAAGACCGACGCCGTTTCGTCGGTATCGACCGCCGCGTGCGCTGCCGGCTCGAGGGCCGGCGGCTCGCCCGTCTCGAGCGTGTTCGATCCCAGGAACGAACGCTTCTTCGAGACGTCCGCGAACTGGGTGCCACAGTGTGGGCAGGCCGGCTCGGTCAGGAGTCCCATCGAAACGGCCGTCGAACACGCCGCGCAGGTGGCCGTCTGAATCCCGAGCCGACTCGCCGCTCGCTGCAGTCGTTCGGCCTCCGAACGGCGACGCTCGCGAGCCGCGAGGGCGTCTCGCTGTTCGCGAAGGTCGAGCACCGCCGTCGCCAGCGTCGTCGACCGCCGCTCGAGTTCGTCGGTGGTCTCCAGAACGTGCTCGAGGACGTCCTCGAAGTTCTCAAAGCCCGAGTCGACCGTCTCCGAGAGGTCCTCGAGGTCGGCTTCCAGGCTTGAAAGCGCGTCGATCCGGTCCTCGAACGCCGACAGTCGCCCTGCCATGGTCTCGAGGTCCTCGTCGAGCGCTTCGACCGCCGAACGGTCGGCGTACTCGTCGTGGTCGTGGTCCGTTGGTGCCTTTCGATCAGCCTCCTGCTTGACCTGGACGACGCGCTCGCGAACGTCCTCGACGTGGTCGACGAACTCGGTTCGCTGCTCCTCGAGTGCGGATCGGAGCGTCTCGGAGTCGACGGAGTCGGCGGGCTCGATCTGGTCTTCGTCAGGGCCTTCATCGTCGGGTCCCGCATCGTCGGTGGTGACCGCGTGCGTCGCCGACAGGAGCCGTCGACAGAACGCTGCTCGAGTCTCGCCGCGCCGGTCGGCCTCCTCGTCGATCCAATCGTTCACATCGACCGGTAACGCGAACGAGACCGCCCCGTCCTCGTGGTTCTCGCTCGCCATGCGTACCCGATTCGACGGGCGCACTCTTAGGGGTTGTGTCGGTTTCAGCGCTCGATACGTACAGGAGATTGGCTCTCGACGTGGTATTCGGTCGACGGGTGTGGTTGGGTGGAGGACAGGGAGAGGAGGTGGGGCACGATACAAAGGTCGGCATGGACAGAATGGAGACGGTGGAGACGGGAACAGAATGGGAATCAGGTAGGAACCTACCGAATCTTTCGCACGTTACTGATGTCGAATCCGCTGTCGCGAATCTCGGTTTCGAACTGGACGATGTTCTCGTCCTCGAGCCGCGAGAGCACCCCTCGAAACTCTTCGACGACCAGCGTCCGATCCCGTTCGGAGCCTCCGCTCTCCCACTCGAAGTGTAGCGTCCCGTCGACGGCTTCCTTGAGCCGACCGAACGCCTGCCCGGTGAGCGTTTCGACGTCGACGAGCAACAGGACGATGCCGCCCCATCGGTACGCCGCTCGTTTGAGCCCCTTGAGTAATATCGTCAGACCGCTCTGGGAGAACTGATCGCTGGTGGCTGCGGCCGCGAGCAGGTCCGTCGCGGAGTCGATGACGACCAGATTTCCGGGGGCGTGTTCCGTGAGGTACTCGCCGAGCGCCTCGAGCACGTTCCGGCGGTTCGTCCCGTCGCCCAGGTTCGTGATGTCGGTTCGCGTGTCGCTGTACCAGTCGGTCGGTACCGGCGTCAACTGGAAGAACTCCTGTGAGAGGTCGACGAACGAGACGGCCGACGTCCCCGTCTCGACGAGGTCGTCGTCGAGGACGAACCGCATCTCGTCGACGATGGCGTCGCGCTCGCTCGTAAAGGAGACGTAGTGGACCCTCTCGGGGAGCGCGACGCCGGGCTCGAGGTCGCCGTAGTAGAACTCGAACTGGTCGCCGTCGGCCCTGGCGAGGCCGTTCATGGCCGTTGCCGTGTAACAGAACTCCCGGCCGCCCGCGCCCGCCTCGGTGGCCAGCAAGACGACGCTCCCGCTCGGTGCCCCGCCGCCGATCATCGCGTCGAACCGCGAGATTCCGAGTGGCATCCGCTGCATACGGTCAGCGTCGCAGGGGACTCGCTTACATGTTGTGGCAGGCTCGAGTTCGTTTGACGGACGAGCTCTGAGAGTCGTGCAGTGAACGAACGCGTCCTCGGCTTGAGTGCGTGTCCTCATCTCGAGTTGCCTCGAAGCCTACAAACGAAACGACGAAACGACGAAATCCGACCGTCTCGCGCTCTAGAGGAAGCTCTCGATGTGATCGGCGACTTCCTCTGGCGTGTCGCCGACGGGGACGCCCGCATCGTTGAGCGCGTCGATCTTGCTCTCTGCGGTGCCAGTTCCGGACCCAGAGACGATGGCGCCCGCGTGACCCATCCGCTTTCCTGGCGGAGCCGTTCGGCCGGCGATGAAGCCCGCGACGGGCGTCTCGACGTGCTCGTCGATGTACGCTGCGGCCTCCTCTTCGTCTTCGCCACCGATCTCGCCGCACATGACGATCGCCTTCGTGTCGGGATCGTTCTCGAACAGCTCGAGGGCATCGACGAAGTCGGTTCCGATGATCGGGTCGCCACCGATACCGATGGCGGTCGTCTGGCCAATTCCGCGCTGAGTGAGGCTGTCGACGACCTGGTAGGTCAGCGTCCCGGAGCGGGAGACGAGACCGACGTCACCCTCGGCGAAGATGTTCCCCGGCAGGATGCCGAGTTTGGCCTCGCCGGGCGTGATCAGACCGGGACAGTTCGGCCCGATGAGCCGCGTGTCGGTCTCGGTCAGGCGCTTGTTGACCTTCGCCATGTCCTGGGTCGGGACGCCCTCGGTGATCGCGACCGCGAGGTCGAGGTCCGTATCCAGGGCCTCGAAGATGGCGTCCGCCGCGAACGCGGGCGGGACGAAGATGACCGAGGCGTCGGCGTCTTCTTCCTCGACGGCCTCGTCGACCGTGTCGTAGACCGGGACGCCGTGGACCTCCTGGCCGCCCTTTCCGGGGACGGCGCCGGCGACCACGTTGGTCCCGTACTCGAGCATCTGACCGGCGTGGAACTTCCCTTCGCCGCCGGTGATTCCCTGTACAACCACGCGAGTGTCGTCGTCGACTAGAACGCTCATTGGTCTCCCTCCTCGTCCTCAGCGTAAGCAACGGCACGCTGAACCGCATCCTCGAGGGTCTGTTCGACCGTCACGAGGTCCTCGTTCAGAATCTCCATGCCTTCCTCCCAGTTCGTTCCGGCCAGCCGTACGACGACCGGCTTTGGAATCTCGTCGAACTGTCCGAGGGCCTCGTTGATCCCTTTGGCGACCTCGTCGCCGCGGGTGATGCCCCCGAAGATGTTGAACACGACCGAATCGACGTTCTCGTCGGAGAACACCATGTCCAGCGCGTTGGCGATTCGCTCGGCCTTCGCGCCCCCGCCGACGTCCAGGAAGTTCGCGGGCTTCCCGCCGTAGTGGTCCACGAGGTCGAGCGTCGTCATCACGAGGCCGGCACCGTTGCCGATGATCCCGACGTTGCCCTCGAGGCGGACGTAGTCGAAGTCGTACTCGTCGGCTTTCTGCTCGAGTTCGTCGCCGCTCGCGGCTTCGTCTTCCATCTCCGCGAGCTCAGGCTGGCGGAAGAGGGCGTCCTCGTCGATGTTCATCACGGCGTCGGCCGCGATGACCTCGCCGTCGCTGGTGACCATCAGCGGGTTGATTTCGGCGTCGGATCCGTCGCGGTCGTCCCAGAGTTCGTAGAGCGTCGTCAGGACGCCCGCGACGTCGAGGGCGAGGTCCGGATCGACGTCCGCGTCGTAGACGGCCTTGCGAGCCTGGTAGGGGTGCATGCCGAAGGCGGGATCGACGTGTTCGCGAGCGATCGCTTCGGGCGTCTCCTCGGCGACCTGTTCGATGT
Organism: Natronosalvus caseinilyticus; assembly: GCF_017357105.1. NCBI lineage: Archaea > Methanobacteriati > Methanobacteriota > Halobacteria > Halobacteriales > Natrialbaceae > Natronosalvus > Natronosalvus caseinilyticus. The sequence goes on from NZ_CP071596.1 coordinate 2,253,752, forward strand.
CGACGCCGCCTTTCGTCGAGACCATGGCGACGGGCTTGCCCTCTCCGCGGTCCATCGTCACGCCGACGTACAGTTCGTTGACGAAGTCGACGGCTTCCTCGACCAGCACGCGGTCGACGTGGTAGCCCTTGAGGTCCATCCCGAGAATCGATTCGGCCGCGTCGCGGGCCTCGTCGGCGTCGTCGGCGAGTTTGATCCCGCCGGCCTTGCCGCGACCCCCGACCTGAACCTGTGCCTTGATCGCGACCGGATAGCCGATCTCGTCGGCGGCCGCCAGGACGCCGTCGACGTCCGACGCGAGCGTCGACGCTGGCGTCGGAACCCCGGCGTCAGCGAACACCTGCTTCGCCTGGTACTCGTGGAGTTTCATTGCGCACTCGAAACGCAGTCGCGCCGTTGCTTAAATCATGGGAGTTTGCGTCGAGTGTGGTGTCTCGAAGTCACGTGGCTCGAGTTCGACGCTCGACACTCGGCCCCTGCTATCGAGAGGTTGCACTGGTTGGACTCGGGTCAGTACGAGGGCAGGATTCGAACAACGCGAAGACGTGCTCACTTCGTTGCGCGCGACTTCTCTCGTTCGAATCCCTCGTCGCGATGCCTCTCCTCGCGGAGTGCTCGGAGAGGCATGCGCGGGACAGGATTCGAACCTGCGGACTCCTACGAGACAGCGTCCTAAGCGCTGCGCCGTTACCACTTGGCTACCCGCGCTCGAGTTCGAATACACGTCGAATCGGCTAAGAAAGTATCGGTCCGTCCTAGTGCGTCACCGGTTCCTCTGGCGACCAGTCCGGCGGCACGATGAACGTAATGTGCTCGGCGTCTCGCAACTGGTGGAGTTCGGCTGCCTGCTCGGCCAGCGATCGGTCTCGATACGGCATCTCGAGCCCGCAGCCAGTACAGACGAGTTTGCAAGTTGGTTCGTTCATGTGGTGACGCGTACCCCCCGCCGGGTGCGTTGTCCTTGCTTCGAATCCGAACCGCTTTAGTAAGAGTGACCTAGTGAAATCCCGGGCGAACGGCCAGTTAGCCTAGGGTTTCGTAGCTGGACGTTGTCTGGCGTAGCACGTTATTGCGATGAGAGTCACGGCCGCCACCAGAGTCCGCGACGGATGAACGACGGTGGGACGCGACGGGAGGGACCGCCAACCGTGTGTTTATGGTGCAACCATCCGTTGTAACGAGCATGTACAGCGCCAATACGCGCGTCGAACACGAACCGTGGCTCGAGGAACTCGAGCAGGCCGCGGATCGCCTCGAGCTGACGGGCGAGGCTCGCTCGACGGCCGCCGATCTCTTTCTCGCGAACGTCCCCGAGGCCGATCGATCGAAGCCGGCGGTGCTGGCTGCGAGTATCTACGCCGGGTCGCTCGTCGCGGGCGACGGCCGCACCCAGTGTGCCGTCGCCGACGCGGCGGACGTCTCCCGCCTCTCCATCCAGCAGCGCTGGAAGGACCTGCTGGCCGGTGCCGGCCTCGAGCCGCCGAAGTGGTAGGCCAGGGCCGATCGGTGATCGAGTACTTCGTTCCCTCGCGACCATCTTCTCGCCACCTCCTGTACTCACTATCTTCCGTCGGCAGCTGCTGGACTCTCGCTCGACGCACTGAGTAATGGTCGATAATCCCGATTCACGGAATCGTTCCAGCGGGAAAACGCCAATGTCGTTCCGGTAGGCCGCCGCTACACCGGTGAAAGTGTTCCGTTGCCCGATAGGTATTCGGCACGTCGAGATGCGTTTTCGCCCGATGCGCTCACCGGGTGTTGCCAACCGATTCACGCTCGAGACGACCACGCTCACCGGCTTCGAATACCGACGACAACGCGAGTAGCGAGGCGTTATTCGTCGTCCTCGCTGAGGCGCTTCGCTGCCAGTGCGGTTCCGCCGGCGACACCTGCGGTGCCGACGACGGCGCCGAAGCCGGGGAGGCCATCAGCTTCCGATCCGTTGTTTCCGTCGCTTCCGCTGTCGTCGCTCGAGTTGCCGTCACTCTCGTCCGTACTTTCGTTTTCGCCATTGCTGTTGCCGTCGGCGTCGCTACCATTGTTGTCGTCGCCATCGCCGTCGCTCCCGTCGTCGCCGCCGGCCCCATCGCTCCCGTCGCTGCTGTCGTTTCCGTCGCTCCCGTCGCTCGAGGACCCATCCCCGGCCTCGGGCAAGTCGACGCCACCGAGCGCGACGAACGGAAGTTGTGGCACCGAACCGTCGGATTCCGAGAGCACTTCGACGCGGTCCACGCCCTCGGGGGTGACCATGTCCATCACGGCCGGATCGTTCTCGCCGGTGCCGCCGCCGATGACGTATTCGCCGGCCTCTGGGGCGATGCCGCGGATCGCGCCGTCCCCGTAGCCGTCGAATGGGGCGACGAGGGCCGCGATGCCGATCCCACCGTCGGCCTCGACGTCCCAGCCGATGGCGTCGGCGGGGACGCGGACCGAGATCGTGCGCCCTTCCACGTTCGTCTCGACGTTCGACGTCACGGCGTCGCCAGTCGCGGACTCGACGCTCTTGACCGACTCGCCGTTGACGACGACGCGGTAGTGGTAGGGCGTCGCCATGTTGGCGTTCAGCCCGGTTCGACCCTCCGTGATTCCCTCTCCGTCGGCGTCGGGGTCGTGGACGTACACCTGGAAGAACTGGTGAGAGAAGCCGCGGGGCAGCCCCCACGGGTTCTGTATCTCGCTGGCCATCGTGAACGCGAACTCGACGTGATCGCGCGAGGCCGAGACGGTCAGTTCGTCGATGTCCCAGGCGCCCTCGTAGAAGTCGTCGCTCGTCGGGTACTCGTAGGTTCCCGGTCCGTAGGGCTCGCCGGTAGATTCGTCGAACGTGGCGACCGGCTCGAGCGTGGTTACGAGCGGGACGTACTGCACCGTCGCTCGCGTTCCGTCGCTGTAAGCCAGCCCCCGGTACCAGTCGACGTCGGCCGGCGTCACCACGTCGATCGCGTTGGGCGCGGCGTCGTTCTGTGCGCCGCCGAAGGTCGTCTCGGTGGCCTCCGCCTCGGCCTGCATGACGTTCCCCGGCGCGTTCGGATCGTAGCCCAGCATTACCACCGCGACGTCCAGATCCTCGAGGGGTACCACCAGCGCGGCCTTCGGCACGTCGACGAGAATCTCGTCGGCGGCCGGGTTCGCGGCGACGTCACCCTCGGCGAGGAGCGTCCCGTCGGCGGCCTCGAGTCGCGTCCCATTTTCGCCGTCGACGACGACCCGGTACTGGTGGGGGCGTTCGAGGGTTGCGTTGACACCCTCGCGCATCTCCGTCGTCCCGTCGTCGGAACCGTCGGCCAGATACAACTGGAGGTGCTGGGCGGAGAACCCGCCGTCGTACCCGTCGTAGTTCTCGAGGTCGCCGCCGACCGCTGCGCGGAACTGGTAGGTGTCGCCGCCGTCGTGAACCGAGAACGCCGTCAGGTCGAAGATGCCGTCGGTGAACCGGTCGTCGGTCGGGTACTGGTAGCGGCCGTTGCCACCCTTGTCGGTTCCGGGAGTCACCGACAGGTTCGCGATACGGTCGCCCGCGGCGAAGAACGTCGGCGTCTCGAGGATCGCGACCTGCTCGACCTCGACGGTGCGTCGTTCGTCGTCGGCCTCAACCTCCAGATCCGCACCGGAGACGATGTCGGTCGCGTGCACGTCAGAGCGGAGGTCGACGGTCGCTGCCCCTTCGGGGTCGAAGTTGACGATCACGACGACGCGTTCGGGCCCGGCGACGTCCTCGAGGTGACTGGCGTCGCGCCCGAAGACGAGCACGCGATCGTCGGACTCGTGCCACTCGCCGACGAGGTCCGCGTCGGTTTTCAGCACGTCGAGGTCGTGGTACGTACTGATGAGCGTCCGGTAGAACTCGAGATGGTCCTCGTCGTACTCCTCCCAGTTCATGAACGCGCGCTGGCGGCCACCGGGGCGGACGTCGGCGCCGCTGTTGACCGAGCCGTCGTCGTTGTAGCCTCGCGGGTCGTCCTCGCCCATCTGTCGACCCTCGCCGAAGCGGCTGATCTGGCGCTCCTGGCCGTAGTAGACGAAGGGGACGCCGGGGAGAGTGACGCCGGCAGCCCAGCAGGCGCGCTGGAGGGCGGCGCCGCGCTCCCACTCGTCGTCGGAGGTCTCGTCGTGGTTCGGGTTCGCCTGGTCGATCACGGTCTGATTGAGCAGGCGCAACTCGTCGTGGTTCTCGACCGCGTTGAGGACGAGCGAGTGGTCCGGGATGCCCTCCGCAGCTCGCGCCCTGACGTCGTCGTAGAGGTCGGTGGGCGAGGCCAGTCCGCTGGCGACGTCGTGGGTCGTCGTCGTGAACCCCTCGGTGTCGAAGTGCATGTCGAACTCGTTCTCCGAGAATGCAGGGTCCTTCGGGATCGTCTCGTCGAGCATGAGGAACTCGCTGTCGTTCGACCGGACGACCTCGCGGACCGCCTTCCAGAAGCTGTGGGGGACCCCCCAGGCGATGTCGCAGCGGAAGCCGTCGACGCCGACCTCGCCCGACCAGAACTCGGCAACGGCGAGCATGTGCTCGCGGACCGCCACGTTGTCGTAGTTCCAGTTGGGCATGACCCGGAGGCCCCAGAAGCCGGTCGGACTGGGGGCCGGTTCCACCGTTTCGCCGTCGTGGGTAATCGGCGCCTCGAGGCGGTCCCACCAGTCGAAGTGCTTCGAGTCCTCGTTCCAGGATTCGACGGGCGGATACTCCCAGTTCGGTGCCGGCGGTTCGGATCCCTGCTCGGCGATGGTATCCTGGAAGTACGCGTGGCCGCGTCCGGCGTGGTTGCTCACGAGGTCGAAGACGACCCTGATGTCCTGCTCGTGGCAGGCGTCGACGAACGCCGCGTAGGCCTCGATAGGGTCCATTCCGTCCGGGACGAGGTCCTCGGCGATCCCGAAGTAGTCGTTCGTGTCGTAGCCGTGGGGTCCGCCGCCGGGTGGTCCCTCCTGGAAGCCGGAGTCGTTGTTATTCCCGAAGAGTTTGTCGACGCTCTCGGCCGGAACGACGGGCGTCAGCCAGACCGCGTCGACGCCCAGGTCGGCGAGGTAATCGACGCCGTCGATCAGATCCTCGAACGTCGTCGCGCCGCGTTCGCCCGCCCAGGAGCGTGGAAAGATCTGGTACATGACGCCCTCGGCCATCCACTCCGGCGGGCGGTTGGGCAGGGAGATCGCACCGTCTGGTCCGAGTTCGATCGTATCGAGGGTGCTCAGACTGTCGCCGTCGGAGGCGACCGCGTGGATACGGGCGGACTCGCCCTCGAGGGCCGATTCGGGTACGCGGCCGGTCAGTCCGTCGACCTCGATGTCCTCGGTCGTGAGCGCGTCGCGGTCGTCAACGAGGAAGACTACCTCGAGGTCGGCCCGGGTCGCCCGGCTGTTCGGCGCGAGTCGAGCGTTCGTCTCCAGGACGTACTCGCCGTCCTCGTACCGACCCTCGAGTTCGATCCGGGGCTGGCCGCCCGCTCCGCCCTCGGATTCGGGGAACGCGTGGATGGTCAACTCGTGAGTGCCGTCGGGCGCCTCGAGTTCGAGGACGTAGGTGCCGGGGACGTCGGCCTCGAACTCGGCGACGTTGTCCCGGCCCTCGTCGTACCGGGGTCGATCCGGGTCGAGCGACGACTGGTAGGTCAGGTCGACCTCGCTCCCCTCTGGACGCTGTGCAACGGACCAGGTAAAGTCCTCGGCTGCGTAGCCCTCCGGATTTGGGCTGGCCTCGGGAACGGGCGGGGCGAGGTTGTCTCGTCCACCGATCATCTCGGGGCCGACGAACGCCGAGTTCCACAGTTTCTCGCCGACCTGGACGAAGCGCGGATGGCCGGGGTGGAAGGAGTCGATGCCGCTCGCTGTCACGCCCTCCGGGGCGCTCGCCGCGACCGAACCGCTCAGCCCGGCCGTCAGTCCGTAGGCGCCGAGTCCCGCAACGCCGCCGAGGACGGTTCGTCTGTACAGCGATCTCGAGTCATCATCTCGTGAATTGTCGCTCATGGGTGCGATGGTGTGCCGTCGTTCCCGTGATGGCGGCCTCGAGCGTGTGGCCTGAGGACACGGGCCGTGCCACCAGTGGGGACGACGTGTTACAACTACGGTGTAATTTTTCATCACACTTAATCGTATCTGTTGGTGCGATAGGTCGGTATTCACACCGGAGTCATCCCTCGAGAGAAACGATGGAAGGCAAATGGTTACGGGCCAGTAAGGCGACGCTATCAGACGGGGATCGCCGGTGAGAGAAGGTTCCCAGAAACGTTGGGCCGGCTCCGTCGAAATCCGGAGAGTGGACTGCTCGAGACTCACTACGGTCAGTACACACGTACCAGAATGGCTTCTCGCTACGAGCGTTCCACTTCTTTCCTGGGGAGCGTCTTTCGTTCAGAGAGATAATACAGGACCACGACGAGGCCGCCCGCAGGTACGACGATACCTAACCAGTACCTCTCTGGATTCTCGAGGTCGAGTCGCTTCGCATCGATGTACACCAGGATAGCGATTGGAAACTGGAGAGCGAGTGCCGCGAGAACGAGTAGAATGATCGAGTTCGACATAGCTAGCCATAACTGGCACTGTCTAGTTGAGCCAGTTTGAGGAACGAGCAGGTCGTTGAGTGAATTGGGCTAGAATGCTCGCAGACCTGCTCAGCGAGTCCTACGACGCGGATTTAGAAGAATCTTGGGAGAACGAGCGGACAGCGACGCCCGTCAGGGCGTTCGCCGTCCGCCTCCACGAAACCGGGTGTTCGCTCCGCGAGACAACTTCAATATTAGCAGAATTAGGCGTTGAACGCTCGCATGGAGCGGTCTGGAACTGGGTGCATCGGCTGGCTAACAACGGATGCGACCCGCCTGAGGCGCAGCCGAAGCGGGTCGCGGTTGACGAGACTGCTGTCAAGATCAACGGCGAGTGGTCTTGGTTGTACGCTGCAATAGACACCGAGACGAAGCTGGTTCTCGACGTCGCGTTATTTGGTCGGCATGGCACCGATCCGGCAGCTGCGTTTCTACATCGACTCGACGAGAAATACGATCTCTCCGACACCGTATTTCTCGTGGATCAATTCGGATATCGGACTGCCCTTGCTCGATTAGGATTGAGCGGTCGGATCAACTATACCGAGCGAAACCTCATCGAAAAATGGTTTCACACCCTCAAAATTCGCATCGACCGCTTCCACAATTCATGGGTGGGCAGTCGGTCGAGCGCACGCGAATGGTTTGAGCAGTTCATGCACTACTACAACCGTCAGAGACCGCACCAAGCTCTCGACGGAAAGACGCCGATCGAGGAGGTGCAGAACTAGACAGTGCCCCATAACTCATAGTGGCAGAAATAATTTATCAACACGCGTATCGGTATTCAGGACAACGAAGCGAATCCACCCGGAGAATCGAATCCAACAGTGCGAGCGATTCGGTTTCGGACTGTCCGATTACTCCGGCCTCGAGGACTCCCGCCCTTCGCGGTCGGGCGTCAGGTTTCCGTGCTCGTCGATCTCGCCGTTGACGATACGCGTACTCGAGATGATGTCGTCGTCCTCGGCGCGGACGTGGGGGACGACCACGAGTTCCAGCGGGTCGTGGCCACGCTCGCGGCGCAGGTCGTTGATCTTCTTGCCACCCTCGACCGTCTCGGGCGAGACGATCAGGTAGTCGAACTGGGCCTCGGTCGCGATTCCCGTCGGCTCGGTGAGCGTACGGACCTCGAACTCGCGGTCGTGTTCCTCGGCGAGCGTCTCGAGTTCGGCCTCAAGGTCGCGCTTTCGCTCGTCGTAGGGACGGACGTACCGGTCGACGTGTCGGGTCTTCGGCGCGAGTTCGTTGCTGGTCAGCCCGACGGTCACGTCCCCGAGTTCGAACGCCCGTTCGAAAAGCCGTCGATGGCCATCGTGAACGGGGTCGAAGGTCCCACCAAGCGCGACGTCCATACCCGTTGTCACTGGTGGGGTGCGTATAAAAGGGTCGAATCGTCGATTCCCGCTCGCGAGCGATATACGACGATCGTCGAACATCCGCTTCGCATCGTTTTTTGTACTGCACGTTCCTCTCCCCGATATGGGACTGGACGAAGACTCGCTGGAGTATCACCGGAGCGAGCCACCGGGCAAGATCGAAATTTCGACGACGAAGCCGACGAACACCCAGCGGGACCTCTCGCTGGCGTACTCGCCGGGGGTCGCCGCGCCGTGTATGGAGATCCACGAGGACGAAACCGACGCCTACACCTACACGGCGAAGGGCAATCTCGTGGGCGTCGTCTCGAACGGCTCTGCCGTCCTCGGGCTGGGCGACATCGGCGCCCAGGCTTCGAAACCCGTCATGGAGGGCAAGGGCGTCCTGTTCAAGCGCTTCGCCGACATCGACGTCTTCGACATCGAACTCGACGAGGCCGACCCCCACAAACTCGTCGAGGCGATCAAGATGATGGAACCGACCTTCGGTGGCGTCAACCTCGAGGACATCAAGGCCCCCGAGTGTTTCACCATCGAGGAGCGCCTCCGCGAGGAGATGGACGTCCCCGTCTTCCACGACGACCAGCACGGGACGGCCATCATCTCCGGCGCCGCACTCGTCAACGCCGCCGAAATCGCCGGCAAGGACCTCGAGGACCTGAACATCGTCTTCTCTGGCGCCGGGGCGAGCGCGCTCTCGACGGCCCGGTTCTACGTTTCCTTGGGCGCGAAGCGAGAGAACATTCAGATGTGTGACTCCTCGGGAATCATCACGCAGGCGCGAGCCGACGCCGGCGACGTCAACGAGTACAAACGCGAGTTCGCCCGCGACGTCCCCGAAGGCGACCTGGCGGACGCGCTCGAGGGTGCGGACGTCTTCGTCGGCCTCTCGGTGGGCGGCATCGTCTCCCCGGAGATGGTCAGATCGATGGGCGACAATCCGATCATCTTCGCGATGGCGAACCCGGACCCCGAAATCGGCTACCAGGAGGCCAAAGATGCCCGCGACGACGACGTCATCATGGCCACCGGACGCTCGGACTACCCCAACCAGGTTAACAACGTCCTCGGGTTCCCGTTCATCTTCCGCGGCGCCCTCGACGTCCGCGCGACCGAGATTAACGAGGCGATGAAAGTCGCGGCAGCCGAGGCGCTCGCGGACCTCGCCCGCCAGGACGTCCCCGACGCCGTCGTCAAGGCCTACGGCGACGAGGCGATCCAGTTCGGCCCCGACTACATCATCCCCAAGCCGGTCGACCCCCGGGTGCTGTTCCGCGTCGCACCGGCCGTCGCCCAGGCCGCGATGGACTCCGGGGCCGCCCGGACCGAGATCGACGTCGAGGCCTACGAGGAGCAACTCGAGGCCCGCCTCGGGAAGTCCCGGGAGATGATGCGCGTGGTTCTCAACAAGGCCAAGAGCGACCCCAAGCGGGTCGCGCTCGCTGAAGGAGAGGACGAGAAGATGATCCGCGCGGCCTACCAGCTCGCCGAACAGGGGATCGCCGATCCGATCCTCATCGGCGAGGAGGACACGATCGCCCGGACGGCGGCGAACCTCGGCCTCGACTTCACGCCCACCGTTGCGGACCCGACCGCGGGTGCCTACGACGAGTACGCCGAACGGCTGTTCGAGCTGCGCCAGCGCAAGGGGATCACGCGCTCGGAGGCGACTGAACTGATCCGCCGGGACACGAACTACTTCGGCAGTGTGATGGTCGAAGAGGGGGATGCTGACGCCCTGCTCACGGGCCTGACCCACCACTATCCCTCGGCGCTTCGGCCGCCGTTGCAGGTCATCGGCACCGCCGACGACGTCGACTACGCCGCGGGCGTCTACCTCATGACGTTCAAGAATCGGATCGTCTTCTGTGCCGACGCCACCGTGAACCAGGACCCCGACGAGGAGGTGCTGGCGGAGGTCACGAAACAGACCGCGAAACTCGCCCGCCGGTTCAACGTCGAGCCGCGAGCGGCCCTGCTCTCGTACTCGAACTTCGGGAGCGTCGACAACGAGGGGACCCGAAAGCCGCGTCGCGCCGCCGCGATGCTCCAGGGCGACCCCGAGGTTGACTTCCCCGTCGACGGCGAGATGCAGGCCGACACGGCCGTCGTCGAGGACATCCTCACCGGTACCTACGAGTTCTCCGACCTGGACGCGCCGGCGAACGTGCTCGTCTTCCCGAACCTCGAGTCGGGCAATATCGGCTACAAACTCCTTCAGCGCCTCGGCGGTGCGGAGGCCATCGGCCCGATGCTCGTCGGGATGGACAAACCGGTCCACGTGCTCCAGCGAGGCGACGAGGTCAAAGACATCGTCAACCTGGCCGGAGTGGCGGTCGTCGACGCCCAGTCGGAGTAACGCGCGTACTGGTGTTCGGTGATCTCAATTTTTGACTTCTGACTCTGAATCGCCAACCGCAGCGGTACGACTCTCGGACGACTAGTCGCTCGAAGTCGGTGCCAGGTGTCAGGTGTCAGTGAGGAGTGAGAATGGCCACCTCGGGAGGGGGGGGGGGAGGGTGGGAGAGGTGGCCAGATTCGATCGTCAACGGGTGAATTCCAAGCGGTCTGTGTCCTCTCGCGCTCGAGGTTTCAGACCAATTTGAAAGTCACCGACAGACACAAAGAACGTTAACCTGTCATATTCAAGCACCCGTTTATACGGCGTTACGTCCTCGATTTCAGCGGGTAGAATCGATTGTCCTAGTTCGGTTCCCGGTTCGGTAGTTCCCAGTCTTCCGACCGAGGTTAGACGTCGAGTAGCCCGTTCGTTCTACGCGATCACCCAAACACGCGCCCGACGTCCAACCTGACGTAGTGCCAGAGCGTGCCCGTCAGACCGCTCGCCGCGATTCGTCGACCCGACGTCTCGACCAGCACCCGCGGACAGTACCCCGTCGGGAACGAGCGCGCGAGCGCCCGACTGAACGCCGTATCCTCGTTGGCGACCGGCGGAAAGCCGCTGATCGCCTCGAACGCGTCGCGGTGGACGAACGTGTTGAACCCCGGCAGGATCGGCCGCTCGAGTCGCGGAAACGCGTAGTTGATCGTCGCCTCCATGCACTTCGCCCGGAGGGGGCCGGTCACCCGACAGCGCGAGGAAGCCGCGGCCAGCCCCTCGGCCTCGACGAACCCGAGCATCCGGGTCAGGTACGAGGCACGAACCTCGGTGTCGGCGTCGACGAAGGCCAGCCACTTGCCCTCGGCCCGGCGAGCACCGCGGTTTCGCCCCGCCGCGATTCCGTCCGCCGGGCCGGAGACGACCGTCACATCGTACTCGCGGGCGACGTCTCGAGTGGCGTCGCTCGAGTCGCCGTCGACGACGATCACCTCGTAGCCGTAGGCAGTGTCCAGGGCCTCGATGCTCGAGAGGGCTCCCCGGATGTACTCGGCTTCGTTGCGCGCGGGAACGACGAAACTGACCAGGGGTCGGCTCGAGCGGTCGGCGCGTCTGGCGCGTTGGCCGTCGGTGCGGTCACCCGCGTCGGTCCGTTCGGGTTCACAACCGCCGTCCGCACGCGTCTCCCGGTTTCGGTTGTCTCCAGTGTCCAACCCCGTCGACCGCCGCCTCGAACGTCGCATCTAGGACCCTGGTCTCGAGGCACTGACTTATACTGTCGGCTCTTCGTTCGACTGTCGAATCGTGTCGACGTTCGGGCCACCTGTTCGGGTCATCTATCAGGTCGACGTCCGGATCGAGAGACGACGTCACGGTGTTCTTCGCTTGTGATCGGAGAGTGGTCAGGTAGTAATCGGGTAGTAACCAGATAGTGTACTGATAAGTGCCGCACAATATTTGCCGCAAGCCACTCTCGAGGGGCTCGAGAGCGCCGATTTGCGACCCTCGTGCGAAACGTTAAAACGTCAGTCTTGCGAGTTCACGGGTATGACTCGCAGATTCGACATGGATCGCCGTGCGTACCTCAAGACCGTCGGCGCGGTTGGTGCAACCACCGGCGTCGCTGGCTGTCTCGGCGACGTTTTCGGCGGTGGCGACGAGGACGTGATCGTCCCGGGGACGGCGTCCGGATTCCCGCCGTTCGAGTACACCGAGGACGGGGAACTCGTCGGCTTCGACATCGACCTCGCCGAGGAGGCCATCGATCGGGCCGGCTACGAGGTCGGCGACTGGACCGACATCGAGTTCGACTCGCTCATCCCGTCGCTCACCGAGGGCGACATCGACCTAATCGCTGCGGCGATGACGATCAACGAGGAGCGCCAGGAGGCCATCGCGTTCTCCGACCCGTACTACGAGTCCAACCAGGCCGTACTCGTCGCCGCTGGCGGCGACGTCAACCCGAGTTCGGTCGAAGACCTCGAGGGACTGGTCGTCGGCGCCCAGAGCGGGACGACCGGCGAGGACGAAGTCGAGGCGCTCGTCGACGAGGGGATCCTCGAGGGCGACGACACCCGACCGTACGACAACTACACGTTGGCCGTCCAGGACCTCGAGAACGGCAACGTCGACGCCATCGTCATCGACATTCCGGTCGCCCAGAACTTCGCGGACAGCCGCGACGTCGAGGTCGCCTTTGAGATCGAAACTGGGGAGGTGTTCGGCCTCGGGATGCGCCAGGACGACGACCGTCTCGGCGACATCAACGACGCGATCGCGGAGATCCAGGACGACGGCACCTACGAGGAACTCGTCGAAAACTGGTTCGAGTGACCGAGCGATGGAGGTGGATGCCGTCGTCCTGCAGGCGAGCGACTGGGAGGTAATCGTCGCGAACTGGCGATTCCTCGCCCTAGGGACGTTCGTCACGATCCTGCTCACCGCGACGAGCCTGTCGCTCGGTTTCCTGGCCGGATTCCCGGCCGGCGCCGTCGAGGTCTATGGCTCGGGGTGGCTCCGCGAGGCGGTGAGCACCGCCGGCGTCGTCCTCCGGGGTACGCCCATCGTCGTCCTGATCGTCCTCTTTTTCTTCGGGTTGCCGATCCCCCGTCTCGGGACGATACAGATATTCGAACTCGACATCGGGCTGAAGGCGTTCATCGCAGCGACGCTCGCGCTAGGGCTCCGCAGCGCCGCCTATCAGGGACAGGTGTTTCGCGGCGCCATCCAGTCGATCAGCGAAGGGCAGATGGAAGCCGCCCGATCGGTCGGCATGACCCGGCGAAAGGCGATCCAACACGTGATCTTCCCGCAGGCGATCCGGCGCTCGATCCCCGGCTTCCAGAACGAGTTCACGATCGTCCTCAAGGACACGAGCGTCGCCTTCGCCATCGGGCTCGCGGAGTTGCTCACTCGCGCGGAGCGGATCTACCTTCAGCCCGGCAACGACACCGCCGTCATGGAGGTGCTGCTCGTTATCAGCCTGATCTACTTCGTGTTGACGTTCACGACGAACCGCACGCTCGACCGCCTGCACGACCGCTACGCGATTCCCGGAGGAAACGACTGAGCCTATGAGTCTGTTACGCGTCGACCACGTCGACAAATCCTACGGCGACGAGGAGGTACTGCACGACGTCAGCTTCGAGATGGAGTCCCAGGACGTCGAAGTGATCGTCGGCCCCAGCGGGTCGGGGAAGTCGACCCTGCTCCGGTGTGTCAACCGACTCACCGAGATCGACGACGGGGCCATCTACCTCGACGACGTCGAGATCCACGACATCGACGAGAACGACCTCCGGCGGCGCGTCGGCATGGTCTTCCAGGACTTCAGCCTCTTCGCCCACCGCACGGCGCGAGGCAACATCACCCTCGGGCTCGAAGAGGTCCTCGGGCTCTCGAGCGAGGAAGCCGACGCCAGAGCCATGGACTACCTCGAGCGCGTCGGACTCGAACCCCAGGCCGACTCCTACCCCGCCGAGCTGTCGGGCGGCCAGCAACAGCGCGTCGGCATCGCCCGCGCGCTCGCGATGGACCCCGAACTCATCCTCTTCGACGAGCCGACCAGCGCGCTCGACCCCGAACTCATCGGCGAGGTGCTCGCGGTCATGAAAGACCTCGCTGACGAGGGGATGACCATGCTCTGTGTGACCCACGAGATGGGCTTCGCCCGCTCGGCTGCCACGACGCTGACGTTCCTTGACGAGGGACGGATCGTCGAGCGCGGCCCGCCCGAGGCGTTGTTCGACGACCCGGAACACGATCGCACCGCCGCCTTCCTCGGCGACCTCACCGTCCACCGATGACGGCGCTCGAGGAGGCTCGCGGCTCGGCGGTCGACACCCTCCCCGGCCGGCGACGGCTCGTCGTCGGCGCTATCGGGGTCGTCTTCTGGACGTGGCTGCTCGCCCGCTGGGCCTACCACAACGCGTGGCTCGACAGCCTGTTCACGGCCGTCGGGTTCCCGGACCTGATCCGCTCGGAGCTGGGAGTCAGCCAGCGCGAGCCCTGGCTCCCCCTCGAGCCGTTCGAATCGTTCGACCTCGTAAGCCTGGCGATTGAATCGGCGCCGTCGCTGGCGGCTGGCGCGTTCATCACCGTCTACCTGACGGTCCTCTCGATGCTCTTCGGGCTGGTGATCGCCGTCCCCCTCGCCGTCGCGCGAACGTACGGCGGCCCGATCCTCAGCCGGGTCTCGCTGGCTTACACCGAACTCATCCGCGGGACGCCCCTGCTCGCCCAGCTCTTCTTCCTCTACTTCGGGTTGCCACTGGCGAGCACTTTCGACTCGATCGGTTTCGTCGGCCAGGGTGGGATTCCGCGGGCCGCCATCTTCGTCGCCATCGTCGGCTTCACGATCAACTCCTCGGCCTACCAGGCCGAGTACATCCGGGCGGCCCTGCAGTCGGTCGACCCAGGACAGCTCACGGCGGCCAGAGCCGTCGGCCTCTCGAGGACGGAGGGCATCCGTCACGTCGTCCTCCCGCAGGGGCTTCGGTTCGCGATCCCCGGCTGGACCAACGAGTTCATCTACCTCATCAAGTACTCCTCGCTGGCGGCGTTCATCACCGTCCCCGAACTGTTCCGCCAGGCCAGGAACATCGGTTCGGATACGTTCCAGTTCACCAATATCTACATCGTCGTCGCGCTCTTCTACCTCGCGCTGGTGCTCACGACGTCGCTCGCGATGGCCCGCCTTGAGCGAACGGTTGCGATTCCGGGACTGGGAACAGCATCGGGACGGGACTAGAACGAACTGATTTTTTGAGTGGAGGACGTAGGCTCGAGCGGCCGATGACGACGTACTCGCTCCGAACCGGACTCGGCACCCGGTGATGACGAGCCCTATGAGTGCCGAGGCCACTAATTCACGGACGGTTCTACTCCACAACGACGATACGCCTCGCCATGCTCGAGTGACTGTCCTATCCCTCATCGATGCTAATCGGTGGTGACCAGTTCCAATCGACTGAATGCGACAAGCCTGAACACATATCTATTTGCCAACTCCCTTCCATCAGGACCGGTAGAGCCAAACGGCTCAGTTATCATGAACGTCAACGAATTTGTCGATGCGAACGAACCCAGGGAGGGCGGCGAGACCTTTCAACTCGAGAGCGACAAACTGCTGGACATCGACCTCGACGGGTCGGTGATCGCGAAGGCCGGCTCGATGATCGCCTACAGCGGCGAGGTCTCGTTCAAAGGAAAGTCCTCCGCCGAGGGCGGCATCAAGGGCTTCCTCAAGGAGAAAGCGACGAGCGAGGGAACCCCGGTGATGGAGGCGACCGGTACCGGCCACCTCTACCTCGCAGATCAGGAGAAGAAGATCCAGCTGCTCGAACTCGAGGCCGGCGAGGAGATTTCGGTCAACGGTGACGACGTGCTCGCGTTCGAATCGAGCGTGAACTACGAGATTCGGACCATCAAGAGCATCGCGGGCTTCTCGGCGGGCGGACTGACGAACGTCTCGCTCATGGGGCCGGGGTGCGTTGCGATCACGACCCACGGGTCGCCGCTGGTACTGCGGCCGCCGGTCCGGACCGACCCGAGCGCGACCGTTGCCTGGAGCGGCACGACGCCCGGGAGTCACGTCGACCGGACGCTCTCGAACATGATCGGCCAGTCTTCAGACGAGACCTACCAGCTCGAGTTCACGGGATCGGAGGGGTTCGTCGTCGTGCAGCCGTACGAGGAACACGGTCCACAGCAGTAGCAGGCCACAGTATCATCTCGAGGCGCACCGTAGGGTGGCCGGTACGCGTTTCAGGTCACGAGAGTTGCACTATGAACCGACGAGTCTTCCTCGCCCTGGCAGCTGCGTTCGCACTGACACTCCCCTGGGTCGTCGTGGGCGGAGCAACGACCATCCTCCCCTGGCTGACGTCCGTCGTGGGACTCGAGTACCAGGCGCCGACCGTGCTCGCCACGCTCTCGACTCTCGAGACCGTGATCGTGACGGGACTCGCCGTCCTCGGTTCGGCATTCCTCCTCGCGTGGGCCGCCGAGACCGCCGAGAAGGACGTCCCGCAGGCGTTTGCAATCGCGGTCCTCGCCGTCCTGGCGGTGGCCCCCGAGTACGCCGTCGACGCGCTTTACGCGTGGAACGCGGGCGCGTACGCGGGAACCCCGCGGGGCGCCGAAGCTGGGAACCTCGCCGTCGCCAACATGACCGGTGCAAACCGCATTCTCATCGGCCTCGGCTGGGCCGGCGTCGCACTTTTCACGATCTATCGGGCGGGAGCGGCCACCGACCCAGCGGTTCGAAACCGGCGCGGCATCCTCTCCGATTCGGTCGTGCTCGACCGCGAGATCGGCCTCGAGGTCGTCTTCCTCTTGCTGGCGACCCTGTGGGCGTTCCTCGTGCCGCTCAACGGCGGCATCGACATCCTTGACATGCTGGTCCTGGTCGGACTCTACGCCTGTTACATTGCGGTAATCATCCGCGGCGACGTCGAACCCGATATGGATCACGTCGGCGTTCCCGCGTACCTCCAGCACTTCCCGAAACGACTCCGGATAGCTACCGTGTTTGCGCTGTTCGCGTACTCCGGGACGATGATCTTCACGGCCGTCGAACCCTTCGCTCACGGCCTCGAGTTCCTGGGCGAGGGGATCGGCATCCCCGCGTTCTTCATGATCCAGTGGATCGCCCCACTGGCTTCGGAGGCGCCGGAACTCATCGTCGTCGTCTACCTGGTGAACAAGGCGCGCTCGACGGCGGGGTTCAACGCCCTCATTTCCTCGAAGCTCAACCAGTGGACGCTGCTCATCGGGACGCTCGTGGTCGTCTACTCGATCGCGCTGGGGCGCTACGGCGTGCTCGCGTTCGACTTCAAGCAGGAGGCCGAAATCTGGCTCACCGCCGCCCAGTCGTTCTTCGCCGTCTCGTTGCTAATCCGGTTCGAAATTTCCGTGACAGAGGCGCTGACGCTGCTCGTGTTGTTCCTCTCACAGGTTCTGCTCGAGTTCATTATCATCCGGGACTTCGTGACGCTCCCCGTCTCGAGTATCGAACTTCTGCTGGCGTACTCCATCGTCTACATCGTTCTCGGGGTGACGTTGTTCGTCAAGCGTCGTCGAGAATTTTGGCTCCTCCTCCGCCGGACTGCGGGGACGATCGGCGACGCGATGTCACCCGATGATAGTCGTGCTCACGGCGCAGACGATTGATCCAGAACCCGTCGTTCGAAGAAGTGCACGTCGCCCACTCGTCGTCGCCGAACCGAGAGGTATCACGATCCGGGAGGTATCGCTATACGCTGACTCGCAGTAGTCTTCGCTTCGAGTCTCGAGTGCGAACTTTTCGACGGTCTTGACACCAGTCTTCGACCCTCGAAAACGATCGATATTCCGGTACCGATCGCTATCCACCAGTCGCGAGAATCACGTCGTTCAGATCCATCTGAAAGCGGACAGTGGTCAGTCGGCAGCGGAGCCGACGGCGGTCGGCTGGTCCGGCGTCCCCTCGAGCAGATGGACGTAGTCGTCTAGGTCGAGCGCGAACGAGTGTGGCTCTCGGAGGTCGACCCAGGAGTACTCGAACTCGAGGCCGACTTCTTCGCCTTCGCCGGTGACGACGTGGGTGAACTCGTCGGGCGCGTCGTGGACCGTCGCGTGGAAGAAGTGTCTGACGTAGTACTTCGGTGGGGACTCGTACCGGTTCCAGACGTCGGTGGCGACGTGTTTGGTCAAGCCAACCGCACTGAGGCCGCTCTCCTCGACGATTTCCCGAAAGACGGCTGCTCGAGGTGATTCACCGCTTTCGATCGTTCCCTTCGGAATCTGCAGTCCGTCGTGCTCGGGGCTCTCGAACGCCAGTAGCTCCGCTTCGTCTCGAGTGATGTACGCGCACGACTTGTGCACGTACGTCGGTGATCGAGTGCCCATTCTATACCACCTAATCACGGTAATACGTAAAAAGGTTCCACCCAATGCGTACTAGTATGATTAAAGGTCTCTTCCGACAGACGAGCAAGTCGAGGCAGTCGTCCTCGAGCGCGTCTCGAGTCGTCGGCGTGTGCGATCCGATTCGTATGGCTCGTTCGGCTCGTTCGACTTACTCGACTCGCGGCGCAGTTTCGTCGGTCCGCCCCGGAAGCTCGAGTTCGACCTCCAGTTCCGGGTCGCCCACCCCGTCGAAGTCGATCTCCAGTTCGATCGGTTCGCCGAACGCGAAGGGGAGCTCCCACTCGTCGTCGCTGATCGTGAGTTTGTCACCCATCTGGAGTTGTTCGCCCAGGGAGATCAGGAAGGCGCCGACTTCGTCCGCGTCGAGACGGTACGCCCGTTCGAACTTCCGGCCGCTTCGGATCACCGTTCGTTCGGAGTTGGTTTCGTCTGACGACATGGTGGTATCGATTCGGGTCGGATGCGGATAGGGGCGTCGCTCGAGTCAGTGTGACCGTCCAGTAGATTCATCCGGTCGCTCCGACGCGAGTACGTATGGGCGTCGATCGAGCAGAACTCTGGAAGGGACTCGCCGAGACTCGGCGGTTCCTGCTCGCCCACCACCTGCCCTCGGAACGACACCGGTGTTACTCGCCGGTCGTCTTCGGTCGTCGGGTGGACGTCTGTGCTAGGTGCCTGGGCATCTATCCTGGCATCGTCGCCGGCTTCTTCGCGTATCTGTTCGCTCCGTTGCCAGCGAACCCGACGCTTCTCGTGGCAATCCTCCCCGCACCCGCACTCCTCGACTGGTCGATGACGACCTTTCGAGAGGCCCGCGGGACGAACACTGCGCGAACGCTGACCGGCGCACTGCTCGGTTTCGGCTACGGACTGGGGCTCTCGCTCCTGGTCCTCGAGTCGGTGCTGGCGGTACTCGTCGTCGGTCTCGCCTACGGGCACCTCGCTGCCCTCTTGCTCTCGTACTCGCTTCGCCTAGCCGACTGAACAGCACACTTGCACCTGGTTATTTACCTCGAGCGTGAGAAGTTTCGCTGACACCTGCCCATGAAACACTGCATCAACTGCGGCGACGAAATCCAGGACCAAGCGTCGGTCTGTCCCAGCTGCGGGGTCAACCAGTCGATTTCTCTCGAGGGAAGCCACGGGGAACGCGGCGCGAACGAGAAGTACTGCGTCGAGTGCGGGTCGCTCATCACCAGACAGGCTGAGATGTGTCCAGAGTGTGGTGCTCGACAGCCCTCGTCGGGTAGTGGGTCGTCCAATTCGGACAAGATCGCCGCCGGCGTCCTCGCGCTGTTGCTGGGCGGAATTGGCGCTCACAAGTTCTACCAGGGGAACATGAAGCTCGGCGTGCTGTACCTGTGTTTCTTCTGGACCGGGATTCCGGCGGTCCTCGGGTTAATCGAGGGCATCCTCATGCTGATAGCCGACGACGCGGAGTACGAGGAGAAGTGGGCCGACGGGAGTCTGCTGGGTCGATAACGAGTCCAACTGTGCTGGGTCGATAACGGGCCCAGTCGTCGTTCTTACTCCGATTGCGTCCGCGTCTCGAGGTACTGGCCCCCGCCTTCGTTCATTAGTCTCGTCGATGTAGACGTCGTATGCCACCCTCGAGCGACGATGCGACCGACTCCGGCGATACTCGAACACGAGACGGCGACGCAGCGATCGGAAGCGACCTCGAGCGAGACCGAACGACCGTCAGTTCGGTGTTAGGGGACACCTATCGCGGAGAGGTCTCCCGGGAAACGACCTGGCGCTCGCGCCTCGACCAGACGACGACCTGGAGCGTCACCATCATGGCGGCCATCCTGACCTGGGCGTTCTCGAGTACGGACAACCCCCACTACATCATCCTGATCGCGGGGCTGGTGGTCACCACGTTCCTATTCATCGAGGCCAGACGCTACCGGGATTACGACGTGTACCGCGCCAGAGTGCGACTCATGCAACAGAACCTGCTCGCGACGACGCTCGATCCCGACGCTGCCCTCGATAATCCCGACTGGCGCACCGAGCTGAGCGACGATTATCGACGGCCGACGGTGAAAGTATCGCTGCTTGAGGCGCTCGCGAACCGACTCCGCCGAATCTACCTGGCCCTGTTCACCGTGCTGGTGCTGGCGTGGGTCTTTCGAATCACGGCGTTCGTCCCGAGAGAGGCCTGGCTCGAGTCGGCGTCGGTCGCCCTCGTTCCCGGCGAAGTGGTCGTTACCGTCTGCGCTCTGTGGTACCTGGCCGCCGTCGCCATCGGCCTCTGGCCGCGCGAGCGACAGGCGAAAGGGGAGTTTCGTGAGGGCGAGCACGGCGAGTGGAAATCCGGGCGCTAGACCGAACCTTTCGACCCCATCGTCACCACTTTCGAACGACGGTCACTCCGCCGTCTCGACTTCTCTCCGACCCGTGACGCGGTTCGGCACGAGCCGAAAGTCGCGAAACGTCACGTCGTCGGGCGGCCGTTCGAAGACGTCGACGGCCGGAATTTGTACCGCCCACATCCCCTGGACCGCCGCTGATTCGTACGGCGCGTCCGAAATCTCCTCGAGCGACCCGGTCGCGACGACGCTGTGCCACCCGTCGTCGGTCTCCGCGTAGACGACGAACGAGACCGGTCGGTCGAGGACCGCCGATTTGCCGCCGCTGTGCCCTTCCGGGAACGAAAGCCGGAAGTAGAAGTGGCCCTCGTCAGCGTAGTAGCCGTAGGAAACCGGAATCGAGAACGGCGGTTCCTCGGCGGTCGAGCCGAACGAGAGTACGCCGGTGCCGCCCCGGTCGAGAAACGAATCGAGGTCCTCGCCACCGAGTTGTACCCAGCGGAGCCCTTGCATGTCGGCCGGTACGACCGTCGGACAAAAATAGGCCATTTACGAGCGCAGGGACTGTCTCGAGAAACGGATCATTTCATCCCGAGCGCTCCGACGCTCTTTGCTCGCCGACGCTCGAGTACGCCACGTCAATGACGGTTTTCGTATCCTCGGCACCTCGAGATCCCTTCGTCTCCTTCGATGCACTGATTCACCCGGACCGCCAAGGGGAACTCGAGCCACGATGCCCGAGACATCCTCGCGCGCCGGCGTCATCATCGCGGGCGGATTTTCGACTCGCTTTCGGGGCGGCGACAAGGCGGTCGCCGACCTCGACGGCACCCCGTTGATCGGCCACGTCGCCGACCGACTCGAGGGCGTAACGGACGAACTCGTCGTCAACTGCCGCGCCGAGCAGGTCGACGTCCTCCGGGACGCGCTCGAATCCGAGTCGCGGACGATCCAGGTGGCCGTCGACCAGACGCCCGACCGCGGCCCCCTCGCCGGGATCGCGACGGGTCTCGAGGCCGCGAGCGCTCCCGTCGCGGCGGTCGTGGCGTGTGACATGCCGTTCGTCGAACCGGCGTTGCTCGAGGCGTTGTTCGAGCGACTCGAGGGCGGTGACGCTCACGATTCCGACGAACGGACGGCGGCCGTCGTCCCGAAACACCCGGACGGCTGGTTCGAGACCACCCACGCGGTCTACCGGGCGGAACCGATGGCCGACGCCTGTCGCGCGGCGCTCGAGGTCGACGAGGGCAAGATCCTGGCCGCGCTCGACAGGCTCGAGTGGACCGTCTTCGAGCCGGCCGATTGGAGCCGATACGCCACGGTCGATTCGTTCGACAGCATCGACACGCGGGCGGACCTCGAGGTGGCACGGAAGCGATTCTGACTGCAGAAATTCCGACCCAGCCGATCAGGCCACTCGCAGTGGTGGCACGATGATCAGGCCACATGCGGTGGCGGCACGAGCAACACGTTCCCGTTCGCACGGGCGACGAGGTCCTCAGAGACGCTCCCGAGCAGGAGCCGTCGGAGGCGGCTGTGCCCGCGTGAGCCAACGAGGGTCGTCGTCGGCTCGTACTCCGTCTCGACGTCGAGGATCTCGTCGGCCGGGTCGCCCCGTCGTATCTCGATCCGGGTGTCGATTCCCCACTCCTCGAGCTGGTCGGCGAGTTCCTCGAGTCGCTGGCGGGGGTCCTCACCCTCGGGTAGCCCGGGGTCTTTCGGCGTCTCGACGTGAACGAGGGTCGCCTCTTTGGCGGCGTGCCGGAGATACGAGAACGCGTCGAAGGCGCGGTCGGCGTTCTCGGAGAAGTCCGTCGCGTAAAGCATTCGCTGGAACAGGTGTTTGCGGACGATTTCGGGTTCGTCGACGCCGCGCTCGATCCGGTTGACGAGCAACGGCGTCTCGCTCGTTCGCGCGAGGTTACGCGCGGTCGATCCGATCACCCGGTTCTCGAGTGGGCTTTTTCCCCGCGAACCGACGATGGTCATGCTCGCACCAATCGTCTCCGCGATGCCCCTGATTCGCCGATGGGGTGTCCCCCGGACGACGTGACTCTCGACGTCGAATCCGGCGCCTTCGATGACCTTTCGGTATCGCTCGAGTGCGCGTTCGCGCCGTCCCTCGAAGTCCATGCCGGGCATGCCCGCGTGCACGTTCGAGGGAATGACCGTCACCAGGTGAATCTCCTCGATGCCGATCCGGCCGAGGCACTCGAGGCAGGTTTCGGTCTCGATCGTGGCTTCGCTGGCTGCGGACAGGTCGGTTGCGATGACGGCCTTCATACCGCCACTAGGGACCCCCACGTATAATATTGTTTGTTTCATCCAATACCGTCCGGGGAATGTATCGGGCATTGATTGCTCTATTCGGTGTGTACAACAGTTCGTTCGATACAGGTTGGTAGGCGTACGAATGTGCCACCGTTCTTCGCGACCCGTACGGACGGCTCGAGTCCTCGACACGATGGTGCGGTCGCGATGAGCCAGCGAACGGTTACAGCGAGCGCATCGACTGGCGAGCGAAACAGGTGCATCAGACCAGATGCCCTCGTGACCGGTGACCACGTGTCCTCGTGACTGGGGGTCGTTCCGCGCGTGAGGCGACAGGGTCCTTGCTCAACCGCCTCGTCGAATACACCTGTATTCCCATAACCTATGCGAATATCTCTGTTGGTTAGGCGTGTGATAGGCTGCAGTAATATTGTACAACAGTCCCAAAAGCGTTATAGGCACTTCCCCAGTAGAAGGTGATGAGCAGAAAATCATGATCCGCACACAACCGAAACACACGCAGAACGGAGGTCGAGACGAATGATCGAGCTCGCCTCACTCTCGGAACCAGCACAGGCAGGCGTCCTCGTGGGAGCCGTCCTCGTCGAGGCGATCGTCCTCTACGGCGGGTACGGTTTGTTCGAGCGAGTCGCCGCACCGCCCCTGATCGACGCGATCGAGAACGTCTAACATGGAGGTATTCGGCATCGCGCTCACGATGCTCGTCCTGTTCGTGAGCTTCGGCTTCATGGTCGGCGTCCTGTTCGGCTTCTTTGGAATGGGCGGATCCTTCCTCGTGACGCCGGCGCTCCTGGTCATGGGCTACCCGGCCCGCGTCGCGGTCGGGAGCGGTATGGCATTCGTCTTCGGGACCGCCGTCATCGCGACGATGAAACACCACGACCTCGGCCAGGTCGACTACAAACTCGGCGGATTGATGATCGTCGGGACGACCGCCGGCATCGAAGTCGGACGGATCGGGGTCTTCTACCTCGAGGAACTCGGCCTCGCCAGCGGCGTCATCGGCATCACGTACGTCGTGTTGTTGGGCGCGATCGGTCTGTTCGTCACCCGGAACGCGCTGAAGAGTGACGGTACCGATAGCTCGAGCGGCCACCACGACGCCGCCGACGAGGAGATCGATCCGGACGCGATCCCGGACATCGCGAAGAAGATCCAGTCCTACCACGTGCCCCCGATGATGACCATCGCCGGCGGGATCACGGTCTCGCTGTGGATGGTCCTCGGCGTCGCGTTCGCCACGGGGCTGTTGTCTGGCTTCCTCGGCGTCGGCGGCGGGTTCATCCGCATGCCCGCGATGTTCTACCTGATCGGGGTTCCCGTTCCGGTGGCCGTCGGGACCGACCTGTTCGAGATTGTATTCTCTGGCGGGATCGGGTCGTTTCTCTACGGCCTCGAGGGCGGCGTTGACCTCTCGATCGTCGCACCGCTGCTGGCTGGCAGCGCACTCGGCGCACGGATCGGTTCAGCGGCGACCAGCATCGTCGACGAGGGCGACATCAAGATCTACTTCGGGCTGATGCTCCTGGGTGGGTCGGTCGCCGTCGCGTTCCGCCAGGCCGGGGACTACCTCGGGATGGGGGTCCTGAACATGGTCAGCTTCGCGCTGATCTTGCTCTCGGCGTTCATGGTCAGCGGGGCCGTCATCTACAGCACCGTCGTCACGATGCGACAGAACGCTCGGATCGCCCGTTCGACGGCCGATTAGTCGAGCCTCGACGCATTCGGCGGACCCGTTTTCGACGTGACACGGTACTCGAGACTGTCAGCCAGTGGTCTCGAACCCGTGGGGACGCTATATCGGATCGTCAGGCTCGTGCTCGGCGGCCATTCGGGACGCCTCGGTCGCGTAGCGTTCCAGCTGGTCGGGGTCGTCGACCGATCCGAGATTGTCGGCGTCGACCTCGAGTGCGGCGGTCGTCTCTCGTGCGTCGGTGAAACTCGTGAGCGCCCGTTCCTTGCGGAAGTAGCGCTCACCGTCGGGCGTCGCGTAGACGAGGATGATGAGGTTCTGTTCGTCGTCGGAGTACGTTCGCTCGACCAGCCAGACCCGAACGCCTTCCTGATCCGCTTCGGACGCCATACCGGGTCCTAGACGCGGATTCCCAAAGACGTTTGGCAGTCACGTGCCCTTCGATGGGGACCGCTCTCGTGTGCGCCGGGCGACGCTTGCATGAGCATGTGTGGCGTTGAACCGGTTTGGTGTTGTTCGTTCTTGTGATGGCGCTACAACAGCTCCCGCGAGACGACGAGATGAAAGACTGCATCGACAACTGCCTCGAGGCCGCCCAGGTCTGTGAGTGGTGTGTGGACGCGTGTGCCGACCACGGCGAGGAGATGGCTGAGTGCATCCGGCTCTGTCGGGACGTCGCCGACCTGGCGACCCTCCACGCGCGATTCATGGCACGCGATTCGGCGTACCACGGCGAACTCGCCTCCATCTGTGCGGACGCCTGCGAGGCCTGTGCCGAGGAGTGCGAACAGCACGACCACGATCACTGTCAGACCTGTGCGGAGGTCCTTCCGAAATGTGCCGAATCGTGTCGTGAAATGGCCAGCTAGCATGGCAGCACCCCCGCGATCCGAGACGTGGCTCGGGCTGTCCGCGCGGTCGAAACCGCTCGTTCAGGCCGGAGCGGTCCTCGGCGTCGGCCTGGGCGGTTTTTTCGACGGCATCGTCCTGCACCAGCTCCTGCAGTGGCATCACATGCTCTCGGCCCGGACGGACACGACCGACCTCGCTACCTTGCGGCTCAACGTTCTTGCCGACGGGCTCTTTCACGTGGCGACTTACGCGTTCACGGTCGTTGGCATCGTGTTAATCGTCCGCGCGTGGCGACATCCGTACGTCCCGCCCTCGGGCCGTACGCTGCTCGGTTCGGTTCTGATGGGCTGGGGAATCTTCAACCTGGTCGAGGGACTCGTCAATCACCACCTCCTCGAGCTCCATCACGTGTGGCCCGACGGGCCGGCAAGCACTCTGGTCTTCGACGTCGCGTTCTTGCTGTCGGGCGTGCTCTTGCTCGCGCTCGGGTACGGTATCGCTCGATCGCACTCTGACGCAGCCGGCAGTACCCGAAGTGAAGCCGCCTGATTGCGGTCGTCCTGCCGTTTCGACCCCGTACAGAATTTTGGAAAGTACGCAATCGAAAATCGCTCGTGATTCGTTCTATTTGATCTGGGTGCTGCCAACACCCATTAATTCAAGGAATGGTCGTGATACGACCCTGCTCCACAACTCGAGGCACAATACTGTATTGTGCAATATACACAAAATCTTTAAACACTCTCGGACCATACGAAGAGGTGATGTCATCTGATGCATACAGCGGAACCGACCAGACCGCCGACGAACCAGTCTACGTCCAGGACCAGTCCCACTTCGAGGAGGTCGTGAGCGAGAACGACGTCGTTCTCGTCGACTTCTTCGCAACGTGGTGTGGCCCGTGCCAGATGCTCGAGCCGGTAATGGAGCAACTCGCCACGGAGACCGACGCCACGGTCGCGAAGGTCGACGTCGACGAGAACCAGCCCCTCGCGGCCAGCTTCGGCGTTCGCGGCGTCCCGACGATCATGGTGTTCGCCGACGGTGAGCAGGTCGAACAGCAGGTCGGTGCGTTGCCCGCCGACCGACTTCGTAGCCTGGTCGAGGGATATACGAACGAATGAGCGAGGAGACACGTGACCGCGACATCGTCGTCGTCGGCTCCGGCGTCGCTGGCCTCTCCGCGGCCGTCTACGCCGCGCGGGCGGACCTCGAGCCGCTCGTCCTCGAGGGCCCCGAACCCGGCGGTTAGTTGACGCTCACGACGGAGGTCGAGAACTTCCTCGGCTTCCCGGAGGGCGTCGGCGGGATGGAACTCGTCCAACGCGGGAAGGAGCAGGCCGAGCGATTCGGCGCCGAGTTCGCTCAGGGCACCGTCGAGGCGGCCGACCTCGAGGACCGGCCGTTCGAACTCGACCTCTCGAACGGCGAGACGATCCGGACGCGCGCATTGATCGTCGCCACTGGCGCGAGCGCGCGCTGGGTCGGTGCTAAGAACGAGGACGAGTTGATGGGCTACGGGCTCTCGACGTGTGCAACCTGCGACGGGGCCTTCCACCGCGGCGACGACGTGCTCGTCATCGGGGGCGGCGACAGCGCGATGGAGGAGGCACTCTTCCTCGCGAAGTTCGCCGAGAGCGTCACGGTCGTCCACCGGCGCGACGAGCTTCGCGCCTCCGACATAATGGCCCGGCGCGCTCGCGATCACGAGAAGATCTCGTTCCGCTGGAACGCCGAACTGCTCGCAATTCACGGCGACCGGGAATCCGGCGTTATCGGCGCGACGCTCGTGAGCCACCCCGAGGGCCACCCGATCGAGAAAGTCGAGGCCGGCGAGGACGTCACCGAGGAAACCGTCGACATTGGCGGCATCTTCTACGGCGTCGGCCACGTCCCGAACACCGACTTCCTCGCGGAGACGCCCGTCTCGCTGGACGCGGCGGGCTACCTCGAGACCCACGGTTCGACGACCGAGACCGACGTGCCCGGCGTCTTCGGCGCCGGCGACGTCATGGATCCGCAGTACCGCCAGGCGATCACCGCAGCCGGGACGGGGAGCATGGCCGCGCTCGACGCCGAGGCCTGGCTCGAGGAGACGGACGCCGAACTGGCAGCGAAACCGGCAGCCCTCACGATCGAGGCCAACGATTAGGGCCTTCGACGAGTAGACGCACCTACCTTCATGGACTACGAGACCCTTCGCGCAGACATTCCGGCGCTCGAGCACGGCGTCTACCTGAACACCGGCGCCGGCGGACCCAGCCCCCGGCCCGTCGTCGAGACGATCGAGTCGTCCCTCGAGTCCCACGAGTACGACGCGCCGACCGGCGAGGGCATGTACGCCGCGGCCGGCTCGAGCCTCGAGCGGGCGAAGACGGCGGTCGCAGACCTCATCGGCGCTCGCGAGGCCGAAATCGCGCTCACCCAGAGCACGACCGACGGCATCAACCGCGTCGCTGGCGCGTTCGACTGGGACGAGCACGATGTCGTCGTCCGCACCGACCTCGAGCACCCGGCAGGCATCCTGCCGTGGCGTCGGCTCGAGCGTACGCGCGGCACGGAGGTTCGCGTCCTCGAGACGGAAGACGGCCGACTGGACCTCGAGGCCGCGAAGGACGCACTCGAGGGAGCGACGCTGCTGGTCGTGAGTTCGATTACCTGGACCCACGGAACGCGACTGCCGATCGCGGAACTCGTCGAACTGGCACACGATGCCGGCGCACGGGTCCTCGTCGACGCCGTACAGTCGCCCGGCCAGACGGCCGTCGACGTCACCGAGTGGGGCGCCGATTTCGTCGTCGGCGCCGGTCACAAGTGGCTGCTCGGCCCCTTCGGCGCCGGCTTCCTCTACGTTCGCGAAGGGACCGAACGCGAGTGCGTACCGGGTGCGATCGGCTACCGGAGCGTGATCGACGCCGCCGCTCGCGACTACGAGTACGCACCCGGTGCCGGTCGGTTCGAGGTCGGCACGACCAGTCCGGCCCTCTACGAAGGCCTGGCGGCGGCGATCGATTATCACCAGGAGCTCGGGACGGACGCGATCGAATCCCGTATCGCCGACCTCACCGGGTACCTCAAGGATGGCCTCCCGGACTCCGCATTGCTCAGCCCTCGCGAGTTCGAGTCCGGGCTCGTCACGATCGACGTGCCCGATCCGGAAGCGACGGTCGAGCGCCTCGCCGAACAGGACGTCGCCGTTCGGTCGCTCTCGTACCCGGACGCTATCAGGGCGTCAATTCACGCGTTCAATACACGAGACGACCTGGACGCGTTGCTCGAGTCGTTGGAACGATAGTTGCAGAAGGAAGGAGAAGAATCGGAGCCAATCAGGCGGTGGGGTGAGAGAGCAACAGTTCGATCCCGCTGTCGGCTTCGACCGAGATCTGGACGTCGTCGACGCGGTGGCCGTACTCGCTCGTGTGCTTGCCCGAGCGGCGGATGCGAAGCTTCTCGTCGAGCATCCCCGCGTCGGTCAGCTTCTCGATCTTGCGGTAGGTCGTCGAGAGGGGGACGTCACAGCGCTCGGAGAGTTCGGATGCGGTGAGATACCCGGCGTCCTCGTTGAGGGCCTCGAGGATGGTCCGGCAGTCGGCGTCGGTGAGTGCGTCGAGAATCGTCTGGACGTCGTCGCCGGTCGTGATCGTCGTCTCGTCGTTTGGGGTGTCGTATCCGAAGGGGCTCGTCGTCGCGGTCAGTGACTGGCTCATACTTCTGTAGAGGAACCGATGGCCCTCGAGTGTACACCACCGATATCGTGGGTCGTTTATATAGGGTGGCGAAAATAGGGGTTTCGAGACCTGTGAACGCATCACACGGCCTCGAGTGGCTGTTGGAACGAGGTCGTCTCGTACACGAATCGTCAGTCGCCGTCCATCGAGAACAGTCGTCCATCGAGAAATCGGCTGGTTGCGAAAAGAGAGAAACGGGCGTTCGACGCGTCGGTGACGGGCGGTTCTTCAGGCGTCGCTTTCGGCCAGCTCTTCGAAGTCCGCTCGAGAGACGGTGCTCCCACAGACCACACAGCCGTTCTCGACGAGGGCGTCCCGCATCGACGCGTTGACCGTGATGGCCTGGGCGCACTCGGGACAGACGAAGCGATAGTCCTCACTTGCACTCATTGCTACTAGGTCAGACAGCCTCCAGTAATAAGTTGTCCACTCTCGTTCTGAGGGTATGAGAATACCTCGTGACGTCGAGTCTCGTCCTTCTGGGGCGACTCCTCGCTTCGATGAGACCGAACGACGAGTCGACGACGTCGAGGACGTCGCTCGAGGCTCGAGAGTCACCGTAGATGGATCGAGCGCGAGTAGGCGAATCACGCTCGAGTGTCCAGTTGGACTGGACGCGTCCGCGCGTCAATCCATCCGTAATGGTGACCGCTGCGGCCCTCACTCGATGTGCTCACCGGCCGGAGGAAGGGTAAACGAAACTGTGGTTCCGCCATCGGGTTCCGACTCTGCCCAGATCTCGCCGCCGTGGCGTTCGACGATTCGCTCGCAGACGGCGAGTCCAATCCCGCTTCCCTCGTACTCCGTTCGGCTGTGCAGCCGGGAGAATACCTCGAAGATGTGATCCGTCTCGTCGGGATCCATTCCGATCCCGTCGTCGCGAACCGAAACGACCCATCTGGAACCGTTTCGTTCCGCCGAGACGTGAATCGACGGCGGCTCGTCGCCGCTGTACTGAATCGCGTTGCTCACCAGGTTCTGGAAGACCTGTCGCAACTGATCGTGGTCGCCTTCGACGATTGGGAGCGATTCGGCCGCCATCGTCGCGTCGCTCCGGGAAATCTGCACCTGGAGGTCCTCGCGAGCGTTCTCGAGGACGGCTTCGAGATCGACCGGCTCGAGCGGTTCGCCGCTCGTTTCCACCCGCGAGTAGGCGAGCAATCCTTCGATCATCCCCCGCATGCGGTCGGCCCCGCCAATCGCAAATTCGAGGTACTCTTCCCCGTCTTCGTCGAAGGCGTCGCCATAGCGGCGCTCGATGAGCTGGAGGTAACTCGAGACCATCCGGAGCGGTTCCTGGAGGTCGTGGGAGGCGGCGTAGGCGAACTGCTCGAGACGCTTGTTGGATTCTCGCAGGCTGGTCACGGACTGCTCGAGTTCGTGCTGGTACTGGTGGCGTTCGATGGCCTCCGCGATGACGTTGGCGACGCTCTGGACGAACGTGACGTCTTCGTCGCTGAAGCCCTGCGGATCGGTGTCATGGGCTCCCAGGATCCCCCATGGATCGTTACTCGGGCCGATGATGGTGCTAATTCCGCTACGAACGTCGTGGTTTCGGAGCAAATCCGGACCGGTAAACCGCGTTTCCGACTTCAGATCCTCGACGATGATAGGTCGATCGCTCGCCAGGGTATATGCCGCCTGCGAGTCGGCTTCGATGGCGGAAACCGTCGCTCCTCCGACGAGCCCGGGTTTCCAGCCCACTCCCTGGCGGAGGAGCAGTTCGTCAGCCTGGGGATCGAGGTCGAGCACTTTGCAGTACTCGATGTCGAGCGCGGCCCTCACCCGCTGGGCCGCTTCGTGCATGAGTTCGTCGAGATCGTCCGTCTCGAGTGCGAGCTGGCCGAGATCGGCGACGACCTGTTGCTGGCGAATCCGGTCCGTGAGTTCCTGTTCGCGGCGTTTTCGATCGGTGATGTCCTGGGACATGACCAGCACGGCGTACACGCGTCCGCCCTCGTCGGTCAACGGATGGGTTCGGAACTCGAACACCTGTTCCGGCGTCTCCAGCTCGAAAACTGTCGATTCGCCCTCGAGCGTCGCGCGATAGTGCGGTTCGACGACGTCCACGACCTCCGGCGGGAAGGCGTCCTGGACGCGTTTTCCCTGCAGTTCGGTCGGATCGTACCCGGTTTCCTCGAGGGCGTTCCCGGCGACGAGCGTGTGTCGTAACTCGGTGTCCAGTAGGGCGACGGCTCCGTTCGGAAAGTTCTCCGTCAACGTTCGGTAGCGCTGTTCGGACGCCGCGAGGCGATCGAGCGTCTCTTCGAGTTCCGCCTGCGTGTCCTGGAGTTCCTGATTGCGCTGCTCGAGAACGTACGTTCGCGATTTTGCGCGCGCGTCGTACGCTCCTGCGCCGAATCCGGCGACGCCAGCGAGCGCAGAGAGGATGAGGAAGTTGTTCACTGGATCCGACAACTGACCGGCGAGATAGATGAAGAGGAGAATACTGGCGACCACGCCAATCGCGCGGAGACACCAGCTGGCGATGGTCGTGAAGAACCTCGGCTGAATGTCGGTCCGGGGCAGCCCGTATCCCCCGTAGAGGAGCACGAGGCCGGACCCGCTGACTAGGACGACGACGATTATTGCCGCCGAACTCGACAGCGCTTCGCCGACTTGCGTGAGTGGCCAGCTCACCCCGATAACGGCGTACAGTCCCCCGAGTGCGAGGATCGCACGACGCCCACCGAACGCCGAGTGGAATCGGGCCAGGGGATTCATACCATTCCGAAAGAAGGGCCAAATAAATAGTACTTCTGGATATCCGACCGTCGCTTCAACGACAGTACCGCCGTCCCCCGTGGCTCGCCGAGTGACCGTCGACCGACACGTCGGCCCCGAGTCCGCGGAACCCTATCTTCATTAGGCCGGACTTCGAACCCACCGGTAGACGATGTCGCCGGGAATTCGCGCGACGGTGAAAGTCGGGTCGCCCGAGGGCTGTCCAATTGCGGCCTTTTCACAGCGGACGGGGACGACGGTCGATCGGGTGTCGACGAGTGCGGCGAGCGAGGGTAACTCGAGCGACAGCGAGGGAAATACCAGGAGTACCACGAGCACCACGGAGTTCCTCGCCGCTACCGACGAGGAGATCGACGACGTCTCCGGTCCGATCTTCTCCTACGGGCCCACCAACCTCTATCGTCACACGCACGACGACTCGAGGTGTCCCTGCGCCTGTCTCGGCTCGTTCGGCTGTCCGGTCCACCGCTACGTCGCCGAGGACGGGGGCCTCACGCTGGTCTTTCACGCCGAGGATTTCGACCAGCTCCAGGCGATCATGACCGAGTTCCGCGAACGATACCCCGATATCGACGTCCAGCGACTCCTCCAGCCGCCGTTGCAGGGGTCGACCGAAGAGCAAGTGTTCGTCAACCGTGGGAAACTCACCGACCGCCAGCACGAGGTCCTGCAGGCCGCCTACGATGCCGGGTATTTCGAGCGGCCGAAAGGGGCCAACGCGACCGAAATCGCCGCCGAGCTCGACATTAGCCAGTCGACGTTCACCGAACACCTCGTCGCCGCTCAGCGAAAGCTCTTCGAGGACATCCTCGAGACTGACGCGTGACCGTCGGCGACCGACAACGGAAATAGTTTAATGCCGCATAGGCTTTGACTCTGCATACGACGATGTCACTAGCCGAGGAAACCGAGATGACGGCGACGGAGATCGACGCCTTCCTGAATCGCCACGAGACTGGCGTCCTGGCACTCGCCAGCGACAACACGCCGTACGCGATCCCGATCTCCTACGGATACGACGCCGACAGCCGATCGTTCTACATGCGACTGGTTTCGACGCCCGAAAGCGAGAAACGCGAGTTTCTCGCCTCTTCTCCCCAGGTTCGTCTCGTCGTTTACAACGAACGAGATGGCGGTGAGACCTACCACAGCATCGTGGCCGTCGGTACGCTCGAGACGATCGACCCGGCCAATCTCACCGTCGAGGACGTTGAGCAGTACGGGACGACGAAGCGACCGCTGTTCGAAATCTGGGGCGAGTCGAAAGCGAATCTCGACATCCAACTCTATCGGTTTGAACCCGACGACCTGAGCGGGCGCCGAACCGAAATCGATCGCGGGGACGCGTAGCTCCTGTCGGTTTTTCGGTGTGATCCTCGGTCCGTCCCTCGGGCGGTGGCTGGGCGCGCTAAAACGCAATCAGTGAACGAGAAAGTGTTCGCGGGAAACCGTCGTTCCGCAGACTGGGCACCCGTACTCGACCGTCGCGTCGCGCACGTCGCCGTCCACGGGGCCTCGCTGGCCGCAGTCCGGACAGGTAAACTCGTGTGTTTTCATTGGAGTCGGTTGGGCACCTCTACCTAGACGAACACGACGGGTCTCGATAGGGGTCTAGCCACACTATGTGGGGGTGTTTAAACGGGACGTCGAAGCGTCCGACGACCGAGCAGCGAAACGCAGAGTCGCCACGGCAGGACGAAGGCCAGCCCGAAGACGACGTTGACGAGGACGAACTCGAGCGGGGCACCCCCGGGGAAGTATTCCGTCGCCCGAATCGCGGCGCCGACGAACGAAGCGCCGATCCAGCCGAGCGTGACGTATCGAAGGGTCCTGGTGGGGCTGGAAAGCGTGTCGAACCGGAGCGTCCCGACGAGCATACTCACGAACAGCCAGCCGACCAGAAACGGCACGGCGGTTCGAAGGGTGTGGATCGGGTACACCCACGGCTCGACCGCGTGCGAGAACAAGCCGATGCCGAAGAAGGCGAGGATGGCGATTCCGTCGCCGAGAGCGACGACGGCGGCGACGACGGCGGTACTCGAGTCGAGGCTGGCGAGTCGGATGCGTTGGGATATCGCGTTCATGGTCATGGTCGGACTCCGACGACGAGCGCTTCGGCGACGATGGCGAGCAAGACGACGCCGAGGTAGGCGTTCGAGGCGTGGAACGTCCGGAGCGTCGCGCGGTCGGTTCGGCGGCGACACTGCACGACTGCCGCGACGAGAAACATTCCACCCGCGGTAATCGTCGAGAGGGTGAAGAGCCAACCGAGCGGGGTCACGAGGCCGAGCACGGTCGTCATCACCAGCGTTCCGCCGAGGGTCAGGAGGATCCGGCGCCGGGCGGCCGAGATGCCCGAGACGACCGGAAACATCGGGTAGCCGGCCCGCGCGTAGTCGTCCCGGTAGACGATCGCGAGGTTGTAGAAGTGCGCCGGCGTCCAGACGACGACGATCAGCGCGAGCACGATCGCCGGCAGCCCGATCGAACCCGTGACGGCAGCCCAGCCGATGAGGGCCGGAAGCGCGCCCGACCCGCCGCCGATCGCGATGTTCCAGGTCGTATTCGGTTTGAGGACGACGGTGTAGAGTACGCTGTAGTAGACGATGGCCGCCAGCGTCAGCGCCGCGACGAGACGGCTGACCAGCGTCACGAGCACGACCATCGAAAGGACGGCCAGCGCGAACGCAAAGAGGGTCGCACGAGCGGCCGACACCTGATCGGTCGCCACGGGCCGGTCCGCCGTTCGCGACATCTGCTGATCACGGTCGCGCTCGTAGGCGTGGTTGAACGCCCCGCTCGCTCCCGTCGCCAGCACCCCGCCGGCGAGCGTCGCCACGACGGTCACGCCGTCGGGCCACTGACCGGTGGTCGTCGCGAGCGCCATCCCCGCGAGCGCGAGCAGACACAGCAGCCACATCAACCGCGGTTTCGTCAACTCGAGGTAGGTTCGCCCCTTCGAACGGAGTCGGGCGTGCGTCGACCGTTCCGCGTTGGCTCGAGTCGGGTTCGACGGCGGCTCACTCGCGGGTGCGGACGACGGCGATTCGCTTGCAGGTTCGGACGACGGTGCAGGCTCGGCGGTGTCGACTGTGGTCCGTTCGGTGGTCGACTCGCCCTCGAGCGTCCAGCCGAGGGCGGCGAGCAGCGCGGTGAAGAGCACGGCAGCGATCGCGAGGTGGGCTCGTCTCGCGACGGGTTCTCCAGTAACAACGACGAGTCCACCGACGGCGACCTGGATCACGAAGAGGGCCACGCCGCCGCTGATGGCGATACGCGTCCGTCGACTCGCCTCCGCCTTCCAGGCGCCGACCATCGTCAGGGCGAGTACCAGACCGACGATCCCGGCGAGCAGTCGATGGCCGAGAACGGCGATCAGCGTCGGGTCGGTCAGTGAGGCGATTCCGTCGGTACAGAGCGGCCACGTCCCGCAGGCGCTCCCGGCGTCGGTCGTCGCGAGCGCCGCCCCCGTCGCGAGCAGCGCGTAGGTCGCGAGCGTCGTTGTCGCGAGAAGGAGAACGAATCGACGTGTCGTAAACAGGGTCGTCATGAGTGGGTAGAGCGTGTTCGAACGGGCGGTTCAGTTCCCGTTCACACGAAGGCGTTCGAAACGGTCGTACCCGACAATTCCCCCGAACATGTTTCGACCGGCTCGAGCGGCGAGAGGTCTCGAGGGTAAGAGGGGGAGGTTGCGGGTAGCAGTTCTGACGTTCCTTACCGTCAGATCCGACGGTCGTCGGTTCCGTCGCCAGTTATCAGAACGGTCAGGGATCCATCCCTCGAGCCTGGATCTGCACCTGGTTACATCCGACAGGACGGTACGTTCGACGAGTGACAGTTCATCGACCGTCGCGAGTCGTGGATGAGAAGCGGGTCGAATCGTAGAGGAGAGAAAACGTGGAAAAGAAAAGCGAGCTCCGCACACGGCGAGCCTACGGTTCCGGATTGAATATCTCGGGTTCAGGTTCGCCCTCGACCTCGATGACGCCCAGCATCCCCCGCCGGGCGGCTCGAGTGAGCGCGTGGTCGACGAGTTTGATCGGTCCGGGAACCGGAGTCTCCATTTCGCCGGCCGCGACGGATCCGGGGACGACTGGCGCGGTTTCGACGAAGCGGCCCGGCTCGGAGACCAGGTCGCCTTCGCGGTAGTACGCGTCGAAGACGTTCCCGATGGGGTGGAGGGCACTCGTCAGGTTCGGCCCGCCGTTGGCGAAGAAGACGCGAACCCGTTCGCCCTTCTGGACGGTCACGGGGCCGTAGCCGTTCCCGGTGAACGCGTAGGCCTCGCCGTTGAGGGTGACGTAGGTTGGCTCCTCGGCTTTCATCTTGTCGAAGCTGAACGCGTGATGGCCCTCCTCGCCGGGCGCGCCCTTCGTGTACAGCTCGTTCTGGCCGAAGTACAGTTCGCGGTCGACCGCCGGGAGGCCGTCCTCGGGCTCGACGAGGATTGCGCCGTACATCCCGGCGCTGATGTGGTAGTCCATGTTCGGGACCGCACAGTGGTAGACGTGCACGCCGGGGTACATCGCTTTGAACTCGATCTCCGCGCTCTCGCCCGGACTGATCGTCGTGTCCTCGGCGCCCCCGCCGGGGCCGTAGACTGCGTGAAGGTCGATGTTGTGTGGCATCGAGTTCTCCTCGCTGTTCGTGAGCGTGAGGTGGATCGTGTCGCCCCGACGTACGCGGATCATCGGTCCCGGGATCTGGTCGTCGAACGTCATGTAGTCGAAGGTGACGCCCGGTTCGATCTCCGCGGTGACCTCCGTCGTCGTCATCGAGATTTCGTGGTGGCGCGGCTCGGTCCAGTCGACCGGCGCTGGAATGTCCGTCGGATCGGCCGCGACGCGGTCGACGTCGACCGGTTTCGCACTCGCGAGCGACTCTTCCGTGTCGGCCGCTGGTTCTTCGCCGTTGCCATTTCCGTTGCCGTTTCCGTTCCCCTCGTCAGCGTTCCCGACACAGCCAGCGACCGCTACTGCACCAGCCACACCGAGTCCCTGCAAGAACCGCCGTCGTTTCGAATTCAGTTGGGTCATTGTCCTCACCTGGGAGTTTGACTTGACGTATGTTCAAGTATGAATACGATTCCCGGACAATGGAAATACGTACGGAGGTGTTCGGATAG
Organism: Natronosalvus caseinilyticus; assembly: GCF_017357105.1. Taxonomy (NCBI): domain Archaea; kingdom Methanobacteriati; phylum Methanobacteriota; class Halobacteria; order Halobacteriales; family Natrialbaceae; genus Natronosalvus; species Natronosalvus caseinilyticus. Next base: position 2,290,672 of record NZ_CP071596.1, read on the forward strand.
GAGTTTAAATATTTAAAAGACCCCTCGTTATGAGGGTGTCAACTTCAAGCAGTTCGTTCAGACGGGGTTCGAATTCGGTGAAATTGGGGACGACACCCCACTATCCGGTCACGCTCGCCAGATGACGGTCACGACTTCGGCGTCCATCTCGAGCGTCTCGTACACGTAGCCTCGATCCTCGAGTTTCGGATACAGGAACTGCGGGGCGCGGTCGTTTCGCTGGATCAGCACCGTCTCCTCGGGCAGCTCCACCAGCCGCTCGAGCGTGTTCGCGAGCGGGGCCGGCGGCCCTAGCGATCGAACGTCGAGCACGGTTCGCGGTCGGTCCTCGGGCGCTGCCGTCCGTTCGACGACGGACTCGTGGTTGTAATTGTGGTCGTGGCCCTGGCCGTGAGTAGACATACGTCTACAAATGAACTCGAGGGTCGTCTACTTGTTCGCGAATGCGTTCGGGTGACGAGCGAGACTGATGGACGAGGGTGCCAGGTGAGGATGACAACTCAGCGTGATCACTGCGGACGACAGACGAAAACGCTCGCGTCTTCGCGCGAACGGTGGAGATGACGGGGTAAGAGTACCAGTTTCGAATGGTGCGTTACTCGGCTCGTTTCGGGAACTCCGCAACGAATTTCCCCGCCTCGGCCTGTTCGACGGCGTATCCGTCGACGTCGAACTCGTCGACTTCCGCCTGGAACTCGTAGAACAGCGGCTTCGGTTCGTGATCGTTGATGATCGTCAGCGTTTCGCCTGCCTCGAGTTCGTCAAAGGCGTCGTGAATCGTCGGGTGGCGGTCGACCGGCGGGATCGATCTGACGTCGAGTGTCGTCATGCAGTCGTCGGTAGTGGTTCCACCGGTATCGGCGTTCCTCCGAATACGTTCGGGTCGATTCTGGGCTCGCAGACGTCTCTCGTCTCCGAATCGCGTGCTCACGTGCGTATCACACCATAATTAGGTAGCGTTCGGACGACCGTCGTGTCGGATACGCGAGAACACTTATGCGGATCCGAACGGTACTGATACTCGATGTATCCGACCGATGCTGGTACACACGGATTCCTCACCGTTCAGGTCGCGGTCCTCCTCCACGTCGGACTCGCCCTCGGAAGCACGGCCCTGCTGTGGTGGCTCGGACTGCCAGCGCGGTTGGCTGTCCCCGCCTTCGTCGTCGCTGTCTTCCTTCTGCTGGTCCCCTTCTGGCCGGTCTATGCCGACTTCCATCCGTCGTCTGGAGAACGCTAGCGCCGCTGCTCGTCGATCTCGAGCGAGATCCTGCCGCGATTCCGTTTCGAGATGATAAACCCCGCGGTCGTTCCCGACCGATCATATTCTGGGGTACTCATTAGGGGAACGCACCCGAACGTGTTCGTATGGCTCACGCGACGCTCACCGTCACGCTCCCGGAGAAGGTGTGGGTGCAGGAGGTCTCGAGCGCCCACCCGGAGGCGACCTTCTACGTCGACGCCGCGGTTCCGGGCGCCGAATCGGGGTTCGCCCTGGTTCGAATCACCGGCCCCGACGTCCCGGCCGTCCTCGAGGACATGGAAGACCACCCGCAGCTCACCGAAATTTCGCTGATTCAGTGGAGCGAGAACGAGGCGACGGTCCACTTCGAGACCACGGCTCCGCTGTTGCTCTTCTCCTCGCGCGATTCCGGCATGCCAATCGAACTCCCAGTCGAGATTCGCCAGGGGAAAGCGACGCTCGAGGTCGCCGGCTCTCGGGACCGACTCTCCCAGTTGGCCGACCAGTTCTCCCGGTTCGGGCTCGAGTACCGCATCGACAGCGTCCAGGAACGGCTCCACGACACGCAGTTACTGTCCGAGCGACAGCACGAACTCGTCGTCGCCGCCGTCGAGCACGGGTACTACGATACCCCGCGCCGGTGTTCGCTGACCGACCTCGCCGACCGTCTCGACATCGCGAAGTCGACCTGCAGCGAGACGCTCCACCGCGCTGAAGAGGCGATCATCAAGCAGTTCGTCGACAATCTGGTCGACGTGGAGCGACACCCGCCGCTCGAGGAAGAGCTGGTGTCCTGATCGATTCTGACGCCCGACGAGGAGTTCGTCGACACCATCACCGACCGCTTCGGGAGCCGAACCACGCTCGAGTCGGCGACGAAACGTCGAACGAGTCCGAAGCGCCCGTTCAGTTCGCGACAGCCAGTCGTGGTTTCAGCTCTCGTCGATCGCTCGAGTGGGGCCGCGGATCCCTACTAACTATACTTATTGAAGTATATCGCATTCTTGCATTCGTCACGGTTCGAGACCGAGCGTTAGGCCCAATACGCCGATGGCGCACGCGTACACAGGGGAGTGCCGCCAGACCGCGTTCAGGATAACTCGGATCGCGTACGTGGGCGACGAATGCCGCGAGAACCCTCCGACGGGCATCTCACACGTCGAACGACGACAACCGCTACCGATCGAAGCGGTACTCCCCGCCGCCGACGGGGTGGGTGTTTTATTCCCCTGGCAGTGGTTCTCGTACCCGACTCGGGCGCTCGACTTCCGTACCGACTCGAGACCGCGGGCGTCGTCCTGATCGAAACGACGACGGTCATCGGAGCGCTCGAGAACGCGAACCTGAGACGCAACAGGAACGGAGATGAACATGACACGACGCACGATTACGACCGCACTCGTCGCGATTCTCGCGGGGTGTTTCGGCGGATTCGGCGGTCCCGGCGATTCCGGCGGTGGGAACAGCGACGACAACCCCGCTCTCTCGAGAGTGGACCAGCGGGGTGACCTCAGACTCACCAGCCCCGCCTTCGACGACGGCGAGCGCATTCCCGACGAGTACGGACGTAGCGAACGGGACGTCAACCCGCCGCTCGAGATCGAGAGGGTACCGGACGAAGCCGACTCGCTTGCCCTGGTGGTCGACGATCCAGACGCCGTCGAACCGGCCGGGCGGATCTGGGTCCACTGGCTGATGTGGAACGTGCCGCCGGAGACGACCACGATCCCGGAGGACTGGGATGCCGCTGGTGCCGTCGAGGGCGAGAACGACTTCGGCGGCGTCGGCTACGGCGGCCCGTCGCCACCGGACGCCGAGCACACCTATCGATTCAAGGCGTACGCCCTCGACGCGGTGTTCGACCTCGAGGCGGGCGCCTCGGCCGACGAACTCGGAAGGGCGATGAACGGGCACGTGATCGCACAGACGCAGTTGACCGGGACGTATCCGCCGTAGGTCGGCTGGGCGGATTCGGACGGGATCCGACAATTCGACCGCCGTCGAGGTACTCGAGGCGGTTATTGTCCCTGTCTCTGTCACTCGGAGCCGTCCCCGTCCCCGTCACCGTCGTCCGTCGACTGTGGACCGCCGCCGGTCTGAGCCTCCTCGGCCTCGCCCCAGCCGCCGCCGTCGACGACCTCGAAGAGCTTCCGCCAATTCTCTTCGTCTTCGCTCTCGGGCAGCTGGTCGCGGAGTTGCTGGAAGTCAGAAGCAGGAACCTGCGTCCGAACGAAGTCGACGATGACTCGAGCGTGGTAGGCTGCTTCAGGCGGGTCGGCGCGCTCGATGTCACTCACCCGTGAGACGAACTCCTTCCAGTCGAATCGCTGGCCATGCTCGTGGACGGCGCCGGTCATGTACCACTGGATCTCCATCGGGAGCGATGCCGCGAAGTCCTCGGCTGCCCCTTCGGGTATGCGCTGTCCTAACGTCATAAGCGTCGCCCGGGTCGCGCGGACGGTCTCGCCGGTGCCGGGAAGCTCGAGGCGGTGCTGGACCTCGCCGGTGAACTCGTCGAAATTCATGGCAGTGAACGGACGACGAATAGCGTTATAAACCAACAGTGGGCGGAGATACCCGTTCACTACCCGAGCGACCTCGAGGGGAAACCACTACTCCTGGATTGCGTACCGAAGCTCGACGAGCCCGCTCTCGAGCGACGTCGTCTTTTCCAGCGTCAGCCGGTTTCTCGGCCCGTTCGTCCCGAACAGGCGAATCCCGCCGCCGAGCAGGATGGGAGCGATGGTCAACTGGAGTTGGTCCAGCTGCCTCGTCTCGAGAAACGCCCGGGCGACCTGAGCGCCACCCACGAGCCAGATACTGGCGTACTGATCCCGGAGTCGGAGAGCGAGATCCGCAACCGGTTCGTCGACGAACTCGACGGTCTCGACGGAGTCCACGACCGGTTCGGTATCGTCGTGAGTTAACACGTACGTCGGCCTGTCCTCGTAGGGCCACGCGCCGAAGGACCGCACCTGTTCGTACGTATTTGCGCCCATCACGAGGGCGTCGATCTCTGCGAAGAACGCGTCGTATCCGCTTTCACCTTCGCCTTCGCTTTCGCGCTCCCTCGTCGATTCAAACTCTTCGAGCCACTCGACGTCGCCGTCGTCGTCGGCGATGAATCCGTCGACGCTGATCGCGATGTAGAGGGTGATCGTCCCGGTGGTCACGCTGCTCGTACGACTCCAGGGGCAATCGTTCTTGGCCTCGAAGAGTGCGTCCCGTCGATAACGACGGGCCTAATCGCTAATCGCTAATCGGCTCGAGGCGCCAGCACCAGCAACGCCACGCTGTCCTCGATGGCCGCCGGAGAGACGTACTGGTCGCCGTCGAAGCGAACGATATCGCCGGCCTCGAGGTCGTGGTCGTCCTCGCCGAGCGTGACGGTCAGGCGTCCCTCGAGCAGGTAGAAGACGATCTGTCGGTCGGGGTGCTGGTGAGAGGCGATGGAATCGCCGGCGGAGAGCGTGAGCCTGATCGTCTGTGGTTCGCCCTCGAAGACGCGGGCGTGGGGTGAGCCCTCGAGGTCCTTGAGGACAGCGCGTTCGGTGGGTGCAGCGGAATCGGTGGTCGGTTGTGGCATATAGTGGTACGCACGCATACCGAAGCCTTGGGGATTCGTCCGAATCGATTCGGGTGCCGGACCTCGATCGATACGGTCGCGACCGGACCTCGAGCGATGCGCCCACGTCCAAATCTCGAGCGACGATTGGTCTCAGACACCCCTGATCAAACTGGTCACGCCGATCGTTTCCGCGATCACCCAGCCGACGAACACCAGATAGCTCACGAGCAACAGGTACGCCTCTCGGGTGGTCAACGAGAGGTCGGTTCGCATGACCGCAAAGAGGACCACCGTGGCGAGGGTGAGCACGCCGAACATCGGGATGGCGACCGCGAAGTCCACCGCGACTGTCCCGACGATCAACACGCCGATGGGAATCGCCACGAGCAGGTCGAACGTGTTCGAACCGAGGACGTTACCGAGGCTCGTCTCCTCGTTGCCGCCTCGAGCCGACCGAATGCTCACCAGCATGTCAGGCAGGCTCGTCGCACCCGCGATAATCGTGACGCCAGCGAGGAACTCCGGGATGCCGAACGTCGCGCCCAGCGATTCGACGCTACCCACCAGCTGATGGACCGCCACGAGGATCAGGAGCAATCCGCCGGCGAGTTTCGCCCACTCTCGAGCGAGGTCGATCGACGGCTTCGCCTCCGTGGCCTCGTAATCGCTGACGTCCTGCCACTGGATGAAGAGGTACAGGCCGTACAGCCCGATCGGGAGCATCGCGAGCGGGCGGGTAATTTCGCCGCCGAGCCCCGAGCCGTTGGGGACGGGGTTGTAGATCACGGCTAGCGCGAACGTGATGATCAGCCCCGAGACGGCGATCATGTAGAACTGGGCTTCCTTGTAGACGATGGCCCGATTCGTCTCCATGGTTCCGTGCGAAAAGATGCCGGCGAGCGCGGGGATCACCAGGATGTTGAAGATCGCGGAGCCGACGACTGCCCCGACACCCATGTCGAACGTCCCGGCCAGCGCCGTGAACACGACGCTCGCGAGTTCCGGAAAACTCGAGCCGACGGCGACTACGATCGATCCCTGGACGACGGCCGGGAGTTCGTAGTACGCCGAGAGCGTATCGGCCGACCCCTCGAGCCAGCCGCTCCCGATCCATATCACGCCCGTGGCCACGAGGACGACGGCGACGTCGGCCAGCGACCCGCCCGCGAGGACTCCTGGGAAGACCATTGCCGGACGTGTTGGGACGGAAGGATATAAATCGGTCCGAAATGTCGACGTGTTCGACGCGCCCGTCGCCATCGACGCGAATATGTCCGGGACTACCCATAGGATACCGGAGCCCCTCCCGTTCGGTATGCGCGGCTTTCGATCCCCGTTCGGCGCGGAGGACCTCTTCGACGACTACGACGACTACGTTCCGGAGAACCTTCCGAAGCCGGGGCCGTCCCTCGAGGAACACGACCTCTTGACCGGCGACGATCACCTCGCGTTTCATCGGCTCACGCGAGACTGCTTCGAGGAGCGGAAGGTCTACGACATGACCTTCAACTACAACCTCGCCAGGCTCAACCTCGACACCCGCCACCCGGGCGCCGGCTACCGGTACGCCCGGGACCGCGACGACCCCGCGGTCCTCCGGGCGGAGTTCACCCCGACGACGCCGTTTTGCCCGCAGACACACACCCTCACGATCGGCTCGTTCCGGGCCTGGAACGGCCTCTCCGACCGCCACGAGTACGACCTCGTCTCGGTTCGCGCGGCGCCGATGCACCACCAGAGCGAGGCGATCAACGCCCAGCTCGAGGAGGTCGAGGCCGTCTTTCTCGAAACGGGTGCAGTCGATCACGAGCCGAGCGGCGACATCGGGTCCAATCCGATGGAGCGCTCGATGGGTGCGACGGGGCCGAGCCGGGGCAGTTCGGACGCGCCGTTCTGAGGTTGTGACCGTCGCGTTTCTGGGTCGTGGTTTCTCGTTTCTCAGGAGGTGCTCTCGTCGCTCATCGCTCGCCGCCTCACCGCCAAAATACCCGCCAGCGAACGCCGACCGGAATATGTTCGGAACCATCTCGAGGTAGCTCGAGCCCCTTTCACTGACTATGAGCGCGATACCGGGATCGATCGACGCGGATCGAGGTCCGCCGATGACGATCCCTCTTCGACACTTTCTGGTCGGGACCGGGCTGTTGCTCGCCGGGGCCCTCGCGGGAGCCGTCCAGTCGTTCGACGGAACACTCGTTCCCGGGAACCTCGGGCTGGTACACGTTCACCTCCTGCTGGTGGGCTGGGTCGCCGTGACGATCATGGGCGCGATGACCCAGTTCGTCCCGGTCTGGTCGGGCGTCGCCATTCACTCGAGGCAACTGGCGATCGCGCAGCTGTGGCTGGTCGTCGCCGGCCTCCTCGCGTTCGCCGCCGCGCTACTGCTAGGCGCGTACCGCTGGCTCCCGCTCGGCGGGGTCGTGATGCTCGCGGGGTTCTGGACGTTCGTCTACAACGTCGGGCGAACGCTTCGCTCGGCTCGACCGTGGGACGTCACCGAGCGTCACTTCGCCATCGCGCTGGGCTTCTTCGTCCTGCTGACCGGCCTGGGCGTGGTTCTCGCGGCCGGCCTGACGCGGCCGATTCTCGCGGATACGCCCGTGAACCACGGATCGGTCCGGATGAGCCACGCGACCCTCGCGCTCTACGGGGCCGTCCTCACGACCGTCTACGGGGCGCTCTACCAGCTCGCCACGATGTTTACCCAGTCGAGTCTCCACGGAATCGACCTCCCGCTCCGTCGACTTGAGTCGGTCGGCCATCCCGTGGGCGTCCTCGCGCTGGCTGGGGGACGGCTCTTCGACGTCGCGCCACTCGCACGCATCGGTGCGATCCTCGTCGTCGCCAGCGCCCTCGGAATGAGCGTGATCCTGGCCCGTCGGCTCCTCGAGGCGCAGGTGCCCTGGACGCCGATGCTCAGTCGGTACGCCGTCCTCGCCGTGGCGATGGGTGGGTGGGCGATCTGGACCGCTCTCGCCTGGTTCCGCGACCCACTCGACCCCGCTACGCTCTTCGGCGCCCCCGGCGCCTTCTCGCTGTTGATCCTCGGCGTCGTCGGCTTCGTCGTCCTCGGGACGCTCTCCCACGTGGTTCCGTTCATCGTCTGGGTCCACCGGTACAGCGACCGTCTCGGTCTCGAACCGGTGCCTATGATCGACGACCTCTACGACGACCGGGTGGCACGGGTCGACTTCGTCTGTTTCGTCGTCGGAGTGGGGTTGCTGGTCGCCAGCGACGCGTTCGAACTCTCGGGAGCCTCGGGGGCCCTGGGAACGGTCTCGACCGTCGGTGGGCTCTCGGTCACAGTCGGCGCTGCGCTCTTTCTGCTCAACGTGATCCTGATCCTTAGACGCCACAGTCCCCACTCGGTTCCGGGCTTGCTGTTCGGCCGGTTCTCGAGCGACGAGCCAGGAAGCGAGCCGCCGCCCTCTCAGCCCCGGTCCCAGGTTGAGCCCCAGTCCGGCGTCGACTCGCCTCCCAGGTGACCGAAGACAGCAATAGGGCTCGGGAAATCCTCAGTGAGTGATCGGTTTGAACCGCCCGTCCTGCATAGAGAGGATGAGTGCAGCACAGCGACATCGGTTATATTACATTGGCATCGGTGAATCATCCACTCACTACACGTGCGTATTGACCGGCGAAATATTTCTCCTCTGGGTTAACTCTCGTGGGGCTGTGCTGGAATCTCGTGAGACGACGCCCACTCGAGCATTGGTTCCAACGCAGCCTGAAGTTCGTGACCGCGTCCGGTTAGCTCGTACTCCACGCGTTGGGGCACCTCGTCGTACTGCGTCCTCGTCGACAACTCGCCGTCGACGAGTTCGTGCAGCCTGTTTGAGAGCGTTGAACTGCTCGCTTCTGGGAGGTGCGCTTCGAGCGTCGCAAAACGCATCGGACCGTGTGAACCGATGACACCGATCGTTTCGAGAGCGTACTTGTTCGCAAGGAGCTCGAGCGTACCGATGAGCGGCTCGTAGTAGGTGATTTCCGGCTCGTTACACCCACAACCGCATCTAGCAGAGTTCATACATGGACTATAAACGGCCGGGAGTATACCTGTTTTCCACCCTTCGCTTTGATAGCTCGAAGCGGCTGTCGACTGCCGAACCGACTGTTGAACGGAGGACTCGAACCTATAATCCGGTCCGAAATCGATCAGTAGTCAATGACAGACGATTCGGCCCACTCGAACGAATCGACCGACACGACACCTTCGACCGGGAACGTCGCCTCGGGCCCGGATCACGACGTTTCGTTCCGCGAGGCGTTCTGGATTTGGGTGCAGGTCGCTGCCTACAGCTTCGGTGGTCCCGCCGGACAGATCGGCGTGATGCACAAACTGCTCGTCTCACAGAAGCGCTGGATTAGCGAACGTCGATTTCTCCATGCGATGAACTACACGATGTTGCTACCAGGACCGGAAGCTCAACAACTCGCGACGTACATCGGCTGGCTGTTGCACAAAACGAAAGGCGGGATCGTCGCCGGGACGCTGTTTATCCTCCCCGGATTCGTCTCGATCCTCGCACTCAGCATCCTCTACGCGGAGTTCAGGGAGGTGACGTCCGTCGAGGCGATCTTCTTCGGCCTGCAGGCTGCCGTCCTCGCAATCGTCGTCGAGGCCCTGATCAGAATTGGTTCTCGAGCGCTGGCAAACGCGGCCATGGTCGCCATCGCCGCGGGGGCGTTCATCGGTATCTTCGTCTTCGATATCCTGTTTCCGATAATTATTCTCACCGCGGGGCTCGTCGGCTTCTTCGGCCATCGATATGCCCCAGAGGTGTTCACCGTCATTACGGGACACGGTTCCGATGAAGGTGACGAAGACGGGGTAAACGCCCGCGAAAGCGAGGACGAATCGATCCTGGACGATCGAGGCGAGCCAATCGCGAGCGACGAGAGCGAGACCGAGGCCGTCATCTCGGACGAACTCATCGCAGACCACGAACGACCGTCGACGTGGCGGGCCGCTCGTGTCGCCGCCTTCTGGGGAGCGCTCTGGTTCGGCCCGCTATTGAGCCTCTACCTCGTTCTCGGTGCCGGCCACATATTTACTCAGGAGGGTATTTTCTTCAGCCAGGTAGCGGTCGTCACCTTCGGTGGCGCGTACGCCGTTCTCGCCTATATCGCTCAGGAAGCCGTTGCAACCTACGGCTGGCTTGAGGCGGGCGAGATGATCGACGGCCTGGGAATGGCCGAGACGACGCCCGGCCCGCTCGTGCAGGTCGTCCAGTTCGTCGGCTTCATGGGTGCGTACAGAAATCCGGGAATGCTCGATCCGCTCGTCGCCGGTATCCTGGGTTCGATCGTCGTCACCTGGGTGACGTTCGTTCCCTGTTTCCTCTTCATCTTCCTCGGGGCGCCGTACATCGAGTATCTCCGCGGAAAAGAATCGCTGACGGCAGCCCTTTCGGGGATCACCGCCGCCGTCGTCGGTATCATTCTCAATCTCGCCGTCTGGTTCGGCCTGCACGTCCTCTTCGAGGACCACTGGACATACGACGGGTACGGGATGGACCTTCTCGTTCCCTTCTTCGAGACGCTCGACGTTGCCGCACTGGTAATTGTAGCCGGCTCGTTCGCGCTGATCTTCCGGTTCAAGCAGGGAATGCTCCGAACACTCGCCATAGCGATGGCCGCTGGGCTGTTTTACCATCTCGTGTTGCTCGCATGATCAGACATCTCACCCGAACTCACGCGATTTCTCGTCTGCGCTCGTACGATCGGTCTCCCTCTCCGCGTGTAACCGATCGATCCTCACTTCCCGCTCGAGCGAGCCAGAGTCTGTATCAACAATGACGCCGACTCCAAAACTCGAGACGCGAACTCTCGGACGGGTCGTCGACGGCGACCGCCTTCTCGAAGACGTCTCAGTGTCGGTCCCCGAATCGACCGTGCTCGTCGTCGTCGGCCCGTCGGGCGCAGGGAAATCGTCGTTTCTCAGACTGCTCAACCGTCTCGACGAGCCGACCGAGGGGACGGTGCTCCTCGATGGCGAGGATTACCGGGATCTGCCCCCGAGAGGTCTCCGCAGACGCGTCGGGCTCGTTCCGCAGGATCCCGCGCTCGTCCCCGGAACCGTTTTCGACAACGTCGCTCGTGGCCCGCTCCTCCGGGACGAGTCGATCGACGAGACGCACCTCGCGGAATTGCTCGAACGCCTTGGACTCACCGGCTACGAGGACCGTGACGTCGAAGAGCTCTCGGGCGGCGAGAAACAGCGCGTCGCGATCGCTCGTACCCTGCTGAACAAACCCGATGTCCTCCTGCTCGACGAACCGACCTCCCACCTCGATTCGGCAGCGGAAGAGCGCGTGGAGGCACTTCTCGTCGACCTCATCCGTGAGCTCGATCTCACCGTCGTAATGGTTACCCACGACGAGGATCAGGCGCGACGAATCGGTGACCTCGTGCTGGTCCTTCGGAACGGTCGCGTCGACCGCGTCGGTCCGGTTGAAGAGGTGTTGGCCTGATGGACGCCGTACTCGAGGAGTTCCTCGAACAATTCGCCGATCCCGTTCTCCTCACGGGGCTCGCACAGGTCGCTGTCGCGGCCGTCCTCGCCGCGCTCGTGGTAGGACTCTCCCATCTTCGAGGGCTGACGCTCGAGCGCGAACTCGCCGTCGCCCTCGTCCGGGGGTTGATCCAGATCGTCGCGATGGGATCGATCGTCGGCGTGTTATTGACGGTGGACTTCGTCTGGAGCGGCGTCATCCTGCTGGGGATGATGATCGGGGCGACGTGGATCTCGAAGAACCGCGGCGAAGGGTTGCCGGGCGTCGTGCGGGTGTCGTTTTTTGCGATCGTGTTCGGATCGGGCCTCGTGATCGTCACGATGACGCTCGCTGGCGCGATCGAGGCGACGGTTCGGAACCTCGTCCCCGTCGGAAGTATGATCATCGCGAACGCGATGCAGATCAACTCGCTCGCACTGGATCGTTTCAAGAGTGAAATTGCATCGAACCGGGCGGAGATCGAAGCAGGACTGGCACTTGGAGCACCGCCGACGGCCGTCATCTCACGGCACGTCGAGACAGGGGTCCAGGCGTCGCTCATCCCGGTGATCGACTCGCTGAAGAGCCTGGGCTGGGTCTGGATCCCAGGAATCATGGCCGGGATGATCCTCGCGGGCGAGAATCCGATCTACGCGGCGCTCTATCAGTTCGTCATCATGGCGATGATCTTCGCCGCCGGCGGGTTGACGAGTATGACTAGCAGTCTGTTGATCGGGAAGTACGTCTTCACCGACGCCGAACAGTTGCGCCACGTCGAGACGGACTCGAGCAGCTAAACCTCTGCCGCAGACGTCGGTCGTTATCGCTCTCCTGTACTGACCGTTCACAATTTGTATTGATCATCCTCGGTTCGTGCTGCATTCGCGCCCTGTATTCAGCACGCAGTTCTTGTCAGGGCTGAAGGATTTCAACGGAACCAGAATACGAGATACGAACGTATTCGGACGAGGAATTTCCCGGCTCAACGCGCGAGTAGTGGTCGACGGACACCACAGCAGGCTCGAGCCGTGAACGATCGAGGGTACCATTGGGCGACTCGAGGCGCGAGCGCTCAGATCCGGATTCGACGAACGTGCTCACCGCCACCTCCGGCTGGTACCTCCTCGGCGGCTACTGGCTCTCAGGTCGCGGAACCCGTCGCGTGCAAGTCGGCGAACTCGCCGAACGGCTGTCGGTCGCGCCGGCCAGCGTCACCGAGATGGTCGACGTACTCGCCGACGCCGCACTTCTCGAGACGGAACCTTACGCCGGGTTCGAACTGACCGACTGCGGAACGGCACACGCGGAAGCGCTGGCGTGGCGTCAGTGCGTCGTCGCCACCTTCTTCGACCGTACGCTCTCGTACGCCATCGACGACGAGACCGCCTACCGTATCGGGTACGAACTCCCGAGGCGAGGACTCGTCCGCCTCGAGGAGCGTATCGACCGGACCAGCGAACGAACGTGTCGTCGTCTGGCCGACGACGGGACGTGCCTCGTTAGAACGTTCGGATAGCCCGATAGCCCGCAGAAGGCCGTGAATCGCTACCCACCTGTTCTCGTCGGATACTGCAAGAGACGAGCGTCGAGGGCGGAACTCGAGTCGCTCCCGAGGCCCTTTCCCGAAATCGATTCGCCGTAGAAACGGGCGGGGGTGGGGCCTTTTATCGTGTCGTCCCATGAGTACCACTATGCCAGGTGGGCTGGACCCGACTGAGGAATACGATGGTTCCATCAGAGTTCGATTGTTGGACGATACTGACGGAATTGAAGAGGTTCGGTGTGCGTCCTATTATGACGCGATAGCGGTGGTGAAGGAAAATCAACACGACGTCACTGCAGCGAAAATCATCGACCGCGACGACGAGGTCGTGTTCACCTCGGTCGATACGCGCATCGAAGACTGGGCGGCCGAGTGGGAACACGCGAAGCGGAGCCTCTCCGTAACCGTCGAAGATTACGACTGTCCCTACGATAATATCGCCTGCTTCGCTGACGACCTCTGTGTCCAGTGTAAGATGGACAAGGTGCAAAACGAGTACTGACGCGGCCTGCTGGTCAGGTCACTCTCTCAAACGAGGTACAGCAAAACTCGTTGGGCTATAGAAATCCGCCGGTCTATACGACCCCATCGGCGCTACGGACGACGAACACCGGAATCGGGGACTTGTCGACGACCCGTTCGGAGACGCTCCCCATCGTAATCCGTTTCTCTCGAGGACTCTTCCCGTGAGTGCCGATGACGATCAGATCGACGTCGTGAGTCTCGGCGTACTCGAGGATCGTTTTGGCTGGTGTGCCGCGCTCGACCGCCTCGACTCCCTCGAGTCCGGCCTCCGACGCTCGGTCGGTGACGTCGGCGACGGCCGCTTCACTCTCGCGTTCGAGTTGGACCTTGATTTCCTCGCGCGTCTCGCCCGTTGCTGCTTGGACGATCCGCGTGTCGATGACCGACAGCGCGTGGACCCTCGCATCGTTGTCGGCAGCGATCGGAAGGGCGTGCTCGAGTGTCTGATCGATAGTGGCGCTCCCGTCTGTCGGAATGAGGATCTCGTCGTACATTGTCGGTCTCTGTATCGATTGACACGCCCTGCAGTGAAAAAGACACGTTCCGCCACTCGCTCGAGCGTGAGGGGCATTTCAATCGCTGCAAACGGATCTCGGTGGTGGCCTTCGACGGGTCACGCGAAAGCGTACGTGAATCTCGAGGAAGCGCGCAACCCGCATATCCGCTTTGTGGAATCCTCGCCCTTTATCGCGGAGAGGATGTTAATCTGTCGTGCACGCACGAGAGCATTGCTATCGTGTGTCTCAGTAGAACGAGTTGTGTGGTGAGGTCGACGAAGCCGTCTCGAGCCGGTATTAATGCTTTTCTACCACTATCCGCAGAGATTAGTATTGGTCTAATCTCACAATATAACTGGGGCGAACCGGTTTCCTCGTGTCGTCGACTTTGATGATGCGACAGCGACCCAGAACGGAGTTCCTGAGTCGGTCGATCGAGCAATACGTTCCTTCTGAAGCGTATTCCTGGTTGTCGGCTACGACAATTCCCTGCTCTCATTAGAACAGAGCTGGGCGGTCAACGGTCCGTCGACTACGCTCCAAACGAACCTTGTGTCGTCGAGTTTCGCGTTGTATGCTTTCCTATCGAGTGGGGAGGAAGTCGAGAGCGTATCTGGAATTATAGTGTGTATTATATACACTACTAAGGATGACGACGACCAAACCAAACTCAAAGCTGACAATTTTTGACGAAAGCTTCTGATCGTGACGCAGATACTTACACGCTCGTGACTGTGATTCGCGGTTCGGTCGCTCGTCGCGCCTCGAGAACCAGGGGCGAGAACCACTCGACCGAGTTCGTAACGGCCGTGGCTTTCCTGTCCAAACGGCCACTCGATATCAATTGTGGACGAGACGCTATGAGACCGCTAACAGCCCATTTCGTGAGACGAAGCGGAATCGAATCAGCCGAACGCGAAATCGAGAAATCCGTGGACCGATTCGGCGGCCAGCGCCGGTTCGCGGTCCGGATACGTCATCCGCACGAGTTCTCGCTCGCGGGAGAGCCCGAACGTCTCGAGGGAGGTCGTGGTTGGACCTCGTTCCGGTGAATCGACGATCACCGCCTCACCAGCGAGGTCGGCCGAAACGGCCCGGAGCAGGTGATCGATCACGGATGGCTCGATCGCCACGAGCGGCCCGATCTGCCAGTGCGTTCTCCCCGGTCGAACGATTGCGTAGCCCTCGACCCCGGACGACGTTCGCGAGTAGAACCCGCGAACCTCGGACTCGGCGAACAGTTCCTCGAGTAGCGTGCTCCGGTCGACACCGACGTGGCGGCGATCGAACTCGAGGACGGCGTCGACGTCCGGAGGGGTGAGGCGTTCGATGGTCTCCTTACCGTGTCCCGGTTCCTGGTCGTCCGCTACGTCTTCTGGCCGGAGAAGGGTACCCTGCCAGCGGAACACGGGTTCGACGCGCTCGAACCCGTCGTTTCGGTAGATCGGTTCTCCGAGGTGTGTCGCGTCGAGGCCGACGAGGTCGCCCCCGTTCTCGCGTGCGTACTCGAGTCCGTGTTCGAAGATTCGACTACCAAACCCCTGTCCCCTGTGGGCTTCGTCGACGAGCACCATCCCGATCCAGCTGACGTCCGCTCCGTCGCCGTCAGCACCGTAGGTGATCACGGTCGTCGTCGCGACGAGTTCGCCGTCGACGGTGCCGGCGAAACAGCCCGCTGGACAGCAGGTGAGCAGCCGCTCCCAGTCGGCGGGTAGCTGGTTCCAGCCGGCCTGCGTCGAGAGGGCCAGCGCGTCGTCGAGGTCGTCGGCCGTGAGTGGTCGTATCTCGAGCATTCGATGGGAATGGATGTTCCAGAACGAACATAGTTCTGGCGGTTGGGGTGGAGAGACCCTGATTTTGGGCAAGAGGAGAGCCTGTGCCGCCCAATTGCAACGCTCTCGGGGATATCCAGACGACGGGCACGTGCTCCAGTCGCGTCCGACCGTCTCCCGAACGACGTCTCGTCTGTTTCGACCTAGTACGGCCCCGTTTCGACGAATCAGCACGGGGCCCGTCCGAGACGTACGGAGTTCCGTTTCGAGTGTCCCTGATGCCGGCGTGTCCCTTCGCCGACGGCGTTCACGGAGACGGAAACGCGTTCACAGCGAGGTAATGTTGATCTCGATGATGTTGACTGCCCGCCGAATCATCTCCGGTATTTCCGTCTCGAGGCGTTCCTCGTCCATCCGGCGCACCGGACCGATGATGCTGATCGCGCCGTAGATCGTCCCGTCCTGGTCGCGGATCGGCGCGCCGACGCCGACGAGCCCCTGGATCGTCTCGCCGTGGTTGTACGCGATTCCGCTCTCACGAATCGTCTCGAGTTCCGTGCGTAACGCCTCCTCGTCGGTGATCGTGTTCGGGGTGAAGGCGTCGAACTCCATGTCCTGGATGAGCCGGTCGCGCTCGTTCGCTGGCATGAACGCGAGCATCGCCTTCCCGACAGCGGTGTGGTAGAGGGCGTTTCGATACCCGACGTAGATCTCGGTCTGGACGGCATTTGCGCCCTGGGCCGTGTACAGACATATTCCTTCGCCGTCTTCTTCGACGGTGAATAGCGCCATCTCTCCGGACTCTTCGGCGAGTGTGTCGACCTCCGTCGTCGCGATGTCGTAGATGTCGATGCGGTTCTTCGCGTAGTGGGCGAGGTCGATGAACCGCAATCCCAGTTTGTACTCGCCACTCTCGTTGACGACGTACCCACCTTCTTCGAGGGTCGCCAGGTGGCAGTGGGCAGTCCCCTTCGAGACGCCGATCTCCCTGGCGACCTCCGTGACGCGGGCCCCACCGGTGTCCCGGAGCATATCCACGATCTCGAGGGAGCGCTGGACCGCCTGAACCGGATTCTTTGCTTCGGCCATACCTGGCTAATGGGCGCATGTGAAAGATAAATGTTTGGCTCTGCTAAACACACTCAAATGACATCTACTGGAGCGCGTTTGCCCTCGATATGCACTCCATAGATCCAGTATTACGTTATGTCACGGGACGACCATCGGTCCAGTCGGAGTCCGTATCGGCCTCGAATCGGCGGGACGTATTTCGACTGGCGTTTCAGGTACGACGGACTGTCCACGACCGGCTCGAGGAGGGAAAGCTGGTCGCGGATTCGTCCGCTCACCGGCTGGAGAGGTGATGGAGAGATTAGATCGGCTACTGGCCGGTCAGATTCCCAGTCACGAACTTGTCTTCGTCACTCGCGCTCCCGTGGAATGACACGTCGCCACAGACGTTGTTCTGGATCCACAGACCCTCGACCTCCGCCTCCAGTTCGTTGGCGAAGTCGATGTCTGTGTTGGCACCGCCGACGGTGTTACAGGCCGTCACCCACAGGTTGGAGACGGTGCCGTCGGCACCGTGGTGGCCGATGGGAGGCGCGTCTGCCTTCGCGTCGACGTCGACGACGCGGACGTCGGAGACGTCGCCGCTCGTGGCGACGGACCGGCCGCTCCCGTGCAGCGTACCGGTCACCGATACGTTCCGTGAGCGTTCGATCGTCACGTCGCTGGCGGCGGTATCGTTGTTCAGGACGTCGACCTCGAGGGTCACGTTCTCGGCGTCTCCGACGTAGACCACGTCGTCCGTGAAGCTTCCTGAGACATCCCCGGAAACGGAGACGTTCTCCGCTCCGGCGAGATTGAGGGCAACGTCGTCGTTCCCGCCGCGACCGACGATGGAGACAGATTCGAACTTCGAGTTTCGAAGATTGCCGTTTACGACGTTCGCGCCAGTCCCGGCAAACGTCTCGAGTTCGCATCCCTCGAGTGTGAGGTTCGATGCCTGGCCGTACGGGGTATTGACGGCGGCGGGGCGACCGACGACGGTCGTTCCGAACGCCTTCACGTGACTCTGGTTGGGCGACAGCGAGAGTCCGTATCCGGCGTGGTACTTGTCGTGGAGTATCTCCTCGGCGCCTTCGATCCGGCCGCCGTAGACCTCGTAGGCGCCGTAGACCTGCTGCGTGGCGTTCGAGTGAAAGCAGATGCCGTGGAGGTACGCGTTCCTGATCCGCGGGTCGAAGATTCTGACCACGTTCGACCCGGCGTTGATGTCGATCCCGCGCCGGCAGGTGTCGATCGACGGGCGCACGACCGTCGGGTCCGTACTGCCGCGAAATTGGAAGGGTTCCCAGTGGGAAGACGCTCGACCCTCAGGGAGGACCGGTTTCGTCGCCTCGCAGTCGACCATCACCGTTCGGAGCGAGTGGATGTCGACGAACGGGAACCCGACGTAGTTCTCGGCAGTGCAGTTGATGAACTTGCAGTCGCGTGCGTAGGCGCTCATCAGGAAGCCCTCGGTCTCGTCCTCGCCGCCGCCGTCGGTCAGGTGCATGTCGACGAACCGGCCACCGACGACCGAGTCCAGCAGGAACACGCCGGCGTTACCCGCGCCGTGGTCGTAGTTCAGGCCGCGGTCGAGATAGAGCGTCGACCCGTCGATTTCGCGGATGACGGCCCTCGTTGGGCAGGTGCCACGCCCGGCGGTGCCGCCCCAGGAAAGCGTCGGCGAGTTGTTGTACTTCGACTCCGAGATCGTGACGTCGTCGCCGACGCTGAACGGCGAGACGTCCTCGACTTCGATCCGCTGATCGCCTTCGCTGACGTCAGTCGCGTTGACCGTATCGCCGCCGAAGTCGCTGACGGCAGTCCAGTTACCGAACGAGATGAAGTGCGCGTACGCCCCGTACCCGACGCCGGTGACCCGCAGTTTCGATCCCGTGCCGAGAACCGTCACGTAGTCCTCGAAGATCTCGTGTTCGCCGTCGAACCAGTACTCCCCGTCGGTCATCACCAGGGTGTCGCCGTCGCTCAGATCGTCGATCGCCGCGTCGAGTGCGTCGTCCGACGGTTCCTCACCCGTCGGATCTGCACCGTAGTCGTCGATGTCGATCACGTCAACCAGTGTACTGTCGGCGTTCAACACGCCCTCGTCGACGCTGAGGTTCTGCCCGGCAAAATCCGAGATCCGTTCTGACGTCGCCGCCATCTCGAGTCCGCCCAGAGCGAGCAAATCGTGGCCATCGGCGTTTACGTCGCCTTCCCAGCGGGTCCACGGCTGTTTGCTTCGCTCCTGCGCACCGACCTGGCCACTCACCAATCCGAGGCCGGCCAACCCCAGTGCGCTCATCGCCGCTCGTCGACTCAATGTACTGCCAACCGTGCCGTCACGGTCGGATACGTCTGTCTCTCCCCGTTCGCTAGCATCAGTCATGGTAGCCAATGACAACCACCGCACTGTGGTAATTAAATTTAACTTAAATTGATTGACAACAGTCTGTGAACGTTCAATCCAATCCACGCTCAGGAGAACGGTCACATGGCCGATGTTGAGCGCCCAGTTCCTCTCTCGTGACTGACGACGTCAGTCGTCTGATCTCGAGACTCAGCCGCGGGCACGTCGTCTCAATCGAGAGCGCTTGACCACACGCCCCGTTTCCCGACCATGCCGCCCGACCGCCTCGTTGGCCCCAATCACGCACACTTATGTCTCTCCTGGCACTGCTCCCGGTATGGAAATTGAAGTCGTCCGTGCCGACCAGTACGTGCGCAACAACGACACCCGAATGCCGTTTCACTTCGGCAACGTCGTCGCGACCGAGGGAGCCCACCACTTTCTCGATATCGAGATCGCGGTCGACGGCGAGCGGGTGACGGGCGTCTCGATGGTCGGAATCGCCCCAATGTGGTTTCTCAAGGATCCCGACCTCTCGCTGGTCGAACAGAACGAGCGCCTGCTCGAGGTGTTCACCGCTGCCTGTGACCACGCCCGTGACCTCGAGCCCGCACCGACCGTCTTCGACCTCTGGCACGACCTCTACGAGCGCCAGCGTCAGTGGGCCGCCGACACCGAACACCCGCCGCTGCTCTGGGGCTACGGCGTGAGCATGGTCGAGCAGGCACTCGTCGACGCCTTCTGTCGCCATCAGGACATCACCTTCGCGGACGGAATCCGCAACGGCGCCTTCGGGGTCGACCCCGGACGAATCTACCCCGAACTCGAGGGGGAATCGCTCACCACGTACCTGCCCGAGAACCCGACTCGAGAAGCGGCCGTTCGCCACACGGTCGGACTGGCGGATCCGCTCCGGCGGGACGAAATCGATGCGACGAACCGGCTCGAGGACGGACTCCCGCAGGCCCTCGAGGAGTACGTCGAGCGCGACGGAATATCCCACTTCAAGATCAAACTCTCGGCGGACGAAGCGCGCGACGCAGACCGACTCGCCCAAATCGGTGCGGTTCTCGAGGAGGGGGCACACGACACGTATCTCTGCACGCTCGACGCGAACGAGCAGTACGATAGCGTCCGCGTCTTCAAAGAGCAGTGGGAACGCCACGCCGACGATCCGGCCCTCGCCGCCGTCTTCGATCACGTGGCCTACGTCGAACAGCCGCTCCCACGCGAGCAGGCGCTCACCGACGAGACGCGCGAGGTCCTCTCCGAGTGGAGTGACAGTCCGCCGATCATCATCGACGAGTCCGACGATCGGCTGGACAGTGCCGGACGCGCCCTCGAGTGTGGCTACGCCGGCACGAGCCACAAGAACTGCAAGGGCGTCTTCAAGGGCGTCGTCAACGCCTGTCTCATCGAGAAACGCCGCCGCGAGACGGATGGCGACTACGTCATGAGCGGGGAGGACCTCACCACGATCGGTCCGGTCGAATTGCTCCACGACCTGGCGGTGATGGGGACGCTCGGACTGGATCACATCGAACGCAACGGCCACCACTACTATCGCGGCCTGAGCTTTCTCCCCGAGGACCTCCAGGAGACGCTCCTCGAGGCCCACGGCGACCTCTACGAGCGTCACGAGGATGGATTCGCCGCGCTCGACGTCGCGGACGGTCACATGCAATTCGGAAGCGTAATCGACGCGCCGTTCGGCCGGCGTTTCGAACTCGATCCGTCGCGGTTCACGCCGCTCGAGGCGTGGGAAATCGAGTCGATGTACGAGTAGGTACGGGCTCTCGAGTCGGGTCGAACTGGGATTCGAACATCGATGCGGCCAGGAGAAGGAATCGCCTCCCTGTCAGCGGCCCCTCTCAGAATTCGCCGTCCCGGACGTGGAACTTCGTGGGTTTGCCGAGGGTAGGACCGTCCTGTTCGACCCACGAGGCGACGAGTTCGACGACGTCGTCGACCGCCATTCTCGGTTCTTCGAATAGCTCGTGGCTCCGACTCGCGTCGTTGAGTAACGCCGTCTCCTTCTCCTCGCCCTGGAACGTCACGTCGCAGCCGAATTCGTCGGCGAACTGTTGGGCGAGGTCGCGCACCGAGAGGACGTTCGGCCCGGTGACGTTCAGAATGTCGGCCGGTGAATCCGCCAGGTCCAGCGAACGGAAGCAGACGGAGTTGGCGTCACCCTGCCAGATTACGTTGACGTGGCCCATCTCGAGCGGAACCGGATCTTCGGCGTACACTCGCTTCGCGAGGTCGAGCAACACGCCGTAGCGCAACTCGACGGCGTAATTGAGCCGGAGGAGACACGTGGGCGTCCCATTTTCCTTCGAGAAGTGCTGGAAGACGCGTTCGCGTCCCAGACACGACTGGGCGTACTCGCCCACCGGCCCCGTCACGTCCGTCTCGACCGAGCCGCCGGAGTCGACCGGTACCGGCGGGTAGACGTTGCCCGTCGAGAGCGCGGTGATCCGCGAATCCGCGAACCGGCTCGCGACGCGGCCGGGGAGGTAGGCGTTGATCGCCCAGGTTTTGGGCTCCTGGCCGGTCGTACCGAACTTCATGCCCACCAGATAGATGACGTTCTCGCAGTTCGGCAGCGACTCGAGCGCGCCCTCCTCGAGGAGGTCCGCCCGGATCGTCTCGGCGCCCCACGACTGGAGTCTCTCCTCGAGGGAGCCGTCGGAATACCGCGAGACGGCGTACACGGTCGTGTCGGCGTCAGCTTCCTCGTTCGCACGCAGGATCCGCCTGATGAGCGTCGGCCCCATCTTTCCGCCCGCACCGAGAACCATGATATCGCCCTCGAGTTGTCGGGCGAATTCGACGTCCTCGGGGTAGGGTTCAGAGAGGAGGTCTTCTAGCTGTGCTTCGGTCGAGACTGCAGCGGGGCGTGTATTTCCTTCGCTCATAGCTGGGTATCGTGGGTTACCTTCGAATGGAAACGACAATTCGATATAAAGGTACCGACGGCCTGTCTGATCGATGTGCGTCGGCAAATTCGATCGGATCCGCCACCGATCAGTCGTCAGCCTGGGAAACCGTTTCTAACAACTCTTCGTAGTTCTCCGCGACCTTGCGGTAGGCGTCCGCGTGTTGCTCGATTACTGCCGGTCGGTTCTGTTTGAACCACGGCACGGCGAAACAGCGCTCCTGAATTCCCTCGGCGACGGGGAGGTCGCCTTCTTCTTCGCGGACGTCGCGGTGGGCGTGTGCGAGGCGAGTCGGTTTCCCGTGTCCGTAGACGTCGGCCTCGTTGAGGAGGGGATGCGTGTGAAGCGCGAAATTACACCCACCGCGGCAGACGGATCCCTCGGCTGCGACCGCGTCGGCGAAGTCGGCGACCGGTAACCCGCCCAGTTCCTCGGGATCGTACAGTCCCTTCGGTGCGTACCAACCGCCGGCGTTGCTCCCCTCGTCGTCGGGTCGGTGGGCGCGGATACCTGGGACGTCCTCCAGCAGGTCCCAGAAGTAGTTCATCGCGTCCTGGATCTCCCCCATGCGTTCGTCGTAGTGTTCCAGCTGGACGCGTCCGACGGCCGCGCTGATCTGGTGCATCCGGTGTTTGTGACCGCCGAACGGGAGGCCGGAGAATCGAACCAGGTCCTCTCGCTCGAGAGTGTCGGAGTGTCGCGAGTAGTGGCTGAACGCGACCGCCCGTTCGTAGATCTCTCGGTCGTCGGTGACGAGCATTCCGGCTTCGCCCACGGCGAAGGACTTCCGACTCATCAGCGACATGGCGCCGACGTCGCCGATGCTCCCCAGCCTGCGGCCCCTGTACTCCCCGCCGTGAGCGTGGGAGACGTCCTCGATGACCGCGACGTCGTGTTCGCGGGCGATCTCCACGATCGGATCCATGTCGGCTGGATGCCCGTAGTTGTGGACGACGACGATGGCTTTCGTGTGTTCGCTGATGCGCTCTTCGACGCTTTCGGGGTCGATACACAGGGTATCGGGCTCGATATCCGCGAACACCGGTGTCGCGCCCAGCGCCATACACGGCAATATGGCCGCCCAGTAGGTGACGCTGGGGCCGATGACTTCGTCGCCGACGCCGACACCGACGCCGTACATCGCCCCCAGAAGCGACGCCGTTCCGGAACTGTGGCCGAGGCCGAACTCCTGGCCCTGCCAGTCCGCGAACTCCGCTTCGAACTGTTTCGTAACCTCGGTACCGGACATCGCTCCTCGCCGGAGGACGTCGAGGGCGGCTGCTTCGTCTTCGTCCGTAATGATCGGCCACGAGAACACGTCGTCGTCGTTGACGGTGACCGCTTCGGGACCGCCGTTTATCGCGAGGACACCACTCATCGGTTCGTCGTCCTCCGCTCAGTTGGATACGTCATGTGGGTACACGTGACTAGTGATTTTGATCACAATATAGATGACGGTCGCTGCACTCGACACCAGCAGTCGCGTTTCGGGGCACCAGCGATCGCTACCACTCGAGCAGCGGTTTCGTGAGTCCGGGTCCGGTTCGAACGCTTCGAGCGAACGAACGGCTCTCAGTTACCAGTGTCTCTCAGTGACCGGCGTTTTCGACCTCGACCCACTCGCCGTTCTCCGCGGATTCGTAGGCGGCGTCGAGAACCCGGAGGACCGCGGCGGCGTCCTGGAGCGTGACCGGCGGGTCGCGCTTGCCGTCGCAGGCCTCGAAGAACGCCTCGACGAACTCCTTGCCCCACGACCCACCGTAGCCCGGTGCCGGGTCGTACTCGTGGGTGATCGTCCGGTGAGGCGTACACGCCCACTCGCCGCTCGCGTCGTCGAGTTCGAGCGTCGTCTCCTCGTCGAACCCGAACTCCCGCCCCATCGGATCCCAGCTGCTCCGACCGTGAGTCCCGTAGAGGTCGATTTTCGTGTCGTAGAGGTCCTCGCCGAGGTAGTAACCGCAGTGGAGCGTCCCGAGCACGCCGTCGGCCGTCTCGAGTTGCAACGTCGCCGCGTCCTCGACCTCGACCGCCGCGGATCCGTCGACCATGCACGCGTTGACGCGGGCGATCGGTTCCTCCAGGAGCACGGTGAGTAACTGAAGCCAGTGGATGCCGAGCCACTGGAGGATGCCACCGCGACTCGCGTCCTCGTCGAAGATGAAGTGGTCGGTGTCCCGGAACGACAGCTGGGAGGCGACGTATCGAACGTCGAACGCTCGCATGTCGCCGAAGAATCCCTCCTCGACGAGGGCCACGAGTTCCGTCGTGATCGGGTGTGATTGCCAGGGATAGGAGACACAGACGGTCTCGTCGGCTACATCGACGCGCGAGAGTAGCGGCTCGAGTTCGTGGGCGGTTCGGGCTGCCGGCTTTTCCGTGAAGACGTCGACACCCGCGTCGAGGGCCTGTTCGATCGCTCCGGGAGTGTCCCTGTTCGGGAGCGTCAGGAAGATCGCGTCCGGCGATTCCGAACTCAGTAACTGCTCGAGATCGTCGTATACGGGAACGTCGTCGAGGGGGGCAATGGTGGACGCGTCGAAGTCCGGATCCGGTTCACAGGCGCACGTAACGCTCGCGGGGAGCGTCTCGAGCGTCTCGAGGTACGGTTCCGCGTGATGGTGGTCGAGGCCGGCGTAGCCGATCGTTCGATCGGTCACCGGCGTCCCTCCGGTAGGATTGGAGTGTCGGGCGTCTCGAGCGTCCCGAACGTAACCGTCCTCGAGACGAGCGCAGAGGGCGCTGTGACTGGATCGGCCTGCTCGTCACGGTCCGTACCATCGAAGTCGTGTTCGGGCGCGCAGTATTCGTTCATGAAGACGTCGAACGTCACGGCGAATCTGCTCCTGATTGAGATGGGCGACTGGGCTGCATTGTTCTCCGCCTTCCGCTATGGACCTCAGTATAATGTAATTTGTGGGTGCGTAAATTCCACATCGAGATCGGCCATCGCCGGAGGGGGCTATTCGAAAATCGTCGTTGGCTCTCGTCTCGATTCGCCGATGCGATAACGAGCCTGTTTCTATGGAGTCGACGATGCGATAACCGGCGTATTTCTACATAATCGGCGACAGAAGACGTGTTCTCTGTCGAGACCGCGACCTCAACGGAGACTCGCCAGTTTCTCCCCGAGGACGCTCCGCGCCGAACTGAGCTCGCCGCCGACGAGGAGCACCTGATAGCCGCGGTCGACCGCCGCTTGTGCGGACGAGACGGACGTCGCAACTCCGCCAACCGGCATCCCCGCGTCCGCCGCGGTCTCGACCACGTAATCGACCCGCTCGTCGAGTTCGGGCGGCGGATCGAGCCACGACCCGCCGAGGGAGACCGAGAGGTCCGCGGGACCGACGAAGACGAAGTCGAGTTCCGGAACGGCAAGGATCGACTCGAGGTTCTCGATCGCCGTCTCGTTTTCGATCATGACGCCGATCGCCACGGAGTCGTCCTCGAGTTCGACCTGATTCGGTTCGGAGTTCCCCCAGGTACTGTTTCGACTGTTGCCGACGCCGCGGTCGCCGACGCCGCCCTCGTACCGATACCGGGTTGCCTCGACTGCTGTCCGTACCTCTGCCGCGGTCTCGACGCGCGGGATCAGAATCGACCTGACGCCAGCGTCGAGGACCTTCCGGATCAACGGCGGCTCGCCGGTCGGCAGTCTGACGAGCAGTTCGATCCCCGCGAGCTCAGCCGCACGGGTGAGGTTCTCGAGAACGGTGCTATCGTACGGGCTCGGACCCGCGTGCTCGAAGTCGAGCCACACGAAGTCGAGGCCGACGTCGCCGTAGACTTCGACGACCGACGGCGAGAACGTCGCAGTTTCCGCGCCGAGAACGACGCCCCCTGATTCGATTTCCTGGCGTATGCTGTTCGTATGATCCATCCACCCGTTACGAGACGAACCACCGTAGTAAGTGTTTCTTCGGCCGTCGCCACGCCCACGAACGCAAGCGCTTATCGTACCGGGATTCGTGGCTCGAGGTATCGATGACAGCTGATCTCTGTAGTCGCTCGGCGACCGACCTCGCGGATTCGATTCGACGAGGCGACCTGTCGCCAATCGACGTCGTCGAGGCCCACCTCGAGCGAATCGACGAACGAAACGACACGATCAACGCGTTCCTCACCGTCTGTGACGACCGTGCCCGGGAGCAGGCGCGAGCCGCCCAGCGATCGATCGACGATGGGGACCCGCTCGGTCCACTCCACGGCGTCCCCGTCGCGATCAAGGACCTCTACGACGTCGCCGGCGTTCGGACGACGTACGGGTCGCGCGTGTTCGAAGACAACGTTCCGAGCGAAGACTCGATCGTCGCCGAACGGTTGCAGGCCGCCGGTGCGATCGTGATCGGCAAGACCAATACGCCCGAATTCGGGCGCAGCGGAACGACGGACAACCGGCTTCGCGGTCCGACGCCCACGCCGTTCGACCTCGAGCGGACCGCCGGCGGCTCCTCGGGCGGGAGCGCCGCGGCGGTCGCCGACGGACTGGTCCCGCTGGCCCACGGAACTGACGCAGGCGGTTCGGTTCGCATTCCAGCCTCGTTCTGTGGCGTCTTCGGGTTGAAACCGTCCTACGGCCGCGTTCCGATCGCGAGTCGGCCGGACGCCTTCTCCCATCACTCGCCCACGTGTTGTGCCGGACCGATCACTCGGACCGCTGAGGACGCTGCCCTGATGCTGTCCGTACTGGCCGGGCCGCATCCGCGGGATCCGTTCAGCCTCCCCGACGACGGAACGGCGTACGTCGACGCGGTAACCGACCCGGTGACCGAGGCGATCGGCGACCTCCGGATCGGATACAGTCCCGACCTCGGTGTCTTTCCAGTCGCGAACGAGGTGCGCGCCGTCGTCGACGACGCCGTCGACGCGCTCGAAGCGGCCACCGACGTCACGACCGAGCGGGTCGACGTCGACTACGGACGCTCTCACGAGGAGATTCTGGAGACGATGTACACCGGGTGGTCGGCCGTTGGCCACGCGCTTCACAATATCCACGTAAAGCGCGAACACGGGATCGATCTCTACGAGGACCATCGGGACGCACTGTCCCAGTACAGTATCGACACGATCGAACGTGGGCGGGAGTATCCGGCGATCGACTACAAACTCGTCGACGTTGCCCGGACGGACGTCCTCGATGGGCTCCAGGACGTCTTCGCGGAGTACGACCTGTTGCTCTCGCCGACGGTCGGCGTCCCGGCGTTCGACAAGACGACCGATGGCCCCCGCTCTATCGACGGCGAACCGATCCCCTCAGGCGGGTGGCACCTGACGCTGCCCTTCAACTTCACCGGTCACCCGGCGGCGTCGGTTCCGGCCGGCCTCACCGACGGGGGGCTCCCGGTCGGCCTCCAGATTGCCGGCCGACGCTTTCGCGACGATACCGTCCTCGCGGCGAGCGCCGCGTTCGAACGGATCGACGATCGACGGGTACGGGTTCCGTTGCCAACGATTTGATCGGGCACGGTCGTTGATGGGGCGTGAGTCACCGTCGAGCAGGAGGGAAGGAGGCGACCGCCGGGCGGAAACGGAGACGAATCGAACCTGCGAGCCGCGACCAATCGTCCCCCGTTCCAGTACCTTTATCGCTCTCTCGAGTCTCGACCGAGGTGATGCGAAAGACGAGATTCATCGACGCTGCCGGGCGAGTCGCGACCGGCAACTGGACGGCAGAGGGGATCGAAACGGACACCCGAAGCTACGACCCCACCGAAGTCGAAATACTCCCGCCGACGGAACCGACAAAGGTGATCGGTGTCGGGCCGAACTACGAATCGAACGTCCTCGAGAAGGACGACGAATCGCCCAGGACGCCGGGAGATCTACTGTTGTTCGTCAAGCCGCCGAACACGTTGGTCGGTCACGGTGGCGTCTCGACGTTCGAGGGCGAAGGCGAGTACTGTTTCGAGCTGGAACTGGGGGTCGTCATCGGCGAGCAGTGTCGAAACGTCTCTCGCGACGAGGCGATGGACGTCATCGCCGGGTTCACGTGTCTCAACGAGATTACGGACCTCTCGCCGCCGGAAAGCCGCTACGATCCGGCGAACCTCGTTCGCGCGAAGGCAATCGACGACGCCACGCCGATCGGTCCCGTCCTCGCGAAGCCGGAGGACGTACCGGACGATGCAACCATGGAACTGCGTGTCGACGGTGAGGTGAAACAACGGACGAACCGATCGAACTGCGTGTTCTCGGAGGCGGCAGTGATCGAGGAGATCACGTCGTATCTCACGCTCGAACCAGGCGACGTAATCGCGACGGGAAGCGCCACCGGTGTCGCACAGCTTTCCGACGGCGACTGGGTCGAAATCGAAATCGAGGGGATCGGAACGCTCGAGCACGCAGTTCGAATCGATCGCGGGTGACTCGAAGCGCAGCGGTCGAGTTACGTTTCGAATCACAAAACGTGTTTCTTGGTAACGTGGCACTCGTCATTGCTCGAGGATCCGGTATTCGGCCGTCTATACACGTATTTGGCCGAATTGGGCGTTTGAGAACACCAAACCCCCTGTGACTCGTTGGCGTGATGCGTTCGCGTTCTACAGGAGGGACAATCGATCCTCGCCACCAGAACATTACAGGCATAGGCGTGTAATCGTAGGGGAGTGGTCTCGAGTGATCTGTCTTTACTTGGATGGAGCGATAGACCCACAGTCTGCGACAATGGGCGGTTCACGCAGGTAGACGACGCGTCCTCGAGCCGATGGCCACGGCCGTTTCGAATAGCAAAACAACTCCGTCTGTGCTGTCCAGTGACTATCGATCGGTCGCAACAGTTATGCCCGAATCCGGAGAGAAACGGAGTATGAGTCTCACCCGGGAGGAACTTCGTGGTGGATTCCGTGGCCTCGGACTCGAGGCCGGCGACAGCGTGATCGTTCACAGTTCCCTGAGCAGTCTGGGCTGGGTCGACGGTGGCGCACGAACGGTCGTCGACGCACTCTGTGATACCGTAGGCGATGGGACCGTACTGATGCCGACGTTCACCAGGTACGATCGGGCGTACGATCCAGAGATGTCCCCCTCGACTGTCGGAGCGATCACCGAGGCGTGCAGGAATCACCCGGAAGCAGTCCGGAGCGCGCATCCGACGAAGTCCGTCGCCGCGATCGGGCCGGGCGCCGAGTCGCTGGTCGCCGACCACGAACTGCGAAATTCGATCGGTCCTGGCAGTCCGATCCACCGGCTTATCGACGAGAGAGACGGGCAGATACTCCTCCTCGGCGTCGACCACACGACGAATTCGGCGCTCCACGTTGCCGAGCGACTGGCCAACCTGCCTTACCGCGATCAACTCGCCGAGACGACGATGCGAGGGGCGGACGGATCGGCGGAAACCGTCGAGGTGAACCAGGTGCATTGCTCCCGCGGATTCGGCGTCGTCGGGAGTATCGCGACCCGGCTGGGCCTCGAGCGGGAGGGACGCGTGGGCGACGCAACCGCGCGCCTCGTCGACGGGCCGAGGCTCCTCTCGCTGGTGGTGGAGGTACTCGATAAGCAGCCGGGGCTCCTCCTCTGTGACGTTCCCGACTGTGAACGGTGTGCGTACGCGCGCCGCCGCATCGCTGACTGGCAGTGACTGGGACGTCACCAGTCCCCCCTGGAAGCTGGGGTCACGTTCGCCGGATATCTGTGTGAACACACACCAAGGCTCTGTTTCGTCATTCGAAACGGCGATCGCGGGTCGCCGTTGCGGCTTCGGGCTCTCGACCGTCGGCTACCTCGAGCGAAGACGATGCGTAGACGACAGTTCCGCGTACCTCTTTCGACAGTCGCGAAACGGGTCGGCCCAGCCACCGAGTTCACTCGGACCGGTGTATCGCTCCCCGGTTCGCCCCCGCTTCGACTCGTCCCACGAAACGCTTATTAGTGCTCTGGCGTGTCAGTGCTCAGTATGAGAGCTTGTATCGCGGGGGCGGGATTCATGGCTCGAACCCACGCGGCGGAGTACGCCCAGATGGACGTCGAGATCGTCGGTGTCGCCTCGCCGAGCGGCCCCGACGAGTTCGTCGCGGAGTTCGGCTTCGAGGCTGAGACTTTCACGGACGTCGCGACGATGCTCGAGGAGACGAACCCCGATTACGTCGACATCTGTACCCCGACACACACCCACGTGGAACTGGTTCGGACGGCCGCCGCCGCCGGCGTCGACGTCTTCCTCGAGAAACCGATCGCCAGCACCCTCTCGGAGGCACACGAGATCGACGAGATCGTCGCCGACGCCGAGTTGACGTTCATGCTCGGCCACGTCGCCCGCTTCTTCCCGAACTACCGACACGCTCGCGACCTCGAGGTCGGAAACGAGGGCGTCGCTCGCGCTCGGCGACTCTCGCCGTTCCCGGACTGGGGCTCTGATAACTGGTTCGCCGACCGCGAGAAGAGCGGCGGCATCTTCGTCGACCTGGCGATCCACGATCTCGACTACCTCCGGTGGTGCTGGGGCGACGTCGAGCGGGTGTTCGCCCGCCGCCACCGCGACGACGAGTCCGAACACGGGTTCGTCACCCTTCGCTTCGAGAACGGTGCCGTCGGCTACGTCGAGTCCTCGTGGGCCCAACCCGACTCGCGGCCGTTTACCGTCGAGCTCGAATTCGCTGGCGACGACGGCCTGGTCGAGTTCTCGAGTGCCGAGGAGTCAGCCTACGCCGAGTGGACCGACGGCGACGTGACCGTCGAGAGCCCGCTCGCGAAGAACGGCTATCGGCGGGAACTCGAGCACTTCGTCTCCTGTCTCGACGACGGTTCGGACCCCGAGGTCGGCGCTTCGGAGGGGATCGAAGCGCTTCGTCTCGCGCTCGCCGCCGAGCGCTCGGCCGACCGCGGTGTCCCCGTCGCACCCGAGGAGGTGGCGAAATGAGCGACCCCATCGCGATGGGTATCCTGTCGACCGCTCACGTCCACACGGACGCTTACGCCGGTGAACTCGCCGACCGCGAGGACGTCGACTTCGTCGGCGTTACGGACGGGGATTCAGACCGCGGCCAGGAAACGGCCGAACGCCATGGCACCGAGTACGTCGCCGACGCCGACGCACTCCTCGAGCAGATCGACGCCGCGGTGATCTGTGCACCAAACGCCGCCCACCGCGAGTGGTTCGAGCGGGCGGCCGCCACCGGCGTCCACGTCCTCTGTGAGAAGCCGCTCGCACCGACTCTCGAGGACGCACGGGTGATCGTCGACGTCTGGCAAGAGTCGGGTATCCGCGCCGGTATCACCATGCCGCTTCGGTTCTGCGGCCCGGCCCAGCGGGCGAAGGAGACCCTCGACGCCGGCGAGGTCGGTGACCTCCTCGCCATCTCCGGAACGAACCGCGGGCAGATGCCCGGGGGCTGGTTCGTCGATCCCGAAGCCGCTGGCGGCGGTGCCGTGATGGACCACTCGGTTCACATCGTCGACCTCGTCTATCACCTCACGGGCCAGGCAGTCGCAGAGGTGTACGCCGAGGTCGACACGCGGTTTCACGACATCCCGGTCGACGACGTCAACGTCCTCTCGATGGAGCTGGCGGACGGAACGCCGTTCTTCCTCGACGGGTCGTGGAGCAAGCCTGACGCCTGGCACACGTGGGGCGACGCGACCCTCGAACTGACCGGCACCGACGCCACGGTCGGCCTCGACTACACAGATCAATCGCTCGTCCACACCGTCGAGTCCGGTTCGGACGCGGGCGTTCACACGGCGTTCTACGGCACGAACGCGAACGCGGGCCTCATCGAGGACTTCGTGAGCAGCGTTCGGGCAGATCGAGAGCCGGAGATTACCCCGGACGAGGGCCTGCTGGCCGTCGCTGTCGTCGAAGCGGCCTACGAATCAGCCGAGACGGGCGAGCCGATCGAGGTCGCGTTCGACTGACCCCCGAATCCGTCGCGGGATTCAGGTAATCCCCGATCTCGAGGCCGTGATTCTGCCCGTCCTCCGTCACGCGCTCGGTGGGCCGTCCCACTCTTCCCCGTTGTCTCGAGGCGCGTACTTGAGCACCTCGCGGGCGTGGTCGATGTCGAACCAGCGTCGATCGTTGTCGCTGACGCCGTAGAAGACGTCGAATTCGACGTGGTCGTCCTGGAGCATTCGATCGATCATGTGCCCGCAGTCCCGGCGGGAGAACCACGTTGCCTTGAGGCGGGCGACCTGTCGATCGTACGCCTCGCTGTCGCGTTCCCAGCGTCCGTCGTCGACGCCACGCTCCGCTGAGGCGTAGGGGTGGTCCTCCCCGGCCGGCCTGACGCTAGCTATCCGAAGCGCGTAACACCGCTTCGGGTACGTCTTCGTCTCGACGAAAAACCGCGCGTCGTGCTCGCCGAAGAGCTTCGAAACGCCGTAGGTCGAGTCCGGGCGAACGGGAGACCGGTGATCGACGGTAAGGTCGAATTCGGGTTCGTAGAGGTCCGGTGAGAACTCCCGCTCGTACAGTCCGACGACGTGGTTCGTCGAGCCGAAGATCACCGATTCGACCTCGGCGTCGGCTGCCGCCCGGAGGACGTTTCTCGTCCCGCGGACGTTGACTCGGAGGATGTCCTCCCAGGACTCGTCGACGAATCCGGGTGCGTAGACGGCCATGTGAACGACGGCATCGATGCCGTCGAAGGCGGGTCGAATCTGCTCGTAGTCGGCGACGTCCGCGACGACGGTCTCCCGATTCGGATGCGACTCGATGTCGAGTTCCGTGAACGAATACTCGTCGCGATCGCCGAGTGCCTCGACGATCGCGGTCCCGACGATTCCGTTCGCCCCGGTGATCAGCACGTCCATGGTCGCCAATGTACGAGCGTCAATATAACGGTGAGGCTTCGGTATCGCGTTCCCCATTCTTCTCGTGTTCCCTGTTCTGGTTCACCGTTCCTCGGTCAAGCACTCGCAAGAAATCGCCATCGGGGCGTTTTCCGACCGCTAGTCGAGTCACCGCCCGTTCGAAGAGGAAGCGCCTGCGGACGGTTCGATCACTCGGTGAGACGCACCGCCCGACCGCTCTCGCTGGACCGGTAGATCGCGTCGATCACGCGCTGGACGACGAGCGCTTCCTCGACCGTCTCCGCAGGCGGCTCGCGGGTGCCGGCGACGGCCTCGAGGAACGCCCGATCCTCCGCGAGGTGCATGTCGTTGGCCTCGACGGCGAGGGTATCGACGTCGGCGTCGGCATCGGCGCTCACGAACGCGAGATCGGACTCGCTCACCTTGAACGACGCGCCTCCCTCGCTCCCTCGCACGACGCACGACCGCGAGGGGGCGGCCGTGCCGTGCCAGGACGTTTCGACGGAAATCGTCTGTCCGTCGGCACACCGGAGCAAGGCGGTCGCGGAGTCGTCGACGTCGTACTCGCCGAACTCGGAGCGCGCCCGTCCGCTCACCTCGACGACGGTCGGGTAGTCGAGCAGGTACAGCGCGAGGTCGATGATGTGAACGCCCAGATCCATCAACACGCCGCCACCGGCCAGCCCCTCGTCGGTGAACCAGCCCCGACCGCCGCCGGGAACGCCGCCCCGCCGGAGGTAATCGACACTCACGTGCGAGAGCGAGCC
This sequence comes from Natronosalvus caseinilyticus, assembly GCF_017357105.1. Taxonomy (NCBI): domain Archaea; kingdom Methanobacteriati; phylum Methanobacteriota; class Halobacteria; order Halobacteriales; family Natrialbaceae; genus Natronosalvus; species Natronosalvus caseinilyticus. The sequence continues at coordinate 2,324,166 of NZ_CP071596.1, forward strand.
GAACGATCCCTCGTCCCGAAGCTCGATCGCTCGTTGCGTCAGGCTCGAGAACCGCATCGTGAACCCGACCGTACAGAACCCGTCGGCCGCTCGGGCGGCCGCTGCGATCCGTTCGGCGCTCTCGACGGAGTGCGCCAGTGGCTTCTCGAGGAGGACATCTACGCCCGCCTCGAGCGCATCGACGGCGATCTCCTCGTGGATGCGGTTTGGAACGCCGACGATCACCGCGTCAACGCCGGACTCGAGCAGTTCGTGGTGATCGCGGTAGGCCGGGGCGTCGAATTCGTCCGTGAACGACGCTCGCGCGTCCTCGTCTAGGTCCGCGCCGACGAGTTCGGCGCCGAGGTCGTCGATTCGCGTCGCGTGAATTCGCCCGATGGTTCCCAGTCCGACGATGCCGACGCGGACTGACCTGTCTTCAGTCATCGTCGAATCCATCACGCGGCCGGTATAAAAATGTGCCCGCTCGGTCCGCGTCAGTCTCGGTACTCGATTGCCACTGGCTCGCCGCGCTCGTCTGACTCGTAGGCTGCGAGCACGACCGCGGTTTCGCGAAGTCCGTCCTCGGCGGTGACTAGGGGCGGTCGATCGTTCTCCACCGCGTCGACGAAGTCCTGAAGCAACCCGTCGTCCGGGATCGAACCCCAGTAGACGCCGTCGATGCCTTCGCCCTCGCGGGTGCGCTTGAGCGTCTGGTCGAAGACGTCGATCGCGAGTTCGCCGTCGGTGCCGATCAGGTTCAGCGTCGCATCGCCCCAGTAGTCCCAGTCGTCGGGCCGGTCCCAGGATCCGTCGAGGGTGAAGATGCTCCCGTCCGAGAGCGCCATCGAGAGCACGTTGATGTCCTCGACTTCGACGCCGTCGTGCATCGTCGAAAACTCCGCGTTGACCTCGACGACCTCCTCGCCGGTGATCCAGCGCACGAGGTCGACGATGTGGACGGTGTGGTCCATCGCCGCGCCGCCGCCAGCGTGTTTGGGACTGGCCGACCACCCCGTCAGGTGGCGGTCGCGCAGCCACGCTCGGTTCGTGCCGACCGCGACCCGAAGGTCACCGATCTCGCCCGCTTCGTAGGCTTCCTTCGCCCGCTTCGCGGGAACGCTGAACGGCAATGGCATACAGACGCCCAGGCGGACGCCCGCGTCGTCGCAGGCGTCGACGACTGCGCGCGCGTCCTCGAGAGTCGTCGCGAGGGGCTTCTCACAGAGGACGTGGACGCCGGCGGCGGCCGCCCGTTCGACCCACTGACGCCGGGTCACGTTCGTCGAACAGACGATGGCCGCGTCCACCGACGAGAGCAACGCTGCAGGCTCGAGGAACTCGACGTCGAATCGACCCGCCGCCTCGCGACCGCGTTCGACGTCGTCGTCGGTCACCCCGACGAACTCGACGTCCGCCCGGGCGTTCAGTCGAGACCCGAATCCGTTCGTGTGGACGTGCGCGGTCGACAGGATACCCATACGGAGCGTCATGCCGTCACCTCGTCGGGCGCGACGCGCCGTCCAGTGTTGGCAGACTCGATCGCCGCGAGCGCGATTCGGAGCGCTTCCAGTCCATCGCGGCCCGTAATCGGCGGCTCCGAACCCGAGCGCACGCAGTCGACGAACGCCTCTAGCTCGAGTCGATAGGGGTCCTTCTCGAGCGGTTCGTCGATCGGATCCCGCTGCGGTTCACCGGCGTCGGTCGTGCTGTAGACGTCGATCGGCGACACTTCCTCGCTGTCGTACTCGAGCAGGCCCTCGTCGCCGGAGAGCTCGAATCGGGTGACGAACGGGAGGTCGGGCCGATTGGGCCAGCGTGCGTCGACGTGACCGACCGCGCCGCTTTCGAAGCGGAGCGTGGCGAGTGCGTACTCGTGGTCGTCCCACTGCTTGCGTCGAGCGAAGACGCGTTCGACCGGGCCGAGTGTCCACCGGAGGAAGTCGAAGTCGTGGATCGCCAGATCCAGGAGGACCCCGCCGCTCTTCTCGTCGTCCACGAACCAGTCGTTCTTCTCCGCGAACGGAGACTGGCGGAACAGACGGGCGTTTCCAGGGGTGCCGATGTCGCCTTCCTGGATCCGCTCTCGTGCTTTCGCGTACTCGGGGAAGAACCGGAGCGTGTGGCCCGGCATGAACGTCACGCCCGCCTCGCCGGCCGCGTCCACCATCGCCGTCGCGTCGGCTATCGTTCGCTCGAGTGGCTTCTCACAGAGGACGTCCAGGCCGCGGTCGACCGCAGGGACGACCAGCTCACGGTGGGTGTGCGTCGGCGTGCAGACGTCGATCGCGTCGAGGGATTCCGCGTCGTACATCTCGACGGCGTCGTCGTAGGGTGTCGCGCCGTCGGTGTACTCGACGACGAACTCGTTCGGGCCGCTCGGCGACGCGACGGCCACGACGTCGACTCCATCCAGCTCGGCGTACCGCAGCGCATGGACCGTCGCCATGAAGCCGCGGCCCAGAATTCCGATCCGTACCATCACTCGAGGCGTACAGGGAGGGGCACGATAAGTATTGTGTCAATCGCTGCCGCGGGTTGCGGTCTCGCATCGTCGCCTCTGTGCTCGTCTCTGTACATCCATTTGAGGCGAGAGCGCTCGAATCGACCGGAACTCGAGCGCGCTCACAGTGCGTAACGCATCCGATTGCTTCTAATTAACCTATTTATTTCTTTTCCTATAAGACACATCCTCCGAAGGAAATCCATTTATAACCCTCATGGGTGTTGCCACCAGTGCGAATGGCTACCAATAGACAAGATAGCGACTCGTTGGAGTCGACCGACTCGACAGGCGAAACGGCGGATCGAGTACCAGCGGGCGAGCGAGACGACGGAACAGTCACTCGACGGGCGGCGATGGCGCTGGCGGGCGTCACCGGTGCGGGTCTGCTAGGTGGCGCTGTCGGGCAGGTCGGTGCTACCAGCAACCCGCGACCTCGTCGGTGGGAACAGGACGTCGATGCACAGGGACACACCCTGAGCGATCTCGGCGCCCTCGAGATGGCCGGGTCCGAACCCATCACCGACTTCGCAGGTGAGGATCTCTCCATCGAGGATGGCGTATTGAGTATTGCAGGTGACAGTGATCTGGTCAACAACGTCCGCTACGTCGACGTCACGGAAGGGGCCACGGCCGTCCAAGAGGCCGTCGACGATGCCGATGCCGAGGGCCACAACAAAGTCGTCGTCTACGGCGACGAGGGCGAGTGGAATAGGACGGTGCACTTACCGAGCGAGTTCACCCTCGAGATCCTCGACGGCGTCACTATCACGTCCACGATGGACGCAAGCGACGCAGAAACGTTCGAAGTCGGCGACGGCACTACGGCTGCTGCCCTGATCACGAACGCGGACCACGAGAACGGCAACGACAACGTCGTCGTCCGTGGCGGGCACGTCGACTTCTCCGGCGCGTCCACCGGGGGAGCAGTCTGGGCACCCGTCTGGTTACACGACTGTGAGGACAGTCTGTTCGACTCGATCCGAGTCGAGAACGCGTCCGGCAGAGGCGGGGTGATGTTTTCTGACTGTCGGAACTCAATGATGATCGATTGCACCGCCCGGAACATCGGTTACGACGGGATTGCCCTCACTCTCGACTGTCGAGGGTGTGACGTCGTCCGGTGTAAGGCATCCGAGTGTGGTGGCCCCGGTATACAAGCGGCGACGTTTGGCCGGGGAGCCGGCGCTCCCCGAGGCATCACGTTCACTAACTGTCGCACCGACGAGATGATCGCCGTCCACGGCTACGAGGTCGCGGGCGGTGCGAGGAACATCGCCATTCAGGGGTGTACTGCTCGTCGGCTTGGAATCATCGGCGAGGTCAGAGACTTCCGGATCTCGGACTGCGACGTCGACGCAGTCGCCCTCTCGGCACTGGACGAAACGATCAGAAACGGTCGGATCGACTCCGTGACGATGGGCGAACGCGTCGTCGACCCGTTTTCACAGGCGGCGACGATCCTCTGGGCGTGGGAAGGACTCATCGAGAACGTTAGCTTCAGTAACTGCACTGCCCACACTGACGGCCACATCGAGCGGTTCGTCGAAACCCGATTGCTGTCCGAAGAGGCGACGGCCCGGTACGTCGACTACACGAACTGTGCGTTCGATAGCGACGGAGCGGAGGTCTCGCAATTCGTTCAACACACGCCCGATGGAGAGGCCGGTTACCAAGAATCTGTCGGCGAACTCTCGAACGTCCGCATTCAGAACTGCAAGATCTGGAACGTCGACTACGCCATCGAAGGTGCTGTCGACGGCCTTCGAGTCCGCGGCACGGAACTCCACGAGGTCGGCGATCTCCACGATGGCGACGTTACGGATCTGGAAACCCACCAGAACGACTGGTGGTGACGACATCGCGGACGGGACGACTACCGAACGCCGCGAAATCGGAATTCGATCCGAACCGGATCGAGTCGTAGCGGCCACCGATATAGGTACTGACTCGAGTCGACCGGTACTGCTCGTTCGACGGCGTAACGGCCAGTACCGGCACGTCCTCGCTATCGCATCACAGGACGAAACACACGTCGCTATCCGTGAGGTCCGGTGTAGCTGTGCTTCATGGCCGACTGAAGTAACTGCTATACGTTCCATCACGCGAAGCCTAGCGAGATTGAGAGCGGAATGCAAACATTGTGATCACCAGTGGGGATTGCACGTATGCAAAGATGATATTCATCCACTCATTCGTATATTTATAACTTCTCCTTCCAGACTTATTGTCCTGGTTATCATACTTTATAAATGCTATGAGTGTTGGTGACCGTGGGTATGGTTATCACTACTCGAGACAGCGACTCGGAGGAGTCTATCGACTCCGATTCGACACGATCGGCCGAGGAATCGAGAGATGCGACCGAGACGACGACGGACTCTTCTGGCGAAACGACGGTCACCCGGCGAGCGGCGATGGCGGTAGCAGGGGCCACCGGCGCGGGTCTTCTGGCCGGGGTCGGAACCGCTGGCGGCACCGACGCCTCTCAATCACGTCGGTGGAAGCAGGACGTCGATGCACAGGGACATACCCTGAACGACCTCGGCGCCCTCGAGATGGCCGGGTCCGAACCTATCACCGACTTCGCAGGCGAGGACCTCTCCATCGAGAGCGGTGTGTTGCGTGCAACGAACGACAGGGACCTGCTCAACAACGTCCGCTACGTCGACGTCGCGGAGGGAGCCGATGCGGTCCAGGAGGCCGTCGACACGGCCGACACCGATGGTCACAACAAGGTCGTCGTCTACGGCGACGAGGGCGAGTGGAATCGAACGGTCTACCTCCCCAGCGAGTTCACCCTCGAGATTCTCGACGGCGTCACCATCACGTCCACGATGGACGAAAGCGACACGGAGGTGTTCCACGGAGGTGCCGCACTCATCACGAACGACGATCACGAGAACGGCAACCACGACATCACGGTCCGCGGTGGGCATATCGACTTCGAGGGTGTCGATTCCGACCAGGACGGCATCCGCTGGGGCCCGGTCTGGCTCCACACCGTCGACAACGCGCTGTTCGACTCGATCACCGTCGAGAACGTCGACTGGCGCTACGGCATCGTCTTCACCGACTGCACGCGCTCGAAGATCGTCGACTGCCTCGCTCGCAACACTGGCTACGACGGTATCACCCTCCGCGGGACCTGCGAACACGTCGACGTCGTCCGCTGTTCGACCTACGACAACGTGAACGGGCCGGGCATCCAGGCGGCCCCGAGCATCGGCGAGGGCGGAACCGGCGGCCACCACCTCACCTTCACCGACTGTCGAATGGACGAACACCTGGCGATCCACGGCGTGCGCGGCGGCATCACGGACGTCGCCATACAGGGCTGTTCGGTCCGCCGAATCGGTATCATCCAGGAGGTCGACGGGTTCCGAATCTCCGACTGTGACGTCGACACCATCGCGTTCTCGGCGTTCACCGGCGAAATCCGAAACGGCCGCGTCGACTCCTGTACGATGGCACCCCGATACGCCGACCACGACGCCCAGATTCCGGCGGCGGTCGTCCTCTGGACGTGGGCGAACGACCTCATCGAAAACGTCAGTTTCAGCAACTGCACCGCGCGAGACCTCGACAAATTCGTCGAGTGTCGGATTCTCGACGAGACGTCCGTCGTCCGCCACATCGACTTCAGCAACTGCGCGTTCGACGTGGGTGACGGCGACGAACCGAGGGCGTTCATCGAGCACACTCGCGACGACGACTGGGTGGTCGACTCCGTAGGCGAACTCTCGAACGTTCGAATCCACGGCTGTAAGATCTGGAACACGGACTCGGTCATCCAGGGTGAGGTTGACGGCGTTCGGATACGACTGACGGAGTTCCACGGCGTGGACGAGGACGCCCTCGACGACGGTGATCTCACGGACCTGGAAACGCACCAGAACGACTGGTGGTGACGAGCGAGTCAGGCGAAATACGCTCCAGACCGTGCTTGCTCGAGGGGTGTCCGTGAACTTTCGGGATGCCCTGATGGTCGAGATCCACTGTTCTCGAGCCTGGTCGCGCGAGTCTGATGCACCTCTCGCGTCGGCTTCCGTCCGGTACCGCGGCCGACGACGAATCGGTTGGAGCGGCGAGGGACGGTCCGTTCCACTCGACGTCCCTGCCCGTTACCGTTCTTCTCGTTAGCGCTCGTCCGGCGGCCCGACGCGTCGGGCGAGCGCCGTCGCCGTCGAGAGCACGCGATCCTCGACGCTGTGGTCGAACTTCGCGGGCAGTTCCGTCAGGTGAACGAATCGATCCGCCTCGTAGCCGCCGGCGAAGAGGTCGTCGACCGTCGGAATGTACGTCATGTAGTTGTTCGAGTACCCCGCAACCCACAGCGAGCCGGGTAGCCGCTCTTTGAGCTTCAGCGAGTACCCGACCAGGACCTCGCCCGTCAGCGCCACCATCGTGAGATCCCCGCCGAACCCGATGGCCTGGATCGGGTAGGGATGGGTGCGGGGCAACTCGCCGTGCTCGTCGAGTTCCGCGAGGAGGTGCTCGGCGTGGCGGCGCTCGTATCGCTCCTCGGACTCGAGTTGTGCCTCCAGTTCCTCCCTGGACGGCGGTTCTTCGAACTCGAGGTCGACCTCCTCTTTCACACACCGAAGCGGTCCGTGAACCTCCCGGCGCTTCGCGACGAGCGCGCCGCGGACGGCCGTCGCGAGGGACTTGCCGTAGTGTTTCGTCAACTCGAGGTCGCGCTGGGGGTAGGCCTTCTGGTCGCCGCCGCATCCCTGGACGAAGACGGCGGTAGCGTCGGGGTACTCCTCCTCGAGGTGTTCCATGGCGTAACCGGCCCAATCGCCGGCCCACTCCCGGATGAACAGGCTCGTCGGGTGGCAGGCGTAGCCGAAGAGGATCCCCCGGAGCATCTCGTCGTCCGGCGACTCGATCGCCAGCACCGGCACGTCGTGGTCGACCGGTCCGTCCGGATACGGCTGGAAGCCGATCCCCTGCTCGAGCGGAATGCGCCGGTTCATCGCGATGCCACAGCGGGCGTGACTGTACGTGACCGAGGCGGGGGAGAGGGTCGCGAGCGCCTCGCCAACGAGGTCGATTAGCGTTTCCTCCAGGTACGCGGCGTAGGCTCGCGCTTGCGCTCGCTCCTCGTCGTTCAACGAGAAGACCTCGGTCTTGCGCTCCCGGTAGACCGGGCCGCAGTGCGTGTGAGAAGCGTTCAACAGGAGGTTCGACGCCGGGAGATCGTACCGGTCCTCACAGGCGTCGGTGACCGCCGCGTGCAGGGGCCGCGAGATCGCCAGAATCTCGACTCCGACGGCGACGAACCGCGTGCCGTTCTCGTCCTCGAGGGCGATTGCCTTCGCGTGGAGGTCCTGTAGCGTTCCCTCGGAGGGCTCCTCGCGGGCACCGAAACCGGCCATTCGCATCGACTCTTCGGGCGTGATGACCTCGCTTGCGGTTCCTGCACGCCACTCGTGATCGTCGTCCGTCGTGCTCATGGCACTACTCTGTTCGACCGGGGGCAAAAACGGTCCGGTTGCGGTGGGTGTCGCCACGTGACGACGCGGATCGAAAAAAGAGGCTCGTCCGCGAGAGTGGTGGCGGCCGTGCTATTGGTCGCTTGAGGGCCGTCGTGATCGTCATTTCCGCTTCGTCGAACCCCTACGCTTCCACCGTCGCGTACCAGTCCATCCAGGGCCGGTGGCGTTCGAACGCCGCGCTCGCCGTGACCACGGTTTCGTCGCCGAAACGCGGGCCGACGAGTTGCATCCCGACCGGGAGCCCGTCCACTCGTCCTGCCGGAATCGACGCGGCGGGGTGACCGGTCATGTTGAACGGCCACGTCAATAGCCAGTCCGCCCGTGAATCGACGGGTTCGCCGTCGACGCGAACGTCGTCGAGCGAATCGTTTCGGATCGGTGGAACGGACAACGTCGGCGTCACGAGAAGATCGTAGCCCTCGTCTTCGAAGACGGTCTGCACGCCGTCGAACATCGCCGTCCGCACCTGGTTCATCCGACCGATATCGACGGGAGAGAACTGCCGACCCGCCCGAATCCGATCGCGGAACTCCTCGGGAACGTCGTCGGCGTGCTCGCCGAGGAAGTCGATGCCGGTACGATCCTCGATCGAGTCGGCGATCTTCGCGGTGAACGCCTGCATCAGTCCGAAACGTGTGCGATTCCGGAGCGTCTCGAGGGAGTGGCCCATGTCGACGTCGATCTGGTCGACGGTCGCGCCTGCTCGCTCGAACGCGGAGAGCGCGTCTTCGAGACAGGTCCGGACCGACTGCGAGACGGGGAACACCCCGAGATCGGGGCTGTAGGCGATCGACCACTCGTCGATCGGTCGGTCGAGAGCAGCGACGTAGTCGGCGTCGTCAGCGGGCAAGGAGAACGGATCCTGAGCGTTCGGCCCCGCCACGGCCTCGAGGGCGATCGCCGCGTCCTTGACCGATCGCGTCAGAAGGCCCTTGCAGATAAATGGCGAGTGGTACTGGAACGCGTTCGGGCGCGCGGATTCTGGGATCCGTCCGAAGGACGGTTTCAGCCCGTAGACGCCACACCACGCCGCCGGAATTCGAACGGAACCCGCCGCGTCGCCGCCCTGGGCGAACGCGGTTTGCCCATCGGCGACCGCCGCGGCGCTCCCGCCCGAGGAGCCGCCGGCGTTTCGACCGAGGTCGAACGGGGTCGCGGTCGGTCCGACGAGCAGATTGTCGGTGACCGGTTTGTGGCCGAACTCGGGCGTGTTGGTCTTGCCGATCACGATCGCGCCGGCGTCCTCGAGTCGCCGAACGAAATCGGCGGTGTGGGTCGCGACGTTGTCGGCGAAGGCTCGACAGCCGAACGTGTGTCGGATTCCCTCGCGAAAGCCCGTGAGGTCCTTGAGTGCGACGGGTACCCCGTGGAGCGGACCGACCGACTCGCCGGCCTCGAGCGCTCGTTCGGCCGCTCGTGCCTGCTCGCGGGCGTGGTCCGCTGCGACGGTGATGAAGGCGTTGACGTCGTCGTTGCGCGCGTCGATTCGCTCGAGGTGAGCGTCGACGGTCGCCGTTGGACTGACGGTTCCGTTGCGGATGCGTTCCGCGAGTTTCCACGCGGGATCGAAGCGACGATCACTGGCCATAGTCCGCTGAAGAAGGTCTCGGAGGGGGCAAAAGCGTGTTGGTGGCGTTGACCTCGAGGAGGTCACCGACTGTGGGGTCCTCGACAGCCGAGTTCACGCCTCAGGTCACCGGTCCCTAGACCTACGGGAGGTCCTCGGCGACCCAGTCGAAGACCGTCTCTCGACGGGCCCGTGGCGGCGGATTGCTGTGGCCGGCCGCACGGAGCCGGGCCTCGTGATAGTCGAAGCTGTTGATGTCGTAGGGCGTACGTAGCTCGAGTGCGTCGACGGCCCCGTACAGGTCGTACACGGCTCGCGCCTCCTCCACGCATCGGACGACGTCCTCTTGAGGGTGATCCCAGTCGAGTTCCGGTGCCCACGCCAACAGCGGTCGAGGGGCGACGAGACCCAGGACCTCGTGGAAGTCGAACGGCATTCTGTTGGGCTCGTCTCGGAACAGCCCGAGTCGCGGGTGGTGGCCGTGGATGTGGGAGTGGCGACCGATCACTGCGTTGGCCCGCTCTTTCTCCGGATCGCTCAGTCGGAACGGGGAGAACCCGCAGACCGAGGCGACGCCCCGGATCCGTTCGTCGAGAGCGGCTGTGTACAACCCGACGGTGGCGCCCAGCGAGTAGCCGACGAGGTAGATCTGATCCGAGTCGATCGAGTCGTGTTCGATCAACCGGTCGACGACGACCTGCGTATCCGCTACCATCTTCCCCATCGTTGACCAGTCCGGGTATCGATCGTAGAAGTCCTGGCCGTCAATCGTCCGCGTCCCGAATCCGATCTGATCTAACGAAGCGAACGCGAAGCCGCGATCGGTCGCGAACTCGAGTGGTTCTCGGAACCCTCCGCCCGTCCCGTACCCGCCACCGTAGGAGTAGGGGTGGAGCCAGACGATCGCGGGCAGTTCCTTCTCGGCGAACGTATTGGCATCCGTCTCACTCGCGTCGTCATCTTCTTCCGCCTGGCTCCGCGGATAGAAGAGGTCGCTCTGGACGTGCGGACCGTCGACGTCGGATGGCGACTGTTCCACTTTGCCGATGGTGTCCGTCTCGTCGGGTCGACCGACGACCGCTCCGTCTCGCGGCGGTTGGTCGCCGAAACTCCACCGGATCGTCTCGCGAAGGGCGGGCTTCTTCGCCTCCCAGTCCACCGTCGTCGTGATCGTCGTTCCGTTCTCGTCGACGAGCAAATCGTCGATTCCCCGCTCGGGGAACGATTCGAGATCGATTCCCGCCGCGGACGTCTTCGACCACTCGTCGAACGAGAACTCGTGGTTGAACCGCGATGGATTCACGTAGTCGTCGACGGTCTGGTCGTCTTCTTCCCGATCGAACGCGTAGTCGAAGAAGTCGACGATCGCTTCGACGTCGGCGAGTGGCATTTCGTGACCGGTCTGGCGGTAATGGACCGCGAGGGCGTCTTCGGCGTCGTAGAGTTCGTAAACGGGGAGTGCAGATTTGTACACTCGTTCTATGGCCCACGCGTTGGAGTTGAGGTCCTTCATCGAGACGTCGATCATGCACGCTCGCGGGGCGACCATCGACACGAGCGAGTTCGCGTCGACCGGGAGACGATTTTCCCGCCCGATGAAGAATCGCCAGCGCGGATGGAACCAGCTTCGTCGGACGCAGGCGTGGTAGCCCATGTGCCCCGAGAAGTAGTTATCTCGATCGAACCGGGCTGGCAGGGCGCCGCCGGTTCCGGATCCGGCGGGCGCGACCGCGCTTATCCGATCGTCAAACGCGGCCGCGATCAGCGCCTGTTTTCCGTTTCGAGAGAAGCCCGTGAGTCCGATTCGATCCTCGTCGACGTCCTCGAGCGTGAGGAGATAATCGACGACTCGCTGGGCTCCCCACGCCCGACGCGCCAGAACCTGAAAGTCGTGGTCCGGATAGTGCGCTCCGTAATCGCCAGTGTCGTCCCTCGCGTCGGCGCCCGCGTAGACGACGCCGATGTAGCCGCGTTCGAGCGCACGGTATGCCCACTCGCGGTGGTTCCACTGCGTCATGAATACCGGGAACGGCCCTTCCCTCTCCTCCGGTACCATGACCTGGACGGTCATCGTCGCCTCGTCGTCGGGGCCGAACTCCAGACGGACCCCCTGTTGGGTCGCCGTCCCGTCGGCCACGGTCAGCGTGCGGAGCTCGGTCACCTGCATGTCGTCCGGAGCAGGAGGCATGCTCCCGTAGAACCAGTGTTGAATCGCATCGCCGATGCGCTCGCGCTGGCGTTCCCAGCCGTCGATGGTGTCGATCAGGTCAGCGTATCCGCCTTCGCCTCGACGAAGTGGGTCGGGAAGACCAGCAGTCGCGGGAAGCCGTTCGTAGTCCGGCGGCAATTCCCCGGTATCGTCGAGCCACGCCCGCCAGTTAGGATGTTCCCTCGAGAGTCGTGGATCGGAGATTGGATCGTCATCGGCGTCGAGGTGGAGGAGCGGAATCAGCTTCTCCAGGTATTCTCGACGGCGTTCCCGCCCGCCCTCGCTATCTTCTTCTCCATACCAGTCGGCAGTCGTGTCGTCGAGATCGGCGGTCGGGTCGTCCCGTTGGGTATCGAGTGCGAGTTTCGTCGCCCCGAGTCCGAGTACCCCGGCCGCGGCACTGACCACGAACCCCCGACGTCCAATAGGCCACCGTGAGCCATTTTTCTCCGCTCGTTGCTCGTCGTGCTGATCGCTATCCATACTCACGTTGCTCGTCCGGCACGAGTTATAGTCTTCGCCAATTTGTCTTCGGAGCGTCTCGTCGTTGTTGGATAGCAGTTCCCTCGAGACCTGATACCGTCGTTCCGATTTCTATTCTCGGGCCCGACCGATTGGGTGGTCTGTACCGTTCGGCATTTTCAACCGTTTAATCGAGGAGTGTTGGTCTCGAGCGAACGCAGTTGTACGTCGGGACAGATTATCAACTCGAGTCGAGCGTATCCATCGTCGATCGCAAACAGCGGATTGAACCAGGATGCCTCTCTGACCGCGTCTGTTCGCCATCCCGCGTTCTTCTGTGATCGGGCCCTGGTCGACCACCATTCGGCTCTACCAGTCGTCTGGATTCGCCGCACCTGGCGATTGGAACGTCTAAGAGATAGTTCCATCACTATCGAGATAAGTAAAGAGAAATGGACAGTAAATTCTAGAATCCGGAAATTTTCCGTGGGGAGACGCTTACTCCGCGGGGAAAGATTTATCGCGTCTGGGGAGAGTGTGGTTCCTATGCCAGATGGTGACAAACCTACAATGGGCAAGCGTAGCAGCAGGAATCTGACCAGTCGGCGGTACGTCCTCGCCCTGACAGCGGGCGCGACGGCCGGTCTCGCCGGTTGTACGGGCGGCGACGGCGGGAACGGTGGTAACGGCGGGAACGGTGGTAATGGCGGGAACGGTGGTAATGGAGGAAATGGGGGCAACGGCGACAATCGGACGCTAACTCGAATTGGCGGCACGACGCTTCCCGACGAGTACAACTTCAACCCGCTCGGTGAGCAGTTCCCCTCCCGGTTAGCCGATTTCACCAACGATCGGCAAACGATCGTCTACAACAACGGGAACGTCGAGACGCCCGCACTCGAGTCCTGGAACTGGGACCTCGATAGTCTGGTACTGACGAAGACGCTCCGCGACGACCTCGTCTTCTGGAACGGCGACCAGTACACTGCAGAGGACCTGTACACCTGGGAAGAAGTGAATCGGTTGATGTCACCCGACGGAAGCCAGTACGAGAACATCGAACTGGTCGACGACCTGACGATCGAGTACACTTACAAGGAGCCCAAGAATCCTGCGCTCATCGAGACGACCGACCTGGGTGGCGTGAGTGGAAACCTGGACTCCCTGACTGCGGAGACGTGGCAACCTCACCTCGAGGCACTGCAGGACGCGTCGACGGACGAGGAACGTGATGCGGCCTCTGCTGAGGTTCTCGACAAGAAAATCGATATCGACCAGTACATGAACGAAGGGCTCGGCACGGGGTCGTTCGAACTCGTCGACTGGTCCACCCAGGGTGTCACGCTCGAACCCGTCGACCACCACCGCTGGTCCGAAGACATCCAGATCGAACAGTACGAGGAACTCGTCGCTGGGGGTGCCGCCCAGGACGAGTTAATATCGAACGAAAAGGTCGACTTCGCGTCCGTCGCGATGGAACAGAAGTATCGGGAAGTACTCCCCGACCACTACCAGGACCTCGCGAAGTACGCCTCGAAGTTCATGTACTCGATGACGATCAACTGGAACCACACCGAGGCACTCCAGGACCGTGCCGTTCGCCGCGCGATAACGGCAGTCATCAATACGCAAGACGTCGTCACGAACTTCGAGACCGGACTGCCGATCGACGTCCACACGGGCATCGAACAGGAGTGGAACAATACGTACCTCGGCGACGACCTGGACAACTTCATCGACTACGCACCCCAGGACTCCGACCACGAACTCGCAGACCAGTTCCTCGAGGCCGGCGGCTACTCGCGCGAAGACGGGACGGTTTACAATCCGGACGGCGAAGAGCTCGACCCGATCCTGATGCCCATCGGGACGGATTACTTCTTCAACGTCCCAGGACAGACCGTCCACGCCCAGCTCGAGGAGTACGGCTTCCCCGTCGTGTTCGAGGGCCAGGAGCAGAACCAGGTGTCCGAGCGGTTCAACCAGACGATGGACTGGGGGCTCACGCCGTACAGCCACTACGCAGCGGACTACCAGCACCCGGTCGGGTTCTTCCGGTACAACCACTCGTTCGGCCTTCGTCTCGTGTCACAGATCGCAACCGGTGGAACCAGCGCTGCGAACGATACGATCCAGCAGTGGCTCGACGACGGCCGCACGCACTCGCCGTACAACGGGAAGCCGCTCGTCTGGGAGATCCCAACCGAAATCGGTCAACTCGACCTCTCCGGCGACACCGAGGAGATCAATCTGGTCGAAACGGTCAACGAGATTATGGTTACGGACGACGTCGAGTGGACCAACGAACAGATCAAAAAGCTGTGCTGGATGTGGAACTTCCACATGCCAGAAATCGACCTGCTCTACCGTCAGTCCGGTCGCTGGGCTAACACGCGCGACTTCGACTGGTCGGTCGACGAGAAGTGGCGTCTCGAAACCAACAACGCGCTGTACCCCCTCATCAAGAACGGCACCGTCGGGTACCCATAACGAAACCCGTACAGCCGCTCGGTGAGCGGAATTCGCACCGTCCTCTTCCTCTCTTTCTCCCTCTTCTCTCACGGCTTCTGTCCCACGAGAAGCTATCCGTCGACAAACAGGTTCCTAAAAGCTTATGTGAGAAAACTCCCCTCATTTGGGTATGGAACGGCTGATGATCGAGTTCTCGGTACGTGACGAATCGACCGCCACTGTAACGTCTACTGCTCCCGTACAGGTGACTCTCTGTGACCGTCCGTGACGGAGTGACAACCTCGTCAAACTCCTGGGGGAGGGAGACGCTGATCGAAGTCCGCAACGCATCCGTCACGTTCGACATGGAGCGGGGGACGTCGAAAGTGATGGACGACGTGACGATGGATATCCACCGGAACGAAATCCTGGGGATCGTGGGCGAGAGTGGCAGCGGCAAATCCATGTTCGCGTCGGCGCTCCTGGATGCAGTCGTCAACCCTGGCCGGTTGACCGGCGAGGTAATCTACCACCCTCCAGACGGCGATCCGTTCGACGTCCGTGACCTCGACGAAGAGGAACTCCGAAAGTTCCGGTGGGAGGAGGTCTCGATGGTGTTTCAGGGGGCGATGGACTCGTTCAACCCCACGATGTCGATCGGCGGCCACTTCACGGAGACGCTTCGGGCCCACAACCGTAACGTCGAGGAGGGAATGGCCTACGGCCGGGAGCTGCTCACGGACCTGTATCTCGATCCCGATCGCGTTCTCGACTCATACCCCCACGAACTCAGCGGCGGCATGCAACAGCGGGCACTGATTGCGCTCAGTCTGTTGCTCGAGCCGAGCGTCCTCGTGATGGACGAACCGACTGCGGCACTCGACTTACTCATGCAGCGTTCGATCACGAACCTGCTGGCGAAAATCCACGACGAGTACGAGATCACGATGATCTTCATCACGCACGATTTGCCGCTCGTCGCGGATCTGGCCGATCGCCTCGCCGTGATGTACGCGTTCCAGTTCGTGGAAGTGGGTCCGTGTTACGACATCCTGAAAGACGCCGCCCACCCCTACACTCGAGCGCTGTTGAAGGCCGTTCCAAACCTGTCGTCAGCCCTGGAAGATATGCAGCCGATCGAGGGTGACAGTCCCGACCCGGTCAACGTGCCGAAGGGGTGTTCCTATCACATTCGCTGTCCGCTCGCAGACGAGCAGTGTGTGGCGGTCGATCCGGAACTCGAACCGGTGAGCGGCGACCACGAGGTCGCCTGTTTCCACTGGGAGGACGCTCGAGAGCAGATCACCTATACCCTGAGCGACCAGAAACAGGAGGTGACGTTCGATGAGCCGTAGTTCCGAACCGGTCGTCACGCTGGACGACGTCGGTGTCGAGTTCTCGAGTACGTCGCTGATGCAGACCCTTCGACGGAAGGAGGCGGAGGTCGTCAGGGCGGTCGATGGGGTTTCCCTCGACATTCACGAGAACGAGGTGATCGTTCTCGTCGGTGAGAGCGGGTGCGGAAAGACCACGCTGGGGAAGACGGCCGTCGGCCTGCAGCGACCCTCCGACGGTTCGGTACGGTACCGCGGACAGGACATCTGGGACGCCAAAGACGGAAGGGGTGACGTGGACATCCCGTTCGCGGACATCCGTCGATCGCTCCAGATCATCCATCAGGATCCGGGGAGTTCACTGAACCCCAACCGAACTATCCTCAGCAGTCTGTCGGTGCCGCTGAAGAAGTGGTATCCAAACTTGAGCGTCGACGATCGAGAGGAGCGTATCTACAAACTGCTCGATTACGTCGGGATGAAACCGGCGTCGTCGTACGCGTCGCGGTATCCACATCAGCTAAGCGGTGGTGAACAACAACGGGTCGCCCTGGGCCGTGCACTCCTGATGAACCCGGACGTAATTTTGGCTGACGAGGCCGTCAGTGCCCTCGACGTCTCGCTGCGGATAGAGATGATGGACCTCATGCACGACCTGCAACGAGAGGTCAACACGTCCTACCTCTTCATTTCCCACGACCTCGCGAACGCGTACTACTTCGCGGAGAAGGTCGGCGGCCGTATCGGGATTATGTACCTCGGGAACCTAGTCGAGATCGGCGACGCCGAGGAGATCATCCGGAATCCGAAGCACCCCTACACGAAGATTCTTCGGTGGGCGACGCCGGTCATGGATCCGGACGCGGCGAGAGAAGGGACGAAAGAACTTCCAATGCGAAAGATCGACATTCCGGATCCGAAGCACCCGCCGAGCGGGTGCCGGTTCCACACCCGGTGTCCGAAGGCTCGAGAGGTGTGTACGACCCAGGTTCCACAGTTGACGCCAGCCGACGAAAGCGGCCGTTCGGACGTCGCGTGCTTCCGGTCTGAGCGGAACCACGAGTACTGGAACAGCGAACCGCTTCCGGAGTGAATCGCGACGACGAACTGGCCGTAGACGCCCATTGCTTGCTCTCGTCTTCTTCGATGGGGTAACTGACGATGCTCGATTCCGGAAACAGTCGACGAGAAGAGGACTCGTACGCTCCCGAGCGTCGACTGGTGAGTGAAAGCAGGTGGACGCCATCGGTTTACCCCCTCAGTTCAGGTTTGGAAACGCACTGAGGGCGTTCAGAGGTTATAGCGATGAACCGAACCGGACTCGAGGCCGGTTCGACTCATCGATCGACGCTCGACGGAGCACTAGTAGTCGCGTCTCGTACAGATGACGATCGCGACCGACATGACGACAGTGAGGGCAGCGAGCGTTGCGAGGTTCAGGACGACGATGACGTACGTCGCGCTCGCTGGTTCGACGACGGTGAGCGAAACTAGCGAGAACGCGATCAGGACCAGGGCCAGTGAGACGCCGAAGATCAGATAGAGTTTGTACGTACAGACTTGCTTGCCAAGTTCCGCGGTGAACGATCGCCCCATTACGTAGAGTGTCACCGTCGATTCCCTTATAACTGTTCGGGTGTCGGTGAAGTCAGTTCGATTGAAAACAATATCCCCTGTCGAGGGCGTCTGCTTGGCATGATAACACCTGACGCAAAGTTTAATATCGACTAGCGAAATGAGCCAGTATGAACTACTATGCCAGGAGAGTAGGGCAAGCAATTATTACGCTATTCTCTGTCATAACGATAACCTTTATTCTCTATCGTCTTATGCCGGGTGGGCCGATCGAGGTCATGCGAGATCGGATGATACAGGATGCTCTTCAACAGGGCCAGGACGTAAACATCGAACAGATCAACCGAATGATCGAATTGCGAACGAACATCGACCCGGAACAGCCGATTCTCGAAGCCTACGCCGAGTACATGGTTAACATCGTCGTCTACCAGGACTTCGGCGAATCCCTCTGGCGTGGCGAGCCAGTTTTCGATATTCTCTTTCGAGCAATGCCGTGGTCGATCTTCGTGAGTATCTACGGGCTCTTGATCGGATTTAGCGCGAACATCGTCCTGGGCGCGCTCATGGCCTACAAAGAGGGGTCCCGGTTCGACAACGTCGCCTCGATCGGTGCGACGTTCCTCAACTCGGTTCCGTACTACGTTGGGGCGATCCTGATGCTCTCGTTTCTCGGCTTCAAGTTCGGCTGGTTCCCGACCAGAGGTCGATACGATCCCTCCACGACGGCGGGGTTCAACATCCCCTTCATGCTGAGCGTGTTGCATCACTCTGCACTCCCCATCGCCTCGAGTATCATCGTCGGATTCGGCGGGTCAGCACTGGCGATGCGGGGGAACTGTATCCGCGTCATGGGGGAGAACTACCTCCGAGTAGCCCGACTCCGTGGCCTGAGTGACAATCGGATCGCGATCCGCTACGTCGGCAGAAATGCAATACTCCCCCTGTACACGAGCTTCATGATTGGCATCGCAGCGATCTTCAGCAGTTCGATCATCATGGAACAGATCTACACGTATCCCGGAATCGGATGGTACACTTACGAGGCGCTCTCTCAGCGAGATTATCCACTTTTGATGGGACTGCTCATATTCTTCTCGACGATCACCATCACCGGAATCATGATCGCCGACCTGACGTACGGGCTGATCGATCCACGGGCCGGAACGAACGACAAAGAGTCATACTGAGCTGATTTCAAGATGGAACACAACGAACGGACGGCTGACGACGGGGCGAACGAAGCGAGGACCGACGGCGGGTCGACGCCGGACTTCCTGACGAACATGTCCCAGTCGTCGACGTCGACGATGTCGAAACGCGAACGGTACTCACGGACGATCGATCGCTACTTCCTGACCCAGGCCCGAATCGCCTGGACCGACTGGCGAACCCGATTTGGAATCGTCGTGCTGGGACTGTTCATCTTCACTGGAACGGTGGGCGTCCACCTCGTCCCAGAACCGTCGATCAACGAGGCGGAGACGTACATGACCTGGTTCCAGTCGGTGGAATACCCCCTCGGTACCGACAATATGGGTCGGCCGATCCACAAACAGCTCGTCCACGCCACGCCTGCTGTGCTCAAAATGGGGCTCGCAGGGGCGATTTTCGCCGCAGGCGTTGCGGTCGTCGTCGGGACGGTTGCGGGGTACAAAGGTGGAATCGTCGATTACGTCCTGATGCTCATCTCCGACATCCTCATGGTCATCCCCGGGCTTCCGCTGGTCGTCGTCCTGGCGGCCATCTACCAGCCGCGGGATCCATTCGCCGTCGGCGTGATCCTCGCGATCGACAGTTGGCCCGGATTAGCACGGACGATTCGGTCGCAGGTTCTGACGCTTCGCGAGGCGTCGTACGTCGAAGCCGTCCGCTCGATGGGCGTCTCGACGCGCTCGATTCTCCGAAACGACATTATCCCACAGCTCATGCCGTACGTACTGATCAACTCCGCACAGGCCGCTCGAGGCGTGATCTTCGCATCCGTCGCGCTGTACTTCCTCGGATTCCTCCCGTACTCGGAGACGAACTGGGGGACGATGATGAACGACGCGTACGCGACCGGAGGCGCCCTCTCGAATCCCGAACGGGCCGCACACTGGTTGTATCCGCCGATGGCCGCGCTTATCCTGCTCTCGTTCGCACTGGTGTTGCTCTCGCAGGGACTCGACAAGGTGTTCAATCCACGACTCAGGGCTCGCCACTCCAAGACAGTCGACGATAGCGAGGACGTCACGAATCGAAACTGATCGGTCGCTATCCTCTTCGTCTTGTCTTCGTCTTCGTCTCTGCCTTCGTTTTCACTTTCAGGTCCCAACCCTGGTCACTGATTCAAAGACGAGTCCCCCGATCCGGTCGCCGGGATACCCTCGAGCGCACCCTGGGGAGGTGAACGTTTATGCACTTGTCGTCCGAAGGTCAGAGTAACGCACAATGTCCACGAAAGTGTCCGAAGACTCACAGGGCGTGTCGTCCCGGATCGACCAGTCGGTCAAATCGTTGCTCGAGCAGCCACTGGCACTGAGTTTGCTGTTTGGCTTCGGCTTGCTCCTGATCGGAGCGGTTCGAGGAGACGGTGCCGTTGCGGGAATGCTCGGTATCTACGGCGCGACGGTCATTCTCGTTTCGGTGGGTATCTACGTGATTTTGGCCGTGTTACGTCGCGGCCAGTGAATCACGGACGTCCCAGCAGTCCATATTTCGAGAGTCTTCCGTTCAGACGTCGCGTTCAATCACACCGGCAGTCGAACAGTCACCGAGCGTATCGTAGAGGGAAGACAGCGTGATTACTGCAGTCGTTGTCCGCCCAAGCACTCGATGGTCTCCACAACGTGATCGATCACGCTCGAGTGCAGCCGAAAGAACGCGCCGAAATCACGTTTCGGTGACCGTCAGTTGGAATCTCGGTTTCCGTGCGCCTGTTGGGGTCCCCACGTTGTTCCGGCCGTCCCGAGTTCCTCCGTGAGAACGAACTTTCCATAGACGTTGTTGGACGCGGTGATCGAGGTATACTGGTCGGTCCACTGGCGGATCGCCCCGCCATCGTCACCGGTTCCTTCGTCCGCACTGAACGGTGGGGCGCGGTCGGTGAAGAACCAGTTGTTCCGGATCGTGGCTCGCTCTCGCGGCACGCCACGGATGACGATCGCCGGTTGTGGCGCGCCGGAGACGGCGGCCTTCTCCGACAGAACGACGTTGTTCTCGATGTCCATGCGCACGCCCGCCTGTGGTTCGTCCATATCGTCGACCTCACCTCCGTGGGCGTCGATCGGTGCCAGCCGTGTCCGAGGGCCAAAGAGGTTGTTCCGGACCGTGTAGTTCATCGGCACGTCACCGCCCACGCCGGCAATGGAACGACGGTTGTTGTCGAGGTAGTTGTACTCGATAAGCGGATCGCCGCCGTAGACGTTGATGCCGTACCCGAGTGCCGGCGATGGATTGTCGACGAACTCGTTGTGGTGGATGTAGACCCCTTCACACTCGTACGCACCCCACATTCCGACCCGGATGCCGGCGTACGTGAACCCGGAGAACTGGCAGTTGTCCACCTCGACGTCGTCAGTGTCGTCGATCAGGAGTCCGTAGGTGATTCCGACGTCGTAGATACTGTCGATCCCTTTGTCCTCGTAGTCCCAGTACTCGTGTTCGGGCCCGGACAGTCGAAGTCCGGTGAGTCGGACGTCGTCACCGCCCGTACTGATGAACGCGTTGAACCCGTTCTCGTCCTGGGAGAGGAGCGCCCCGTCCGATCCGTCTCGCCCACGGTCGGACGCGAGCGTCACGCCGCCGGCGAGCGTGATGGAGACACCGGTCATATCGACCTCGGCGTCCCCCTCGACCCAGATGATCTCTCCGGCAGTCGCATCCCCGGCCGCCGTCTCGAGTTCGTCCGCATCGGAAACGACGTACGTGGCCAGTTCTCGAGTGACCGCACCGCCGTGGGGATACTCCTCAGCACCGTCGAGCCCGTCGGGATCGTACGCTTCACCACCGCCGAGTTCCGGATTGAACGGGCGACGGACGGTTTCGCCGTCGAGTGCGAGGATCTCGTCGGCCGAGAGGCGAACGAGATCGCCTGCCGTTCGAATCCGATTGGACGAGTCGGATGGGGTCTGGCTACTGGCGGTGAACGAGTCCGCATCGCCGGTCGTCGAACCGGCCAACAGGACGCCGCTTGCGATACCAATGGACGAAAGATACGATCGTCTGTTCATGAGGGATACTCACATGATAGTGTATTGCAATGCCATATAATGTTCACGTAAAACCTATGCTCTTTGTGGATTGAAATTATGGGTGGTTGTCTTTCCGTGATGATACGCTGTACGCCTCGAAGTCAATCGAATCGAAAGCGGCGAGCACTCGGTTGCTACTCCGACCCGGCTTCGTGGGGGTAGTCGAAGGGGTGGTTTCCACCGAACCAGATCGCCTGGTTCGTGTGGGTACTTCGAATGACGGCGGTGTCGACAATCGTTTGGAATCGGAAAACGAACACTGTAGTCGGCATCTTCGGCGAATGTGCGCCCGTTTAGAACCGTTTGCTCGACAATGGAGGTCCATGCCGAATATATTTGTTTTGAATAATCAAACATATGGACGATGTAGTTCTAATTCGATTTTCTTTTATTTAATCATCAGACTACCAACTACATCCGTTCCCTGCGTGTGACATACATAGTGTTGTAAGGCCTGTAGTGGATTTAATTGGGCATCCCCGTGGATCGACCGCTCGTCCGTCAGCGAGCCGGTCGACCGTCAGCTATCGCTGTGGCAGTTCGATCTCGGGCGTTCGTTTGACCTATCCAAACGAGCCGCCGTGCGCGAGGGTTCCTGTGCACCGTCTCGATCCCTGGTCGAGGCTCTCTCGGTGGAACGATCGGTTTCGGTGACGACGAGTAATCGTTCCGTGGTGATCACCAGCAGTACGACCGGTGTATCGAACGACGAGAGTAGACAAGAATCGAACGTCATGGCTCACTCGGTCGAGACTGTACGGTCGCAACTAGCCATTCTGGCCCTCTGGCTGGCCGAGGGGTGATTCGATTCGACGACTACCGTACGACACTCCTCCTGGGTTCGATTGCTGTCCTCTGCCGGACTCGAGCCACCAGAGAACCACCCGGCCCCCTGTCAGAGATTCCCACACCCACTTATGGATCGCTCCGAACGATTCTCGCTCTCGAGGACACGCCGTCACAGCCAATCCCAATGCGACCGTCGCCTCCATCGCTCGCCGTTTGCTCACCCGAAACGATACGAATCCATTTCTGTCGGGTGCCGTTTCCGGATAGCCACCACCGAAATCGTGTTGTACTCGTGGTGAGTACGTGCCACCGTGACCTCAGCTATCGAGGGGCCGCGGCTCATTCGGCCGGGCGAGTTTCGGGAGACGATGACGCTCACGGAGCGGTGTTTCGGCTTCGAACGCGGTGGTCTCGAACGGCGGATGCCCCACTGCTTCGATCAGACGCGACCGAACCGACACGCGGTCGTCACCTGCGACGGCGACGTCGTGAGCCACGTGGCCTGTGTTCCGGCAGAACTTCGTGCGGGGGCCGCGACCGTCGAGTGCCACGGTATCGCCGGCGTCGCGACGGATCCCGACCACCGCGGAAACGGGTACATGACCCAGCTCCTCGAGTTCTGGCTCGACCGCCTCGATTCACAGGACGTTCCCCTCGCGGAACTCGAGGGCGACCGGCTCGGCTACGGACGGTTCGGGTGGGAGAACGCCGGCCGGGAGCAACGATTCCGGATCACGCGACGATCGTTCACCGCCGATCCCGCCGGTTTCGCCGACGTCCGTCAGTATCGAAGCCGGACGGATTTCGAACTGATCACGGAAATCCACGACCGCGAACGGTACCGAATCACCCGCACCGACCGGCGGTACGAGCGATTGCTCGAGCAACGCGACCTCGAGACACTCGTCTTCGACAGGGACCGCCCAGCGTACCTCGCTTACCGGGGGGCCGACCCCGCGTCCGTCCTCGAATTCGGCGGCTCGCGCGAGGGCGTCACGACACTGCTCGGGACGGTCCTCGAAACGGCGGCCGAACTGGAGGTGTTCACCCATCCCCACCACCCGCTCGTCCCGTCGTTCTGTGACCTGGCAATCGACTGGGAGACGCGCCCGCATCGAAAACTGAATATCCTCGACCTCCCCGCGACGCTCGAGGCGTACGAACCGTTGCTCGCGGAGCGATGGTCGACCGTCGTCGACGACTTCGGGCGCCCGTCTGGGACGGTGACGCTGGCCATCGACGGATCCGAGACGACAGACGCCGTAACGGTCACCTATGACGCGACCGGCGTTCACGTCGAGCGAACGGCGCGAGAACCGGACGTCGTCCTGGACCGGCGGACGATGACCCGCCTCCTGTTCGGCTCGCCCGACGCGTGCTGGTCGATCAGGCGCTCGCGGCCGTTCCTGCAGGCGGTCCTCCCCCTGGAGTACTACTTCTGGCAGACCGAGACGATATGAGTGGTCGGCGAGCACTCGAGTCATCGACTCTTCGATCCGTCTTCGCCGCGTTCGAAACCGATCACCCGCTCGCGTTCGATAGTGGTCGCCGATTAGAATCCGCCACAAGCCAATGTAAAAACGAAACAAGCCGATCCGTCGACGGACCCGTCTCGCTTCGCTCAGGACCGAGGCGTCTCACCGACGATGGCCGGTTCGCCCGACTCGGCGGCGTCGATGACGGTCCAGTTGAGTGACAGCGTCCGAACAGCGTCCGCGTAATCTGAGCGGACGTGTGCGGGGTCGTTTCGATCGACGGCCTCGAGGAAGTTGGTCACCTCCCGTCCGTATCGGTCGGTCGGGAGTTCGAAGTGGACCGACTCCTCGCCGACCGTACCGGTGATCTCCTGTGTCGTGTAATCCAGGTGTAAATGAACGTCCTCGCCGACGATATTCAACTCGGCCGTCCACTCCGGTGACGTCACCGCCGAGGAGACGGTGCTGATGACGCCGTTTTCGTGTTCCAACGTCGCCGTCGTCGCGTCGGGGTAGTCGATCTCCGGGGTTCCGATCCGATCCGTACTTGCAGCCGTCACGCGCTCGACGTCGCCGCCGAGATACCGAACCAGGTCGTAGATGTGGGTCGTCCGGGTGACGATTTCGCCGCCGGAGAGATCGAGTTCGTTCCCCCACGGACTCGCGAGCAGGCTGCTCCAGTAGCGGCCGGTGAGCATCGCGATCTCCCGGCCTTCGAGCAACTCGAGGGCCTTCTCCGTGATCTCGTCGTACCTGAAGACGTAGCCGGTTCCGGTGACGATCCCGGCGTCCTCGATCGTCGCCTGCGTCTCTCGGCCCTGCTCGGGTTTCAGGGCGACCGGCTTCTCGACGAAAACGGCGATTCCGCGTTCGGCGGCGAGGGTCACCTGATCGTCGTACGCAAACGGGGGGATTGCGATGAACACCGCATCGAGGGACTCCTCCTCGTAGAGGGTTTCGTGCTCGGTGTACACCGACGCGTTGCGAGGCTCTGCAGCTTCTCGTGCGGCGTCCTCGTCGATGTCACAGATTGCCGTGATGCTCGCGTCACTACTGGCGTCGACTTTCTCCATCAGTGTGCTGGCCATCTTGCCAGCTCCAATGAATCCTACGTCCATACGTCGTACACCGAGGTAATCCTCTTGTAGGCTTCGATATCAGTGCCCATGTTGACAGGATTCGGCGCGCCGGGGCCGTGAGTTCGACATCCGGACCGGACGAGAGCGACAGTTCTCGAGGTGGCCGCAACAGTGGCTACTCCGCGAGCGCCCGCAATTCCGCCGTCGAGAGTGGCCGATTGTAGAGTCGGACGTCCGTCGCGGTCCCGTCGTAACCACGACCGAAGAGGTACTCGCCCTTCAGTAGCGTCCAGCTGGCCCAGTCGGTCTCGAACTCGAGTGGTCCGTCGAAGCGAGCCTCGTCGATCACCTCGCCGTCAACGGCGAGTGCGAGGTGGTCTCGCCCGTCCCAGACGCCCGCTACGTGATGGGACTCGTTCGCCGCCATGTCCGCCCACGCGACCGTACGCTCATCGTCCGGGCCGCGCAGCGAGAATCCGATTCCCGATTTCCCCGTGAGACCGACCCCGAGCGTGACCGCACCGCCGAAGTTCGCGAGGACCTGGGGCCTCGTTACGTCTCGCGGTTCGATACGCGCGGCGACGGAGATACCGCCGGCGAACGTGGTGGCGTCGTAGCGGTCGAACCCGAGGTCGACGCCGTGTGATCCGTCGCCCTCGAGTTTCGAGCCGGCGAGCTGGTCGGCGGGCAGCCCGCGGAGGACGGTCTGTACCGTGTCCATGTGCTTGTACGAGCCCGTCGTCCAGAGGACGGGCACGTCCTCGCCGGCGTTTCGCGGGACGACCGGCCTGAGGTCGCACCCGGTCGACCGTTTCGTCACCGTCATCTCCGCCCACGTCTCGCCGCCGGTCGCGGTCTCGAACCGCCGGAGTTCGCACTGGTCGCCTCGAGAGACGCAGCCGTAGACGACGTTCGGGTCGTCGCGGTCGATCGAGAGTCCGCCGGAGTAGTGCAACTCGATTGGCCGTCTGGCGACGTAGCGGCCCGCATCCGCGAGGTGGTAATCGCACCACTGGTCGCCGTCCCACCGCGCGTACCGGTATTCGTGGGCGAGCGTCGACGGAAACGTCGCGTACGCAACGACCGGGTTACCGTCGTCGTCGACCGCACTGTCCCAGACCCAGGCGTAGTGGTTCCCTGCAGCGGTGGAGTCGTAGACGACCTCGAGGTCCGACTTCGTCATCGGCAGGTCGTCAGGGCCAGCGATGAGCGACCCGTCAGCGGCGTAGAAGTGTTCGTTGCGAAACTGGGCGTACATAACGTTCCATTTGGGGGCATCGCCACCGCGCTCGGCGTCGGTGAAGAAGAAGTGTATCGCGTCGTCTCCGCGAGCGGGAACGAAGTACATGGAGTAGTGGCCCTCCGGGGGGACGGCGATTCGCGTCTGGTCGCTCCAGGTCAGCCCGTCGTCTTCGGAAACCCGGTAGTAGAGGTTGCCGTCGCCCATGTAGCCGTACTTGTCGTTCGTCGCGTCGCGCGTGTAGGTTCGATCCCGGTAGAACAGGTACAGCGTCTCCGGATCGTCGGGCGACCGGACCGGGTTCGGGTACGTGACGCTCTCCTGTTCGATACGCCGGGTCGGACCGAACGCCGACACGCTCTCGGGATCACAGGAGACGGTGTAGTGCAGCGCGTCGCCGTTGTGGCCCGCCCAGAACAGCAGAATCCGCCCGTCGTTACGGAGGAGGAGCGACGGGTTCGTGTGGTCGTCGTCGGAGAACGATTCGTCGACGACGGTCGTCGAAAACGACCGCGTCTCGTGGTCGTAGGCCCCGGCGACGATATCCCGTCCGGTCGGGCCGCCGAGGTAGCAGACGTACGTTCGCTCCCGATCACCGACGTGTCTAACCGCCCGCGGATTCGTAAACCAGATCCAGCGGGCGTCGATCCCGTAGTTACCGTGGTTGCCCTCGAGCGAGCGGTCTCGAACGATACCGTCGGGCGATCGCTCCCCCGACCAGTGTCCGAGGAGCCCGCGCGAAAGTGAGATCTCGTCTCTCATTTCCATTCTATGGTACTCACTCACGCAGTGTGGTTTATACGTTTCCCCGCACTCGAGAACGCGCTTTGGACGCAAGAGAGGGGTGACCGGAAATATAATGGTCCAACACCCGAATGGTACCGACAGCGATCATGGATTACGACCCATTGCGGGAGAACCTTCGATCAGTCGCCTTCACGATACCGACGCCGTTCAGCGAGGACGGTGAGGACGTCCTCGAGACACGGATCGCCGAGAACGTACGAACGCTGTACGACGAGGGCGCTCGGGTCTTCATCCCCTGCGGGAACACGGGCGAGTACTACTCGCTGTCACAGGCCGAACGAATCGACGTCGTCAGGGCGACGGTCGAGGCGCTACCCGACGACGCCACGGTCGTCGGCGGGGCCGGCGGCAGCACGAAGAACGCGACCGAACTCCTCGAGAACTACGCCGAGGCGGGTGCCGACGCTGCGATGATCATGTATCCGCGTCACACCTACGTTCACCGGGAGGGACTGATCGAGTACTACCGCACGCTCGCGGACGCGACCGATCTCGGACTCGTCGTCTACAAGCGTGGTTCGTTGCTCGACGAGCCGGTGCTCGAGGAACTCTCGACCATCGAGAACGTCGTCGCCGTGAAGTACGCCGTCTACGACGTCAAGGAGTTCTCACGCCTGGTTGAGACCGTCTCAGGTGACGTGGAGTGGCTCAACGGCGTCGCCGAGCGCTACGCGCTCGCCTACGCGGTCGAGGGTGCGACCGGCTTCACGACGGGGATCGGCAACTTCATCCCGCGGCCCGTCCTCGAGCTGTCGGACGCACTCGCCGCCCGCGACTGGATGCGCGCGAAGGAGATCCGTGACGCCCTGCGCTCCTACGAGGACTTGCGCGAGGAGGATGGCGGCGGCCCCGCTTTCGGATCCGCGAAGAACGTTCCCGTCGTCAAGTACGGCACGGATTTGCAGGGAATGCACGGCGGTACCATCCGCGAACCGCTCGTCGAACTCTCGGCCGAGGACCGCGGCCGCGTCGAGTCGTTCCTCGAGGACCTCGATCGTGATGGACTCCTGTCCTGAACCGATGCGGGTGGGCTGCCACTCGTCTCCCGCGGGCGTCGAATCTGGCCCTAACGATACGTATTACTGTCCTCGGTTCGAGTCCCAGATATGACCGTCGAGTCGCTGCTGTTAGACGGTGGGACCGTCCACACTCTCGACGATGATCGGACGACGTCGAACGCAATCAGGTTTCGAAACGGCCGGGTCGACGCCCTCGGAGCCGAGGCTCGAGACGTTTCGGGTTCGGACGCGGACTTCGTCGACCTCGACGGGTGTGTCGTTCTCCCCGGGTTCAACGACGCACACACCCACATTCCGTCGGTCGGTATGACGCTACACGAGACGGATCTCGAAGCGGTCGAACGTCGGTCGGACGCGCTCGACCGCCTGGCGGAAAACGCCGCGAACACCGACCCCGGCGACTGGGTACTCGGCTTCGGGTACGACGAGAGCACCTGGCCGGTCGGCGACCGCGAGTACCTCACCCGAGCAGAGCTCGATGCCGTCAGCGACGACCACCCGATCGCCGCTCAACGAGTGGACGGCCACACGATTACGCTCAACACGGCGGGGCTGGAACGCGTCGACTTCGACGGCGTCGAGGGCGACCTCCGACGGGACGCCGACGACGACCTGACCGGCGTCGTCGTCGAAGACGCGGTGATCCGAGTCCAGGAGGCGACGTACCCGGACCGCGAGAAGGCACGAACGATCCTCGACCTCGGTGTTCGACGGGCCAACGAACTCGGACTGACGTCGATCCAGGACATGGTCGGGATGACGACGCCACCTGGCGCAGGCGATTCGATTCACGCCGCCTTCCACGAGGCGTGGCGCGAGAACGACCTCCCGATCCGACTGGGCTACTACGTCCACGTCGACCACGTCGACGAACTTTCGACGCTGGAACTCGCCAGTGGGTTCGGTGACGACCGACTCCGTATACTCGGTCTGAAGGTGTTCGCGGACGGTTCGATCGGCTCTCGAACGGCGAAACTGACGGGCGAGTTCGCCGACGACCCCGGCAACGACGGTCAGTTCGTGATCGACCCAGACCGCCTCGAATCGGCTTTCGCAACCGCCGCTCGAGCCAACCAACAGATCGCGACCCACGCAATCGGCGACGAAGCGATCGACGTCGTCCTCGACGCTTACGAGACGGTTCTCGCCGACTACGATGTCCCGAACCCACGGTTGCGGATCGAGCACGTCGAACTCGCGACCGACGAACAGATCGAGCGGATGGCCGACCTCGACATCGTCGCGAGTATGCAACCGAACTTCCTGCAGTGGTCCGAGTCGGACGGACTCTACGAGGCGCGCCTCGGCGAACGCTGGTCGCGCGGGAACAATCGCTTCCGGTCGATCCAGGATGCTGGCGTCTCGCTCGCGTTCGGCAGCGACAAGATGCCGTTCGGGCCGCTGTACGGCATTCACTGCGCGGTGAACGCACCCCACCCAGCTCAGCGACTCTCCGTCGACGACGCCATCCGTGCGTACACCCGTGGTGGGGCCTACGCCGAGTTCGAGGAAGATCGGAAGGGAACGCTCGAGCCAGGGATGCTTGCCGACGCGGTGATCCTCGACCGAGATCCGTACGAACACCCTCAGGAGATCGCCGATATCGACGTCCTGGCGACGATCGTGGGTGGGGAATTCGTCTACAGAGCCGACGTGTCGGACCGTCTCACACGGTCGGATGCGTAACGACGCGATAGAGGACGGACTCCCCGATGGGCTCCGTCGTCGAAGCGCCACCCACTCTCCTGGATCTCACCGATGGCCCACTGATCGCGACCGTCATACTCGAGGCGATCGCTGCGTTCTCGTCTTCGGTAACGACTTACCGTCATTACGAACGGTTTCTCGTATTGGAGTATCCGCCTCCATCGGCCTCGGATGAACAGGCAGACGAGCGGAACGCATGGCTTGAAGTATTCGTGAATCACTACCGCTCGCAATTATCCAACGATCTGGATCTTGGGATTAGCCAACGACGGCTGACATTCCATATAGCAATATGTTGTTTATTCAGCCCAAACCAGTCATTCCCGTAACCGAAAGATGTTGTTTCGATAGGGTGCTTCGACGAGCTCTTCCCAGTTGTGCGTGTACCTGTCCATCACGTCGCCAACGTCGCCTCTGACGTACTTGACGACGTACGCATCTCCCAGCCGGTTGCGCATTTCCGTGGTGAAGAAGTGACGAAAATAGTGCGGCGTGACGTTCTCCTCCGGCCCCGCACCTTCGGTGTACCATCCCCACCCTTCGGCTACCGAGCGGACGTGAGCTCGCACGGCGTCGCTCGTCAACCGTTCGCCGTAATCCCTCGAGAGGCTCACGAACAGCGGGTCGGCGTCCGAGATCGGGTCGGGGCGGACGGCCAGCCAACGCACGAGGGCGTCTCGCAGCTCCTCGTCGATTGGGATGCGGGTGTCCCGGTGGCGTTTGTTCCCGTCGACACGCGTCTCCCCGTTCGCGACGCTTCCAACGCCGATGTTACTGCTCACGAATAGCGTGTCCGGGTGATCGCGGATCGCCGCTCGCTCCGGCTTCGAACGATGGTCTCGAACGGCAGCGTGATCGAGGTGGACGTCACGCATATCGAGGTTGCACGCTTCGCCGGCCCGCATTCCGGTCTTCACCAGCAACGTCACGAGGGCCCGTCTGAGAGGATGTTCGACACCATTGACGAACTCGCCCATCTGTTCGACGGTTACGTGGCGGCGCGTCGGCGAGGAGTCGCCTTTCTCGCTCATCTCTTCCATGACGACCACCATGGGGTTGGCGTCGAACGTGCCGACCTGGGCCATGTACCCGTAGAACCGGTTGAGGTGGACAGCCTTCGTCCGGATCGAACCAGGGGCGTAGCCGTCGTCGCGCAATCCCTGGATCCATCGCAAGCAGTCGAGGCGATCAGCGCTGTCGAGCGTTTCTTGCTCGAGGTGGTCGTCGAACTGCCGAAGCGTCGTCTCGTAGTCGTTGACCGTCGTTTCTGACCGCCCGTACAGCTCCATCTCCTCGATGAACGTCGCGATTGGGTCCGTCGTAGCGTCGGTCGATGCTCGCGTGAGGTCTTTTCCTCCCATCTCGGTCACCGGTTCAGGACGAATCCGCCATCCTGGACGGAGTAATCGATGTCACCGGCGTCGTTCAGTCGCTCGAGTGCGGCCGTCGTGGATTGCTCGACCTCGTCGGTCAGCCCATCGACGATTTCGTCGGTTGGGAGAGAACCAGTCTGGCCCAGGTGGGTGAGGATACGCTGTTCGATCAAATCGTCTAAAGTGGTGTCTTCGCCCCCTGTACCCTGGGGGTCGAGGCCGAAATCCCGCCGTCCAGCGTTGATCATCGCGCGAATGTACGCCGCTCGAGAGCCGAACCCCATCTGTTCGGCCTCCTCGTCGTAAATCTCGAGCTGGTACTCGGGGACGTCGACATTGAGGGATCGCTTGTCCTGCATCGTCTCACTACTCAGGACTCGTGACAGTCACTTAATAGTGATGGTTAAGGACGGCTTATGCGCCTAATCCGTTCAGAAACCCCTAATTTACCGGCAAATTACGTACTGTTTGACCCCTATTGAACGGCTTAGTGAGGTAAGATGATTTATCCATGGGTAATTTTGAGTCGGTCTGCCGATCCGTTCAGCTCAGAAGGTAGTGTTCAGTATCCAACATTCATCACGGTTATCCCTGATTTCTCGAGGAACGATTTCGCGTGGTTCTACCAGCTATTAATCTCGAGTGCAGAAGAGGACCAGATGCCGTGCGATGATACGCACACAGTCATTCACGTACGTATCTCGACAATGACGTGCAAGGTCCAGAATTGGCATTCAGCCCGATACCACACCAGAGCAGTGCTATCGACCAACGGCTTGACCGAATCTGACTTCGAAGAAGGCCTCTCGGCAGAAGACTCCGGAAATACTGAGAAAACCGTTGACGCGGTTTGCGGCGTAACGTACACTTGCAGTGAAGTACCACGGGCGCGGTGGCCCGTGGCTTCGCCATGGTCTCTGGCACGAGGCCAGCGGAACGACCGGTGGCGAATTTAATTCCGCCCGCGCTCGTCTCTGGCGAGACTCGCGTAGAACCAGTAACACCCGAACACACTGGGAGTGCCACCGCAACAGAGGTCGTCTGTTGCTGCCGTGGCGGGTGTGTCCGTGGGCGTCCGCCCCTTCACGAGGGCGCGACACAGGCCCGGCGCACCGCGTCTTACCCCGAAATGGGTGCGCGGGTTTTGCGAGGCCGATAACGTGGGTTCCAATCAACAGTACGGCGTTCCGATACTTAAAAACGGGGACGCAGCCGAGCGGACGCGCTTCACCCCCGCCCACGATGGGGCAGGGAACTCGCGCTGCTTTTCGTTTAGATTTCAGCCACCGAGGCGCGCGAGGGTCCGAGTCAAGCGTACGATTGTGCGAGGGAGACTATGGCATCAGTATCGGAAACCAGGACAAACAAAGAGATCGTTCGTCGATTCGCGAACGAGTTCGTCAACGAGAGCAACTACGACACAGCCAGAGAGTTTCTGGACGCGGATATCGTCGATTCCACTTCACTGGGCGAAACAACGGGCCGTGAGGCGGTCGTGGAAACCACGGAGGAACTACGGAAGGCGTTTCCCGACTTCGTCGTCACTCCGGAAGAGACCGTCGCGGAAAAAGACACGGTCGTTGTCCGGATGACACAGCGGGGAACACACGAGGGAGTGTTCATGGGATACGAGCCGACCGGGAATGCGTTCGAAATCGGGGCAATGGCGTTTCTGCGCCTCGAGGACGGAAAGATAGCGGAGCGTCGAGTCAGGCCCGACGTACTCGGGATGCTCCGACAGTTGGGGGTCACGACACTGCAAACCGCATAACTCGGGCTACTGGGGCCCCATCGTTTTTTCGATTCACTTGGTTGTTGAGCCATGTTCAGGCCAGGGATACAGCAGTATCTGATCGATCCGACGGATCTTTTCATACCTCGACCTCACACGAAATTGCGTTCAGCCCATACCCGTTTTTCAGCTAAATACTCTGTACCTGCAGGTCAGTGGATTGCCGCGACTGGCGACCAGTGATTCTCATCACCACGCCAGCACCCAACAATCACGAACATTAGTTTTCAATTCCTGTATTATATTTACGAATACATAAATACCTCTGGACTGTAACTGGTGTATGAACTCGGCCAAATTCAACGACCCGCTCGATCAGTCCGAACCCCCAGTATATCTACCCGGAACACCGACTGTCTCGTTCTTAGAGTACGTCGAGTTGTTCATCAGAATGCTGCGTCGGTAATACGGTAGCATCGAGCTGCAGGCACGCACACTCTTTCCGCCTGCCTGCCATCCGGGACTCACGTGAACGAGGTGTTCCTCTTTCTGGACGCAAGTGTGCGCCCCTTACGGTCGTTCTGACTGACCTAGTCAGTCGAATCTTGACTTGCTCTGTACTGTGTTCGCGCCCATTTCTGCTACATGACATACGTCGTCGATTAGCTGCTCCCAGGTGAACGTCACTTGCTCGAGAGTCCCCTTTTCTGAAGCCTGGTTTGAAAACTGTACGAACGAGTACCAAAGCCGACGAATTCCACGATCGGTAACGCTCTCGGCCTGAAGAAATGGTCGAGACCGTTCCGTCCGTGTGTACCCACTGTCACGAAAAACCTTCGTACTCGTCGATGACTCGAAGAATCTCTCTATGCGGAATCCCAGTCCTGTGGGGTTTTTGACGTCAATCGCGATTACGTTTCTCGCTTGCTCGCCTATCCACTGCTCGTTCGGCTTTGCAATCGGCTTCCTCGTCGGCCACGTCGTAGTCAGTAGCGACGAACCGTTCGTTGACGACAGCAGCGCATGAATAGTCGAGGCGAACTGATTCACCAGTGCGTGGCTCACTTCAATCGCTTCGTCTGCGCCATCGCTTCCGTCCGTCGGAATCAGAATAGCTGACGACACGAGAGAGTACGCTCGTCCCGAATCATCGAGTAATCACGGATGCTCGCTGAAACCCGCCCATAAACCACTAAATGCTATATCAATATGGTCGGTGGTTGCGAGAGCAGGTTGGTGCAATCGACCCGCAAGTCGGCTCAGCGATGGATGCACATCGATAGATGCTATCTATGCGATCACACGGTTCACGTCTCCTCCGGTTTGCCGAACGTGTAGAGGAACATAGGCGTCTGTCCGTCGGCACGCGGGGACAGAAACGACGTCACGCGGTCGTCGTAGAACGTGAGCCCGGTTCCGCCAAGATCACGATGTGCGTAGGTCGCCAGATAGCAACGACCGGCGGTCACCGCCGCCTCGAGCTGTGCCAGTCGGTACCCTCGGTTCCCGAGTCGATCGACGACCGCCTCGAGGTCCGTCAGGAAGTACACGCAGGCCGCGGCTTCCCCGCCGAGGCGCTGGTCGAGCGCGAGGTGGGCTGCCTCCTCGCGACACTCGCCGTCGACCAGGCGCTCAAGTTCGCCCGCCTCGGGGTGGTAGTGGTATACGCCGGGCGGAACGTCGGCGACGCCATTGACGAGCACGTACGCGTCGACGAACTGGAGCGGCGAGGCGTCGGATTCGCGACCGTCGAGCGGAACGCCTCGTGTGGCACGATCGAGCACCGTCGAAAATTTCCGAAAGCTAACCGGTTCGCGCTCGTAGGCGCGACAGGAGCCCCGGCGACGGATCGTCGCGTGTAGCGGCCGCTTCGACTCCGTCTCGTAATCGACCGGGTCGAGTTCGATCCGGTCTCCATCACCGCCTTCTCGTCGTCCGACCGATTGCGCTCGTGCAGAAGAGCGCCACTCACGAGCGGTGTCTCCGCTCTCGAGCGTACTCGCCCGCCAGGCGTCGTGGACGAGCGGGAACTCCTTCTCTTCGGGTGACAGCGCCGCAGTCGCCGGATCGATTGATTCGACGGTGGGTGCGTCGGGCGCACGATTACCGGCGCCGACGGGGACGAGTTCGAGCGGCGCTTCCCGTCGTGGGTTGACACCCAGCAGTTCGACGACGCGCTCGTCAGCGAACCCGAGGACAACCTCTGCGGGGAGGGAAAGCGATTCCGCGGTCGCCAGCAGGTTCGCGAGAACCGTTCCCGAATCCCAGAACGCGTGACGGTACGTCCGGTCGCGGTACTTCCAGGCGTTTCGCCACCAGGTCGACGTCGCGACGAACGTGACCGGTGCAGTCGCGACGCCGTCGTGATCGCTGGCGGCCGCGAGCACACCCCGGTAATCCCCCTCGCGAAGCACGTCGAGCGACAGCGACCGGGGCTCGAGGTGGTAGACGCCGGCTTTCAGATCCATGAGGTCGCCACAGACCGCGTACAGATCGACGTGGTACAGCGCCCCGGTGCAGGCCGCGGCGCGAAAGAGTAGTTCGCGGCCCTGGCGGGTGAGTTGCTTCGTGATTCCGGTCGAGAAGTACGACAGCGCCGTGAGCGCATCCAGGTCGACGGCTCGCTCGTGCGAGAAATCGGCGTGGGTGGACGTGATCGCCGACAGCGCAGGAATGCCGGTCACGCGAACACGCTCCGATAGCGCCTGTCGCGGGAGGTTCTCGTAGCGCTTGAAGGGGCGAGGCTTGTTGTCGAAATCGAGCCGATGGCCGCTCTCCCGGACGCTCCGCGGGGAATGTTTGGTGCGCTCGTGGTACTCGAGGGCGCTGACCATAGTGGTCTCCTCTACGGCAGTCCCAATCAATCCAGGGTGTGGTTTACCAGGTATTCCTCACTCGTATACGAACACGCGAGCCATCCCCCCGCTCGAGGTGGTAGACGTTGTGACAGTGGAACAGCCAGTCGCCCGGATTGGTTGCGCGGAAGTCGAACGTCACCTGATCGCCGTGGGGCACGACGAGGACAGTGTCCTTGACAGCGTCGCCGACCTGAAAAAGTGACCGTGGAGGTGCACGGGTGAATCGTCAGGCTGCGGTTCACCATCCGGACGCGGACGTGATCGCTCTCGCTACGAGCGGGTCGGCGTCCGGGTACACCTCCCCATCGATAGTCCACGCGTCGGCGTCGGCGCCGTGGATCAGCACCGTCTCGCCGGCGGTCACGTCACCACGGTCGACGACTCACCTCCCACGCGGTCGCGCCCGTGAGGGGGAGCGCTGCCGCCTCTCCGTGAGTGAGCGACTTGGGCTTTCGGGTGACGACCGATTCGTCGGCGACGTGATACTCGGCGTAACTGCTCTGTTCGCCGAAAATTTCCGGCGTGTGAACAGCTGCGTCGCTAATCTGTGGGTCGAGTCGAATCGGCACAGTCCACCATTTCGGATCGTTTGCACTTCCAATCCTATCCCGCTACGCAAACTGAGCCCCCGCTAGACGGGATCAGCGAACGTTGCGTTTTGACCGCGTGGGCCGATTACAAGTGAGTGGGAATCGCGACGAGATTGATAGTAATCGCACCACTACGACAATCTGTCGCGCTATCTACCGTGCGCGACAGTATCGACCCGATCAGTACCCACCTAGTAGACCCTGACCTGGGATTGGTGACGGGTACCTTCCTCCCCGTCGCCAGTTCAGAGGGATTATCGTAGCAACCGGATATCTCGAGTTCTGCCTTCCAGCCACGCGAATTCCGGTTCTACGCCTCTTCGTCGTAAGTTGGCCGCCAGCGACTGCCGAGCGACTGCGAAAGCTCGTCGACGACGCCGTCTGCATCAAAACACCAGCGTCGTTCAGTGCAGGTGGCCGGGTTCCTGCCACGTTCAGTCAGCTCTCCGAGACGGAGAATAACGTGCCTCGACGACTCGAGTTCGACGGGGCAGGCGTCAGTTGCCTATCACCACTCATCAGTTACCAGTTATCGGTCACCGTCACCGTCTCTCGATCCGAGCAACCCGGGCGTCACCGCTCGAGCGCTCGATGTGCACGTTGTACTGCTCGTTATCTGCTTCCGTCCGAACGATCCAGTACCCGCCCTGTTCGTACGGTTCCTCGAGCACGGTCGCGTCTTCGTGGCCTTCCTGGACGAGCACGTCTCGAGCGATTTCGATCGCGCGTTCGGCGGTTTCGACGCCGGCCTCTGCCGCCGTTCGCGTCACTAGCATCGACGCGTCTGCCCCACGCAGGACGCGCTCCGTGACGCTCCCGATCAGGAACCGATCGAGACCGCGTCGATCGTGTGTCCCCATCGCGATCAGGTCCGCACCGTGTTCGTCGGCGTACTCGAGAATGCACTGGTGCGGTGACCCTTCCTCGATGGCCGTGACGACGTCGACGCCTTCCGGCGCCCGGCGGGCCGCTTCCTCC
Organism: Natronosalvus caseinilyticus; assembly: GCF_017357105.1. Lineage (NCBI taxonomy): Archaea > Methanobacteriati > Methanobacteriota > Halobacteria > Halobacteriales > Natrialbaceae > Natronosalvus > Natronosalvus caseinilyticus. The sequence goes on from NZ_CP071596.1 coordinate 2,361,629, forward strand.
GTTACGGTCTCACCCTCTTCTCTAAACCTTTGGGCCAACTCCTCTTCGGACGCTTCGAAGGAGTAGTTTTGCTCGACGTCGATCACGTAGAGTACGTGAACGGTCGCGCCAAAGCGATCGGCTACCTCGTAGGCCTGTCCCACGGCACTGTTTGCGGCGTCGCTTCCGTCAGTCGGCAGCAGAATCGTCCGGTACATACTCGATCGTCACCAGCCTCCCTCATTATATTCTCGGGGTCGTTTCTGGACTGGCCTCGTTTCGACGGCGTTCCTGTGGATTCAATGCACCGTGAAAATAGTCGGAAAACTGGGAAATATGAGCATCTCGTGCGTGTTCCGACTCCTGATTCCCACTAGTACTCGATTTTAAATACTGTATTCGTATTCGAGAGGTTTGGTATCGAGCAGGCTCGATTCCCTGACCACAACTGGGTCCAAAAAGCAGAGCGACAGTCTCCAGATGGGAACTCGCTAAGTTGCACTACCATCGACGAAACAATCATCCGGCTCACCGACAATGGAGTGGCTGCCTGCCGCCGCCGGCCTGTAAATCAACGACTGCCTGCTCGCGTGGCTGTTTCCAACGGGAATACCGCTATCACCTTGAGCTTTCTTGCCGGATCCGTTGACAAACACCGTCTCCACCACCGCGATTCTGGTTGATTCTTCACATTGTGTACACGCAGCACTTTCCTGCCGTGGGCTTCGAGTTCAATACGACCGCCACGAGCTCGAAACGCCGCCGAATGTATAAATAGATGGATAAAAATACAGATTCACTCGTTTAGGAACTGTTTCGATTACACTGGTTCAACAACTGTTGGAAAACAGATATAGATCTACATATCTTACTCGATCCTCCGCATCTGAACACTGACCATTGGGCGGCAGGTACATCTAACCAATGTCGGGCGAGGCTCGCAGCACTCGCGACGCAGTCTCGAGGCGCTCGAGGACTGGTCTACGCCGATCACAATCTCGTTTGATCGGCCGACAGTGTCACCGTCGTACGTCGTCCCGTACGTGGTACTGCAGTGCTCTCGTCCGCGTCTGCTTGGTGTCCATTATCCGAGGTGGGTCGCATCCGCCTGCTGCATATCGGCGTAGTCAACCGTCCGCGCTTTCTTCGTCTCGAGTGCCTCGCCGGTGTCGGGATCGAACAGGTACAGGTCGTCGTCGGAGAAGTCGAGTCTGACCTGATCGCCCCGCGAGAATCGGATGTGCGAGTCGATACGGGCGGTTAGCTCCACGTCGCCGACCTCGAGGTAGACGACGTTTTCGTCGCCCATCGCCTCGACGACAGTGACCTCGGCGGAGAAGCCGCCATCGTCGACGATCGAGAGGTCTTCCGGTCGGACGCCGACGGTCAGCCGATCGTACCTCTCGATACTCGAGGCGAGCGAATCGTCCGAAACCGTATAGGTGAACGTCCCCGGACCGTCGAACTGCACCCTCCCGTCGACCGCGTCGACCGTCGCTGTCACGAAGTTCATGCTCGGGCTGCCCAGGAATCCCGCGACGAACTCGTTTGCCGGACTCAGGTAGACCTCTTCCGGCGGCCCGACCTGTTGCAGTTCACCCTCGTTCATCACGGCGACACGGTCACCCATCGCCATCGCCTCGGTCTGGTCGTGCGTGACGTAGACCGCCGTCACCTCGAGTTCTCGCTGGAGTCGCAGGATTTCCTTGCGCATGACGTCGCGAAGCTTCGCGTCGAGGTTCGACAGCGGTTCGTCGAGCAGGAAGACGGTCGGATCGCGGACGATCGCTCGCCCGAGGGCCACGCGCTGTTGCTGGCCGCCCGAGAGCTCGCCAGGTTGATCCTCGAGGAGCTCCTCGATGCCGAGCATCTCGGCCGTCTCCTCGACGTGCTGTTCGATCTCTCGCTCCGAGTGATCCGATGACAGCCGCAGCCCGAACCCGATGTTCTTCCGGACGGTCATGTGTGGATACAGCGCGTAGTCCTGGAACACCATCGCCACGCCCCGCTCGCGCGGCCGTACGTCGGTAACGTTCTCGTCGCCGAAGACGATCGATCCCGACGTAACCGACTCGAGGCCGGCTATCATTCGCAGCGTCGTCGTCTTGCCACAGCCACTGGGGCCGACGAAGACGAGGAATTCGCCGTCTCGGATCGAGATGTTCAGATCGTCGACCGCCTGGACGGCCTGTCCGTCGGGGTCGTAAATTTTGTCAACGCTCGCTAATTCGATCGACGTCATTCGCGTGTATGCTATCACTCCATCAGTATTAATGTGCCGGGTATGGGCAACGGGTGAACCGAGAACGGTGAGAGGCACGAACCGATTACATCGAGTTCGTGAACCCGCGGACGAAGTGATCCTGTAGCCACAGGAACAGGACGATCATCGGGATGATCGCGATCGTCGCCGCGGCCATGATCTGGTCGAAGTAGATTCGGTGGTGACCAGTCAGCCGTTCGATCGCCAGCGGGATCGTGAACAGTTCCTCGCTCTCTAAGATCACCAGCGGGTAGAGGAACATGTTCCACTGGGAGATGAAGAGTATAACCGCGAGGGCGGCTAACATCGGCTTCATCGCCGGCAGTGCGATGCGATAGAAGATCTGGAACTCCGAAGCGCCGTCGATTCGCGCGGCGTCGAGCCACGAGTCGGGGATCGAGAGCATGCTCTGGCGCATGAGGAAGATCCCGACGGGATTCGCGAGGAACGGCAGTATCAACGCGAGGTGGGTGTCGAGTAACCCGAGCTGGGCCATGAGCAGGTACATCGGAATGACCATGATCTGAACCGGCAACACGAGCGTCGCCAGGATGAAATAAAACAGCGGCTCCCGGTACGCAAACTCGTACTTCGCGAACGCGAAGCCCGCGAGCGCACACAGAAACAGCGAGATGATCGTGTAAACTGTCGCGACGAAGACGCTGTTCCAGACGCTGCGCAGGTAGGGGAACCGCGCTTCGAGAGCCTGCACGTTCTCGACGAAGTGCGTTCCCGGGAGGAGCCGCGGCGGGAGGGTGAAGAACTCCTCCTGGGGAAGCGACGCGGCGACGATCATCCAGTAGAGCGGAACGAACGTGATCGCGACGATGACGAGCAGTCCGATGTAGACGGCGAATCGGACGGGAAGCGGATCCTTCGATTGAGTTGTCGACATGATCACTCACCTCCGATCTTCAGCTGGACGTACGCCAGGATAGTGACGAATACGACGAGCGCGTAGGTAATCGCGCTCGCGTACCCCAGATTGAACCGGCTGAACGCCTCCTGGTACATGTACATCACGACCGTTATCGACTGATTGGCTGGGCCACCGTCGGTGATGACCATCGGTTCCGCGAACAACTGCAGCGAACCGATGGTCGAGAGGATAATCACGAACAACATGATCGGTCTGAGTTGGGGGAGCGTGACGTACCGAAACTTTTCCCATCGGTTCGCGCCGTCGATTTCCGCAGCCTCGTAGAGCCGCCGGTCGATTCCCTGCAGACCGGCGAAGAGGATAAGCATATTGTAGCCCATCCATCGCCAGTCCAGCGCGACCGCCAGCGAGGCTTTGGCCCAGAACCCGTCGGAGCGCCACGGAACGGTCGGCAACCCCGCAGCGCCGAGCATGTAGTTGATGAACCCGAAGTTTTCGGCGAACATCACGAGGAAGATCGCCGAGTACGCGACGTAGTTCGCGGTGACCGGCAGCGCAATCGCCGTTCGGAAGTACCCCGAGTACTGCATGAATTTCGCGTTCAGCATCAACGCGACGAGCAGCGATACCAGCACCATCAACGGCATCTGCAACAGCATGACGACGATCGTGTTCTCCACCGATTGAAGGAACAGCGCGTCGCCAAACAGCCGCTGGTAGTTGGCCAGTCCGACGAACTCGAGGTTCGACAGTCGGGGCACGCCTGCTTCGACGACGAACAGATCGATCTCAAGGATGTATCCCGATCCGCGCCCGTGATACCGGAAGAACGACAGGTAGAACGTGTACGCGACCGGAAACGCCATGAACAGCGCGAAGAGCACGTAAAACGGGAGGATGTACAGGTACGGAACGCCCGGAAAGCTCGGGAGCGAGTCGCGGACGCCGTTGCGCGTGGTACGGAGCCTCGTTTTTACCGACTGCACCCGCCGTTTGTCCCGTAGCGACATGTATCAGGCAATCTCCCGACCGAGGTCGTTGGCCAGCGTTTGTTCGGCGTCTTCGGCCATCGCTTCGGCAGAGTCGTAGTTGTCGACGACGTAATCCGCGAGGAAGTCGCCCATCCGATCGTACACCTCGCGGTGATCGGCGGTCAGCCGCATCGTCGGGATGTCGGTGGCGACGTCGACGATCGGTTCGTACGTATCCCCGCCGAAGAACTCCTGTCCCTGTTCCCACCAGTCGTCGTCGTAGGTGGACTCGAGCGGCGGGAAGATGCCCGCTTCCTTGGCGATGGTCATCACCTGCTCTTCGTTCGTCAGCGCGAAGTCGAGGAAGTCCCAGGCGCGGGCGATGGTCTCCGGTTCCTTGTGGTTGGGAATGACCATGTTCGAGCCGCCGTGATTCGTCGCCCGGCCGCCGCCCTCGGTGACGGCAGGCGGGAGGTGGATTCCCCACTGCCCCTCCATGTCGGGAACCGTACCGATGAGCGCGCCGGCCATCCACGCGCCACTGGTGACTGTCGCGATCTGGTTCCCGGAGAGGCCCGTGACCCACGGTTCGGTGAACTCCTCCTCGTCGATCGCCGTGTCCGTCTCGTACAGCTCCTTGATGAGTTCGGCTGCCCGGCGAGTCTCCTCGGTGTTGATCATGAGATTTCCCTCCTCGTTGTAGACCTCGCCGCCCTGCTGGCGTAACAGCATCTCCCAGCGCCACTCGAGGACGCCACTTCCCATCCCCATCCAGGACACGTCATCAGGCAGTTCGGCTGCGTACTCGATGACGTCGTCGTACGTCTCGATGTCCTCCGGCGAGATACCGATCTGGTCGTAGAGTTCCCGATTGTAGAAGGTAACGACGGGCGCGATGTCGATCGGAACGCCGTACCGACCGTCGCCGGTGTCGTCCGAGAGCATGTCCCACGTCCAGTCGACCATGCCGTCTACGGTCTCTTCGTCGAGTTCGTCCTCGAGATCGATCAGCCCGCCCGTGCCGATGAGCTGGTTCGTCCACCGACCCTCGTAGGCGCCGGCGTCGGGACCGCCGTCGCCGGCCGCGACCGCCGCCTGCTGAGAATCGTGGAGTTCGCCGTAGCCGAGCTCCTCGACCTGGATGTCGACGTCGTCGCCGGTCTCTTCTACGTACTGTTCGGCGACCACCTCGAGACCGTCGGGTTGCGTCCCCAGGCTCCATATCTGCAGGCTGTCGGACAGCTCCGCGTCGGTCGGAACGCCACTTGCGTCCTGTTCGCCGGGGTTGTCTCCGAGTCCAACACACCCTGCGAGCGCCGCTGCCGTCGCACTTGCTCCCATCACACCCACGAGTTCGCGTCGCGAGATGCTGGAGTCACCTCTGCGTGACATACACTACCCTGCTCATAGGCTGTCGTAATAAATGTTACTACTATGATGACGGGAAGGGTGGCAACGTTCGCTCGTCACCTCCTCCGACCGCCCTACTCACGACGGCCTCGGGCACGAAGACTGCTGCTAAACCGAGTTCGGGAACGGCTGCAGTAGTACTTCATACGCCCGCGCACGCTCGAAGCGGGGACGACCGCAGTCTTTATTTCCTCCGTGGTTCTGCATGGCGTATGGCTCAACAACGAGTCGATAGCTTAGGGACTAGAGTCCCCGATCCGGACGCAATTCTGGACGAACTCTCCCTGGAGGAGAAAGTCGGCCAGCTCGTCGGGACGTGGGTCGGATCGATGGGCGGCGAGGACGTGACGGTCGACGACGCCAAAGCGATGATCCGAGACCACCACCTCGGTACCGTCGCAGCCTTCGGTATCGGCGTCTCGTGGTTTCACGACCCCGAACGCGTCGCTGAGGTGGCAAACGAGGTGCAACGCACCGCCGTTGAGGAGACCGACCACGGGATTCCGCTCTTCATTCCCGTCGACGCGGTTCACGGTCACGCCTACGTCGATCACGCGGCGGTCTTCCCCCACGGGCTCGGCCTGGCCGCGACTCGCCGGACACCGCTCGCACGAACCGGGGGGCAGATCACCGCGAAAGAGATGCGCGCGACCGGCGCGAACGTCAACTACGCTCCGACGGGCGACGTCGCCCGGGATCCCAGGTGGGGGCGAACCTTCGAGACGTTCGGAGAGAGTCCGCTGCTCTGTGGCGCGTTCGCCGCCGCGACCGTCCGCGGCCTCGAGTCAGATGGCGACCACCGCGTGGCCGCGACGATCAAGCACTTCCCGGCGTACGGCGATCCGACCGGCGGCGAGGATACCGGCGCCGTCGAGTGCGATCCAGCGACGCTCCACCGTACGTTTCTGCCGCCGTTCGAAGCCGCGATCGACGCCGGGGCTTCGCTGGTGATGCCGTGTTACAACGCCGTCAACGGCGAGCCTGCTCACGGCTCTGCCCACATATTGACCGAACTCCTGCGAGAACGCCTCGGATTCGACGGCGCCGTCGTCTCCGACTGGGGCGGCGTCGATCACTTACACGAGGACCATCGTGTCACACGCGACCGACGCGACTCCGCGCGGCGGGCGATTACCGCCGGCCTCGACAGCATCTCGATCGGACGTGCCGAGTACGCGGCGCACGTCCGCGACCTCGTCGAGAGCGGCGAACTCCCCGAATCCCGCGTCGACAACGCCGTTCGCCGCATTCTCCAACTCAAGGTCGACCTCGGGCTGTTCGACGACCCCTACGTCGAGCCCGGGGCCGCGACGGCCACCGTCGGTGCACCCGAGCACCGCGCCGCGGCGCTCGAGGCCGCCCGTGAGTCCCAGACCCTGCTCAAAAACGACGGCGTCCTCCCGCTCGATTCCGAGCTCGACGAGGTGCTCGTTACCGGCCCGAACGCTGATTCGCTACGCAACCAGTTGGGCGGCTGGAGCGTCCAGCAGCCGGTGGCCGACGCGGGGACGACCCTGCTCGAGGGCGTCGAAGCCGCGGTCGACGAGCGGACCACCGTTCGACACGAGCGCGGCGCGGGGATCGACGAGCCAGACGATATCGACACCGCCGTCGACGCCGCTGCCGACGCGGACGTCGCCGTCGTGGCTCTCGGTGAGAACTGGTACTACCACGAGTTCGGTCCCCAGCAGGTCGCCGGCGAAACCGGCTCGTTCCCCACCCGAACGCAACTCGAACTCCCGGACGTCCAGCGCGACCTCCTCGAGCGAATCCACGGGACGGGAACGCCGACGGTGCTCGTCTTGATCACCGGCCGGCCGCTCGCGGTCGAGTGGGCAGCCGCGGAGGTTCCGTCGATCCTCATGTCCTACTACCCCGGCAGCGAAGGGGGGACGGCGATCGCGGAAACGTTGTTCGGCGAGCACAATCCGTCGGGACGACTCCCGATCTCGGTCCCGAGGTCGACGGGCCACCTCCCGTCGCATTTCGACCAGCTCGCCCATCCGACGCCGATCGGCGACGACGAACATCCCGATTCGTACGACCCGCTGTTCCCGTTCGGCCACGGACTAAGCTACACCGACTTCGAGATTCGCGACCTCGAGGCGGCTGATTCGTCGATCGGTCCGGGCGAATCGGTCTCCGTCTCGGTCACCGTCGAGAACGTCGGCGACCGCGCCGGTTCTCGAGCGCTCGACGTGTTCCTGCGCGACGAGGTCTCTTCCCGTGTTCGACCCGTCCGAGAGCACGTTGCCTTCGAGAAGGTCGACCTCGACGTCGACGAATCAACGACCGTCGACGTGACGATTCCAAACGACGCACTCGCGGTCATCGATTCCGACGGACGGAAGACGGTCGAACCCGGAACCTTCACCCTCTTCTGTGGCGACCAGTCTACGACTGTCGACGTCGACTCGGCGTACTGATCGGCAGCGCTACGCTCGCGGCGTTTTGCCGCGATACGTTTTGTGATGATGTGGTGACGCAGCGAATTCAGGCGGGCCTGCCGTTCGACCGTTTGATTCCTGTCACCCGTCTTTTTTGTAGTTCGGTTACTATTTTTTGGCGTCTGCTCGGAGAGGTCCCTTCTGCCGGTTTTCGAGAATAACAATCGTTATTGAACATGTCTCGATTATTAGTGGTACGTCACTGAGTGGTCGCTCTGCCCGAAATAGGAAGATTTTACCGAAACTGCCGTGGGAGATACCCTATGGATACCGACACGCTGCGACGGGCGCTCGAGGAAGGTGGGCTCACCGAGTACGAGGTCGACGCCTACCTGACGCTCCTCGAGGTGGGGTCGTCGTCCGTCGTCGGCATCGCGGAACGGTCGTCCGTTCCGGCACCGCAGATCTACGAGACGATCCGCAGCCTGGAGGACCACGGCTTCGTAGAGACGATCGACCGGGACAAACTCCACGCTCGAGCCCGCGAACCCGTCGAGATCATCGACCAGCTTCGCGAGAAGAGCCAGATGCTGGCCGACGCCGCAGACGAGGTCGAGGATCGGTGGGAGCGCCCCGACGCACAGGACTTTCGGGTGAACGTTCTCAAGCGTCGCGAGAGTCTCGTCAACAACGCTCGAGAAGCGATCGAGGACGCGTCCGTGTCGGTAGAAGTGGCTGCCACGCCAGCGCAACTCGAACAGCTCCAGCCAGCGTTGCGGGACGCGGACGATCGCGGCGTCAACACCTGGGTTACACTCTGCGGGGAGGAGCCGTCGATCGACCCGCGGGACGCGGGCGTGTTACAGGTTCGCTGGCGGGCCCTTCCTGGGCCGTTCATCGCCATCGTCGACCGACGGCGGGCGTTCTTCGCGCCGGCAGTCCACCACGGCGAACCCTACGGAATCGTCATCAACGACGACATCCTCACGCTGGTCCTCCACTGGTTCTACTTGACGCTCATCTGGCTGCCGAGCAACCGGCTGTACGTCGATCCGAATCGGCTCCCGACGTATGCGAGTATCGAGGGATTCATTCTCGACGTCGCGCCGTTGTGGCACGACGGTGCGACGATCGATGTGCGGGTGCTCGGCCAGCAGCCGGAATCAGGCGAGTACACCGAAGTCAGAGGTAAACTCTCCTCTATCACCGTCGATGGCGGAACCGTCCCGCGCCGCAATCCGACCGTCACCGAACTCGCCGGCTACGCGACGCTCGTCGTCGATTCCGGGAGCCGACAGTACACGATCGGTGGCTGGGGCGCCGTCTTTGAGGACGTCGAAGCCGAAATCATCACTGTCGAAGGGATCGCGTTCCCTGATCCGTGAATTACACGCATATGTCTGTAATGGAACCGCCCGATTACATCCGTAGTCCCGTAATTGTACTCGTCACCGCAACCCACCAACGCTGTCCGCCGCCGCGCTCCGTCGGCGACCGTGCGCGTAACTCGTCGCTTCGGCCGTCTCGAGACCACCGCAAGTTGGCGGTAGGTAAAGATGGGAGGAGCGAACGGTAGCGTTCGTACTTTGGGAGGCCGAACTCGGTCTGCTCGACGAACCGGACACGATAGTACGTCAGGGTTTGCTGAGCAGGAGGTGGCATCGCTCGAGGTGTTTCGCTTCAGTATCCAGCTCTACTCATGCTAGTATCTATTTCACATACTATCTCTAGATCCGATATAAATTGAGTAAGCAAGTTCAATCTACGGTCTACACCCAGGTGAAAAAGACAGCCCCTTCGACCCGAAGGCGACACGTCGATCCCGATCAAACGGTGTTCCTACTCATCGATCTGCGCTCCTGGCAGTACACAGTCGTCGATCTCGAACCCGACGAATCGTTTAGTTTTAACTGGATTAACGCAAAAACACTGCTATCTCGAGTTTTCTACTCGAACTCCTCGAGAACCACGACCACTCTGATACCGACATTCTCGTCTATCTCGGACCGTGACTCCATGTCTTCCTTCCCTCTACCACGCGCTCCGATTGGAAGACAAGTTCCACGAAATTATCGCTATCAAACATATATTCAAAAAGTTAGGACGACTAATCTCTCAGCTTGAAAATGGTTTCAGATACGCCGATCAAACGACTATCGGAGCACCACTCTCGAGTTTCGCGTACCTGGACTCAGGGCGTTTGAACGGTGTCGCACATGTTGGATGCGCTGGCGAGGGAGGTCCATCGGCCCTAGTGACACGATTAGCGAGGCAGACTGACATCTGATTCGGTATGCCGACTCGACAGCGTCTGTCGGGAACGGCTGATTCCGGGCTACGCGCTGGGACGTAGCAGTCAGTTCTCTCCGCTCGAGAGTCAGCAGCGAGGGATATGTTCTCAGCTGACGTATAAGAGCCATGAACCGTCTCCTCAAGGTCTCGGTGAGTTTGTTCGTCGGCATTCTCGGCCTTTTCGTGGTCGGGATCGGCGTAACTGAGGCTCTCGGTCCCTACGTCTGGCCGTCCATCATGCTAGGGCTTCCTGCCGGCCTCGTGGCCGGGATTGCCCTGGCCGTGCTCACGTATCAGGGCGTCACGTACCGGGAAGAAGTCGCCGACACTGGCCGAGCCACTGCACGGACGGTGGGCCGCCTCCGGGCGACGGTAGCGGGAATCGTCGGGTTCGTCGTTGGCGGTGGACTCGCGGCGGTGGTCCTCTGGACGCAGGCTGTCGGCCTCGCAACTGCGATGATACTCGAGCTTCCCGTCGGAATTTTCGTGGCGGTGCTGGCCGCAGTTTTCGTCTCCCGTCGTGACGGTACGAGTCGCACCTCATCCGGCTCGCCTCCGGCGAACTCGCCGTAAGCCCGCTCTTTCTGCGACGGTCGATACGAAAAGGGTTCGACGGATAGCCCGGCCGCCCATCATCACACGGAGTGTCTGTCTCATCGATACGGTCTCGATTCCCAGTCGGCCAGACCTCGCGAACGGCAGCGACGGTACACGAGAGATGCTCGAGGGGCTCACTGTGGGTACCGATTCGAACTGAGACGCCGAGACAAGGGTCGAGGGAACGCCGAGAAGGGGTCTCCACTCGTCACCAGGGAAGCAGCGATCGCAGCCCGCTCCCCATCATACCGCCGACGATGCCGTCGACGGCAGTCAGCAGCGAGAACGCGAGGATGATCAGTATGGTACTGGGCAGTCCATAGCCCGTGAGCATTGGGCTGATGGGACCGAGCGAACTGAGCAGCAGCAGCGGCGGTTCGTTGTACAGTCCCATCATCGCCCCCATCAGCCCCGTAATCGTTCCGGCGATGGCACCCACGATTGCGCTGGCGAGCACCGCGTGAAGGAGACCCGAGGCGATTCGATCGACGGCGTACGCTGCGACGAATCCGGCGACGGTACCGCCGCCGATCCGGCCGAGCAGCGGCACCATCAACGCGTTGAGGTTGACGAGGGCCCCGACAATGACGGCCGCGATGATGATCCACTTTTCGAGCGCCTCGCTCGAGAACCCGGTCTTGGTGAAATCGTGTGACTCGTATTCGTGCATGTCGTCTCTGGTTGGTCGAACAAAGTTCGTCTCGATCGTTCGAGGTTGTGCTACAGGCCCAAATCGACGGTGTCGTCGCTATCGTCCGTCTCGTTGTCGTCGGTATCGTTCGTCCCGTCGTCGTCAGCAGTTTCGTTCAGGGTTTCCGTAGTCTCGTCGAGCCCGTCAGTCGTATTTTCGACGGTTTCGTTGGTGGTCGTTTCAGTCTGGTTGATAGTTTCGTCAGCCGTTTTCGCGACGTGATCCTCGGTTTCCTCGACGGTTTCTTCGGTCTGGTTGCTCGTCTCTTCAACGGTTTCTTCGGTATGGGTTGCAGTTTCCTCGAGCGTCTCTTCGGTGTGGTTGATGGTGTCGTCCACCGTCTCTTCGGTGTGATTGACCGTTTCCTCGGTGGATTCGATTACCTGCTCGTCGGTGTTTTCTGGTTCCTCGGCCACCGTTTCGGTCAGATCGCTGGTGGTGTCTTCGGTGTGGTCGACAGTGTCTTTGACCGTCTCCTCAGTGTGGTTTGTCGTTTCGTCGACGGTGTCTTCCGTATGCTCTACCGTTTCCTCGGTCGTTTCCTCGAGATGGTCGACGGTGTCGTTGACCGTGTCCTCGGTGTGGTCGACAGTGTCGTTGATAGTGTCCTCGGTGTGATCGGTAGTCTCGTCGACCGTGTCTTCGGTTTGATCAGTGGTTTCGTCGACCGTGTCCTCAGTTTGATCAGTGGTTTCGTTGATAGTGTCCTCGGTGTTGTCGGTAGTCTCGTCGACCGTGTCCTCGGTTTGATCGGTGGTTTCGTCCACTGATTCGTCGTCGCCTACCTCCTCAGTGACGTTGTCCGTCACGTTACCGGCATCAGTGGAGGTCTCGTTGACCCCGTCCGTGACGTCGTCGGTCGTACTCTCGTTACTGTCCTCTTCGTCGACGTCGAAGCCGCCAGCACCGGGGACCTCGCTATTCGGGCCGACTTCCACCTGGTAGCCGCTAACCGAGAGTCCTTCCATCGTGATGCCGTCAGCGTTGACGACGACGTTCGTCTGGTTGGTGTCGAAACACTCGCCCATCTCCGCGAGGCGGTTGAGTCCCTCGTTCTGACGGTCAGTGTGCAACACCAGTGAGGCGTCTGGTTGGGTCTGCTCGAGTTCGACTCGTCTGTTGTCGTCGAGGTAGATGGTGATGTCGTCGTAGTTCGCCTTCTGGACGAGCACCTGGTTGGTATCGGACGTGAGCTGCTGGGCACAGACGGTGCCGCCCTCAATCGAACCGAACTCGACAGTGACGACGTCGCGCTCAGACTCCTGAGCGAGTGCTGGCATCGTCCCCACTCCGGCAGCGACGCTGCCGAGGACGACCAGCGCTGCGATGACGACTGTGCGCGTTCGGCTCATACGTCGGTCCGGTCCGCTCGTCGTTCGTGATCAGATCGGTTCACTCGTCGACACCTCGCTGGGAACGGAGGTCGGTGTGATTGCGCAGTCGTGCAGTCGTCGTGCCGACGACTCGACGGGTGCGCTTGCGCAATCGGCCGACCGCTCTGTCGACGGTGCTCGGCTCCGACGGCGCCTCTTCATCCCTGGGTTGCCACGCGAGACAGAGGTTTCCGCCGAGGATTCCGAGGAACATTCCGACGAGCAACCCGCCGAGCGCACCGAACAGCGAGAAGATCGACAGGACGATTCCGACGACGCCGATGACGTCGGAGCTCCCGGGTCGATACAGCGCGAACACGCCCGTCACGAAGACGAACACGCCGAACATCGCGCCGATGGAGAGAAAGCCTGCCATCTCCCCGCCGATGAAGATGATGTCGGGGAGGATCTGCATCGGAACCCAGGTGATGATGATGCCGGCCAGACACAGCAGGATCGCGCCCAGGAACGGACGCTGGACCCGCCACTCGTTGAACCGTGTCCATCGGCTCCTGGAGTCGGTTTCGGTGGTCATGGATGCTTACCCTTCGTAGTAGACGTTCACGTCGAGTCCGGGGAGCGTAATCTCATCGGAGGCCAGGTACACCATGTCGATCTCCGCGTCTTCCTGGACCATGCCGGGACCTTCACCTTCGACGTTGGTCAGCAGTCCCTCTTCGGGATCGGAGTTGTCACCAGCTGTCTGCTGGAACTGCTGGTTCGGATCGTCGCTCTGTTGGGCGTTGATGACCTGCCCGTTGAAGGTCGCCGACTCCGCGCTCTGTCCGGTCATCTTGAGATACTGTTCGTTCGCCGTGACGGTATCGTCGGTAGTGAACTCGATCATCATCGAACCGTCGACTCCGGGAAGCGCATCGAGCGGCTGTTCTCTCGTCAACACGAGCCCGTCGATCTCGACGCCTCGCTGCTCGACGACGACGACCGGCGTTGTCCCCTCGTCACTCTCGCCGACGCCTGGATAGAGGAGGAACTCCTCGGATCTGATCTCGTCGGCTTCGACGGTGAATCCGCCGGCACCGGCGAGCGGTGCGGCGTAGGCCGTCCCCGACGAAAGCACGATGAGGCCGACCAGCGCGACGACGAAAAACGATGCTCCGGTTCCCGTCAGTAGTCGTTTTTTATTGTACATCGTCTTCTTCGTCACTGAATGCGTTCCCCGCCCACGTCGACTGCCGCAGGAGTGGCTGTACGACCTCGGTTCTGGCTCGGTTGGTGGACTGCGTCATCAATCATGACACAAGACCACGCTTCACACTATCACATATGATCTTTCCTCCTTGTATCCCGGGATATTTTTATACGGATCGATAATATTCACTTTTTCTTACATGGATTGATGCCGATGAATCACCGCACAAGATGTAGATGCGGCATAGAACTGAGCGCCCGACGCAATATAAATACGCTCGCAAACGCGGGAGAACGACTATCGGATCGAACCGTGCGTATGGGAGCATGCATCTGAACTCGTTCGACGGCGAAATCGTCGACTTTTACAACGATACCGCGTGGGAGTACCGGTTTTTCTGGAGCGACGTCAACCTCCACTACGGCTTCTACGACGACGAGCACACGACTCACTCGGAAGCCATGACCAACTCGAATAGCGTCTACGCCGACAAACTCGAGGTCGATGAGACGGACACGGTCCTGGACGTCGGCACCGGGCGCGGCGGGTTCCCGGTACACGTCGCCGACGAGTACGGCGCCGAGGTCCACGGAATCGACCTCAGCCCGCTCCACGTCTCGGAGGCCAGAGAAAACGCGCGCGAACGCGGCGTCTCGGAGCGCGCCACGTTCAGCGTCGGCGACTACCACGAGATTCCGTACCCCGACGACACCTTCGATGCCGTCTCGGGGATCGAAACGGTGTGTCACTCCGGGCAAAAACACCGTGTTCTCGAGGAGATCCGTCGCGTCCTCAAACCGGGCGGCCGGCTCATGATCGCCGACGGATACATGAGCCGAACCGAACTGACGCCTCCCGAAGTGGAGACGTTACGAACGGTTCTCGACGGGTGGGCCGTTCCGGAACTCGCTCACATCAGCGAGTTTCGAGAGCGACTTGAGGAACTGGGGTTCACGGACGTCACGTTCGACGACCACTACGACCGGATCATCCCCTCGTCCCGTCGCCAGTGGTGGCTCTCGCTCGGCGTTACGCCCCTTCTCAAAGTCGCCTCGGCGCTCGGGATCAAAAACGAGTCCTCGGTCGACCAGGGGATAACGCTCTACCACCAGCGCGAGATTATCGAGCGCGGAATCGCCGTCCACGGCGATTTCACCGCCGAACTCCCTTCATAATGCGGGTATTCGTGTGGCATATCCGGAGCACCAGCAGTGAGCGAGACGACGGTCGCAGCGATCGTTTCACTCGACTGTAATCGGTTCTTCAACCGTGATACCGGACGATTACTGTGAGAATCGTTATCAAGAAGTACCCCCACAATGAGGGGACCTTCGTGAGATGAGATACGCAAAATGCATCATTATCTCCGACGACGAGGGGTTACATCCGGTCGATCAACGGATCGCCGACCACCCCGACGTCACACGAGAACTCCTGCACAACGTCAACCTGCTCGCCGACGATACCATCGTGACCCTCTACGAACTCTCGGGTAATCGGGACGCCCTCGAGTCGATCCTGGACGAATCGTCGAAGGTCCTGAACTACCAGCTCTCGGGCGCCGGCGACGAGATTCACGCGTACATCCACGTCGATGCCGACGAGCGACTCGTGCAACTGTTGACCGTGATTCGAACGTTCGAGTTCATCTTCGATACGCCGCTCGAGTACACGCGGCGGGGCGGCCTTCGCGTGACGGTGATCGGCGACGTCGGGAGCTTTCAGAAGGCGCTTCCGGACATTCCCGACGGGATTCGGCTCAAACTCCTCAAGACGGGCACCTACGAACCGAACACCGACCGCCTGTTCTCACAGCTCACGGAGCGACAACAGGAGATTCTTCAGACGGCGGTCGACATGGGGTACTACGACGTCCCGCGGAACGCGACCCACGAGGCGATCGGCGAGGAACTCGACTGTGCTGGGGGAACGGTTGGCGGCCACCTTCGAAAGATTGAGGCGAAGATTCTCACGCAGATTATACCCTGAAGTCGGCGACTCGAGCCGGAAGCGCGGAGACAGTGGTCTGACGGTGATGTGCGGTCAGGCTCTGTTGGATCCCTCAAAATTTGATAGGAATGGCGTGCAAGATATAGAGGATGGATGCAGCACGGTACCTTCGTTTTTCACACAATCAGGACCGAACCAACCGGCACATACAGCTGCTTAGTTATCGTTCTGGGACTGCTGGTTCCAAAGTAACTCGTCCTCGGATGGAGCAGGGTTATCCGCCGTCGAATCAGCCGAAGTGTCGAACCGGAGAATTGCATAGAAGAGCAGCCCGAGTCCAGCCGCGAACAAGAGGTCTTCACTGACCTGAAGGAGTAAGATTTCGGTGAACGTCAAGCGATACTCGACTGACATCCAGAGTAAGTAGACCGGGTCAACGAGCGTCCCCAGGACGATCAGGCCGAATCCCAGGGTGGCAAACCGATACGACGCCTGATCGCTGTTTCGTCGATACGCGAGGAAACTCAGCGCGGTCAAGAGACTCCCGACTGCGACTGCCCCGATGTTGCTGAAGACGTACGCCCACAATTCCAGCGTGCTATCCATAGTATGGATTGTTCCAGAAGTGAGGCCAGTCTGCCTTGCTATTCGTTCCCCGACTCGCCTGCTGGTAGGAGTCAGCCAGCCCATTTAAGAATCCGTCCAGTTTCTCAACAGCGGAGTCGTCACGTTCGAAGACGATCGCGAAGATCCGCTCGAGCACGGGATGATCGTTGTAAGAGACGTCACCAGTCGCGGGGTCAAAATCGATGACGTCGACCTCGTCGAGGGTCGGAAGATGCACGTGGTGCAACAAGAGGCCGATCTCCTCGGCTGACGGTAACTCATGATCAACCGTTACTGGCAGACGGTGGCGGATTTCGTGTGCCAGTTCGGTTCGCGACTTCGTCTGTTCGGCTTCGAGAACGGTCAGCGTAATCCGACGATATTCGTGGGAAAGCGCTGAAAGTATCGCATCCACATCGCCGGCGTTGATCTTGAGCAACCGTTCGAACCGTGGGTCATCGAGCGCCGGGTGCGTCGCAATTTGGACGACGTCATCATCTTCTTTCCACGAAATGAAGCCTGCATCCTCCAGTGCTGGCAGATGAACGTGGGTGAGTTGCACCTGCATCGCCTCGAGCTCTGGTGTATCGAGCGACGACCTCCCCTGCTCCGTGGCAGCAAGGTAGGCGGTGAGTTGCTTCACGGAGAGCGTCGACCCCCACCTGTTTAGGGCGAGAAGGCACTCGCGTCGGTGACGGGACGCGATACACTCGAGCGTTGGATTCCGCAAATGGGTGCCACTCTCTGTCATCACTCTACCACTCAGTTCCGACGGCTAAATAGCGTTGTCACAGGATAGCTATACCTTCACGCTGAACCACTCGTTGTCCCTCCTGGACTGATCGTTCACCACTTAGCAAATCGGGCCAGACCACGTGCCACATTCGCGCTCTGTATTTTGCAGAGCCTCGACTAACTACCGAACTGTTGTCAAAAACGGCATGCAAGATACAGAAGTGAGATACAGACAACAGCCTCGTTCCGACCCGTAGGCGTAGCAAGACGCAGAGTATCGGTTCTACTCACCGCTGTAATCGGCAATGATCATCCTATTCGACTGCAACTACCGCTTCGAGCGTCACCGATGCGCCTCCGAGAAGGTCACAAACACCGACCGTCGTTCGTGCTGGATAGACGTCTTGAAAGTGTTGCTCGTACACCGCGTTCATCTCGTCATACGCATCCATATCGGCTACGTATATCGTGATCTGAAGCACGTCATCAGGGCTTCGTCCCTGGTCGGTCAGTTTCACTTCGAGGTTGTTCAAGCACAGTTCCATCTGCTCCGCTGGAGAGAGATGCTGTTGAATTTCGCCATCTTTCTCTGGTAACTGCCCTTCAAGGAAGAGGAGATCAGATTCACCGGTTCTTTTGCCGAATGCACCGGTGAATTTCGTCCCTTCACGCTGGCGACGAGTGGTACTACTTGCACGAGAAACAGTTTTGGAATCGTCGGATACCGATCGTGTGGCAGATTTATGCGACATTATAATTGAATTTCTACTCAATCTACTTAGCTCCTTGGACCAGGATAATGCGTTTATATCCCATGAAAAGCCACTATATTCGGATCAATCGGAATCTATAATTGAACTAGTGCTCAAGTCTTTGGTGATGGCTCAGGCGACGGACAGACTCAAGCGGTACCTCGAGGACGAACTCGGGGAGTGTCGTAGCGAAGACGTCGAACAGCGACTGGATGAACTGGGCACACTCGAAGCAGCGATCGGCTCGGCTCAGGTCGAAGCCGAACTGAACTTACTGTCGGCACTCGCCAACGAGACGCGCTACACACTCGTGCGGGTTCTCGTCGCTGCTGAGGCAGAACTCTGCGTGTGTGAACTCAATGCGGTCGTTGACGTCACTGAAAGCGGGCTCAGCCACGCGCTCTCGAACCTGGTTGATGCCGGACTCGTCGAGAGTCGGAAAGATGGCCGATGGAAGAAGTATAGAGCGACGAATCGCGCTGTTGCACTCGTCACTCTCGTGGAGGGATGCGTCGAATGACCGACGCCGTACACAACCATGGGCCGAACTGCTCGTGTGAAAGTTGCGGTGATCCACGGTCGATGGATTTCCTGGATAAGTATCTCACCGTCTGGATCTTCGGCGCGATGGCGATCGGGATCGGGTTCGGTTACTTTGCCCCGAGGAGTGCTGAAACGGTGAGCGAACTCCCGCTCGTCGAGATTGGTTTGATCGTGATGATGTATCCGCCGCTGGCGAAAGTGAATTACGGACAGCTGCCAACGGTATTTCGTAATTGGCGCGTGCTCGGATTGAGTCTGATTCAGAATTGGCTCATTGGACCGACGCTCATGTTCGTCCTCGCGATCGTCTTCTTCAGCGGTGCGTTCTTCGGACTCCCTGCCCGCCCCGAGTTCTTCCTTGGATTGATCTTCATCGGGATGGCGCGCTGTATCGCCATGGTCCTCGTCTGGAACGAACTCGCGGAGGGGTCGAACGAGTACGCCGCGGGGCTGGTCGCGTTCAATAGCATCTTCCAGATTCTCACCTACGGGGTGTACATCTGGTTCTTCGCGATGTTCCTCCCACCGCTCCTGGGTATGGAGTCTCTGGTCGCCGACGTCACGATTACGACGATGCAAGTGTTCGAAGCGATTGCACTCTTCCTCGGCGTTCCGTTTGCTGCGGGGATTCTGACCCGCTACGTGGGTGTCAGGCGAAAGGGTGAGGACTGGTATTCGGAGAGGTTCATCCCGACGATCAGCCCGCTGACGCTGATCGCACTCCTGTTTACCGTCGTCATCAT
This sequence comes from Natronosalvus caseinilyticus, assembly GCF_017357105.1. NCBI lineage: Archaea > Methanobacteriati > Methanobacteriota > Halobacteria > Halobacteriales > Natrialbaceae > Natronosalvus > Natronosalvus caseinilyticus. The sequence goes on from NZ_CP071596.1 coordinate 2,380,951, forward strand.
GTTCTCGACGCAGGGAGAGAACATCATCGCCGCCCCGATGGACGTCGCCTGGATCGCGGTTCCGCTCACGATCTACTTCGTGATTATGTTTCTCGTGAGTTTTGCCATGGGCCGCGGAATCGGTGCTGACTACTCGACGACGACCGCGATCGGGTTTACCGCTGCATCGAACAACTTCGAACTCGCTATCGCGGTCGCCATCGCCGTGTTCGGGATTGGGTCCGGCGTCGCGTTTACGACCGTGGTCGGCCCACTGATCGAAGTGCCCGTCCTCCTGGCTCTCGTTCACGTCGCGCTGTACTTCCAACGAACGTTCGACTGGGACCGCTTCGACGCGGGTCACCTCGTCGATCGATCGGGACCAACTATACCAGAAGACGACTAATCACGATCGAACCACCATGAGCAACGATACCACTCGCATTGCGTTCGTCTGTGTACAGAACGCTGGACGATCTCAGATGGCATCCGCATTCGCCGAGCACGAATGTGAGGCTCGAGAACTGACCGATTCCGTCGAAATCGTAACTGGTGGAACCCAGCCAGCCGAGTCCGTTCACGACGTAGTGATAGAGGCTATGCAAGAGAAAGGCATCGACTTGAGCGAGCGAACCCCACGGGAGATCACGCACGAGGACCTTCAAGACTGCGACTACGTTATCACGATGGGGTGCTCGGCGGAAGGCGTTTGTCCAGCATCGTGGAGCGGTGAGAACCGCGACTGGGACCTCGACGACCCACACGGCAAAGACGTCGAAGCTGTCCGTGAAATCCGTAATGAAATTGAAACTCGTGTCACCACGTTGTTCGACGAACTATCCACCGACCAGCGGACTGGTGCCTAATCAGTCTCCTCTGTACTGACCGACCATCACCTTCGCAAATCTCGTGCAACATTCGCGCCCTGAATTCAACACGGTCGTTGAAACCTATCACCGTTTGAGGATCTCAATAAAGCCTTCAAATCCTCCTCGCTCACATTGCTCACACGATGTCGTCTTCCTGGCCACAGATACAAATTGAGGATCCAGAGTTCGGAAGAGGATCGAACATTTTCTCGTCTTTAACCGCGAGAGAGTGTCAACGGCGACGTTTGAGGATATAGAACATAAATGATGGGCGTTTGTGTAGCCCTCAACTACGAGTACGTATGGTGATATTGCGCATACCAGTTCCGAGCTACTGACCGCATGCTCACCTCCCACATGGAGTAACGGTTGGACGTAGCAGCTCTTGTTCCAGAGTAACCGCTAAACTGAAAGCGGAAGGAGGGGTTTCAGTGAATATGCTCCCTAACGAATGGAGAATTTCACAGAGGGATGAGCGCTTCTATGATCGTATGGGCTAGAACACTCGATAGTCATAACCACGACAACTGTCCGGAAGATGTGTGTAGGAGTGGTCTATGGACGAACCTAGGAAAAGATTCTGGAGTGGGCGATTATCGCTCGAGATGGCTTCCAAGACAGAATAAGGCGTGAGCAGGAGAAAGGGAGTGTCCCGAAAAGCGAGGCAAATCACGCTCTCAAATGTTCATAATCGGTTTTCCTCTTGCGTTTTACGGGTTGGCGGTAACCTGGAAGAGAATCGCCACGAAGAGAGCCTCGAGCCACTCTCACGAAAATCGGATTCGGTGGTTTAGAGGCTTCTCTGCAGGAATCTCACTTACCCACTCGAGTCGAACACGTAACTGTCCAGGACACGATTCAAAAGTTCATAATCGGTTTCCTGCTATCGGTTTTGGGGTGCTAGACGACGCTCGAGTTTCTGAACAGGTTGAGACCCTTTTCGAGAAAGAAAACTCACCTTAGAGCGCGTCTCGAACCGGTTATGCACGTTTGGCGCATCGAATCCTGCATCTACGCAACGAGCGCCGATCACGAAACAGACCTCGCTTGCCCATCAGCCTCGGCAATCATCGAGACACACGCGAACGCTCCCTAATCCCCTCGAGAAGCCTCCTACTCGGCGATTGGGACCCAACTCATGCTCTCGGGGAAGATTCTCATCGTGCAACCACTCGTAGACTATCTTCATAATCGGCCCTCTAACCAGAGACCAAACCTATTCTTCCGGATAGAGAACCCGATTATGAGGTTTCTGAAACGCGATTAGTACGTTTTGGTGTAATCCTCAGTAGATTACAAGAGTTGTCTGCTGTATCCAGAGGATGGATGCAGCGCGACATCATCGTTTATTTCGCATTGATACCAGTGAATCATCCACACACTAATGCTCAGTGTTCAATACCATTGCGAGAGACTGAATGAAGTTGACGGCCTTCGAGAGGGATTCTTCGATTCTTCCGCGTAGCGAGCTACGGGTAATCCATCGTCGCCCACTCGAGCCATCCCTTAACGTGGTCAATTTTCGCGGGATCGCATCTTGGATAGGGGAAGTAGACTGTTTGTGTGTCTCCCGGAGCGAGATCGACACCCGATTCTGTACTTTGGCCAGCGTAGGCCACCGTCGTCTCGTCGAGATACGCCTTCATGCGGGGGAACAGTCTAACGTCCTTCGTATGGTCGTTACCGACTGTCCCAGCGTATCCATACACCGGTACGTCATCGTACGTTCCAATCTTCCCCCAGTCCCCATTGATCGTCACGTACTCCTCGGAGGCGATCCCGATATCGTCTACCCCACCTCCTTCGACGGTGAGCGTGTACCCGTCTATTGCGTCAGGATCTCCCTCAGAACTCACCACTGTGAACAGGTACGTCTCTCCTTCATCGAGCCCGTAACCTCGATCCCAATCGAACGAACCGTCGGAGAACTCTGCTGTAACGTTCGGAATATTCCCACTATCCCACGTCGAGACTCGACCCCGAACACCGTACCGACCGCTTTCGACATCTCTGAAAAACTCGTGATCGGTAACGTGATCCGCATAAAATCCCTCGACATCCGATTCGAGGGATTCACCGTCGGCACAGATCGGGGTGAAATCGGTGTCGAACGTCTCCGTGGCAACCGTCTCGACGTCTCGGTCATCCTCAGGGGTCAAATCAGATCCATCATCCGGCGTTGAACCACGTGAGAGACACCCCGCTACGCCAGCAGTTGGCACCGTGATTACTCCAAGTAGATACCGTCGTCGTTTCATTTGTTGAGTTATTGAGACCCGCTCGAAAATAGTTATTTGGGTAACTAAAAGAGGGTTGTAGTCCTCCTGTACGAGGTGTATTAGTATTGGCTGGACGGGGCGTACCCCGCCTGTACTGAACGGTTATCAACTCTCGCAGATTGTCTCTCATCTCGTGCCACATTCGCGCCTTGTATTCAGCAAAGTCGCTAAAACCTATCACTGCTCGAGGGGTTGATCAAAGCCTGCGGTCGGGTGTCTTGCGAAAAAGACCCGCTGTCTCGAGACGCGCGTGTCAGCGTCGAAGTGTAGTCCAGGACCCGGAACGCGACGCCGGTCGATCAGAAACTGAAGAGATCGATGCCGCCGGTGACGCCGACGACCTGACCGGTGACGTAGTTCGCCTGCTCCGAACAGAGGTACGCGATCAGATTTGCGACGTCTTCCTCCCGGCCGAGCCGTCGCATCGGCGTCGCCTTGGCGATTCGACCGAAGTGTTCGTCGACCTGTTCGAGCTGGTCGATCGGGAGATCCGCGAGTGCACCGACGACGATACTCGGCGCGACGACGTTGCTCGTGATGCCGTGCTGGGCGCCCTCGAGTGCGAGCGTTTTTCCGAACCCGATCAGCGCCGCCTTCGTCGCGCTGTAGGACATCTGCCCGAACCCGCCCTGCCAGCCGGCCATCGACGACATGGTGACGATCCGGCCCCACTCGCGTTCTTTCATCTTCGGGTAGACCGCCCGGGTGACGTTGTAGGTGCCCGTCAGGTTGACGGCCACGTCGCGGTCCCAGATCTCGTCGTCGAAGTTCTCCATTTTGTCGCGGGCGTCGACCAGGCCGGCGTTGTTGACCAGCACGTCGATGCCGTCGACTTCTTCGTCGATGGCCGAAACCGTCTCCGCGACCGCGTCACGATCCGTCAGGTCGCACTCGACGGCGTGTGCCGTCCCGCCCGCGTCTTCGACGTCGCCGACGACCGTCTCCGCGGCGTCGACGTCGACGTCTAGGGCGACGATTTCTGCGCCCTCTTCGGCGAGGACCTCGCAGTCGACGCTCCCGATACGACCACCCGCACCCGTGACGAGCGCGGTCTTGTCGTCCAGTCCGAAATCCATGCGTCAGTCGTGAACGGCGACGGAAAAGGAGTTTGCTCGGCGGATCGCAGGGAGATTATATGCAGAGCAGACGCAAAACCCACGACTTCGGTCGTGGGATACGCGCCGTAAGCTTGATTGATCAACCGCTCGTAGTAGCCCTTGTGCGCGGAAAACTGGCAGTTGACTCGGTTTTTGCCACGGCGAGAGCCGAAATCAAACAGGTAAGCCGACCGCGCCAGCCGACGCAAAACAATCAGGTAACTCGCTATCCCATATTAGGGGACGAGTATCGGTAGCCTGGCGCTGCCAGTGGCCCGTCGGCCCACGAAGCTTAGATTCCCAACCATCCGAATTGACGGGAGTAACAGAGGAACCTCGGGAAGCCCACGACGTTAGTCGTGGGAGCACGTCACACTCCCTCGCTGGCACCGTCGACGATCCGCTGGCACCGTCAGCGAACGCGCTCTTCAACGCCCTCGGATACCAGTGAGTACGCTTTAGCGATTCAGTGGTGGTATCGTGAACAAATGCCAGACGACACGCTCTGGTCGAGCGAGTACGAACGGTTTGGAATCCCCGAGACCCTCGAGCCGTACCCGGACGAACCGGTCCATCGGCTCCTGTACGACGCCGCGGACGAACACCCCGATCAGGGGATCGTACAACTCGGACAGCGATTCACCTACCCCGACCTCAGAACGGACGTCGACCGGCTGGCGACCGCACTGTGCGAGCGCGGCGTGACGAAGGGCAGCCGGGTCGCGACGATCCTGCCGACCTCCGCGCAGTTCGTCGTCGCCACGAACGCCATCTCGCGTGCCGGCGGCGTCCACATCCCGAACGACTTCCTGGACGCCGAGGACGACCTGGTCTACCGACTCGAGCAAGGCGATCCGGAGGTAATGATCGGTCACGACGAACACCAGGACCTGATTCGCTCGCTACAGGACGAGCTGGGCCTCGAGAACGTGATCCTGACCTCGCTCGAGGACTACTCGGACGATCCGCCAGTCGATCACGAGGAGATCGCCGGCGTCGAGTGGCTCCCGAAGGTCGTCGAATCGGCGACCGCCGATCCGCCGGACGTCGCGTTCGACGTCGAGTCGGACGTCCACACGCTGTTGTTCACCGGCGGCACGACGGGGCTGCCGAAGGGCTGTCGACTCACCCACCGGAACCTCACCGCGAACGCGCTCCAGGGCGTCGCCGCACAGTCGAGGATGGCCCAGATGATGCGCGGGACCGAAGCGGCGGTGATGGCGCTGCCGATGTACCACGCCTACGGCTACTCCATCACGAACAGCCTGCTCGAACTCGCACTCGACGTGCTGATCGTGCCCGACGCGCGCGACACCGCGTACATGAGCGAACTGGTCGAGCGCCACGAGCCGCTCATTATGCTCGGGGTGCCGACTCAGTTCATGGAGCTAGTCAACGAGGCGTTCGCGTCGGACGTGATCGGGATCTCGGGTTCCGCTCCGCTCGCAAACGAGACGAAATCGGCGTTCGCGCGCGAGGCCGGCGGCGTCTCGCAGGGGTACGGTCTCTCGGAGATGTCGCCGATCACTCACTTCGACATTCACGGTCTCCACGACCTGCTGGCGGGCGGCGGAAGCGACGACGGACTGGACCATCCGACCATCGGGCTCCCGGTTCCCGACACGAACGTCAAACTCCGGGACGTCGACACCGGCGAGACCATCTCGCTCGAACGCGCCGCCGAGGAGGGACTGGAGGGCGAGATGCTGGTCGATGGCCCGCAGCGAATGAAAGGCTACCTCGACGAGGAGAAAGATCCCTTCGATGACGAGGGATACGTCGCGACCGGTGACGTCGCGAAAGTTGACTCCAGGGGTCGATTCTACGTCGTCGATCGCGTCAAGAACATGATCAACGTCTCCGGGCTGAAGGTGTACTCCGAGGAAGTCGACGAGTTCCTGTACGGACTCGACGGCGTCAAACGGCCCGCGACGATCGGCGTCCCCGATCCCGAGCGACCCGGCAGCGAGCGGGTCCAAATCTACATCGAGGAGGATCCGAACGCAGCCGTCGACCTCACCGAACGGGACGTGGTCGAGTACCTCGAGGGAAAGGTGCCGAAACAGGCGATTCCCTCGGAGGTCGTGTTCGTCGAGCGGATTCCGCTGACCGATATCGGAAAGACCGACAAGAAGGCGCTCCAGGACGAGGCGACGCTCGACGCAAGCGCCCACTGAACGGCGGGCCGTCGCCAAGAGCCGACGGTCGCACACCAGCGGATCGAATTTCTTCGGCCGAGTACGGACCGATCTCATCGCAGGACGATAGACCAATCAGGCTTTGTTGAAACCCTCAATTGGTGATAGGTTGTCGAAGACGTGCTGAATATAAAGCGCGTATCTTGCACAGCCTATGGCCAGGAATTCGCTGATAACTTTACCTACGAACGAACCACTACTCACTCCGTCACATCGTCCAACGCGAAGGAGCCGTATTCAATCTCCCCCGTTCGCTCATATCGGAGCATGTGGACTCCCGTGCTCGACGTCTCGGCATTCGCCAGTTCGAGGGCCGTGGGGATCGTGCCGTCCCCGAACAACCGCTTCCCGTTTCCCAGGACCAGAGGGAAGATCCAGAGCCAAAACTCGTCGACGAGGTCGTGTGCGAGCAATGTCTGGATCAGGTCGTGGCTCCCCTGCGTCATGATCACACCCCCGCGCTCCTTCTTAAGATTCTCAACGGCCTCCACGACGCCTCTCGAGAGGAGCGTCGAGTTGTTCCACTCCACCGCATCGAGAGTTCTGGAGGCGACGTACTTGGGCATACTGTTCAGTTTCGACGCCATGGGATCGTCCTCCGCATCGACGTGAGGCCAGTGCGCGGCGAAGATCTCGTACGTCTTTCTGCCGAGCAGCAGCGCATCGGCCTCGGCGAACTGGCCATCTATGATTTCGCCCATCTGCTCGTCCCAGTAGTTGACCGACCAACCGCCATGTTCGAAACCGCCGTCACGATCCTCGTCAGGACCACCCGGGGCCTGCATCACGCCATCGAGTGTAAGGAACGTTCCAACAACAAGCGTACCGGTCGTTTCGTCCGTATGATTCTGGCTCATTCATCCGATTAACGTGAAATCAAGCGATAAAGGTATCATCCGTAGATGCCGCTTTGCCAACCTCTATATTCAGCATCCGATTCCTATCAACAGTTGAGAGTTTCAACAGAGCCACCAATCAATATCTCGCCACTATCGAGTTCGAGTATAAAGATCCGCGCATCCCATGGATCAGACTGTTCGAGGCGCGTCCACTCTTCACTACCATCGGGATTCACCCCCGCACGGTGATCCCGGATCGATAGCTATGACGGACGACGAACTCATCCAGGACATCGAAGCATCGCTCGACAAACCCGACGACGAACTCGAGGACGACCTGCCGGACCTGCTCGGTCGGATGGAGAGCCAGACCGACGAACTCGTCCGCGAGTACCCGGCGACGTTCGGTCGCGTGGTCCAGCGCATGGAGACGATGGACATCGCGTCGTTCGTCTCGGACAACCCCGAGACCGCAGACCAGTTCCAGGAACTGCTATGGGCCGGGATGAACGTCCTCGTCGAGACCTCCTCCGAGGTGCGAGAGAACATCAACGAGGATATTACCGTCAACTTCGAGGCCGACGACTGTCCGATGGCGGGCCACCTCGAGGTCGACAGCGAGGACCAGACGATGCGGGGCGGATCCGGGAAACTCGACGACCCGATGCTCGAGATCACCGGTCCCGCGGACACGTTGGTCGGGCTCATCGTCGGCAGCGTCGACCCGATCCAGGGCTTCATGCAACAGAAGTACGAGATGGACGGCCCCGTCCACAAGGGGACCCGCCTGGCACCGATCATGAACTCGCTGTCCGAGCAGGTCCCCGCGGAGTAAGCGAATGCGCCTGACCGACGACCAGTTGGCGTTTCGTGACGACCTCCGGGAGTACCTCGAAGCCGAAATCGATCCCGTCGTCGACGAGAAGGATCGTAACGGACCGATGGAGCGCGAAGACCTCGTCGGCTACCTCGACGACCTGCAGGAGCTCGGGATCGGTTTTACGCCCGACACCGTCCACCAGTACTTCGGCGACGTCTGGCGGTTCGTCATCGCGAGCGAGGAGATCAGTCGCGTCTGGCCGAGCCTGAACGTCGCCCTGCAGATGTCGTTCCCGGCGCTGTTCGTCCGCTTCGCCGCCGACGAGACCCAGCAGGCGATGCTCCCGAAACTCGAGGACAACCGGTGTATCGGCTGTCTCGCCGTGACCGAACCGGAAGGCGGCTCCGATACGGCCCACCCGAACACCGTCGCCCGCAGGGACGGCGAGGAGTTCGTCCTCAACGGCGAGAAGGTCTGGGTCGGCAACGCACAGATCGCCGACGTCGCGCTCGTCGTCGCCCACGACGCCTCCGAGGACGTCCAGGATATGTTTCTGGTCGACCGGGCGAACGCCGACTTCGAGACCGAGGAGATGAACAAACTGGGCTGGAAGGGCGTTCCGAACGGGCGCATGGTCTTCGACGACGTTCGTGTTCCGGTCGAGAACCGGTTTTCGACCATCTTCGGCGACGCCATCGCCGACGGCCACGACATCTCCGAGATCGTGCCGTTTCCCGAGAGCGTCAGCCAGCTCTTCTTCGAGCACAAGCCGCTCAACGTCATGTTCTCGTTCATGCGAACGGGAATGGCGTTCATGGCCGTCGGCATCATGCAGGCGGCGTTCGACGACGCCCTGGCCTATGCCCAGGAGCGGGAAACCTTCGGTGAGCCGATCGCCGGCCACCAGCTGGTCCAGGAGAAGCTCTACGACGTCCGGGCGGCCATCGAGGCCTCGCGGGGCCTCTCTCGAAGCGCGGCCGAAGCGCTCGTCGACGGCGATCCCGACGCCCGACTGCTCTCGTCGCTCGCGAAGGGGTACGCCTGCGAGCGGTCGATCGAGGCGACCAGCGACGCGCTACAGGTGCTCGGTGCCGCGGGGCTCGACCTCGAGAACCGCATGGAGCGGTACTACCGAGACGCTCGCGTGATGACGATCCCCGACGGAACCACCGAGATCCAGAAGCTCATCGTCGGCAAGGAACTGACCGGCACGAGCGCGTACTGAGGCGGCCCGCTCGAGACTCGTTTTGTACTCCCGCCGCCCGGCACTCACCAACGGCCACTCATCTTCGACCTCTCATCGTCGACCACTCGTCTCGAGACGGGGGTTTTGGCGATCGTCGTTGCGAACGCTGACCCTACTACGTATAAACCGCCGCGCATCCACGGAACAACATTGAGGCACGTTACCAGAGAACGGTACCGACAGACACCACGATGGCCGACACCAACGCAACTCCCGGAACCGACGCCGGCTCGGGCGCCGATCCCGACGAGGTGGCGTCTCGAAGCGCGTTCGCGCCGGTCCTCGAGCGGGTCCGCTCGCTCGAGGTCGACGCCAGAGAGATCGAAGCCGCGATTGCGGGCGGGATCGCCGGCGGATTCCAGGCGGCCCTAGTCCTGCAGTTGCACGACACCGACGCGATCCGGGAGATCGGGTCGATTTTCGGCGTGCCGACGCTGAACGGGGGATGGCTCGCGATGTTCGCCCTCGGGGCCCTCTTCGCGCTGCCGTTTAGCCTGTTCGTCGCGAACTCGATCGATTCGTTCGTCTCGAAGGTGATGATGCTCTCGAGTCGCAACGACTACCTCCGGAAGCTCCTCGTACCGCTACTCAAGCGATCCGCGCTCACGACGACGACGCTCGGACTCGGCAACGGCTACGGGCTCGCCGTGGGCGTGCTCTTCTCGCTGTTCCTGATGCCAGCGTGGCTGACGGTCGTGATGGGCGTCCCGATGGCGATTCCCAACCTCACGGGTGACGGACTGTTCGGCGTGATCGCGTGGACGCTGTACGGCGGGACCCTCGGGCTCGTGTACGGACTGATCATCGAATACTGAGTTCTCCCGTCCGCTCGAGCGATCGGAAACGGAAAACGCGAAACCGGGTCGCCGACGGTTCGGTCAGCGATGTGCTCCAGGTGCGAGTTCAGAAGATGAACCGCGACTCGACGTCGGCGGAGATCTCCGCGAGATCGACCGCCGCCTCGGAGTACTGCAGCACCTTCTGCATGCTGCCGTCGATTTCGAACTCGCCCGCCATCAGCATGTTGATGACGTCGCCCTCGCCGCGAACAAGTTTCGCCCACTTTCCGTACTCGCCGATGAGCCGGAATCCGTACTCGCGGTCGTCGATGTCCAGAAGCGTATCAATTCCGTTGCACTTGCCGTCGTAGAGGTCGAGGTACGCGTAGATGGTCCCGTCGTCGGCCATGTTCTCTTCGAGCTGGGTGATCAGATCGGTGACGATCTCTGGCAGTGCGGCCCGAAGCTCCGGCCACGTTCGTTCGGAGAGCTGTTTCATCGTCATTTCTTCGACCTCGGCGCTGAGACGCTCGTCGAATGATCCGCTCCTGGACTCGACGCTCTCGCGGACCTCCGCCGGTGCATCGTCGAGGATTGCCTCGAGTTGATCGTCCGAAAGCGTCGCGAACTCCTCCTCGGTCGCCTCGACGAGTTCCGACGGCAGCTCCGCGACCGTGGTGGACTCGATCGGCACGTCTTCGATCTGAAAGACGAACGTTCCGTCGAAATCGACGCCCCAGCCGGCCGAGTGGTCCGCGTACGCATCGCTGTCGTTGATGGCCGCGCGGTACTGCTCGAGCCACGGCTCGGTCGGGAAGTACTGTTCGATCGGTCGGTGTTTTTGTGTGCTCATGGTGGTTTCCGGGTCACAGCGACCCGATGTACAGCCATGCTCATTGTGAACGATTGTTGTGATTTCCCCGCTCATCCGAGGGAGTTTATCAGCAGTACAGGAGAAAATCTCAAGCTTGATCCCAAAATAAATCCGACACAATCCATTAAGTGGCAGTGTCTAGTTAGGCCAGTTCGAGGAACGAGAAGGTCGTCGAGCTAGTTCGGGAAATGTTCGCAGACTTGCTTAGCGAGTCCTAAAACAGTCGGGAGAACGTCAGAGAGTGTCTTAAACATCTCGTACACTACTACAACACACAGCGACCGCATCAGTCACTCAGCGGACAGATGCCAGCGGAGGTGCTAAACTAGACAGTATCCTTTCTTGGTTCTATCGATGAACCATAGCTTCAAGCATGACAGGTTAGAACGAGCTAATAATGGACGAACCGACTGTCTTCGAACATGTCGTTGACGACCTGTACGAGCGCGATTATCAGCCACTCGTCCACATTCCTGGATCTCACCAGGAGACCTACGCAGGGGTCCTCGAGAAATGTGAACCGCACACGATCACGATCGGTGGCCGCTATCCGGACGTTATCGGGTTCACTAACGCTGATCGGGTTTTCGCAATCGAGGTCAAGGGCTCGACCAACATACTGCGAGGGATTGGCCAGGCGCTTACCTACCAGCAGGGCTCTCACGTCTCGTATCTGGCTGCCGCTTCGGATGCTGTTGATCCACACACAGATATGCTGCGCTCGAAAGGTGTAGGCGTGATCAGCACCACAAATGACGGTACCACACACTGGGCAAGTCCACCGGCCAGCGAAGCGCACGAACAAGTCGTCGACATCGAAGGCCAACTCTCTGTTCGTCTTCGCCGGAGCGATATTTCGGGCGACATCGCAATGTTGTCACTCGCCCAGCCACTGAACTACCTCGCTCCTGTCGTTGCGATCTCCAATAATGGACTGCTCGCAGATGACGAACTCGTTACTGTGTTCGAAGAGGAATATGGATTTGGAGCCGGTAAGTCAGCCCTCTCTGGAGCTTCATCTCTTGGGCTGGTCGAACTGAAAAGCGCTGGCCGCTACAGGTTGACTGATCAAGGTAACCTCGCTGTAGCGGTGCTCCAGGGACATCGAATCACTGATCTAGCTGATCTCGAAAGCGTTAAAAACTCAGTACGTGGCTCAACCGTCGTCGATAGCCAGCGGCCACTCGCAATCCTTTTGCGAAACTGTTTCGAACGCCATCCCGAGTTTCGGCTTCTCCTCGATGCGCTGCGGAAGGAGGGGCCTCGAGTTTACTTCCCGGATCTACTTCAGCGATTGGTCCACGAGTATCCAAACGTCTTCCTTAGCACGTTCTGTACCCGGAGTGGTCGGACACGTGCTCGAGAACTTATCGAGGCTGGTCGTACTGAGCGGATTTATACTGATGAAAGCGTGTGGAAAGATATTGTCCGGTCGAACGTGTTGTTCAACTTTGTCCAGCAGCTCAAGCACATTGGTGTTCTGTCGCCAGAGACTCGGAGCCATAGCGGTGCGATGAGTGCGTACGATCCCGAGGAGAAGCCGTGGGTTCTAGCTGTAGAGTAAGTGGTTGATTGCGTTTCAACGGCGGATATGGTGGTCAGGAGCTCTACAACAGATCACGACAGACGCTCAGAGCCGTTGGTTGTACCATCTGAGTCGCTCTCCGATCATCAATCTTCCCTACGGAGTGACCGTCTGGCATATTGGAACATGATTAAAAGGGAATTGGATAAATCCGCTGGTGATTAGGTTCAGACGGTCCTTCATCTCACCACCGATGTCGTCTAGTCACTATTCTCGTGTGATTGCCCTCTTCGTGGATTAAAACCAGTAATAGACGTATGATGGTGACCCTTTTTTCCGAGTGTAAATTGCCGTCTATTGCACTGAAAGGCTTCAGAAACCGATTTCCAAAATCGGATATTGGAAGACCTGCCGCTACATTAGTTCACGAATTGACTCTGCGAACTCTGCTGACTGAGTCATATTACGCATATTGACTTCGAGTGACCGCCCGCCACCGCTTGCAACTCGAACATTTCCGAGTCCAACCAGTGATTCGGTCAATGACTTCCGTTCTTGGACGCCACGAACCTTGTTGAGAGGGACTTCTTGCCGAATTAGAGAGAGGAACCGGAACTCTTTGATAACTCGATTTGATGTCACATAGTACGTTGTAAGGGTATTCGTCCAGTAGACGTACAACCCGGTCGAAAAGAAATAGAGACCAATAAGCAACATTGCGGTCGGGTACACGTAGGGTACCATCGTAAAGAAGAGGAGGTAGGCTGTGACCAGGAGTACAGGTATCCCAATGCCGAGTTTTGCGGCCGCCACACGTTGTGTCGGGTGACGGATTTCGATTATTTCCTCATCATCTCGAAGTCTGGGAGACGACGGTGTCGCGATATAATGGACGTATAGACCAACGAAAACGATGAATAGCCCGAAGAAGAGGGGAGGTAGCCCGAGTTCGGACGTAGCGTCAGCGGCAATGATGAACAGGTACACTCCAATAAGAACAAATGGTAATCCGAGGATTGTACTCCAAACTGCGGGACGTCCTCGCGTCATCTCTATTTACCCCTCAGTAGCTGAATAGTGATTCCACCGACCGATAGCACGAAACCGCTGACGGTCAAAAAGAACGGGTCTGTGAGAAACTCGTAGGACTCATCGGCATCATTTGAGAAGAATCCTCGAGATGCCTGTGGGTCTTTCGGGAGGTCGTCATCTGATTGGTTTGTGTCCGCTGATGCTTCTGTCTCGTTTTGGCTACTCACAGTCTCATTGGAGTCTGTATTTGACTCCGTAGCCGATTCTTCAGTTTCATCGGATTCGTTGGTCTTTGCCCCTTCATCTGTTCCTTCGGTGGTCTCGTTGGGCTCTTCGGTTTCTTCAGCGGCCTCGTCACCTTTTTCGTCTGTTCCTTCACTAGTGTCCTCTTCTTCTGTTTCAGACTCATCTTCTGTATCCTCCGGTTCATCGGAGTCTGCTGGAGAAGTCTCGAATGCCTCTAATCCATGTTCGTTGAACACAAACGTTGCGTCCGTATCCTCCGTAACCGTTATCTCCTCCTGAAATTCAGCAGTCGGGAATCGGTCATCGTTTTCGGGAGGAATCATACTCAGAGTGACACGGCCTGTCAACTCAACACCAGTAAAATCAGCGCCTGTAATGACTAACATCCCATCCTCGTTTGTCGTTAGCCTATGTTTTCCCGAACCGTAGCCTTCATGTCCATATCCGGGCTGGGCGTCGGCTAAGGGTTCTCTATCTGAATCTACAGCACGAACGTTGACCAAATGTGCTTTAGGGAGGATAATTTCACCGATGTCTTCCGTGCCTGAACCAACGGAGAAACTGCCGATTCGGTAAATGTGGGGTGCTTCGTTTCTCCTTGGTTCGTGCAACTGCCATCTATCCCTATCATTCTTGAACGCTTGATAGTATCCAAGAGTATAACGGCTATTTCCCTCAACTGATTTCTCAAAATAGCCCTCAGAATCACTATGGGCATATCCCTCCCCACCGACACTTATCATGTCTTCTTTAGCGGGACTCCCATCGTGTTTGAGTATTCTCCCCTTCAATATGGCTTCATCCGAAGCTTGTACTGTAGAGGTGAAGGATGCAGTTGCTGTAAGGGCTGTTAAGGACCCCATTGACGCTATGAAATGCCGCCGACTCCCGTCCATCGATATTCCGGTATACTTCTCAATCCAAATGTTATGTAATTTCTGGCTATTTGTAGTATCATGATAACACGATTGTTTCTCTGGATCCGTCCTTAATAGAGTTCGTTCTGGACTTTAGCACCTTCACCACGTGTGGAAGAAGTTCATGTATCGAGTAGACCCTTGAGAAAATAGAAACGAGTGAGTCTGGGCTGACTCAACGCTGACATTGATTCTTTATAAAGAGGGCGACCAGACCAACCGCGAATCGTATAAGAGTCTGTGAAAAATGGTTATTACTCTGATTATAGTACAGTGCTTTCATGAATCGACGGGATTTCATCGGCACAGGACTTGCAATGATGGGGGCAGCCGTGATCGCAGGATGCACTGACGACGCAGCACAGGACAACAAAGACAATCAATCAGGCGGCGCGTTTCCTTCGTACGACATCCCACGATATAGTGACTGGATTCCAGAGGAGAGTCACAATTCAGAGGCAACTGGAGTGTATTTCACCCACGTCGATTGGGAGTCACTGGACGGGCTTGAGAGTGAGAGTGAAGACGAGGTCGAAGACGATGAGGCGGCTGATGTCATCAGACAAATTCCGATCCTCGGCCTTCCATTGTACGGCGCACTCATCAGCCCACTCACCCTCTTCGGGATCGCGTTCTACCCTTTCGCGGGAGACCTCCTCACAGAGGATGGCGAATCTGCAGAAGGCATCAAGACCACGACATTGACCTGGGTCGATGACCTTCTCATCTTCCACGGAGAGTACGATATTGACACGTTCGATGCTCAATACACAGATGGGTTCACCAATACGGAAGCTCAGGCGGGGTTCACCATCTACGTCGGTAACGAAGCGGCTACCGAGGGGCTAGCGTACGCCCTCTCTGAAGAGGCACTGATCGTTGGGATGACTCCCGGGGAAACGGAGGAGTACGAATCAGAGCAACTCATTACCGACGCACTCACTCGATACACGAAAGAGAACGACCGAGTAGTAGACACTGAGGATGGACAGTGGCTCTTTGAGACAACAGGGCAGGCGCAGATGGCGTTCGGCAGCTGGGAGACAGAGGACTTAATGGCGGCGTTGGACACGGGAAGCGCAGAAAATGGCTCCATGCATGCGGGCGATGGGACTTCTGAGACGGAGCTTGACGACGAGGCCAATCCCGTCTTTGACTGCGTTGAGAGCGTTGTCAACACGATCTCCTACTCCGTCGATAACGGGGAGATGACGGATATTGAGGCTCGATTCGCCGGCATCTATCCCGAGGGCAGTGTTCCCTCTGAGGAAGAGGTTCGGGAACACCTCATCGGCGAAGCAGACGTTCCACACGAGATCATCATTGATGAGACTCACGTCCACGCAACCGCGACGTTCGAGGATGAGCCCGGCGCCCTCGCTTAAGAAGCCATAATCTCTGTCTCTACTCTTGGCCATGTTCAGATTTGTAAACTCGAGGTCAGAGCCGCCAGTTTCAGAGCGCCGGTATGGTCCGATTTCAGAGCTTGCAAGAAACGTCGATCTCTTCGTGAGTGAGAGTCTGCAGAACCCTACAGTAGCTTTCGAACTTTCGTCTGACCATATCATGATATCACGGAAAACAGATACAATTAATGATATGATTTGAGTGATGGACTCGGTTTTCGAGCCTGCGTTGAACACGCTGGCGACCTCGGTCCAGCAAATGTTCGGCTCAGCATCGTGCCGAGACTACGTTACCGAACACGATCTCGAGGCTGGCCCCAGGACACCGCAGTGCATCTCGATCGATGCGTTTGATGATCTCGCACCTGAGTTACGCGAGCAAGACATCATGATACTCCGGCTGGGATCAGCTCCAGATGGTCACGCCCCGGAGTCAGCCTCGGCGACGTCGACCCAGAGGTGGACGGTATACTCCGTATCGTTCATCGATGGCTCCGCAGGGACTTCATCGGGAAAGAGCAACCAGACAACACGAATATCTTCACCACTCATCGTCGGCTGAAGCTCATAAGGCTGGTGCCAGGAGTCATTGTGGGCCAGTTCCTGATGGTGTCTGGAGAGTTCACGCTGCTCGGTGACGATCGTCTCGTTCTCCTGGGTTTCCACGCGTTGTTCGACGACGACCACGGTGTACTCGACCGTGCGGTGTTCGTGATTATTCACCCCGAAGACGAGGTTGCCTGATTCCCCCTCGACGAGTTCCGTGGGATAGTCATCCGCAATGAGTTCGCCGTCGTCGTCTTCGGTCAGGAGGTAAATCGCCGAGAAGCGCTCGCCATCCGGGGGGACGAGGACGGCGTAGCCAACCGAGCCGACCGCGAGGGCGATCGAAAGCACGAGGAGGACGTTCAACGCACCGTCAAGGCGCGTCTCGGGTTCGAGTAGCTCGGCGCGTCCTGCCTGGTACCACGCTCGGTACGGGACGGTAAAGCGCTCCTCGGCGGGGAGTTGCCAGCGACGAACGGCACCGACGCCCGTCGAGACGAGGACGAACCCGGTGACGGCGACCATGATCGGTGCTAGCCGGATCCCCCAAGGGGTGAAGTTCAAGATCAGGCCGATCAGGGGAACGACAGCGATGCTGAGCCCAAACGAGAGAGCGACCCGTTCGATCCCGTCAATTCCGTCACGGACGGTGTCGACGACACCCGGTGACGAATTCCCGGGTTCGGCCTCGCTCGAGGGGGCGACATCGGAGTCGGAGTCGGTGCCAACGTCAGAATCAATCGGTGACTTGCCGGCTTCCGGAAAGAGCGCGGCGATAAACACATAACCGGGGACGAACAGGACGAACGCCAATCCGAGCGGGACGCGAAGCGGCGTCTCGCGTACACCCGGTGTGAAGACGGCGATGTTGACCAACACGGTCACGACGAGCATGGCCGCGAGATCGGCTGGGAGCCGTCGAATCTGCTTGGGGAGGAGCAACCAGAGCGACCGTCGTGCGTCCATTCATCCAGTAGTGAGCAACTCGTGGATAAAAGTCGGTCGATCCGACAGTACGAGGCGGCTGAGAGTGCGCTACCTTTAGGTACTCAAAGCAATCACTTCGACGTAATGGCGACCCAGCGACGGATGCGCTTCGTCCACGGACAACTGGCCTGGATGGTAGCCACGGCACTGGTGCTGGTGTTGTTGGGCTCGCTCTCCTATGAGCTGTTTTTCGTCTGTTCGCTGATCGGCTTGCTGATCGTCACCGAACTCACCGCGCCGTTTCACGTGACGCCGACGTGGCGGCGACGACTCCTGTGGCTCATCCTCGTCGGCCTCGTTGGCTTTGGCTACGTCGTTATTCGCCGGATCCTCGAGATTCTACCCCCGGAGGTGCTCCCGTGGTGAGGCTGTGGTCGTGGCTTCGCACCCCGGATGGGATCGACTGGCCACGAGCCCTGTTGGTGGCACTCAGCCTGACGGTCCTCCTCGCCCTAGGGGTCGTCACGTCGACGTCGGCGGCGGCGTTCGGCCTCTATAACCCGGCCTGGGACGGAACGAGTGAGTTTCGAGCCCACGTCGCGGCTGACGACACCGTCGAGCACAACCTCGTTCGCGATACCCAGGCGTACACCGAGCGTGAGGCGAACGACACCGTAGCCTTCGTGATCGCGCCCGACGAACCGTATTCGAGTGAGGACGCCACCCGGGTGCGAACGTTCGTCGAGAACGGCGGGACGCTCGTCGTCTTCGAGAACTTCGGTGAGCCAGGGAACGCCCTGCTCAACGATGTCGGGGCCGAGGCGCGGGTTGATGGGCGCTTGCTCCGGGATGAACGCTACCACTACCGGGGGCCACCGATGCCGATCGCCACCGAGGTCGCGAATCACACCGTCACCCGGGGCGTCGATCAGTTGACGCTCAACTACGCGACGGCGATTGACCCCGGCAATGCGACCGTCCTGGTCACGACGAGCAACTACACCTATCTCGGGGACGAAGAGACCGACCTCGAGGAGGTCGAGGACCTCCAGGCGTACCCCGTCGCCACCACCGAGAACGTCAGTAACGGGAGCGTGGTCGTCGTTGGCGATCCGAGCCTGACGATCAACACCATGTTCGATCAGCCCGACAACGCCGCGTTTCTCACCAACCTCTACGCTGGCCACGACCGCGTGCTCTTCGATATCTCCCATGCCGGCAATCTCCCGCCGCTGACGGCTGCGATGGTGTCCGTCCGTGCATCCCCGCTCGCCCAACTCGGCGCCGGGCTCGTTGGGATCGGCCTCGTCGCCGCCCTCGTACGCAGCGATCGCTCGACGCTCAAGCGCGTCCTCGCTCGGCGTCGCGGCCAGCGCACCGCTGCTACCGCCAAAGCGCTCGAGCGCTCGCCGGAAGCGCTCAGCGAGGACGAGTGGGCAGAACGTCTGCGCCACCGCCACCCCGAATGGGATGACGACCGCATTCGACGGGTCGCGACAGCGGTTTCGCGGACAACACACGACCACTCGGACGAACCGTGACTAACCGCCCACCCCTTGACCTGAACGCGATACCCATGCCATACCCGATCGCAAGTCCGTCGAGCCGTATCGGCAGTGGTTGGCTCCCCGCGTTGATACTGCGATGTGGAAGCCGATACGTACAACTACCCGAAGCTATTTCTCCTCAACACGAACCCGGCACGTCTACGGACGATCACCGGCGTGCGCCCCACGGAGTCACGACGAATGAGCGATCCCAATCGACGACCCGAACCGAGTACCGACCCTGCCGAGCCAGCCGCGCTCTATGAGGCGCTGTCAACCGAGATGCAACACGTTCTCGTCGGCAACGACGAGACCGTCGAACACCTCACCATCGCCCTGTTGATCCGCGGGCATGTCCTGCTCGAGGGCGTTCCCGGTGTGGCGAAAACGACGCTCGCGAACCTCTTTGCGCGCGTGAGTGGCCTCGATCACCGGCGTATCCAGATGACCCCCGACATCCTCCCGGCCGACATCACGGGTACCCACGTCTATCACGAGACCACCGGGACGTTCGAGCTGCAACGCGGCCCCGTCTTCGCCAACATCGTCATCGCCGACGAGATCAATCGCGCCACGCCAAAAACCCAGAGTGCGCTGCTCGAGGCGATGCAAGAACGTCAGGTCACCATCGAAGGTGAGACGCTCGAGTTGCCGACGCCGTTTCTTGTCGTCGCAACACAGAATCCCATCGAGATGGAGGGTGTCTTCGAACTCCCCGAGGCACAGCGCGATCGCTTTCAGTTCAAACTCACCGTCGACATCCCCGACCGGGCGAGCGAGCGCGAGCTCATCGATCGCTTCGATGCGGATCCGACGCTTGGCCCGGATCACGTCGAACAGGTCATCGATCCCGCCGCCATCGACGCCGCCCGAGCGACCGTCGCCGACGTCCACGTCGCCCCCGCAGTCAAAGGGTACATCCTCGATCTCGTCGCCGCCTCGCGCGATCACCCCGACGTGACCTACGGGGCCTCCCCGCGAGCGACGCTCGCGTTCCTCGATGGGGCCAAAGCCCGGGCGGCAATTCACGGTCGCGAGTACGTCATCCCTGATGACGTCAAGGCGCTCGCCGAACCGATTCTGGTCCATCGTCTCGTCCTCGGGACCGACGCCGAGCTCAGTAGCGTCAACACCACCGACGTCATTGCAGAACTCCTCGAGGAGGTCGAGCCGCCAGGTGCGGAGGCACTCGACGCTCCAGCGGCCTCGAGTACAGACTCAGAGTGAGTCTGATAGACTGACTGGGGTCGTGCTCACAACGTGAAACGGTCTGTGCGTCGCCTGTACTGGTCGTTGTGAGTATTGCTCTACTCAGTGAAGAACCACAGCGCCGTGAGCGACGGCCTCGTCCCCCGTTCACTCGGTATCGGAGTCCCACCGGCAGGTGACGAGCCAGTCGGCCCGGTCATCGCCTGGGGCGACCTCGAGGGTTACCGGGTGGTCGAGGCCCGTCGCCAGGCCCACCGCGAGAAACGACGCGATCGGATGATCGAACCGGTCGACGTCACCGAAGGCGCTCTCGGTGATAGCGAAGGTTGCCCGCCCGCGGTCGGCATCAACGTCCACCTCGGCGTGACGGGCGAGTTCGAGGTGTTCACAGAGCCCATCGGTCAACTGGGTTGTAAGCGGCGTCGGTGTGGCTGCGAGGTCGCCACTGAGTGCGCGCTCGAATTCGTCGAACAGGCGCTGGCCGGTCGCCTCCAGGAGCAACCCCCGGGGGTCGTCGAGAAGAAACGGACCTTGATCGGCGTCGCCCGGGAGGTCGGCCAGGACGTCATCGGGCGAGTGGGGAACGAACAGCCGAACCGACCCGGTCGTGGGGACGTAGCGGCGTGTCTCGGACAAACCAAGCGCCTCAACGAGGGCGGCGCCGTTTGCCGCCCCCGCCGCGTAGACGCGTTCCCCGACGTCAGCGGCGACGACGTGTGCCGGGGTCAGGAAGTACGTGAGTATCCCACCGAAAAAACCCGTCGCCCCGAGGACGAAGAGGACCTCACGCCCATCGGGGAAGACGAGCCCGCCGAGGACGGCCACGAGGCCAATCGCGGCGAGCCCCAGCGCCGTTTGTCGATAGCGCGACTGGCGCGCCCGAGCGTACTCCGTTCGCAGACGGCGGTTTTCCTCAGCCAACACCTCGAGTTGGGCGCGACGGTCCAGGTGGTCGGCAGCCTCCTCGTCAGCGGGCCCCTCGTCGGCCTCTTCAGCAGTCGTGGATTCGGGATCGGAATTGGACATACTCATCTCATGTCTCCGCGGGTGTCTCATCGGTCGTTTCGGCAACGGGGTCCGTGACAAGACCCAGGCGGACCAGTTCAACGCGGTGCAGGCCATACGCGAGGACCCCAGCGGCCACCACCAGACCCAGCGCGGCCAGCCAGAACGGCTGTGTACGTACAAGCACGGCGGTGAGCCCACCGAGGACGGTCACGCCGACGAGGGCCGTCACCGCAAATCGCAGCGGGTAGCGCTCGCCCGTCGCCGCGGCGACCACCAGCGTGAGCAAACCGGCCTCGAGGAGGACGATCGAGAGCGGGGACAGGCCGTCCGGGAAGAGTACTACTAACACGACGTGGCCGATCGCGATCGCGTAGGGCGTCCCGAGGAGATACCAGCCGACGGCCGTCACTCCTCCTCCGACGGCCCCGAGGGGGCCGGCCACGACGCCCATCGCGACCGTGATGACCACGAGGGCGAGGCCTGCTAGCCGCCCACCCGGTCGGTCGGGGTTGGGTACTCGAGGCGGACGCGTCTCACTTGTGTCCCCGTCCGTGACCGTCCCCGATTGGCTGCTCATGGCGTCCCTCCTGCCGGTTCGCGTCGGCGGCGACCGGCCTCGAGCACCGTCGTAAGTCGGTCTTCGGGGCCGACCTCGAGGGCGGTCACTCGATCCATACGCGCCAACTCACGGCGCAGGGTTTCGAATTCGAGGTAGCGCTCGTAGGCGGCCTCGAGATCGCCTAACCCACCCGGCTCGTAGAGCACAGTCGGGGCGAGCAAGACTGTCACGAACGCGCCACGATCGCGGGCGAACGCCACGGCATCTCGCAGGTCTGCCGGCGAGCTATCGTCGGTACACAGGACCACCCAGGCGGGGGAGGTATCGGTCAGCATCGTCCGAAGTGTGCGTGCTAGCGGCGATGACACGGCCTGCCCGGTTTTCGGGCGCCCCGCAATAAACGGACGTAACTGCGTCGCAAACGGACTCGAATCGCCCTCGAGGGCGGTGCGAGCCTGGCGGCGAACACCGGCTGTGGAGCCAGCCGACCGCTGGCTCCGGGTCGACCCTGATGTCGGCTCGAGCGTGAGGAGGCGGCGGCGAATCCGTCGGTGCGTCGTCGAAGCTGCCGCAATATCGAGGCGGTGTGTGAGCCCCGAATCGCCGACGGTGACGAGTCCGATCGGATCGCCGAGTCGCCAGGACCGAGCGGCAAGCGCGAGCGTAACCTCGCGCAGGTAGGCGAGTTTCGTTTCGCCGCGTGGGCCCGTGCCGAGAGGGGCACGGTGATCGACGACGAACAGCGTTCGCCGATCGGTCTCGACGTTGTACTCCCGGACGTGGGGGCTGCCCAATCGGGCCGTTGCCTTCCAGTCGATGTGGTCGGCGGTGTCTCCCGGAGCGTACTGGCGGATCTCCACCGGCTCGAGGCCCGACCCACGGCGCTCCGAGATGTGTTCCCCGTAGGCCAATCCAACCGCATCGCCCCCCGACCCGAGGTGAATCGTCCGAGGGGTGGGTGGGTCGACGGTGACCGCGGCCTCCGCGCCGGTCGAGAGCGTCTCGCGAAACCAGCCGTCGGTTGCGGTGAGCGTCGGCGCCTCGAAGCGGTAGTGGCCAGCAACAGGCCACTCGACGGTTGTCGTCGTCGACGCCGCTGCGGACCCCGGCTCGAGCGACAGCGCCATTGGTTCGTCGACCCTCGCCGCCGCCGGCACCTCACCGCGAATGGCGAGCGCGAGCTCTGCGGGTACCTCGAGGGCCGCCGTGAGGGTAACCGGCGTCGACTCGCCGGTCCGGACGGTCGTCTGGACAGGCTGTTGGTCGACCGACAGGCTCCGCGTAGTCCGTTCGAGACTGCGGGTAAAGACGGCCTGGCGGGCGAGAAGCCACGCAGCGATCAGCACCGCTCCGGCGAGGACGAGCGGGGCGGCGACGAGGACCGCATACCCGGCCAGGACGACGACAAGACCGCCGACGCCCCAGGCCCGGCGCGTGGGCTGCATACTCTCGGTGCCCGTCCGGACGGTATTTAAGGTACTGATTGTAGCCTGAGAAGTCGGCTAGCTGACGCCGAGGCCAATCGATCACCAGCGAAACCGCTCGCAAAACGCCGGCGATCTCGAATCGGACGCCCCATCGTGGCCGTCTGTGACGGTGACGTGCTGGCGATCCATCAACGAAGTAAACCCTTTTTACTCGCTGGCCACCAACGGATGGCCGTGAGTTCCTCCGGGTTTGGCGACCGCGCGCGAACGGTTGGCATCGTCGTGTGTGTGGTCATGCTTCTCGCCACGAGTGCCACCGCAGCCATTGCTGGAGCCGATAGAGGCGTCGAGCCGACGCCATCGATCGCGGGCCAAGCCGATGAGTCCGGAACCAACGACACAAACACTACGCGCCATCAGAACCCCGACGAGTACAGTGAAGAGGGCGACCTCGAGGGGGTCGAGCGATGGCTGTCAGGCTGGCTCACTGACCAGTTAGGCGGGAGTGCGATCCAGTTGAGCCAGGGTGAGTACGACCGCGCCAGCCAGTACGTCGACGAGGAGTACCGCGACCGCCTCGACCAGTACGTCGACGTCGCCGGCGAGACCGAGGGCGAGAGTCACGAAGAGACATTCGAGGACGCCCAGGAAGAACAGCGACGGACGACCGAGACCGCCCGCGAGTACGAAGAGACCTACGAGGAGTACGAGGGAGCACGCGCAACCGGTGACGACGAGCGTGCCCGCGAGTTGGCCCGCGAACTCGAGACCCTCGCTGAGGAGCTCAACGACTCGAGTACGACGCTGCGCACCCACTACAACACGATCGAAACCGAGACGGGGACCGATCTGTCCGGGGCGGATGCTGCGATCGAAGAGGTGAATCAGGACATCCAGGAAGCCCAGGCCGAGATTCGCGAGTTAGAATTCGTCGAAACCGAGTTGACGATCGAGGCCACCGGACCCACCACCATCTCGTTTCTTGACCTCCTCGAGGCACGCGGCCAGCTCCAGACCGTCGATGGGGAGGCGATCGCCAACGAACCCGTGCGTCTCGAGATCGGTGCCCAGACCCTTGTGACCGAGACGGATGCCACGGGGGCGTTCACGGTTACGTATCGCCCGACTACGATCAACGCTTCGACGACCGATCTCGCGGTTCGCTACCGGCCAGCGAACGAATCGGCATATCTCGGCAGTCAGACGGACGTGCCCGTCTCTATCGAGCCAGTCGAGCCGGTGCTCTCCGATCTGGAGGCCACTGACCAGGCTCGCTTCGGTGATGCGATACACTTGGCGGGAGCGGCTACCGTCGAAGACGTGCCCGTCGACAGGCTCCCGCTGTCGGTGACGCTCGATGGCCAGCGCGTCGGGGAGGTGGACGTCTCGGAGGGCCAGTTCAATGGTACCGTCACCGTCCCGCTTTCGGTTCCTGCGGGTGACCAGGAACTCCGCGTTGCCTGGCCCCACGAGGATCGCGCGCTGGCACCCGCGAACGCGACGACGACGGTAACGATCACCGAGACCGAGAGCGCACTCTCGATGGACGCCGATCCCGACGGTGAGACTCTCGCCGTTACCGGTCGACTCACGGCCGCCGACGGCGACGGGGTCGCCAATCAATCGGTGGCGCTGACGCTCGATGGCGACCCCGTCGAGGCGGTGACGACCAACGCTGACGGCCGCTTCGAAGGGGAGCTTACGCCATCGTCAGACGCAGAGTCGGTAACGGTGGGAGCATCGTACGACGACCCCGGGACGAGCCTCGCTAGCGCACAGGCCAAGACGACTGTCACGCTGGCCACCCAGGAGGGGAGTGGTCTGCTGACGTGGCTGTTGGTAGCAACTGGACTCGGGGGTATGGTTGTCCTAGTCCTGGTGGGCTGGTGGTATCGACGCGCTCGACCAACGACGTCGCCCTCGCCCGGTCCGGAAACGCCCGCCGAGACGGGGTCCGAAGACGCAGAATCCACACGAGTACTCGTCAGGACCCAGCTCGCCCAAGCGGCCGACCAGCTCGCGAACGGTCAGCCTGACGCCGCCGTCGAGCGTGCCTACACGGCCGCTCGCCACGACCTCGCCAGTGGCCTTGCCGCCGCTGGCGCATTGACCCACTGGGAGTTTTACCACCGCTATCACGAGCGTGCTGACGAGCCGGCTCGGGATCGGTTGCGGGCGATCACCGAAGGCTATGAGCGCGCCGCGTTCGATCCGACGGGGCTCACCGAGTCGGAGGCAGCGACCGTCCTCAAGCGCGTCCGGGAGGTGTGCGGGCTCGGAGAGGATGGACGGGCACCCGCCGACGACTGAGCGCCACCAACGCGACACGATCGGCGTTCGTATCAATCCTCACTACCTCTTATCAGGGCGTGGCTGACCGTTTACTCGCAGAGCAGGCGCAAAACCCACGACTTCAGTCGTGGGAGCACGTCACGGTCGGTAGTTGCGTTGGTTTTCGGCTTGCTGTCATAGCTCTCGAAATCGGCAAACGTTCCTGATTGCTGGTAAATCACCTGGACGCGAATACTGCAATCGTCCTCGAGGTGGGAACCATGTCCCAGTGAGTACCATCGATAACTTGGTAGAAAAGGTTACTAGCGTTCGGGTCCAAGTAGTTCGTATGGCAACAGCCGTCAAGGTTGACGAGACCGCAAAATCACGCCTCGAGGAGTTGCAGGCGGAGATCCGACTGCGAACGGGGACGAAGGTCACCCAACAGGAACTCTTGTCCCGACTGATCGATAACGCGTATGAATCGCAGGCGGAAGTCATCGACTCGTTCCGTGAGACGCTCGTCCCGCTTTCAGAAGCCGAAAAAACAGCCATACAACAGGGCCGGTTTAGCTCTGGTGTCGACACTGATGAAGCCGACATCGACGACGTCCTTTACGGATGACCGTTCTCATCGACACTGGTGTGCTGTATGCCGATCATGATACAGACGCCGCCCGTCACGACGCTGCTCGCACAGCGCTCGAAGCCGCCTATGATGGTGAACATGGTGTACCATATATCAGTGACTACATTTTTGACGAAGCAATCACTCTGACACGCATGCGAGCCGGCTCATATGAGCCAGCAAAACGACTCAGTGATCGACTGCAGGGCGTCGGGCCATACCCACAGGCGTACGAATTACTTCGTGTATCTGCAACCGTTTTCGACGAGACTATTGCGATATTCGAGCGTTACGATGATCACCCGTTGAGTTTCACTGATGCGACTTCAATCGCGCTCTGTGAACGCCACGAGATTGATGCGCTCATGAGTTTTGATGATGACTTCGATGGGCTCGTCCCGCGCCTTGACCCGGAAACAGTTCCGTGAGATGCCCACTCCACGTGCTCGACCAGCCACACTCCGACGGCGTCGAGTACTTGCGTTGCTGGGCGGGAGCGGTCTCGTCTCTCTCGCCGGGTGTTCGGGCAGTAGCGACTGCGAGAACATGGGGGATGAAGATAGTGACGGGAGCCAAACCGATGACAGGGGCAATCAGGGCGAGAAGACGGCCAGAGCGACGCCGAGTGTCCCGACTGATCGGAACTCGAGCGAGTCGAACGAAACGCACATGCTCGTCAGCGTCACCGTCCGAGTACAGTTCGAGGCCTGTCTCGCAGAGATGATGCCTCTCGTCCGGGACGTTCTGGATACGCTCGAGGTGAACGCAGACGCAGAGCGCTGATCGGCGACAGTTTCCGACAGCAACTGTCGTTTCCAAGCGTCGGTTCCGTTCCAAGCGCGTTCAAGCCTCGGCTGACCCAATCAACGGCGGGCCCTGAACCAGAACAGCGCCACCACGAGGAGCACTGCACCGAGTCCGACAGCGATCATAGCCCGGTAGGACGACGCGTTGTCGAACGAACGATTGCCCACTCCGTTCGGGTCCTCCGTTTCGTCCGGACCATCCGTTTCCTCCGGGTCCTCCGCTTCGTCCAGATCCTCCGCTTCATTCTGGTCGTCCGTCTCGTCCGAGTCCTCTGTCCCGTCCGAATCCTCCGTTCCGCTCGGGTCATCTGTTCCGCTCGGATCCTCCGTCTCGTCCGAGTCTTCCGTGCCGGCTTGGGAGTCGGGATCGGATTCCGTCGGGGTCTCGCTATCCCGGTCGTCTGCTCGAGGAGCGATAGCGAAGACCGAGAGCCCGGGTGAATCCGCCTCAAACGTGTGGATCGCTTCCGACGTTCCGGTGTGTCGCGTCGACAGTTCGGTCCACGCGCCGTCGTGCAGCCGGTAGAGCGAGACCGCATCCGGTTCGAGCCCGCGATCGGCAAGTCGAGAGTCGGTGACGCGGAACCGGAACCTGACGGCGTCGATGTCGTCGTCGGCGATCGTGTGATCGATGATCACGTAGCCGAGCGGGTCGCCCGCCTCGGCGACCGAAAACGCTTCGCCAGCCGTCGGTGGCGTCTGCCCCGCCGAGATGGAGAGCGTGAAGTTTCCGTCGACGGTCGGGGTGACGTTCAATCCGTCGAGGGCGACGCCGTCGTTGGCGTCCCCGTTCACGTCGATCGACACGGGGACGCCCGCTCGAGCACCGGTGACGACGATGTCGATGCCGTCAGACGTCGGGGTGACGGTGACCGATGGAGGCGTGGCGGATTCGTTCGAGTCCTCATCGTCGCCGATCGTTCCTCCGCCGGGAACCCCACCTGGACCGCCTGGAGACTCGGCCCCGTCGTCGACCGCGTTCCCACTGACGGTAAGATCGATCGCTTGGACGTCACCCGCCTCCCACTGGACGGTCTGATTCGCCTCGACGCCATCGACGTAGAACCGGACGGTCTCCCCTTCGTCGTCGCTCGTTCCGTCGACCTGCAGTTTCGGATCGAACGCCCCGGAACCGCCATACCGGCCCGCGTCTGCGGTCGTGAGTTCTCCGCGGACCTCGCCGTCGATCGTCGCCGTGATGGTTACGCCCGCTGGGATCGGCTCTCCGTCGGCCGTCAGTTCGCCGTAGTAGGCTGCCGGCGGTGGCGGCGGCGTCCCGGCGACGGGGGGTACGGCCGCGAACGCCAGGGCGAAGACGACGCCCGCTAGTACGACTCGACCCCACCACCTCCTTGGTGTTGTGTAGCTGCTCATCGTCGATTACGTGGCCGCACCGCCGAACCACTCGACCTGGTCGAGTTCCAACATTTCGGCAAGTTCGTCGTACGTGACGCCGTTCGGGACCCGCGCGGGGACCGTACTCTCCTCGGTCACGTAGACGAAGTACCCGCCGTAGGGGCTCACGGGTTGCTCGTAGACGTACCTGTCGTCGATGAGGTACGTGCTCTCAGTCTCCTGGAATTCGTAGCTGGTGAACACCAACTCGTGTGGGTGGTACGGGAGTGCGGGCTGACCCGTGGGGAGTTCATAGAGATTGAGCAGATCAATCGCTGCGAGGGTCCGCCGGGTGTCGAAGGCGGCCTCCGCGGAATCGTAACTGCGAGGTGCCATGAACTGCCACCCGGGCTTGAGCGTCCGCTGAGTCGGCTGTGCCGGCGTCGCGTCGCGGAAGTCGACCACTGCCCTGGCGTCGGTCTCGGGCACGACGACGACCGCCTCGAGGGCTTCGAGTCGCTCCGTACCGTCGGCGAGGGTCCAGGCCTGCGCGTCGGCGTCGTATCGGTAGATCGCGCCGTCGAAGTCGTCGAACACCTCCGACAGGGTGCCGTCGAGTCCGCCCGGCGTCCCGAAGGAGTAGACGCCGCCGGCGGGCATCTCGAGGTCGATCCCGAACTCCTGAAGGGTCCGAAGCGACGTGTTCTGTGGCGACGCCGTGAGGAACGGCTCGACGTTCGTCACCGGGCCCACGGCGTCAACCTCACCGCGGGGCCCCCAGTAGTTGAGGGGTACAGCGAGTGGGTCGGGCGCCTCGTTCTGGATCGAGACGTTCGTCCCGGTGAGGTCGCTGAAGGCGATCAGCGACTCGTTCGCGATTTCTACGTCCGAGGTGAGGTGGACGCCGACATCGGCCTCGATGGACGCGTTTATCACCTCGACGGTCGAGTCGTGGTGGGTGACGCGAACGCCAATTCCGTCGCTGACGATCGTTCCGTTATAGAACTGGATGTGGCCGCCTCGCCTGGACACGAGCGCGTCCCGTTCGGCGTCGACCGAGACTGTCGTCGCCCGGATGAGCGAGTCGGCGTCCGAGTCGAGCCCGTCGCGGACGTCCACCAGGCTCACGTTACGCGCCGCGATGATCGAGTCCGAGTACGCATCCAGTCCAGTGATCGCGTCCGTGACGACGGTGTCGTTGACGGATACGTTCGAGCGGTATAGCTGGACGCCGGTGGACCACGCATCGATCGAACTGTCGCTCACGTTCGCCGTGGAATCGGTCAGCCTGAGACCGGTTGTTCCGCCGTCGACGGTCAGGTCGGTCGCGTCGATCGACGACGACCACCCCCGAATGCCGTAGTGCGGCCCCGCTCCGGTCATCGTCACGTTCGCCAGGGTCGCGGTCGAACTCGTTACATTGAATCCTTCGTAGACGTCGTGGAATTCCGAATCCGCGACGACGACCTCGGAATTTGATTCGAGGAAGACCGCGTGGTTCGCGTCGTGAACCGTCGTGTTTCGAATCGTGAACGCGGACTCCTCGCCCTCGAACGCCTCCAACCTCGCGGTGAAATTTCCGTTTCGCACCGTCACCGTCGAATTGTGCGAAGCCCGGATGCCGGAAGTGGCGTCGACGCGTACGCGGTCGAACGTCATCGTCGAGTTCGACGATCGGACGGCCCCGTTCCCGTCGATGATGCTGTCCGAGACGGTGAAGTTCGAGTAGGTCGCGATAATGCTGTTGCCGGCTAACTTGCTCGTTACGTTCGTGAGTTCGACGTCAGACCAGGACCCGCGTATCGTGGCTTTCCGCACCGTGGCGTCGGTGATCGAGACGGTCGAGTCTGTGGCGTACGCAGCCGTGTCCATCTCGGGCACGTCGAATCCGGTTACGTCGACCGTCGAATCGACGACCACGATGGCCCGTGTATCTACCGAGTAATCGTGCGGGTTCGTCCCGTCGACACGGAGGTCGGTGATCGTCGTCTCCGTCGAGACGATCTTGACGCCGTTCGTGAGATTGTAGGGTTCGACATCCGTGTTCTCGAGGATTGCGCTGGTCGAGGTGTTAATCTCTATCCCGAACGAGTCGTCCGCCTCCGCGGTGTTCGAATCGACGATTGCGTTGTCGCGAAGCGTGACGTCGTTGGCATTCCGGACCAGGATCCCGGCCCCGCCGACGGACGACATCTGGGTGTCGCGAACGTCGACATCCATCGCGCCGTCGACGCTCACCGCGTCGTCGCCGATTGCCACAAACTCGGTGTTCGCGACGATGATGGACCCGCCGACGTCTACCGCCCGCACGCCGGTGTCGACGGCGTAGAACGAGGCGTTTGCAACGGTGACGTCCACCGCCTGCGCCGCTTCGACGCCGCGAGTCCAGGCTTCGGCCTTGAGATCGCGGACGGTCACGTTGGAGACGGACGGCCCGGATCCGTCGACTAAGACGCTCGCGTATCCGGTCCCGTCGCCTTCGATCGTGTACCCGTTTCCGTCGATGACGACGTCGCTCGCCGTCACGTGCAGACACACCGGATCCGTCGACGTGAGATTTCTGTCGAGGACGTACGTCCCCGGTGTACTGATCTCCTGGCACGACACGAGAGGTGTCGGCCCGCTTTGCTGTGCCGTTGCTGTTCCGACGACTCCGGTCGCGAGAACGACCGCGGTGAGAACGGCGACGACGAGAAGCGCCCTCCACCGCGACCGATCGGTTGGTCGTGTATTCGTGTGCATAGTTGTCACTCATGAACGCTCCGGAAACGAGTCGAACGGATGAACGGCGCCGGCCGCCGTCGATCAAGCACGGTCCGTGCCAGCGACGACGCCGGCCCACGACGAATCGCGGCCGTCCTGGGTGACGGTCCGGTCGCAAGTGCGACCACGTTCCCCGCATTCGCCCGGCTCCCTCCTCGGAATATCCAGTGGAAAGCAGTAGAATCGTATATAGATTTCTATCTATTTATTCATGATATGAACTCTGTTCACACCCTGAAATTTCATCGCGGGGTGAACACTCAGCGAGCGCTCGGTGGAGAAGTGCGGAACTCGACAGAGATGGAACTCGAATGGTCACCACGAGTTGGCGTATGCAATCTCGGGGAACCGCTTAGCCATGTTCTCGACGGCGATCGGGTCGTAGGCGACGACGTCAGCGTCCGTAGCCTGCAGGGCCTCGAGGAGGGAAATCGCCCCGGGAGTTCGAGGTGTCGTCGGTCTGGGGCGTGAACGCGAGGCCACGTACCGAAATCCGGGCGCCCTCAAGGGCCACGTGGTGTTCGAGGAGGGTGAGTAGTCGGTCTGATTGGCGATTGTTGAGGTCGACGGTGGCCTCGATCACCGTATGGTCATACCCTGTGTCACGGGCGGCCGCGATGAGAGCGACGGTATAGCCACAGCGCACCGATTCCGACTGAGAGCGCGACGATGGCAGCGATGAGCACCCCGGGGCTGGCTTTGAACTGCTCCGGGCTTGAAGACGGCGTATCCGACGTCGACCCCTCGTCCATTAGTCCGCCGTCCACCGATTCGTCGGACGAGTCGGAATCGTCCGGTGAATCGGTTCCGGTCGGCTCATCTGTCGCGGGCGGCGTGGGGTCGTCTGCGACTGCTGCTTGGCCGCTTACCGCGAATACCGAGAGGCCAGGGACCGTCGCCTCGAAGACGTGGTGCGTGGCGGTTTCGTCGACGACGCTCATTGATGCGGCCTGCCACTGGCCGTCGTGGTAGCGGTAGACCACGACGTCCGAGGGTGCGAGACCGCGTGCGGCGAGTGTGTCCTTCGAAACACGCAGCCGGAAGGTGACCTCACCGATCTCCTCGTCGGGAATCGAGTGGTCGACGTTCAGGTAGCTGATCGGCGGCTCGCCGGACGGCGTGGTATCGGGCGCGCCCGGCGGGGCGTCCTCGCTGACGCTGACGTTCAGCGTGAAGTCGCCGTCGACTAGGGGCGTGATGTTGAGCCCGTCGAGGGTGACGTTGCCCGACCCCGTTCCGGACATCTCGATGTCAACAGCCGTCCCGTTCTGTGCGTTCTCGACGGAGACGTCGGTCGTCCCGTCGGCCGACCGGGTGACAGTGACGTCAGAACCCGGCTGGCCGGTCGGGGAGTCGGACCCACCGGAATCGGCGCTGGAGTCGTCGGAACCACTCCCCGCGCCGACGCCAGCGTCCCCACCATCGGATCCCTCAGCGCCGTCATCCGAGGTGATGCCGGTACCCGAAAGCTCGAGTTCGAGCATCGGTGTCGTCGTGTCGTTGGTGTGAATCCGCAGCGTTTCGCTGGCTCCCCCGACGGTGGTCGGTTCGAACGATACCGTGACGGCGTGCGTTGCACCGGTCGCGAGCTGTGTCGTCGTGTTACCAGCGACGACGTCGAAGGGCGTCGTCTCCGATCCCGCCAGGTCGACACCGGACACGGTGAGCGGCGTTCCTCCGACGTTCGTCACCGTGACCGTCGCCGTCTCGGCGGTCCCGGTCTCGATGGTCCCGAACTCGAGGGGGTCGGGTGTGACGGCGACCGTGGCTGGTCGGTTCGGGTCGACGACGAGAATCGTCACGAGCCCGTCAGCGGTGACGCTCGAGGGGTCCGCCGCGACGTACCGAACGGCCTCAGTGCCGGCGAACCCGGGATCTGGGACGTACGTGAGGGTGCCGTCGGCCGCCACGGAAATCAATCCGTGCCGGGCCTCGTCGAAGTCGTCGACGCCGATGTCGTCGCCGTCCAGATCACGATCGTTCCTGAGGACGCCCGGAGCGGTCACCGAGAGCGTGTCGTCTACCTCGGTAACGTAGGTATCGGGCGCGGAGACGGGTGCACGATTCGGGTCAGGGAGCACCTCGACGGTGACGGTCGCCCAGTTCGAGTACGGGCCGGTACCCTGGACGCCCCACGGCGACGTGTCAGTGCTCGACTGGTCCTCCTTCTGAACGCGATACGTGAACGTGTCGGTGCCGGTGAACCCGTCCGGCGGCGTGTAGCCGAACCCAGCGGGAACCCCGATCACCGACGCGCCCTGGGCGGATCCGTTGTAATCAGCGACCACGAGTTCGTCACCGTCGGGGTCGTAGTCGTTTTCAAGTACTGCTGCTTCCAGCGTCTCGCCCTCGAGGATCGTGTAGTGGTCGGCGGTGGCGTAGGGTGGCCGGTCCGGGTCGGGAAGTACCTCGACGGTGACGGTCGCCCAGTTCGACAACTTGCCGTCCTCGTCCTTGATCCGATAGGTGAACGTATCCTTCCCGGTGAAATCGGATGGTGGCGTGTAGCCGAACCCGGCTGGGACACCGACCAGCGAGCCGCCCTCGACCGAGCCATTGTAATCGGCGACCACGAGTTCGTCACCGTCGGCGTCATAGCCGTTCTCAAGTACTGCTGCTTCCAGCGTCTCGCCTTCAAGGATCGTGTAGTGGTCGGCGGCGGCGTAGGGTGGCCGGTCGGGGTCGGGAAGCACTTCGACGGTGACGGTCGCCCAGTTCGACAACTCGCCATCCTCGTCCTCGATCCGGTAGGTGAACGTGTCCGTCCCGGTGAAGCCCTGATCGGGTCCGTACGAAACTTCCCCGTCGGGCTCGTGGAAGACGGTCCCGTGGGCTGGCGATCCGACCTGCGATACCGACACTGAACTCCCATCCGGGTGGTGGTCGTTGGCGACGATCCCCGGGGCCACTACCTGCAGTGGCTCGTCCATCGTGGTGATGAAATGATCGGATACGGCAATCGGTCCGTGAGGAGACGAAGCCTTCGCATCTGGATCGGCGAGCGGCAGCCAATCGGTGTTGTTCGCGCCCGCCAGTTCGTACGGAGCGTCGCAGAGGCCATCGCCGTCGGCGTCGGTACAGGTCTGGCTGTAGCCACTGCTGTCTGGTGATGCCCAGTAGTTGCCGCCGAGGACCGATCCGTTCGCGACGTTCGTCCCGGACGTCGCCGAAACGTTCCACGCGTTCGGGAACACGTCGCGCTCGTAACCGGGCAAGAACGACTCGTTGACGGCATAGGTCTCGTTGAATGCAGTAGTTCCGTTGAAGAGATTGTCGTAGACGAGGTGTTCATCACCCTCGTTGAACGTCGGTTCGGTCACGTCCTTCGTCGAGCCGTCGTCGACGACTATGCTCGGTCCGACGGTGAAATGGACACTCTCGTCGTTGTCCTCGAGGGCGTTGTGTCGGACCGTGACGTTTGTCGACGGCGGCGTCCAGGTGTAGCGTGGATCGCCGTCCGCCGTCTGGTCAATGTGCGAGAGCGTCTGGACGAACGCTAGTCCCTGGTTTGAGTCGTTGAAGCGATTGTCCTCGACAACGACGTCCGACGTCGCGATGAACTGGATCGCGGCGAGCGAGTTCGTCACCGTGTTGTTCGCGACCGTCCCACCGACGAGGTGATCGAGGACGATCCCTCTGCTCTCTCTGACCTCGGTGGCCGTCTCGTTCCGGTTGTCGGCGATGACGTTGTCGACGAGCGTGACGCCGTCGATACCGAGTGCCGAGCCGACGTGGATTCCAGCGCCGTTTCGCTCGACGTGGTTCGCCGAGACGGTCGCGTCGTCGTCCCAGACGGCGATCCCGAGGTCGTTCTCGACGACGAGGTTGTTCGCGACGGTGACGCTGTCGGCGACGATCTCGTCTTCGCCCTGGGCAGGGAGGGTTCGACTCCCGATGGCGATCCCCGGTCCGGCGGTCCAGCGGACATCGTTGGTGCTGATCGTTGCCTCCGGTGCGTCGACGCCGATTCCGACGTGCGTCGCGTTCGTAACGGCGTTGTCCGAGACCGTTACGCTCCCACCGGCCTCGAGGATCTGGATGCCGACGACGCTCGACTCGAGGCTATTCGCCTCGACGAGTACGTTTGTGGCGTCGGCGACGGTGATCGCCCCGCGGGGCTGGTCGCGCAGTGCGGTGAGTTCGCCGTAGCCGTCGACGTCGTTACCCGTGACGGCGGCCGTGTCGCTTGCGCTGACGTGGATCGCTCGTGCGCCGGTGCCGTTCGTGAAGGTGTTGTCCGCGACCGTGTACTCCTCGACGTTGTTCAGATACGCCCCGTTGGTGCCGACGAACGTGACGTGATTCGCGGTGATCGTGACGTTGGACGACTTCGTGCTCGAATACGACGACCCGGTGGCCTCGATCCCGTTCCCGGAGGCGTTACCGATGGCGTTGCCTTCGATCACCGCATCACTCGCATAGCGGGTCAGCACCACGCCGTCGGTCACACCGTCGATCGTGTTGTGTCGAACGACGAACTCCCGGGTGTTCCGGTTGATGTTCGTCTCGATTCCAGTCGGGCTGTTTGTGACGGTATTGTTCTCCACGATCGCTCCGGTCCCCCCACTGAGGCCGATGCCGGCACGCTCGACGCCGTCGATCGTGTTGTTCGTGATGTGTGCCTCGGTGTAAACGAGCTGGATGCCCACGCCCGTATGGGAGGTCCCCTGGGTCACGCCGTGAATCTCGTTGCTACGGATCACGGCGCCGTTGCTGTTCTCCATGAGCGAGATCCCGTAGCCGTAAGGGTTGGCGATCGTGTTGTTCTCGATGGTCGCCCGTCGTGAGCGGTCCCGGACGTCGACGACGGTCCCTCCGCCGACGAACTCATTGTCACGGATGATGACATCCTCAGAGCCGAAGAACTCGACTTTCGTTCCCTCAAGGTAACTGTCTTCGAGGAGGAGGCGATCGCTATCGGTCAGCCACACCTTCATCCGATCGAACGTGCCGTTCCTCACGGTGAGGTCGGGCGAACTACCTGCGCGAATAGCCTGTTTACCACCGGAGTAGTACTCGCCCCTGTATGCGACGAGTGAATCGACCGTTGCACCGGGTGAGTCACCGAGGTACATACCGTAGTGAGAGCCGGAGACGTTCGTGTCGGTGATCAAGACGCTCGTCGAGTTGACGACGTGCAGGCCATACTCATTGTCAGTCAGGTTGGCCGACTCCACGGAGAGTCCCTGGACGTGCGCGGCGACGAACGCCTGTCCGGTGTCGGTGCGTTCGAATCCCGTGAGCGAGATGTCGGAGCCGTCAACGACGGCGAGGTACCCCCGGGGAACGCTCCCGTCGAAGGTCATCCCGTCGACGCCTTCGTAGATGTAGACCGGCAGGCCGTCGATCGTGTTCGACTGGTCGATGTCGTGGCGATAATGCCCGGACATGGAGAAGCCCCACGTCGAGTTGTCCATCGCGACGTTCTGCATGGTGACGTTCGCCGAGCCGGAGAGCGCGACGCCGTACTCCCCGCCCTCGACGGAGAGGTCAGTCAGTCGCGCGTCGGGCGAGTTGTCGACGTACACCGCGTCGTCGTATGGCCCGGTCGCGAACGTGCTGTCGCGGACGACGACGTCCTCGCTCCTGTCGACGTCGAGTGCGTGATTCTCCGAGGCGCTCACGGTCACGTTGTCGATGACTGTCCCGTGGGAGTAGTACAGCTCGACGCCAAGGCCGTACTCGCCGACGGCGAGGCTCGAGTCGACGATGGAGCCGTTCGTCTCGTCGAAATAAATGGCGCCGTCGTCAAATCCCTCGCCGTTCGATAGCTCCGTCGTCATCCGCTCGACGGTCACGTTCACGGAGTCCTCGGCGTGGAGCCCCCAGTACGCGTCGTACCGGTGGGTGACGTCCCGAATCGTAACGTTCGAGGCGTACTGGAGCTCGATGCCATCGTCGTTGTTCCTGGTGGTGACGTTGGCAATGGTGAGGTCGGTGGCAGTGTCGACGTAAATACCATCGTAGTCGTTGTCCCGCGTCGTCGAGTTGGCGATCGTGACGCCCGTCGAATCGTCGACGGAGATCCCCTCATAGACGTTGTTTCGTGCCGTCACGTCCTCGACGGTCACGTCGCTTGCAGACTCGATGTAAATCCCGGCGTACGACGAGTAGACGGTGACGTTCTGGACGGTGACGTTCGAGACGTCAGGCATGACGTGAATCGCCGGATCGCCGCCGCCGATGTCGTGAGACTGCCCGTCGAACACAACGTCGCTCGCGTTGATCTCGACGATCGGATCGCCGGACGCCGTCAGGTCCGAATCGAGGACGTAACAGCCCGGCTGGTCGATGACTGTCGCGCTGGATACCGATATGCAGCCGTCGTGACTCGACGCGGCCGCGGCGCCACCACCGATCACGATCACGGCACATGCCGTCAGGACTGCGAGCACCAGTGCAGTGTTTCGACTCGCCTTCGGGTGCGGCCTGCTCATGATCCCACCGGGAGCGGGCCGTCAGCTGCGTCGATGGCTCGGACGGGATGACAAACCGGTGATTCCGTTAGCAATACCTCTCTTGCGTGTCCTGTGCGTCGGCTCATGGGAAACCCACCGACCGAGGCCCTACCCTACGTAGACCTCCCAATCGGCTACTGTTAGCCTTCAGGAGGGACGTGACTTATCACTATCTGTTTATGACATGTACGATGTTCACGGCGTGAACGGATCCAGAAGGTAACGGAGACGCACGGTGAACACCGCGGAATCGGCGACACCCACCGCTCGAGACACATATGAGCGTTCAACCACGTTCGTTTGGAAGTGGCCGGCGCTCGAGACGCACGAGGTTAAACGACCACGGGTCGGGTGACCCGTGGAACTCTCGCTGTTCTCTTTAGACGGGCAAGCGTCGAAGAGAAAACACAGTCGGCAGACGCGGCCCGTCGAGCGAACGTCCACCCCTACAGGCGGAGATCGGCGCTCCGAATCGCTTTAGACCCCCGTCGAATCTCGTCGAACGTTTCCCGGGCCCACTCGAGAACCGTTTCATCTGTCGAAACGAGAAACGCGTTGGGGTAGGCAGATTCGTCGATAGTGCCGATTCCGACGGTCTCGTCGTCGTAAATTCCCATCGACACCGGAATCGTCCCGTCGTACCGGTACATCGCAACCTCCTCGAGGTCGAGCAACCGGTCTAACTGGGTTTGCATCGTTGCGTCTCCGAGCATCGATTCGAGCGTCGCCTCGCTAAGGACGACTGCTGAGCGCTGTCCGTGTTTCTCTGCGGCCCGGATCTGGCTGGTGACGGTATTGCTCGTCACGGCGTGGGCGAGGATCCTGACCTCATCGCACTGGTCCATCAACTCTGCGGCGGTCCTGGCGGCAGCGAGTGGGTCGGTTTCGCTCGGAACGCCGACCTCGGCGTCGCGGAAATGTGTGACGTCGATCGTGAGGAACTCCGGCGGCAGGGATGGGGCGAGCGGCTCGAGAACCGCAGCGGCGTCGAGCGTCTCACACAGCTCGAGGAGGGCCGCAGCCACCGCTCGCCCGGTCGACGTCGTGCGGTAGCCGTCGTCTGTCCAGCGGATCCACCCCCGCTCTTGGAGATCACCGACGATTCGACCGATAGTCACCCGGGATGCACCTGTCTCCACCTGTAAGGAGCGACGTGTGTGGGGGCTGTCGACCAGTGCCTCGAGGACCGCGACTCGGTTCCTCGAGCGGGCGAAGAACTCGATATCTTCGAGACGCTCGTTCATGGCCAGTCATTGGGTGATGGGTAAATAAGCGTACAGGAATTCACACACCGCCACACAGCCGGCTGGCGTTTAATGGGGCCACGAGTCGCTGATCGCTCGACCCGCTCGTGTACAGCGTCTGTTCGGTGCTGGCGAACCGCTCTAGTTCGTGCTCGTCGACAGCGATCGGGTCCGCTGGGAACGCCTGAGCGCCGGTTGCAGGCCACGACCCGCGCACGAGGACGGGACACGTTGGAGGCTCCGCACCGTCTAACCACCCGTACGTCGGGCCAGGTGGCGCCTCCGCGTCGTAGTAATTCTTACCGATGCGCGTCAGGTGGTCGTCGCTCGTCCAGTTACCCTCGATATGCGCCTCGGCAAACGTGACCGCCTGAAACTCCGCGGGTGTCGTCGTACTCTCGTAGGGCAGGACTGGTGGACCGACGAATGCGAGCGGCAACGAGATGAGTGCACAGACGAGTACCACCGCGGGGAGCGCCGCTTTCAGCAGGAACGATGCTCGCGGACGGGAACGCCACCCTATATCTACGACCGCGATTGCGGCCATGATGACGGCAGAGAGATGGATGAACGTCTGCCCGCGTGCGGCGAAGTACTGATACGCCGAGTTCAACTCGGCGATGACCGCAAAGCCGACGAACATCAGCGGGCCGAGAAACAGCGCCAACACGACCGGGCCAACGTCGACGTCGTCGATCGCGAGTGGGAACCCCCAGACTGCAAACGCGACGAGGATCGTGAGCGGAGCCACATACCACAATAATCGCGGGTGTGTCGAGGCCGTTCCAGGGAACACGTTCGAGACGGCGTTGATCCCCAGGATCGTGAACCCGCCGGCAAACGACGTGAGAACCGAGAGACGGAGCAGCGACG
This sequence comes from Natronosalvus caseinilyticus, assembly GCF_017357105.1. Lineage (NCBI taxonomy): Archaea > Methanobacteriati > Methanobacteriota > Halobacteria > Halobacteriales > Natrialbaceae > Natronosalvus > Natronosalvus caseinilyticus. The sequence continues at coordinate 2,420,658 of NZ_CP071596.1, forward strand.
GTGTTGTCCCTCGAACGAGAACCACCAGCCCGGCAAAGACGAGCAGACAGACGAGGAACAAGCCGAGTCTGGTCGCGACGTCGCCGAAGAACGGCGGTTGCGTGAGCGTGTAGTACACCCCGAAGTACGCCCAGGAGCCGATGACGATCGCCAGACCATGAACAATCGTCGCTCGAACAGGGGTGCGCCGGAAATGGACAACCGCGAGCGCAGTGAGCGTCAGTGCGGCCATCATCGTACTCAAGTAAGCTACCACGCCCTGAAGGGCGTGGCATTCAGCGTGGACTCCCGTTCTAACCCGTCAAAGGGGTAGGCGAATACTCGCCGTTCACGTTCATCATCCCGCTGTTCAAGCGCACGCCTACGGGTGCGCCTCCACGACCAGACTTTTGCTGATTGCGGAGATACTTCAGACCGATATTCTTCGCCGCGTTGTAATCCGCGTGAACTTCATACCCACACTTCAGACACTCAAACTCGTCCTGACCGTTGTTGTGTGGACGATTATCCTTGTGAGTGAATCCACATGTCGAGCAACGCTGGCTTGTGTACGCCGGATTAATTTGCTCCACAACAAGCCCCTCGGTTTCGGCTTTGTACGTGATGTACTCGAACAAACGGTGGAACGCCCACTTGTGAACCGCTTTTGCGTGCGGCAAGCGTTCACGGATGCCTTTCAATTGCTCGAACACGATATGCGTACAATCGGTTTCGAGGGCTTCCTCGATGAGTTCGTTCGCGATGGTGTGAAGCATCTGCTCAAAGCGTCGAGTCTGCTTTCGACCGACTCGCTGGACGTTTTCGTGTGCCCAGCGCGTGCCAGTCTGTTGGAGGGTGCCTCGACGTTTTTCGTATTCGCGGTGCCAGTGGTTGAGTTCGCCACCGCTCCAAAACGTGCCTGTTGAGGTGGTTGCGATGTTTGTGATGCCAAGGTCAACACCAAGGACGGAGACGTGCTTGGTATCACCTTTGTCGGCTTCATCGTTCTCCACGACGGGCTTTGTCCGTACATGGAGGTAGAAACAGTCCTTAACCTCATCGTAGTGGAGCGTGGCCCCTTTCACCTCGTAGTCATCGTTGAACAGGTACGCCGCGTGTGGCGTCTCCCGCTGTTCGTCGGGAAGGACGAACTCTGCGGCCACTCTCTCATCTATCGTGGCGAGTGTGGCGTGGTCGTCGTTGACGGTGACGGTTCGCGCGTCGTAGCTGGCGAACCGTGACCTGAACTCGGGTTTGGAAGCTTTCTTGCCTTCCTTCCAGCGCTCGATGACTCCTTTGACGGCTTCTGCGGCGCGGTTTCGTGCGGCTTGCACGAGGTTGGCCGGGAGCGGTGAGTCGTCTCTTACGTCGTAGTACGTTTGGTCGTGGAGTTTTTGTTTGCTGGTGATTTTCCAGTCTGGTTCCCACGCTACGTCTACGACGTAGTTGGCGGCGTTGAGGAAGTGGTCGATGGTCTGGTGGAGGAGGTCAGCGGCACTCTCGTCGACGTCGAGTTTGACGGGGACGGTTCGAGTGGCTGAGTCTCCCACCATCTGTACTTCATATGTAAGTACCTGTATTTATAATGATTTGGTTAGCGTTGGAGGAGTCGGCCTGCTATCGAGTGTGGTTTGTGTAATGGGTTGTCGGCTTCTTCCCGCGCCTAAAGACGCGGGTTTCCGCCTCGCATTCATTATGATGGGTGATGGGAAGCACCACAAGAGCGGTCGCGAACACGATGAACCAGCCCAGGTGCTGGGTCCGCAGGAGACGGTGAAACGCCACCGCACTCACGATGACGAGCAATATCCCGAGCACCTCATAGGAGACGGCAGCCGTGCGCCTGAGATACAGCCCCTCCGTGGCGAGCACGAGGCCGGCGACGGTGGCAACGGCGAGCGTTCGCCGGGCGTCCCAGCCACGATTGTGTGCGATTCGACGCGCGAACGCGAACGCGAACAGACACGGGACCGTCCCCACGAGGGCAATCGTCGGCTGGCTGATCGAGAGCACGTGCACGCCGGTGACGAGCTGGAGTTGGCTCAACAACACGGGGAACACAAACCCCTGTGGATTCGACTGGAGCGGGATGTCGCCAGCAGTGAGGATCTGACCGGCCTGGGCAGCGAACTTGAAGCCATCCGGGTTGAACGGCAACGGCGTCCAGTGTTGAGGCGCCAGCCGGATGGCGACGCCCACCACGAAGACCAGGACGACGGCTAGAATCGTGCGGTCCCTCCGCCGACCCCCTCGGCCTGAACGCACAGTCATTGGTATAAATAACCTGTCCACGAGCCAAGTAGATTTGCTTCGTTCTCTGTAGTGGAACGAGTGTGCGAGCATGAAGGACGTAGCCTGCGTAACGTATGCGTTCACGTCGGACACCGACGCCGATGATCATGACGTGTACCGACTGCTGGGTGATGGCCTCTCGTGGCTCGACAGAGACAGCGGTCGAGTGGCCACCGCATCGACTGTCACCTCGAGGGTGGCAACTATGTCCCAGTCGACACCAGCGATAACCTGGTAGAATGAATTACCAGCGTTCGGGTCCAAGCCGCTCGTATGGTGACAGCCGTCAAAGTTGACGAGACCGCAAAATCACGCCTCGAGGAGTTACAAGTGGAAATCCGGCTCCGAACGGGGCGAAGGTTACCCAACCAGAACTCCTGTCCCGATTGATCGAGAACGCGTATGAATCGCCGGCTTTGTTGAAATCCTCAGTGGCTCATACAAACAACGTGTAGCATGCACAGCACGAGGCTCTCATTTGGAGGAGGTCTCGTTGTCGGAAAGTCGCTGCTTCAGGAGGTAGCTCACACCCCCGAGTACACCGAACGCGCTGCCGATACCGAAACCGGGCATGTCGTCATTGTTTGTCTCACCGTTCGATGTCTCATCCTCGGTGTCAGTTGATACATCATCCTCAGTGTCAACCGATGCGCTACCCTCGGGGTCAACCGATGCGTTATCGTCAGGTTCGTCTGGTGATCGTGAATGTATCTCGAAATTCAACACGCGGAGCCACGTCGTTCCATGATCGCCTGCTGAACACGCTTCTGACGGCACGATACCGAGACGCACCTCGAGTGGCCCCGTGCCCGAAACCGTCTTCTGGACGTGTCCACGCGTGGTCCCACCTGCTGAGATCTCGAAGACTTGTTCGTCGTACAGATCCGAACGCCCAACGCTTCCCGTCCAAACGGGCGCTCCGTCCTCAAGCACCTCCACGTACGGTCGCTCCCACCACCCTTCAGCCTCAATTTCGTAGTCGAACGAGATGGCTACGCGTTCGTCGTTGATCGCCTGCGTTACCGACCCGCTGGAACACTGATGGACCCGAATCGTGAGTGCTGTCTCGTTACCTTCGACCGATGCGTCGTTCTCGACGTCGGTTTGCCACGGTCCAATCGAATCCGATGTTGCCGGTGGTGTCGGTTGCAAGGAGTCTGGAGTCCGGTCGCCGAGGACGAAGTACTGCGGGTCGGGTGGAATCTCCGGGAGTGACTCGGAGCGAACGTATCGCTCGAGCCATTGTGAGAGCGACGACGACCCGCTCGCTTCACCAACCGCGGCTTCGAACCCTGCAAACGTGCTCAGATCGAATTCTCCCGTGGTGAACACGTCGTTGAGCGTTGCCGCCCCGTCCGAGACGCGCTGTATCTCGGCATCGAGTGCCGCCAACACGTGTGCGCCCTTGTCGTAGTCGGCCATCGTTCGCTGCACCAGTTCTGCATCGGCCAACACAGCGTCTCGAGAGCGGTCGGTAGTGACCGTCTCCAGGAACGCATCAAACGTTTCCGCGCCCACGTTCAATGCCACGAGATAACCATAGTACTCGGCTATCGCTTCCTTTAGCCAGTACATGTCGCGGCCGCCAAACACGCCGAATAGCGTGTGTACGTACTCGTGCGTCGCCACACTCTCGATGTCCGTGATTCGAGCAACAGTATCGTGCATCACGACATCGTTTCGGATCGCGTAGCCGCCGGGTCCACCCCACGAGCGTGGGACGACGCACACAGCCATCCGGTCACGTGGAATTCGTGGCACAATGGCGCTCTCGGCGAACGCGTATGTATCCAGCAGCTCCTCGTGCGGGACGGACTTCTCGACGCTTTCCGGAACGACGATCGTCATTTTCGTCCCCGCCGCCGACCGTGTGTATGTTTCTGCTGGTCCGGCATAGACAAACCCATCCCCCACAAACCCCGCTCCCACAATGGACAGCGTCAGACGTTGCCGGGGTTCCTCACCGCTATAGCGGAACGGCAGCGACGGCCGGAGACGCGGTTCGAACGCCGCATCACCGACGGCGTACGTTCCTGGAACGCCGTCGGGTAGGGTTACTCCATCAGGCCGAGTCTCGATAATCAGCCGCGGTGTCGTCTCCCCATCCCACAGGAAGGACGTGGTGTCTTTACGTGAAACGCCACGTGTTTCGCGCACCGACGCTTCCCCCCACTCGAGTTCGCCAATCTCTATCGTGAGCTCCGCGATCGTCTCGGGAATGTCGTATTCAAACTTATAGACGAAGCGACCCGCATCGGCCTCGTATCGAACGTGTCCATTCTCGCTGAGTACATTATCGGTTCTCGTAGCGCTCGACGATCGCGCCACCGCCATCGCTGACTGACTGGCCCCGGTCACGCCGCCAGCCAGTACACCGGTCGCAGTCCCAATGAAATATCGGCGCTTCACTAGCAGAAGGTCGACCCAAATAGTTGATAAACATATTCATCTGATTTAACCAATATTAGCGGGGCTCGAGCGCGTCCCGATTCAATACTGTCACCAGCGCGACCAGCAGGGATCGGCACACGCGTTGTTGACCGTCGGAGAGTGGCGAGTACGAGATCAGCGAGGCGATCGACCTGCTGATCCAGAGTGGACGAACTATTGATGTAATTGGATCAATGGCTGGCGGATCGACTTCGGCTACCCCGAGGATCGGGACGAAGTCGAACGACGGTTACAGAAGGTGTTGAATAGAGGTGACTGGGGCATTCGAGCTACCGGCCGAAGGTCGGTCCGTATTATGCGTCCGGATCGGTCGACGTGACTGGAATGGTGTCGACCGGTGTCTCTTCGATGGGAATCGTTTCTTTCCCCGTCGGCGAGTAGTGCTTCCGGACGTAGTCTCTGCCGAAGGGATGGTGCAGCAGTCCCCAGTACACCATCGTCCGGTGCAGCCGGAGCCCAATACGTTTGCGCACGTCCATGGTTCCTACGTGGCCGTGGGATCCACTTAGCCATTTGTTACGTATCGAGCCGCGTATCGAGCGGTGAGTCGTGGCGATTCGAGGCCGGTCGAGGCTTCTTTCGGCCGTTCTCCCGTTCGGTCGTCAATCGCTCGCAGTCTCCGTGAATCCGTCCCGCTACTCGTTCGGCAATTGCTTCCCAGTGTCAGAGCTGGCTGCACATCGTCACGAGGCTACGACCATGGGGGGCCTAATCGAACGATGACGAGTCGCACACCGCGCGAGCCGGCGGTGATGTGCATACGGTGTGACGGAGCGCGACGTCCGGCCTACTGGCGAGACGAGGTCGTCGCGTCGGTGTCGGTGTACTGTGCGCAGACGCGTTGGAGTCCATCCTCGAAGTCGATTCGGGGTTCCCAGCCGGTCGCCTCACGCATCGACGAGGAATCGGCGCACGTGTCGTGTACGTACACCGAATCGGGAATCGGGTTTTCGACGTATTCGGGCTCGATATCGGTCCCCAGCTCCTCGTTGAGCATCTCGACAACCGTATTGAAGCTATAGGCGTCGCCCGTCCCGAGGTTGTAGATCCCGGTAAGCTCGTGGTCAGCGGCGACCTCGAGACCGCGGACGATATCCAAAACGTGGGTGAAATCGCGCGTCTGCGTGCCATCGCCGTACAAGACGGGTGCCTCCCCGTTCGCGATGTCGTCGGCGAACTGGGCGATCACGTTGGCGTACTCGCCTTTGTGCTCTTCGGCCCCGCCGTATCCCTGGTAGACCGAGAAGAATCGCATCCCGGCGACGTTCATGTCGTAGTGGTTCGCGAAGTACTCCCCGTAGCGTTCGCGGGCCAGTTTCGACGCCTCGTACCCCGTGTTGACGGTGACGGCCATGTCGACGGGCGACGGCTCGGTTCGGCTACCATAGATCGAGGAGGTCGACGCATAGACGACCGTCTCACAGCCATCCTGTCGTGCCTGGTCGACGACGTTCACGAACCCCTCGACGTTGACCCGCGCCCCCGTGGTCGGGTCCTCTTCGTGCATCGCGTACGAGGAGAGCGCCGCGAGGTGGAAGACGACGTCGACATCGGTGGGGAGGTCGTCCTCGAGGACGCTCCGATTGCGGTAGTCGACGTCCTCCCGAAGGTTTTCGGGTGTGCCGAGATATTCGTCGTCGATCGCGATGACGTCGTTGGTCGCTGCGAGATGATTCGCCAGATTCGAGCCGATAAAGCCGGCCCCGCCGGTTACGAGGATGCGTTTGCCGTCCATAGTATGACTTCTTCGAGACTTCTGTAATAAGGTTGGTTATTCGAGCGTTGGTACGGCGGTCGAGAATCGGCTACCAGACCTGTGCGGCCGGGACGCCACATTCCGTACACACGGCCGCGTCGTTTCCCTTATACGACCTGAGATCGAGCCGACCGAGTTCGCAATACGAACAGACCGTCCCCTCTAGCGTTTCGAGCATCGCTTCGCCCCCGCGAATTTGCGTAACCCCTTCTTGCATCATTTTGAACTGTTCTGATAGGCATATATATCTTGTGAGATGAATTCTAGATTGATTGTAATTTCAACCGCTGCAATTGTTGTAGATTTCCGGAAGTAGTTGAATCAGGTTAACTCGGCCGAATCCGGCGTGTACTGGTCGATTCGTATCCAGACCATCAAGGAGACGAGGAGTGAGGCCTCTCACAGGGCCTCACAGGACTCTGCGGTATCAATTCGAGGATTCCACTCCTGTAAAAGCCCGGAAAATCACATTAATATATTTAAAATTACACTCTGGATTTTCTACTCGATCGTGTGTTGAGTATCTGAACACACGTAAAACCTAACACTTATCATCGTGCTATGCACAAAAACGTAGATACTGATAGATCAGATTCAGGATGGGGAAGGGAATCGAACGGTGTTACAGGGGCGGTTTCTCTCACGATCAGTAGCAACCACGAATGGCAATTCAAGACCAACAATCAGAATCAGATACCGAGTACGGGCAGACGGAACTACAGACACACGAAGCAGACGGCCTGTTGCTCGACGCTGATAGCGAGCAGACGCCACAGCTCAGCGTCGTGATGCCGACGCTGAACGAAGAGGAGGGCGTCGCCGAGTGTATCGAACGGGCAAAGAACGCGATTGCCGAACTCGGGATGCGCGCCGAGATCATCCTCAGTGACAGCTCGACCGATCGGACGCCCGAGATCGGCCGCGAGATGGGCGCCATCATCGTCGAACCAGACGGCAAGGGGTACGGCTACGCCTACCGGTACGCGTTCGACCGCGCCCGCGGCGACTACATCGTGATGGGTGACGCCGACACGACGTACGACTTCGAGCAGATTCCACGGCTCCTCGAGCACCTCCGTGCGGAAAATGGAGATATGGTGATGGGGAGTCGGCTCGAGGGCGAGATCAGGCCGGGGGCGATGCCGCCGCTCCACAAGCACATCGGCAATCCGGTGTTGACGAAGTTCTTGAACCTGTTTTACGGCGCCGGGGTTAGTGATGCCCATAGCGGCTTCCGGATCTTTACCCGAGAGGCCTACGAGACGATGGACCTCGAGACGACCGGGATGGAGTTCGCCAGCGAGATGATCATGGAAGCCGGCGCGAAGGATCTGACGATCGTCGAGACGCCGATCGTCTACCACGAGCGCGAGGGCGAGGAAACCCTCGAGAGTTTTCGGGATGGGTGGCGACACGTCCGCTTCATGCTCGAGAACGCCCCCGGCTACCTGTTCTCGGTCCCGGGGGCCGTCATGGGCGTCCTCGGGCTAGTGATCATGGCGCTCGCGGCGACCAGCGCGACGGTCAACGGTGTGAATCCGGGGACGCACTCGATGATCGCGGGGAGTCTCCTGACGATCGTCGGTTACCAGGTCGCGAGCCTGGGCGTGTTCGCGGCCGTTGCGAGCGATCCGATCCGGAAACCGGAGGATCGGCTCACGAAGCTTCTGACGGAGTCGCTGACGCTCGAGCGTGGGGCGACACTCGGCGTCGGCGTGTTCGTCCTCGGCGGAAGTTACGCGGGTCTGTTGATTTATCAGTGGATCTCGAATGACTTCGGCCCGATCGACTTTACGATAGGGTCGCTCATCGCGTTCACGGCGATCGTGCTCGGGCTGCAGACGGTGTTCTCGTCGTTCTTCTTAAGTGCAGTGAATCGCTAACAGACGAAAAGCAATCCAACACACAATTCGAGAGATACATGAAAGCAGTTGTTCTCGCCGCCGGCGAAGGAACGCGACTCCGACCACTGACCGAAGACAAACCAAAGGGAATGGTCGAGGTCGATGGGGAACCGATCCTGACGCACTGTTTCGACCAGCTCGTCTCCCTGGGTGCGGACGAACTGATTGTCGTCGTCGGCTATCTCAAGGAGAAGATCATCGACCACTACGGCGACGAATACGAGGGCGTCCCGATCACCTACGCCCACCAGCGCGAGCAAAAGGGGCTGGCCCACGCGTTGCTGACCGTCGAGGAGTACATCGACGACGACTTCATGTTGATCCTCGGCGACAACATCTTCCAGGCGAACCTTGAGGACGTCGTCCGTCGCCAATGCGAGGATCGGGCGGATGCCGCCTTCTTGGTCGAGGAAGTCCCATGGGACGAGGCCGACCGGTACAGCGTCTGTGATACGAATAAGTTCGGCGAGATCACGGATGTCGTGGAAAAGGCCGACGACCCACCGTCGAATCTCGTGATGACCGGCTTCTACACCTTTTCCACCGGCAATCTTCCACGTGTGTCATCTGATGCAGCCGTCTAATAGAGGGGAATACGAGATCAGCGACACGATCGACCTGCTGATTCAGAGCGGGCGGACGATCGATGCGATCGGATTGGAGGGATGACGGATTGGCGTTGAGTATCCGGAGGATCGAGAAGAAGCGGAAGCGCGGTTGCAGGGAAATGCTGAGACCGCTCTCGCGGAGGATGATTGATTGGTTCTTTTCTACTTCCTTGGTCCCATTATCCGAGTAGCCAATTGGTTCCAGGGCCACGTTAGAGATACCCGAGAGCTTCCAAGTGTTCCGCTTGCTCCTCAGAGAATTCTTCTGACTCTTCATTTTCAACCAAGTCATCAGCTAGTTCTTGATCTGCAACATCTTGAGAAATGTTTGGGTTACCGAAGGAACTCCATCGCCGACCCCAGTACTGGAATCCAGAAATGATATCGCGAATTCCCGCAGTCTTCCGTGCAGGTGGGGCATAATCCCCGAGAAATACGTCATAACCATAGTAGGCCATCCGAAGCAGGTTTGATCGCCGGTGTTTCACCCATCCTCCTTCGTTATCCCATAGACTTGATGCGACATACACTGGCCAAGTCCGGTCTAAAGCATCGTATCGTTGCCAAACGTCAGATCGAACGAAGCGATCTTCGTTCGGGGTTTCGGTCCAGAGGTCGATGCCGTCGACATTTCCTGTTGGACGGCCGACTGCAGAGAGACAGGTTGGTGCGAGATCGACACCAGAAACGAGGCCGTTGAGTTTCTCTCCCTCTGGAAGGCCCGCACCGATGAAGGTCATTGGAACTTCAAGCAACTCGGGGCATAATGGGGTTGAATGACCCCACTTCCCCCCGAGCCGACCACCCTCGCCAAGGAGTTCCCCGTGGTCGGAGGTAAAGACGCAGAGTGTGTCCTCGAGTGATCCTTCAGAATCAAGTTCGTCGAGAACGCGCTCGAAATAACGAGCAGATTTCTCAGTGTCTTCGTGGTAGCGTCGCTTCAATTCCTCGGGATCCGAATAATCCTCGAAAAAGGATTCTGTGTCGTACTCGTCGTTCTCAAATCCGTACGGTGCATGGGGACCGAGGTCATGTATTACGTGAACGAATGGAGGCTCAAGTTCGGATAGCCGCTGTTCGCCATTAAGCCGAAGCATCTTGATAGGGGGCTTCTCGGCCGAATCAAACTTGAGCCAGTGCTTCTCAGAGTTGAACCCTGCAGTCCAATCATCGGGTTCCGACAGTAAGATGGGACGATCGGAGAGGCGATCTTCAAACATCCAGACGTTGTGCGTCGACGGATATTTACCCGTCACGAGCGATGGTATCGACGACGCCGTCCAAGGAGCAGCGGCAATCGTCTTCCCGGTCACGCCCTTCGATCGAATTCGGTCGGGAAGTGCATCGTATCGGAGCGAATCGGAGATGAAGACGAGTACGTTCTCGTACTCCGGTACATCAGTCAACTCACCCAAGGCCCTCGAGATCATTACCCTTTTCTTAGTTGGTGAAATGAAAAATCTGGCGGATAGGTACTGTCGACTCCTGCTGTTCTCGGTGAAATAGTAATCCAATACACAGGTGTTTTAATCTCTGTCTTCCTTCATAAGAGACAATGGAAATAGACTACGAACGAGCGCCGGTTCAAGCATCACTAAATCAGCACTAATGCATGTACTATACATCATGGGACAGGATAGCGGCGGCCTCCCACACTATACAGCAGAGCTAGCGAATGCTGTTTCACAACACGCCGATGTCACCGTCTTGAAAGCAACCGAAACATCCGCAGAGGGGCTTTTCGATCCGGCCGTCGAGGTAATCGAGGCGTTCGAATCAACCGACATCTCGATGCAGAACATCTTCGAACTAAACCTCAATGTCCGGAAGAACCTCACAGGACTATACTCGTTCAAAAACCTGAGGTTGGTTAACGATCTCGATCCAGACATCGTTCACGACCCGACTGATGAGTTCCCGCAGGTTTCGCTCTTTGCATACCTCCACGGGATCTACAAAGACCGGCCCTACGTCATTACATCTCACGAGGTCGAACACGGTGGATCCGGTGACATACTGAAACTCGCGGACATCGTCGGATCCGCGATTCCCGATTTCCCGAAGGCGGCGGCTGTCGTCCACTCTGAAAAGCAGCGGGAAGCACTGCTCGAACAGGACCGGAACATCGAGTCGGTACACGTGATCCCCCACGGCGTCTATACGTTCTTCTCCGAGTTTGACCATCTCGAACCACCCGAAGAACTCAATCACGCCCTGTTCTTCGGGAGTCTGATTCCACCCAAAGGACTCGAGTTTCTCGTTCGGGCACTCCCCGCGATTGTTGAGGAGATCCCGGACTTTTCGGTCACAATCGCGGGAAAAGGGAACATCCCGAACCCAGATGGCCTGTTAGACGAGTATACTGATCATGTAACGATCCGCAATGAATTCATTCCGAATGAAGAGGTCGGGGAACTGTTCTCCCGAGCCAAGGTAGTCGTCCTTCCATACCGCGATGGCTGGCAGACCGGCCACAGCGGGACGCTCTCGACCGCGTTCGCGTTTGGGAAACCAGTCGTCACGACTGACGTAGGAGACTTCCAGCAGATGGTCGGTGACGCAGGAGCAGGCGTCGTGGTAGAACCCGAAAGCGCCGATACACTGGCAGAGGGCGTTATCCGCGTACTAAGTAATGAATCACAGCGACGAGAGATGGCGGAAGCAAGCGCTGAGATAGCGGAGGAACTCTCTTGGGAAAATATTGGCGAGAAGCACATCGAGATGTACCGCGAGATCTTCAAGCGAAGTTAGACGTAGCCGAGGTCCTCGAGGCTACCGATGACTTCGTCGTCGAGACTGTAATTTTCTGGGTCGCCTTCAGGCCATACCCCGTACTCTTCGGGAAGCACCTCAAAAAGTTTGTCTCTGAGTTCCGACTCTATCGTGGCCTCAGAAACCTCAGTCTCGATATCGCCGGACACATTGTAGAGCGTCGAGTTACCCAAAGAATCCACGACAAGTTTGTGAGTCTCCGTTCGGACTGCCTTCCGGCCGGCGGCGAATTGGCGGAGCTGTTCATCGTCCATATAGCGGCCATGTGCGGATTCCCGGAACTCACGAACCCTCCGTTTCCCGTGCTCCATAAAGACCGCGTTCCGGCTGTCCTTGTCGAACAGTGGGACGCCGTCCGTAAAATCCGGCACTTCGATGTCGGCGAGGCTGGAGAGAGTGGGAAAAAGGTCCACTAGTGATGCTAAGCCCTCCGGAGCCTCGTTGACGCCAGGCCCGGTCATCAAGAGGGGAACTTGGAGTGTTTCGTCGAATAAGTAATGACTATGAGCCATGAGTCCGTGTTCGCCTAGTTGTTCGCCGTGGTCGGCGGTTACGACGAGAAGCGTATCGTCGGCGAGGTTAGATTGGTAGTAGTCGAGGAACCTACCGAACTCATCGTCGAGATATTTTATCGATGCACGATACCACCGTTTGAGCGCCTCTAATTCGTCTTCGTTTAGGTACGACGAATCCGCCAGATATCGCCCAATTCCATCTCCGGTCTGGACATGGTCAACGCGGTCCAGTCGGACGTTCGGATTCTCATGATCCCCAAGCTGATTGAACAAGAATTCGAGGAGGAACAACGGGGGTTCGGAGAACGCCGGGTCAAACTCGCTTCGGTAGCCCCGCGGCGGATGGTATGGCGCATGAGCTTCCAAGATGTTGGCGAACGCGAAGAAAGGTTCTGAAGTTGATGATATCCAGTCTTTCAGGTAATCGAACTTGAACCGCGTATTCTTGATCTCACCGCGGAACGCTGTCCGAATCCCGTCGTTGAAAATGTGCCAGTCAGAGAGGACGTTCTTGAAATACGCTTTTGTTGGCTTTCTGTTCCGGTACCCGATGTCGTAGTATGGTTCAAAGTACTCGTTGAACCCCCGATCATAGCCGAAGTCGGAGGCGATCTTCGATGGGCCGGCGATGCCCATCGTCTCGTACCCGTGTTTGCTGAACCACTCAGGCATCGTTGGATGGTCTTTCGGAAGGTTGAGGTATTGACCTGTGACGCCGCTGTGGGAAGGGTATCGACCGGTGAAGACACCACCATGTGAGATAGGAGTCCCAGGACCAACAGTATACGCATTACTGAAAGTAGTGCCCTGTGAGTCAATACTATCGATATTCTTGGTATTTACTCCAGAATTATCGTTGATAGAGATATAATCAGCGCGGAGAGTATCAAACACCAGTAAGATCACGTTCTTTCTCATTATGCAGTTATCATTGAACGTCAGGCAAATGTCTTACCATATTTGACTGAGCCATGAGTGTCCTTGCAGGTTAATCTCCGAGGATTTATTTATATTGTTTGGAAAAGGATATATGATGGATCTGGAACGAGCTGGTATAGTCACTATTATTTCACGATTCCTTTCTACTGGAATTGGGTTTGTAGGTACAATATACTATGCACAAGAATTAGGGTCAACTGCTCTGGGAAGTTTCTTCCTCCTACAATCTCTAGTCGGGTTTTTGTCAATTCCAGCAGACGTAGGCGTTCAGGGTGCTATTGAAAAACGCCTCAGTGAAGGAGAGAATAAGCACAGATATTTTTCAGCAGGCCTTATATTATTGTCAGTTTCATATGTGATAGTTGCATTAGCTATAATACCATTTTCGAAATCAATCAATGATTATCTGGGCATGCCTCTATTCCTTGAATTGTTGGCGGTCCTATTTATCACCATTGTGTATCAATTATTTCTATCATCGTTAAGAGGCGAATTAAAAATAGTTCATAGTGCTCTTTTAGAAGCGGTCCAGGCACTTTCAACCCTATTAATTTCTATAATACTTCTAATAGATGGTTACGGAGTATATGCGCTAGTCTATGGTCTGTTAGCAGGGAAAATGCTAAGTTCGGTATTGGCGATATATTTGCTTGATCTATCAATTGTTGTGCCGACCACCACCAGTTTCAGAAGAATTTGGGATTTTTCAAAATACAACACAATTCTTCGATCTAGCGGGTTGATCTACGGTTGGGCAGACACACTCATCATTGGTATATTCCTTAGCAGTTCTCTGGTGGCGATTTATGAGGTTGCTTGGCGTCTATCGATCGTCAGCATTGTCGTGAGCGGCGCACTTTCCACCGTGATCTTCCCTAACTTCAGCAACCTATATTCAGATAGTGAAATTGAGGAGATATCCACAGTTACATCAAGGGCATTAACATACGTAATGATAATACCAGTGGGGGTTTTTTTTGGATCCCTTATTCTCTCGAAAGAAGTATTGGGTGTCATTTACGGCGCAGAATTCAGTGCGGGATGGTTGGTCCTCATATTACTGACCGGTGAGCGGTTGATCCACGCATTCCATGAGATCATATACAAAATCACATTAGCACTGGACCAGCCAGACATTGCTTTTCGTTATTCTCTCTTATCTATATTGATGAATGTAATACTGAATATCATGCTTGTCCCAATTATCGGGATCGAAGGGGCCGCTATCGCGATGATAACAGCCTATGCTGTTAATGCACTGTTATATTATCGACATATCAAAAATCAAATTCCATTACAGATTCCATTCAAAAATATATGGTGGATTTTGATCTCCGGTGGTATTATGGCACTCACAGTGCATTATCTGTCCCACATAATCCAGATCGACTCAATAGTAAAATTATCGGCCATAATTTTAATCGGGGGTCTTGTCTATTTCCTATCAATATTATTGAATAGTTCTATTCGAAGTATGTGGGTGGAACTCAGCTAATCATCGAAGACGCAATTTCGGCGTTTCTACGTGTTAATGACTTCAGATGATCAATCCCTCTACTCATTTTCATCTGGTACGTTCTATCCTCAATCACATTTTGAGTGAGAACTTGAAGGTCACGGGAGTTGACTTGGCTAATATCTATAAATAGCTCCTTGAGTCCGAGACGTTCCATTAAATCTTTGGATTTCGGGAGGTATGGAATGCTAATTGTGGGCGTGTCCATTTCCATAGAAAATATCGTAGAATGCATTCGGGTTCCAACAAACAACTCGACCTCACCGGTGAGATATTTCAGTTGTCTTGGAGGTATATTCGAGTCTAGGATATGGATCTCTGAGGTATTGTCGCAGCTATTGGTAATCAGTTCGGCTTCTTCAACATCAGATGGAGTGTGATTGAAAAAGAAAAGTGTCGCACTCAGTTCTTCCTGGAGATAATCAGCGTACTTGGACATTTCCTTTCGATACTGCTTCTTCATTTTCTTCGGGTTATCTGAATTCGGATACTTCCAATCTCGGACAGTCAGACCTATTGGCACCTCTGATTCCCTTATGGTTCTGAGTATTCCGTTGTTTTCCGGCGGGGTCGGCTCAAGTAAAAACGCGGCATCAGCGGTCACTTCTCGAGGAGGGTCCGTTACACCTATTTCCTCCAGATAATTTTCGGAGATGTTGTCACGGACTGTTATATAGTCCACTTCGTTAAGAACAGAGCAGGCCAGGGATCCATAGTGTTTTTTTCTAAATGGTCCTATAGATTGGGCATATATCATTACAGGGGTATCGATAAGTGTTGCCATTTTTAATGTATAGAGATGCTTCAGAAATGCTGGTCCATGGCTGTCATGGAGGAATCCCCCACCACAACTGAGTACCAAATCTGATTTTTTCATCCGATCAAACAATTCTTGTTCTTGATCTCGTAGCAAATATTCTTGGCCCAGTGGAGAACTTAAATTGTATTTGATAGAATATAGAAGCGGAATTTTTCTTATGGCCTCATATATCGCAAGGGGAGAAATACCAATATAGGGGGCACTAATTCCATATCTCCAGAGTGTAGTGAAAACATCTGCATTATAAAAGTCTTGATCCTGATCTGGATGCCAACTTTCAATATTCACCGAAATAGCGCCGATACGCTTCTCCAATATGTCAATCATACTTAATACAATTGCGGCATCGCCTTTATTTCTATTCCCAAATACATTTATTATTGTTATTTCAGTTACTTCTGATTTAGGAATATTATTCTTAGAACTTGGATTGTAGTTTATGTTTTTATGTCTCATGCTTTATACCCGAGAGCCCTCAGATTCTGTTCAATCAGTTCCTGGTCTATATTTGAAGTGGTTTCGGGCTCTTCCACAATAATGTCTCGCCGCCCATCAAAATCAACCGTGAACCACGGTACTTTCACAAGTTCTTCCCGATATACGCCACCGAAATGGCCAAAAAACCTGAAGGGCCCAATCCTCTCTCCGAGCATCTCTCCATGATCTGATGTAATGATTGTTTTTCCATCAATTTCACTAATCAAGTTTTTAGCTTCATCTAATACGAACTCTAAATTCTCTCTATAAGCCATTCTGACATCATCAATGCTTACGCCACTTCGGTTAATAGTCTCTCTCAAATCACCTCCGAAGTCGAATTGTTCTCGACCATATGGTCCAAGGTAGGGTTGGTGAGGCTGGAGATAGTGGACAATTAGCCGTTTATTCGGATATTCTTGATGGGCCTTAATCGCTTCTTGAGTTACTGTCTTGGGGTTTGTTGTAATCCCGTACTCGTCTCTCCACTCCTCAGTGTATAATTGAATATGCTTGTAGACTTCTGAGCCAATCTCATTGCGGAGCTGTCCGTAGAATCCATTAGCAGAGATATATACAACGTCATGTAACTGCTTGTTTGAAAAATTTCCTCGCATAAACTCAGTACTGGTAGAACCCCGAGAAGTGACTATTTCGAGATCCCCGGGCATATCTATTGCTTCGTTGAAATAATCATATCTGCAAGCATCAAGTATGATCAGTGTATCCCAGTCTCGTTTCATTACATCATCGCCATCTGGATTATATTTCATACCACTTTTATAATGGTTGAGCTTACCAATTGATTGGGTATATGCTCGCTGTGGTCTTGATAACGCTCGTTTGAACGTGGCTAATGATTTCATCATTGCCGGTTTTATTGTAGTGACATATATATTCGCCGGCCTGAGCGTGGCCGTTTTTCCCTCTGGTGATCGGACTCAAGAGATCCCCGTCAATCTCATCAACGTCGATAAGTTCACTATCAGTGGCCTCACAATCCGTTGATCTGATGTATGGAGTATCGTACCAGAGAATGTCCCAATGGGCGTATCTCTAGCATCCACTTCGAATCCTGAGCAGGGAGGCGGATCTGGTGGCGGCTGTTCCATATCACGTTCACGAACGTTGCAATGGACCACATCTATCAGGGCACACTCCTCCGAATTGCTCCCGGCCCTGATAACAAGACAGATGGAGTTACACTCTCCAATTCAACGTTTTACGTGCTGAAGGACGACCAAGATTGTGTGCGTCTTGGTAGTGACGACTCATACCCCCGGAACATCTCGTTAACACTGCGCTATAGAACATCCAGACCAATAATCGGGGGATCTACCTGCGCGACCCCACGAAAGACATTCAGGTCAGCAACTTCCACGTGAAGGATACTGATGTTTTCCTCGATAACAACGGTTACGACATCATCAATGCCCAGTTCTCTAATTGCAGTGTTGAACGAAATGCAGATGGATTCTACCTGTTCATTCTCGGAGGGTCAACCCTTGATAATGCCTAATTCAACAATATTTGGGTTGTCGGTAACGACGGGGGCGTAGCGTTCAACCTCGACAGTATTGGCACTCTCGAATGTCACTTTCACCGATATTCACATCGATTCGGCTAACAAAGGGTTCCGGATGACCACGGATGCAACCCTGAATGGTGACCTGCGATTCCGTAATGTGACCGAAGAAGGTGGCGTTCAACACTATGATACTGCCGACAACCAGATTACTGTCAACGGCCACAAAAAGGTCTCCTTAGCAGGCGACACACCAGATACGACGAACTACTACCGAGTCAATGTGGCGGAATATTGTTAAATAATATAGACACACGGTAATCGAAACATTTAGGATACATATCCATCATCTCACGACCAATGTCTAATGTCTCTCCTATATCTGTGAGTGCCTATGTGCGTCGGAAATACCTCCGTATGAATATTATCAGCAAGCTATTACTCGTTTTACTCTTCGCACAGGGCACGGGAATCCTCATGGACTCCGTCACGAATTCGGACCTAGTATTACTCACCGCACTCCGATTCCTCTCAGGCACCATACTCATACTTCTCGTTCCAGGCTGGCTGCTCCTTTCATTCCTTGGCTACCGATCCGATGAACTCTCGGTTTTCGTCGTTATTGTGCCTGTAACAAGTGTAGCTCTCATCTCACTCACACTCTTCCTCTGGACGATGGGTTTCTACACACTGAACTTATCTGCCCCACTCACTCAGACCAAGGTTTATATAGTACTATCAATGCTCCTCATCGGTCTTCTTACACTAACTAACCGGACGAGGTCAACTTACCGTATATACGAGGGCGATCTCAATTTTACTCCATCTGATCCAGCACTCATTGTCGCGTTCCTTACTTTCAGTGCTGCAATTGTCGGTGCTCGACTTACTACTGGCCAGGTAAAACACGCCAACTTGGTATTAGTCACTGCACTTCTTTTTGCGTCATCCATCCCGTTTCTCCTCACTCGACGCCCAGCTCCGACGGCAAATCGAGTGTTGACGATCTACGTTACGGCACTCGCGTTACTCTTCCATATGAGCTTGATCAGTAATTATGTATGGGGGCCTGATATCCAGTGGACGGTCCATTTTGCGAGCCTGATTACTGAAGTCAATGCGTGGCCGCTCGATATTGTCCATCGACGGGCCCCCCTTATTACAGTCACCTTTTTAGCCGCAACATTGTCGGAACTTACCGGTATGGCCATTGACTGGCCTTACAAGATTCATCTCCAGCTTCTCATGTCGCTTATGCCGGTCGGAATCTATGCAATCGCGAAGAAGGAGTTACCGATGCAATGGGCGGTACTCGCTCCGTTTGGGTACATCTTTTACCAGCGATTCATTCACGGTATCCAAGCCAAACAACACACCGGGCAAATTTTCATCATCGCACTGTTGCTTGTCCTGCTCTATGAATACCGGGAGCGGTGGCAATCAATCCTTCTGCTCCTGCTTGGCTGGGGGTTAATAACCTCGCACTATCTGATGTCTATGATCTTCATCGGAATGCTCGCTGTTTATCTCATCGGACGCCAGGTGTTGTCAATTCTCCCACCCACTGATCAGACACCGCCTGACAACCGATTCAGTCTCGCGTTTCTTGTCTTAATTCCAATTTATTTCTTTATTTGGTACTCTAGCATTGGTGGAGGATACATTTTCTCACAATTTGTTCTGCTCCCCTATCGTATCATCAACACCTTCGGTACAAGAACCAGCGAAACCACTGATCGCACTGGTGAATCACTATTCGTACAAACGCTACAAATGGGAACGGTACGAAAATTCTACTTCTCGCTTTTTGCCATATTGATTGGACTGCTGGCGTTAGGTGCCACGATCTCTCTCGCTCGCACTCTCCTGAAGAAGAATAGCGATGATTGGTCAACATACACGATATTCACGATTCCGGCACTCAGTTTGTTCTCAGCATCCATAATACTGAAAGGAAGGTTTGGGATTGATCGAGCGATGGATGTATTATTCCTCATTGCATCGCCACTTACAATTTTTGGCGCTTGGTGGCTCGCAAAGGGGCTTCAACGTTTTTCTATTCCTATTCAGAAGAAGACGATACGGAGCTCACTCGCCATGGTATTAGCGCTCTTCTTGCTTTTTAACCTCGGTGTTGCTCATTTGGCACTTGGGTTGCCGACGAATCCAGCACCAACACCGGAATCCTTTGCTCTGAATCAGGACAAGCCATGGGGGCAGTTGAACGACCAAGAAACCGAGTCTGCCAAATGGGTTGTCGAATACCGATCTGCAGGATCTGACTTGTATACCGGAAATTACGGGGGAATTGTGACTGGTCGGTATGAGAACCGGTGGGCTAACCCTCCGATCGGGACGTACGAAGGCTATCACAATAGTAGTCGGGGAACGCTATATGTGAGGAATTATGATGTTCCGGTATGCATGAATGATATAGCAGCATGCCTCGAGCAGCCACCAACAGAAGGAAAGATATATGCGAATAACCATTCTTCAGTCTATACAAAATGACATAAATTAAAGACCGTCAATCATACTTGAGTTAATAGAGGGAATCAATGAGTAGGATCGGGATGGTGCTCGGTTCTGTTGTGATTGGGATGGCATCGGCGATCCCCCTATTCTGGTGATAATCGATTATCATAGCACCGCATACGGCAAGTTCGGGCTTTGAGGAACACAGCCATCTGGTGCCTAATCTTGACGGCGCCGACGCTGCGTTTCGCATTGACTACGAAGAAGACGCGTTCCTCGGGATGAACGCACGGTATCGCGCGTCTTTGGCCTTCTGAATGCGCTTGTACTTTTTACGTCGGGATCGTCACTGTCAGGATGGTCGTTCGCTGACAGTCGACGGACGACGTCGTCAGGTGCGTCGGGTGTGACGCCGAGGACCTCATGAGGTTCTTCCTGGAGACTGGTGTTCGAGGCCTATATTATGTATTCAAAACTACGACGTGCCGTCCTGTCCGGGTAGGATCATATCTCAACGCTTACAGAAATTTTATTATATGTACATATTTACGCAAATAACTGCCCACAGTCTCTACACAGTAATAACGGAACTCCGGAAAACTTACGTGCTTTTATATGTCATCTACGTATGGGTGATCAAACCAATGCATGTTTGTCTCATATCTAGCCTTTTCCCACCTGAGATGCTCGGCGGTGCAGAAAAGAATGTAAGGCTAATTTCCAAAGAATTGGTAGAACGAGGTCATCAGGTCTCCGTCATCACAACGACAGGTTCTGCAGATCCTGGACCCCTGTCCTATAATTCAGATCAGAAAGATGGCATTGAAGTCTTCCGTTATAGGCCAAGGAATGTATTTCAACCAGTGGATATTCCTGATCAACCGACATGGAAATTCATTCCTTTTAAAATTATTGATACGTGGAATCCTCACTCCTATATCATCCTGAAGAAAATAATCCAGAAGATTTCACCGGATCTCATCCACCTTCACAACTATGAGGGACACTCAGGTGCTGTGTTTACGGCTGCTGGGAGCTATTCGGCCCCTCTTGTCCACACCCTTCATGACTACTCGTTGCTGCATTTCCAACCCAGTATGTACAGAAACGGAGAAGTGTGGGAGCCGGGTTCCTATTTTAAACCATATCATGAAATCAATAAGCAGCTAATAAAGCAGGTTGATAAGTATATCTCTCCATCTGATTTTCTAATACAGAAACACAAAGAGTACGGGTTTTTCCAGAGTGGAGATTGCGAAGTAATTCAAAACGGGGTACCATTAAATGATAAACCCCAAATCGAAAAGCAGCCACCGACAAAGGAGGGAAAAATTCGTCTTCTTTATGTAGGACGGGTATCCTCAGATAAAGGAGTTGATACACTGATAGAGGCTGTACAGTTGAATTCAGAGAAAGCCATACAACTGGATATCCTCGGAAAAGGAGCTGAACGAGAGGAACTGGAGAAATTAGCTACCGATTCCAATATTAAGTTTCATGGATTCGTGTCTGAAGAGGAGTTGATTTCGTACTATCGCAATGCCCATGCCACTGTTGTTCCTTCTGAATGGTACGATAATTCGCCTACAGTAATCTATGAAAGCATATCAATGGGGACACCCGTGATAGCAGCAGAAATAGGTGGGATACCTGAACTACTAACAGAAGAAACAGGATTCCTCTTTCGTTCAAGTGACGCTAGGAATCTATCGGACACGATTAATGAGGCATACAAGAGTATCACGGTGAAGAGTTATGAAGAGTGCATAGATAGAAGGGATCATTTTAATATCAAAAGACATGTTAATGAGTTGCTTGACGTATATCGAGATTTAGCTTAATCTCAATAACTCGATGATCTCGGATGCGAACTTATCTTTTGAGCCAAGATCGACTAACCGACCATTGGTCTGAACCTCGGAGTGGGCACCAATATCATAAGCTACCGTGGGTGTACCACACGCTTCAGCTTCAGCAATAGTGAGATTGAAACCCTCTTTTTCAGAACAGGTAGCGTAAACATCGGTAGCGGCATAGTAGTGCGGGAGTTCAGACTCGGGGACCATTCCTGTAAAGATTATTTGCCCATCTGACTCCTTTTTCTGTTTGACTAGGTATTCTGTATAATCGCTCTCATCCTTCCGACCGACGAGGAGTAATACAGCGTCAGGATAGGTATTCAGAATCCGTTCGTACACATCGATCAGTTCGTGAACCCTTTTGGAGCGCGCGAGACGGCCGACGTACAAAATTACCGGCTTATTATCGAGACCAAATTTATCCCTTATCGGGGAGCCCGAAACTTCCTCGTGGTAGAACTCTTCATCGATAAGATTGTAGATTACGGGGCCGGTTTTGCCAAACTTTGCCTTGTATTCGTCTCTGCTGTACTTGCTAACTGAGACCACGCTATCTAATTTGGTACTTGAGTATAGGATCCCACGATATACCGTATACCCAAAAAGCTTCTCGATTAGTCCAACTTTCTCATTAGGTTCAGTGATATGGTGGTTATAGTATATGGTAGTCGTCCCGTACTGGTATTTCGTAAGAACTGCAACTGGACAGAGTACCGGCTGGTGAACGACAAGTAGATCAAACGAACTGAGGCGGCGTGCCATCCGGAGCATGCTTAGTGGATTGAACAGATATCTAGGGCGAACAGCAATATCATTGAGGAGGGTGCCGTTCCCTATTTCTTCAACCCTGAACCCATCCGGTTCTATTTCGGCTTCGAATGTGAACGCAGTAGGAGTATATCCTGCATCCCGCAAGGTGCGCAACTGTCGGATTGCGACGTGGCCGGCACCTTCCGATTCGTCTAAACGAGAAACGAGAATACCGATCGATTCTATCCGGCCCGGTATATTTTCGATTAATTCTGTGATGTTATGCAGGATATCTTGTTCAAAGTTGAGTGACACGCTTTGAGTGTTCTTTCCTACAAGATGGCTTAAGATTGTCGTCATAAATTGACGAAGGGAGAGGTCTGTTTCACCAATATCTTAAATATTATAAATTTGTAATAGTCTAAAATAATAAAGTCCGATAGGAGCTACCCATCGGAAGCAACCGTACTCACGAAGAACGGCCCGAATACCGTCTGAAATCCGGTCACGATCGCTGTAAACGCCATTATCGATCCCATCGTGAACGAAACGGGTGGACCCTGATCCATTTCTTCGATTCAATCGAGTTCGGCCGCCAGCTCGCGTGCCGTCTGGCGCACTGCCGAGTCGCTTTCTCGGTCAGGGTCCCATCCCAATCCGGCGAGTTTCTCGATCGACAGCCGCATCTTCGGTACGTCACCCGTCCACCCACGATCGCCGCCGGTGTACTCATAGTCGGGCTCGAGTCCGAGCTCCTCACTCACCAGGTCTGCGATTCGCGTCACCGACGTCGTCGTCCGGGTCCCGAGATTTAACGTGTTCACCGGCCGATCCGCGTGTTTGATCTGCGAGACGCTCTAGGTATAGCTCTGGTAGCCAGGCCGCAAAAGAGCCCAGTTCCCGTTTTTTCGGTATCGTTGCGTTTGTCAAATCGGAGCCCGTACAAGCGGACGACTGTGAGCAATTAGCCATCGATCTGTCCCGCCAGCTCCGTCTCGAGCAAGCGTCGCCGTCGATGGCGGGCGATCGAGCGAGCGCCCAGCGCCAGCAGTATCGCGAGCAGGGCCGGCCACCGATCGTGACTGGTGTAGAACCCGGGGATAGAGATATCAGCACCGATCAACGGCCAGAGGTACGGTTTCGATCCCGGAATCATGAGTAAATCGAGGACGAAATGGGAGAACGCCCCGAGCGCAAGCAACAGCGCGACCGCGCGCCGATATTGCGGCTGGACGAGCAGCGATCCGATGCAGATGACGATCACGACGCCGCCGATCGAGTGCATCGGCCGCCACGAAATCGAGACGCCGATCGCCGATTCGACGGTCGCCGGCGGAAGTACCTGCTCCAACCGGTTGAGATCGGGCAGCGTCGCACCGACCATCGCGACGGTCGCGAATCGCGGCGTAAGCCACTCGTAGCGGAGCGACAGCAGCGTCGCGAGCGCGAACGCGATCAGAACGTGTGTTAAGCCATCGGCCATGGCGATCACGCCCCCCGGCGCGACACGCCGTCAGCTCGCAGCGCCTGGCGGCGATCCGGATCGCTCCACCGACCGACTCGTCGACCGCCTCTTGGAACGAGTGCGAGTCCACGGAGCTCGAGTCGCCAGCCGACGAGCGCACGACCGGCGACCACCGCCGCGCCGATGGCCGAGATCGCGTGCACGTACAGGAGTCCGCCGATCTGAACATCGCCGCTCCGGTCGGCGGGCGCGACGAGCGCGTTCGCGAGACCAGTCGCGTCCACGCTACCTCCGGCCACTGTTGACCGACCCGCGACATTGTCCTGAGAGGCCGTTGACCGCGGCGTCCGATACTCGGCTCCGAGATTGAAATTTGCGCCCTCAAAGGGAACGATTTCCTCGGCCCCGCTCGAGCCGTCCGCGACGGCCGCGTCGACCGACCAGCCGGCTCCGCCGAGCACGAGGACGCCGACGAGGTCGACGAGGAGAACGGTGATACCGATACAGCGGCGAAGCGGGTCCCGTAACATGGCAGTTTCGACGGCCGGCATCGAAGTAATAGTCAGTACTGATTCGCGAACCGATTCGAGAACCGACTCACGACTCGAATCGACGCTCGTTACGGAATGGAAACGACGTCTCGAGGGTGACGGCCGAGTGCCTCGCATCGATCGACTCCAGCCGCGTCTGCGTCGTCCCGAACGGCATCGAAGTAAAACGCATCCAACCGCCAGAGCCCATTGGGGACGGCTTCACTGTGCTCTTCGTCGATCGACTTATCGAGGACAAGCACGTCGACCTCCTCTTCAAGTCATTCGACCGCGTCGCGCATACAGCCCATGTCACAATAAGCATTATCGGCGATGGCCAGGAACGCAACCTCCTCGAGTAACAGACCCAAGCCCTCGAGCACGCAGACCGTGTAACACTGCTTGGCTTCCTCGAGGAGTACGACGACGTTCTCGCACACATGCGCGCGGCTGAAATCTTCGCCTCGCCCTCTACCCGCGAAGGGTTCGGCATCACGTTCGCCGAGGCTATGGCCGCGGACTGCACTGTCATCGCGGCAGAGCATCCCGAATCCGCCGCCTCCGAAGTGATTGACGATGCGGGCTTTCTCGCGGCACCAACCGTCGACGGTGTCGCCAGCGTTCTCGAACGCGCACTCACGGGAGAACGCCCACGCTCAGATCCGGTGACCAGAGCTCAACGGTACGACTGGGATACTGTGGCCGAGCAAGCGGAGCGGTGCTATCGACGGGCGATCGACGGCAATTGGTGATTCTGAGTCGTGGTTTCCACCGTCAGTGAATGATTCACGACGATCGACGTCGACCTCGAGAGTGACATACGTAGCGCCACCCACCTCGTTACGACGACCTTTGCGCTCCGTCGTCGCGTGCTACCCTTCTCACGGTAATCCTGTTTGCCACCGATGTCGGGAACGGAAAGGCCCCAACCCAAACAGCCCCCACTCACGTCGCGCCTTGAATCGCGCAGTTTAATCAGCCCCCGAACCCTACCATGCGTGTGTTTCCCCTCGGCCATCTCGCCTTTGCGTATCTCTGGTACGTCGCGTACGCGGCCGTCACGCGCCGTCCGCTCCCGGCACGCTGGCCGCTCGTCCCGCTGGCGATCGGCAGCCAGGTTCCCGATCTCATCGACAAGCCGTCGGCGTACTTTGGCGTGCTCGAGAGCGGCCGGTCGGTCGCCCACTCGCTCCTGACCGCCGTCCTCTGTGTGGGCTTCATCACGTGGGGCGCCCACATGCTCCGCCAGCGCTCGGCTCACCACTGGATCCAGCGACTCAGTGCGGTCACCCCGGCAGCGTTCGCGATCGGCTACCTCTCGCACCTCGTTGGTGATAGCATTGGGCCACTGCGTTCGGGCACCTACGCCGAGCTGACCTTCCTGCTCTGGCCAGCCCTGCCCGCCCCTCGCTATACAGCTGACAGTGTCGCGCCCTGGGTGCGCCTGCTCGAGGTGTACCAGCAGCCACAGACCCACCCTGAGCTTCCCCTGATCGTAACGGCCCTCGTCGTGTTCATCGGGATTCGCGTCTGGGCCGCGTTTGGCTCACCAACCGCCACCAGCAACTGAGATGGAAGACTCGCGGCGCTCGACTCACCCGTATCAAGACACGATAGTAATGAGCTGGTACCAACGCGAGTCCTACTCGTGGTGAGTGACACCGCCCAGTCAATGCAGCCAGAACGAGTTCGTTCTGTCGACCCTCACCACCAAGTCACCTGAAAGCGCTCGGATGTCGCCCACAGACACAGGTCTCCGATTCAATCGAGTTCAGCCGCCAGTTCGCGTGCCGTCTGCCGCACCGCCGCGTCACTCTCTCGGGTGGGATCCCATCCCAAGCCGACGAGTTTCTCGATCGACAGCCGCATTTTCGGCACGTCACCCGTCCAGCCACGATCGCCGCCGGTGTACTCATAGTCGGGCTCGAGTCCGAGTTCCTCACTCACGAGGTCTGCGATTCGAGTTACCGACGTCGTCGTCCGCGTCCCGAGATTAAATGTGTTCACCGGCCGGTCCGTATGCTCGATCACGTACTGCATCGCGTCGAGACAGTCCTCGATGTACATGTAGGATTTCTCCTGGCGACCGTTACCGAGGATCGTCAGCGTGTCCGGATCCGCACGCAGTTTCTCGATGAAGTCGGGAATCACCGCACCGCGAAGTCGTGGCCCGACAATGTTCGCAAAACGGAACGTCCACGCGGTAAAGTCGTGTGAGTGGGCGTACGTCGATACCAGCCCCTCTTCGGCGAGTTTGCTCGTCCCGTAGACGCTGATCGGCTCGAGCGGCGCGTAATCCTCGGGCGTTGGCCGCGGTGCCTCGCCGTACACCGTCGAGGAGGAGGTGAAGACGATTTTGCGCACGTCGACCGCTCGCATGCGCTCGAGGATCGAGTGAGTGATCGCCGTGTTCTCCGCAAACTGTGTCTTCGGATCGTCGTCGTTGACGCTTTTGCGAGCCGCGAGGTGAATCACGAGATCGAGGTCGGGTGTGATGACGTCGGCGACCGCATCCTCATCGGTGAGATCCGCGTCGATAAATTGTGCGTTGTCGGGGACCCACTCGCGTCGACCGTTCGAGCAGTCGTCGGCGACGATGACGTCGTTGTCGTCGGCGAGCAATCGTTCGGCGAGATGGGAGCCGATGAAGCCGGCCCCACCGGTTAGCAAAATCCGCTTTCCAGACAGATCCATACAGATATCTTGAAAGAGTGATGTAAGCACCTTTCGGTTGCTCATTCGATTTCCTGGCAGCACTCACGAGGGGAGATCGTCCCCTGACGAACATGGTTTGAGTTGTCACTTCCAGCAAGACCGTGGATGGGGCCATCGACATCGAGGACCAAGACTGGATACGGCGCGGATCGATCGCCGTTCAATCGGTGCCCTCCATCGAGCGCTCCGTCTCTTCGTTCACGGCGCTGGTTTGTCCCGACAGCTCCAGTTGGTCCAGCGTGGGGACACGAGACCGGTCAGGCGTCTGCGAGCCGTCGGTAAGGATATCGATGAAGAACGACGTGAACACGGTCTGTATCCCAATCGCGATCGCGACGAACGTGGCGATATCACCGGCAACCAGCGGGAGCACGTCATAGCCGTTCGCGATCCACGTGATGAGCAAGTATGTCGCGTACACGGTGCCGGCTGTGAACACGACGAGACCGGCAGTCGCCCCGCGTTCGAGCGTGATGTGGTCACAGAGCCAGGTCGTCACGGGGTCGGTCGGCCGGCGGATCGGATCGGTTGCCACCGTGGAGAACACCCCGAAGCTCACACCCTGGTAGCCAACGAGGACCAGGAGTCCGCCGGCGATCATCGAGCGGATCCCTGGAACGATCCCGGCGATGGTGATGCCGAAGGTGACGAGTCCCATCAGCAAGACACCGACCATGCCGAACACGAGACCAGGCACAGTGAACAGGTAGCCAGGGGCGTTCTTCAACATGAAGCGGACGTGGCGCCAGCCGTCTCGGAAACTCTCGAGTGTCTCCTCCCCTTTGCGTTCGTGGTAGGTGATCGGCACCTCCCGAATCTCGAGGCCACGGGCGCCGGCCTCCATAATCATCTCGCTGGCGAACTCCATCCCGTTCGTCGTCAATTCCAGTTGGTCCAGAGCATCGCGTGAAAGCACCCGGAACCCGCTATGGGCATCGCTGACGCCAGCATCGTAGAACAGGTTCAAAAACCGGGTCAGCAGGGGATTCCCGACGTACTGGTGCAGGGCAGGCATCGCGCCGGGCCGGATCTCGCCTTTCAGCCGACTTCCCATCACCATGTCAGCGTCGCCGTTCGAAACGAGCTCGAACAGTTTCGGCAACTCTTCGAAGTCGTACGTCGTGTCCGCATCACCGATCGCGATGTACTCGCCGCGTGCGTACTGGAAGCCGTACCGGTAAGCGTAGCCGTATCCGGATTCGTCTGGATGGACGACGATCGCGCCTTTCTCCCGCGCAATCTCAGGCGTTCGATCGGTCGAACTATCGCTGACTATGATCTCCGTCCGTACACTCAGTGTGTCGATTGCCGCCTCAATCCGGTCAATACACTCACCAACGCCCGCTTCCTCATTGAGCGTCGGAAGGATAACACTCAGTCGCGGTCTCTCCGTACTGTCAGCGGGGACGATCAGTGACTCACTGGCCTCACCGATTTTGGGATCCGATTCCTCCCCACTGGCCGTCCTGATCTCAGAGGGAGCTGGTTCGGTTGCCATTGGCTCCACCCCCGTCCCCGTTCATCCGTTTTTCGACGAGCAATTCACCACAGCTGACGCAGACGTATTGGCCATCGGTGGTGATGGTGACCGGCGCATTACAGTCGATACACTTGATACGAGCGTTCCGAACGATCTTTGGATACCTGCGTACTTGCATTGTCTACCCCCTCGCTTGACACCCTCCCACTTGGTTAGACATATAACTTTCAGTCATCCAACGTGATTTTTATCGACTCAGCAATAGATCGTGATTGAAATACTGGTGAGCCGTCTGTCAATAAACCACGCTCAATTCCATAGTAGCATCAGCTTACAAATTTCCATACACTTCACCAAAACGTACACGACGTGAGTAGCGGACAGACTCCACGAATTGACTCGAGCAGCCCGCGCCAGTTACTACACGAACTCCCTCCCCCCTCAGCTGTACGCTACCGCTAACAATACCCCATCCGCCCGTACGACCATCGGTTCCACCGCAGATGGATCAAAACGCGAGCGAGCACCGTCAGTCCACAGACCTCACTCAACCCGCCGTTCGGTGTGTCGGCGTGGGTCACGAGTTCACCCAGTCTCGGCGTCGAACACCCGACCGCTCGGTCACGGCCCTCCGGGACGTCACCCTCACGGTCGAACCGGGTGAACTCGTTGGCCTTGCAGGCCCCAGCGGCAGCGGGAAATCGACGTTACTCCACGCTATCGGCGCTTTGCTCGTCCCGACCACCGGTATGATCGAGGTGCTGTGCACCGACATCACGACCCTCTCGGCGGCCGAACGTACCCGGTATCGCCACGCCCACGTCGGCTTCGTCTTCCAGCAGTTTCACCTCCTTCCGTCGCTGTCGGCGCGGGCAAACGTCGCCGTCCCGCTGATCCAGGCCGGCGTCCGAAAACGCGAGCGCCACGACCGCGCGGAGACCCTGCTCGAGTACGTCGGCCTCGGTGACCGGCTCGACCACCGGCCAGGGCAACTCAGCGGCGGCGAACAACAACGGGTGGCGATCGCCCGGGCGCTCGTGACCGACCCGGACGTGGTGCTCGCGGACGAACCGACGGGCGAACTCGATACGGAGACCGGCGCCCAGGTGCTGGATCTTCTCGGGGACGTCGCCGCCGACCGAACCGTGCTCGTGGCCTCCCACGACGACCAAGTGCTGGCGGCTACCGACCGGGTGATACACCTCCAGGACGGGGCGGTGGTCACCGATGGGTGACTCTCGAGGTGCCCGCTGGCTCGGCGTCATTGGCCTCGTCGGGAGCCACCTCGCGAGCCACACCCGACGCGCCCCGGGCCGGACGCTCGCGACCGTCGCCCTCGTCGCTCTCACCATCGCGGTGTTGCTCACCGTGACCGGGATCGCCGTCTCCCTCGCCGCCGACTCGCCGGCGTCCACGGAGGCGGCAATGTACGTCACACCCGATGACGGCGGGACGTTATCGCCAGTGGTCGAGTCCGAAGGCCCGCGGCTCGAGGACGCCCACGACCGTAGTGCGGCGATTGACGCCCACCCCGACGTCGAGTACGCAACGCCAGTGCTCACGGAGGTCGTCCAGGTGCGCACGCGGGAGGCGACCGATCCCCAGATCGTGCTCGCGCTGGGAGTCGTCCCCCGGGAGACGCCCATCACCATCCACGGCCTCTCGACGGCACCGCTCGACCCCGGCGATCCCCACTACGCCGAGGGCGCCTACGACGGCCCCGAGACGGGCGACCTCCTCCTCCCGGCGACGACGGCTGAGCGTCTCGACGTGGCCGAGGGGGAGTCACTCCTCCTTCGGAGCCCGCGAACAGGGGCGGTCTCCCAGTCACACGAGGTCACCGCGATCGACGACGGGTCGTCGAGACTCGAGCTGCCGGTAATCGTGCTGCGATTGAGCGAACTCCAGTCGCTGACGGGGACGGCCGAGGCCGATCTGGCCGACCACCTCCTCGTCGAGGGCGACCCCGCATCGCCGGCGGTTCACGAGACGATCGAATCGCAGTATCCCGACGCGACGATCCAGACGGCGGGCGAAGTCGACGAGGGAGCGGTGTACGACGATGACCTTGCGCTCGCGACGAGCGTCATCGCCGCCCTCGTCGGCGTCCTGTTGTGCACGCTGTTTATCGCGACGGCGGCCGCCATCACCGTCGAACGGGATCGCCAACAGCTCGCAATCTTCGAGGCACTGGGTTTTGCCGGCTCGCTCCGGCTGGCGATCGTCGCGCTCACGACCCTGGCGCTCGCGATGGCCGGCGCCCTCGTCGGGGTTGCGCTCGGGGCGGGCAGCGTCGCTCTCCTCAACCGAGTCGCCACCGAGACGATCGCCCCCGAGGCCATCGCCGTCTTCCCCACTACGTTCGTCCCGTACGCCGTGGGGGTCGCCCTCCTGTCAGGACTCCTCGCACTGCCGTATCCAATCGCGCTCGCCAGACGAACCACCGCCCTCGAGGAACTCAACCGATGATTCTCGAGTACTCCGCCCGGCTTCTGGGCGTCCTCGGCATGTCGATCGCCGAACTTCGCCATCGACGAGGGAGGGCCACGCTCGTCGTTATCGCAATTGCGCTCGCCGTCCTCGCCGTCACGCTGTTGTCGAGCCTGGGCCTCGGCGTCCTCGCGACGGGTGAGGCCGGGTTCGAACAGGCCGATCAGGATCTCTGGCTCACGGGCGGGCCAGTCGCCATCACCGAGACCGGGGGCCTCGAGAATCCCGTCATCGACGCCCACCGTCTGTCCGACGAGATCGCCGGCCGCGACGACGTCGAAAGCGCCGCACCGATCGCGTTTCATGGCGTCTACATCGGCACGAACTCCGAGGACCTCGAGCTCGTCCCCGCGGTCGGCGCCCGGGGGGCACAGGTCGACACGGGGGAGGGGTTCACCAACGGGACGGCCCACTACGCCGAGGGAGCGTACGATGGCCCGATGACGGCGGAAGTGATCGTCGACCGGACGACCGCCGAGCGCCTCGATCTCACTCCTGGGGACACGGTGTTCGTCGGAATTAGTCGCGAGGGTGCCCAGGACCAGGCGTTTACCGTTGTCGCCATCGCCGACGAGTACCAGCAGTTCCTCGGCACGTCGACCGTGGTGCTTCCCCTGGGCGAACTCCAGCGCCTCGCCGGCACAACCGGGAGCGATCGGGCCGCGTTCGTCGTCATCAGCGTTGCCGATGGAGCCGACGTCGGCACCGTCCAGGCCGACCTCCAGCGAGCGTATCCGGACTACGAGGTACGTACGAACGAGCAACAACTCGAATCGATGCTTCGCGAGCAGACACTCTTACTCGTCAGTGGCGCCATGCTGGTAGGGTTGGCAGTGGTGACGGGCCTGCTCTTGACGGTGAACATTCTGACGCTGGTTGCCTACCAGCAACGCGCCGAACTCACGGCCCTCCGGGCACTCGGCCTCTCGCGACCGGTGCTCGCCGGCCTCGTCGGCGGCCAGGGGCTTGTCTTCGGGGCTGTCGGTGGCACACTTGGCCTCGTGTTGACGCCGGTGCTCGCCAGCGTGCTCAACGACGCCGCGGCGTGGCTGGTCGGCTTCGACGGCCTGCTCCGAACGCCGCCGGTGGTGTACGCTGTGGGGTTCGCAATCGCCCTCGGCGTCGGCACCCTTGCCGCCCTTATCGCTGGCTGGCGCGTGAGTCGTGTCGTTCGCCTCGAGTATCTCGAGTGATCGAGTGGGCCGGGTGGTGCTCGAGAGTGATCGAGTAATGCTCGAGAGGGGTCGAAAATCGAATTCCTCCTACCCCCGCACGTCGGTGCTCCCTCCGTGCATCCATGCGATGATCGCCGTAGCGTCGTCATATCCGAGAGACGCCCTGCCTCGAGTCTCCAGAGCACCGCCTCGAAAAAGGGTCGCGTTCAGGCCGAGCCTCGATCCCACCGTGCTAGTCCGACCGCCCGGCTACCTCGAGGTCGCCCAGAGCGGCGAACGTGTACGGTTCGTCCATCTCGAACGCACCGGAGACACACACCGTAGTCTCACCGGTGATCACGTCGGCGACCGCACTGGCATCGAACACAACGTCGAGGCCGCGACCGGTCGGTCGAAGCTCCGTCGCGGAGACCGCCTGGTCGGCTTCGTCCGTTCCGGGAACGGGCGGCGTGATCGAGCCGAATGGGGCGAGCTGGACCGATTCGGCGTCGATCGCCTCGAGAGAGACGGCTGCCTCATCGGCCGAGTTCGCAAACGAGAGCGTGGCGGTGAATTGCCCTTCCCCAGGTTGCACCCGCGGTGGGGTGAACTCCGCGTCCATCGTGAGCATCGCTGGGAACACGTACTCTTGGTCGGACACGTACAGGTTGTGGAAATACGCATCGCTCACGACACCCTCGATACTGCCGTTACCGATCGCGACCGCCAGCAACTCGGTTTCGGCATCGAACTGTTCGAACAGCGTTTGAGAGCTATCCTGTTCCCGAATCTCCATGAAGTAATTCCCGATTACTTTCGTCGAGACCTGAACGCGTTCGCCCTTGACGTCGACGTCGTCCGCCTCGAGGTGGATAGTACGCCAGCCGTCCTGGGTGAACTCACTTGAGACGTCGCGCGTCTCCCAGACGCCAGTGTCCTCGGTGTCCCGTTTGCGATAGGTAACCGAGAGGTCCTGGCCGTGTCGAACGATGAGGAAGACCTCGTCAGGGACTCGATAGGTGGCCTCCTTCCCTTTGTAGTAATCGTAGGTGAGCGAGCCGGCGGCCTCGACGTCGCCGAGGGTGAGCGATCGATCCTGGAGGTCGACCGCCGACGTGGGATAGTCGGCTGACTCCTGGCCGTGGGAGGTGATGTGCACCACGTGCTCGCGCCCGCTCTCAGCGGGATCCCCATCGAGTTGCATCCGGTTGGTCAGTTGAAAATCGAAATCGGCATCCCACGCGAATGCCTGGTCGAGACGATGGTGGTCGGCTGGATCAGCGGACGCATCATCGTCCGATTTCTCGTCATCGTCCGTGCTGTTGACGGTGCTGACAGTACCCAGAAGACCGATGCTCGTGAGGCCGATCAAAAACGGGCGACGAGCCACGTTCTCTCGGTCCGATATGTCCAGTGGGGTATTCATATGAGCTCACCGTCAGTTCGACAGCCTCCTGTATTAGAGGATATTACAGTTACGCCAATTAATCGGCCTTAGTGGAAGTTAATTAACAATTCGGACAGGATCAGGTCTGAGAAGGAGTCCGTTCGGGTGCATTGTATCGTCGCACGTCGAAGAATGGACGGAATACAGTCGCGGATCTCGATCGCTTAGCTGAAGGAGAGGGTGCTAAGCCCCCGTCCTCAAGGAACGAACGGTGGTAGCCGTGAGTGAGTAGGCAGGGGTCGTTCACGCGTCGGCGGGTGTCGTGGACTCTGTCTCGAGCGACCGAAACTGTCGACGTTGTACAAGCGACCGGGAAGCGAGCGCGAGGAGAATTGCAACGGGTGCTGGCCATCGGTCTCGGCTACTGTAGAAGCCGGGGAAGACGATGTCCGCACTGGTGAGTGGCCAGAGATATTGGTACGAACCCGCTCGGGGAACTAACAGGAGGTCGAGCACGAAGTGAGACAGGACACCGAGCGCGAGCAATAGCGCAACCGGTCGTCGATACTGAGGCTGGACGAGGAGCGCCCCGATGCAAACTACGATGGCCACACCGCCGATCGAGTGCATTGGCCACCACGAGATGGTTAGCCCGAGCGTTGATTCGGCCGTCTCGGGTGACACAATCCATTTCAAGCGATTGAGATCGGGAATCACCGCGCCGACCATCGCAACGCTCGCCAATCGCGGGGTAATCCATCGGTATCGAAGCGACAGCAGCGTCGCGAGCGTAAACGCGATCAAAACGTGGGTCAGCATGTCGGCCATGTGGATTACTCTCCCCGCTGTGTTCCGCCATCCGTCATCAGTGGCGCTTGACGGTTCGTTCCGTGAGTAGGATCGACCGGAAGCGGTTCCTTCGGCACGAGTGCCACTCCTCGAATGTCGATTCGCCAGCCGACGAGTGCACGGCCTGCGACGACTGCGGCCCCGACGATCGAAATTGCATGGACGTACAGGAGGCCCCCGATCCGGACATCCAGGTTTCGGTCGGCGGGTGCGATAAGCGCCGCCGCGATACCCGAACTGTCCACGACTCCGGCGGTCGTTACCCGTTCGGACGCAGTATCCTGGTCGACGACTGTCGTCGTTACATCACGATAGTTGGCCCCGAAATCGAAATTGACGTCCGCGAACAGCACGACCTCGTCTGCCCCGCTCGAGTCGCTTGCAACGGCTGCATCGACCGACCAACCGGCGCCGCCGAGGACGAAGAGCCCGACGAGACCGACGGTCAGGACCATGATACCGAGACAGCGGTGGAGCGGAGTCTCTAACACAATCGATTCTTCGAAGTGAACCGACGTAATGATCAGTATAGTTTCAAATCCCGACTCGAGAGGCGAATCGTGACTCGAGTCGACTGCGGTTTCGAGGCTCGAGACGAATCGTGAGTCCCATTCGACACGACTCGCAACGCTTCCGAGAGCCGCGTTACGCTATGCAACGCAACGGATGCCTGACTGACGGTATCCGAGGTACTTGGATAGCGATTACGCCTCGAGACGAATATATATGCGAAAATATACACGAACATATATACGAACGTACGGGAGTAACTGCATTAGAAGACAATGAGTGGACATCTCTCGAGGAGGCAATCCCTCGACGGTGGGAGAACAGACATACTCGCGATCGTGACAGCCGGGCTCGCCGGAGGACTCGCGTTCGGGGCCATCCTGTACGCACTCGGGTTGCTCGACTCAGTGGGTCGACTGCTCGGAGCGCCTGATATGCTGATCGGCACCATCCTTCTGGGACTGGCCAGTGTCGTCGGCGGGTTCGCCTACTTGGGCCTCGGAAAAATAAGGATGTTCGAGGATGACGTAACTGATCCGATCACTGGCACTACGATGGGGGTCATGTTCGGGCTGTTCGTCTGGCTCGTCGGAATCGTCGTTGTGCTCCCTCTGTGGCTTCGCCTCTTCGAGTACTCCCCGCCGTTTCCGTTCGTCCACTGGCAGAGCCTGCTCGGGTTGCTCGTCTACGGTGGCTTCGTTGGAACGTTGTATCCGAGGGTGAGTGCCCGACTCGGACGGTGACACGGACCGCGATTGAAGCCGCGGGCTGCCACCTCGTCGCGTTGTGTACCCGCTACTGGGACGATTCGGGCCTACGCCAGTCGACGTGGTGAACGGTGTCGAACAGATACGTAAGGCTCGTAACCGTCTGCTGATCGTGGGCTGTGGGATCGACGAGGTAGAACGCGGTGGCGCGCGTACACTCGATTCGAGCAGTCAGGATGTGGAGAAACCTGAACACCCGCTCGAAGTTGGTGGCGTGAATCAACGGTGTGATCGAATCGAACCAGAGCTCCACTGGACCGTTCTGATCACGTCGCGCGAGCGATTCACTGATCTCGATTCCGAGGCCAGTCAAATCGCTCGCGGCAACTGCGTTTATCTGTCCGGTATCTCTCTCGGTTCCGTCGGGACGCATCGTCGACTTTTGGACCGTACCACTGACGCGAATAATATCGATACTCGAGGAGCTGGATTCGTTAGTTTGCTGGTAGTCGAGAATCGTCGCTGGCGAACAACGAGCCGAAACGACTACTTTTGGAGCAGACTGGTCGGATAGCCCCACACCCTCGAGGTACGAGTCGATTTCTCCATCGTCCGGTAATGGTCCGAGCAGTAACCGATTTGATCCCCGTTCCGAATTCCCCCTATCCATCGTGCTTCAATACTATAGTGAGCGTCCTGATAAGTACTTTCAAAAAGGATAAGCGAGGTGGGTAATCCATTGTGTTTCGTTCACCGAGTTCCACCAGACGGCGAAAGCCTGTAGCCATGTTTCGGCGGTCGCTGGATCAACGTGGTTGAAACTACTACGCGTCCGAACCCCTTCAGGCACCAGCTCGCGAGCAGGTAGACTACCGCGGGTAGAACACGAATGGGAGTTTCTGTTCATCGGGGCCAACCAGAATGCAGTACTCACGGCAACCAGTATGGGGTTGGACAGCGACCGATCGATATGACTCA
This sequence comes from Natronosalvus caseinilyticus, assembly GCF_017357105.1. Taxonomy (NCBI): domain Archaea; kingdom Methanobacteriati; phylum Methanobacteriota; class Halobacteria; order Halobacteriales; family Natrialbaceae; genus Natronosalvus; species Natronosalvus caseinilyticus. The sequence goes on from NZ_CP071596.1 coordinate 2,457,561, forward strand.
CAGCGGTGAAGGCACGAGAGCGGCATACGAGTCAACTCGGTGCCACGGACGAAATCACCAGACGGCGGGAGAATGGAGTGCTCCGTCAGGGATTCGAACCCTGGTCATTGCCGTGAGAGGGCAATATGATTGGCCGGACTACACCAACGGAGCGGGTTTGCAATCTATGCTTGCCGAGAAGACTGTTTAAGGGTTGCGTTTCATCGGTACCGTGTCCAGTCGTCGCATGCGCGGATCACTCCTCGAATGGTGATCTGGTCGCCTCCGGTTCGAATCCCTCGAGGCTGATGATGTTCTCCCGACCGACGCGAAGTTTGCTGATGGTACCGTCGGATTCCATCTCCGAGAGCAACATACTCACCTTCGACTTCGACCAGCCGGTTTCGTCGACGATGTTGACCTGTTTCATTCGGCCGCCTCGCTCTCGGATGAGTGAGATGACCCGATCCTCGTCGCTGAGGAGTTCGTCGTCCGGTATCGGCTGGGCGGACGATTGATCGGGTTCTCGAGTCGGCTCGGGGCGTGGATCTGGATCCGATCGATCCGTCCTCGACAGGAGGCCGTACCGGGAGATACCGGCAGCGAGGAGACCGAGCAAGATCGCGCCACCAGCGAGCGCCAGTGCGATGGTGGATATCGGGAGCGCCGACTCGTTTTCCGTGTCCCCGTCTGGTTCGACCGATCCACCTGCCGATTCGCTCGCGAAAATGACGCGCGGCTGACCGTCCAGGAACTGTTTTCGGCCGGTCCAGGTGACCGAATCACTGGCTTCGAGGGACGATGCGCTGAGCTCGCCGGCCGGTTGGACGTCGGCGAACCGCAGGTCGTCACCCGTTTCGATGACGAGTGTCTGGTCGGAGGAGATGACGAAGTTCCCTTCGAACACGTCGCCAGCGACGACTTCGCCGTCGTTTACCTGCGCGAATCCGTTCCACGTGAACGACATCTCGACGACGCCTCTCGTGTTGAACCGCTGTTCGATTCTGGCCGTTCGGTTGAAGTCGGTCGCTTTCATTTCGCGGCCGGTCTCCTCTCGACCGATGGTGAGGAGGGCGTTTGCCTGGTCCTTGAAGTCCGTGTACCGTTCGGTCTCTTCGGACTCGAACTCTTCAGCGAACGTCTCGAATTCCGCCTCAGCCTCGTCGTCCTCGAGAATGCGTTCGTATCGGAACGTCCAGATGGCCGATCCGTCGTCGTTGACTGTGACGACGAACGTCGTCGTTTCGAAGCCCTGCTCCTGGAACGAGGCGGCGGTGTTCGCGAATTGATCGTCGCCAGCGCCGAACGTTGGCTGTCCGGTGTCCATACCCGGGTGCCGTTCCCGTTCGACCGCGGTGGTCGAATCGTCAGCAGCCACCAGCGTTCCGCCACCGACTGCGGCGACGAGGAGAGCGACCACGAGGATCCCTGTTCGAAGAGCCGACCCGTTCATTCGTCTCTCTTGTACGTGCTCTCAGTAAAAGACCTTGTGAATGTCGATTCCACTGCGGTACGCATATCCAGGCGTCCGAAATCACGTGTCGACACGCACAAAGTGGCCCGAGACGTACCTGCTGTCGATGATCGTAAATCTCGCCGCGGGCAAGCAGGTGTTCACGAGCAACGCGTTTCTGGTCACCGGCGACCGGACCGTCCTCGTGGATACGGGAGCGAACTTCGACGTCGTCGAGGCGATCCGCGAACACGTCGACGCACTCGATGCCGTCGTGCTCACTCACACCCACCCCGATCACGTCGGTAATCTCGAGGCCGTCGCGACGGCCTTCGACGTCAACGTCTGGGGGTTCGACGCGTCGGCCGATGGCGTCGACCACGAACTCGGGGACGAGGCGACGGTCATCCTCGGCGACGACGAGTACGTCGCGTTGCACACGCCGGGCCACAAGGACGATCACCTCTGTCTGTACGCACGCGAGACAGGCGTGCTGTTCGCTGGCGACCTCGTCTTCCAGAACGGCGCGTTCGGGCGAACCGACCTTCCGGAGGGTGATCGATCGACGCTCATCGATAGCATCGATCGGCTACTCGAGCGAATCGACCCCGGACTCGAGGCGCTTCACGCTGGCCACGGGCCGAGCGTCACCGACGAGCCGTACGAACACGTCGAACTGGCGAGTCGGATGGCCAGGCAGGCATGAACCGTTCGCTGGCCTCACTGGCCTCGCTGGTCTCCTCGGCGCTCAGGATTTGAGGCCGTAGTAGCCCGGTTCGTCGTCGGTTCGCGGTTCGCCCACCACCAGGTCCTCTGCGTTGGTCATGATCCACGGAATCGCCCAGTCGAGGAGAATGTCCTCCGTCTCGCGGTCGATTTCCGCGTTCGGATCGAGCCCCTGTAAGAGTCGGGCGATTTCGTAGACGCTGTACATCTGGTCGGCCTCGAGGAGTTCTTCGGGCGTGTAGAAGTCACACGGTGGCAAGGTGTCGAATTCGTCCTTTGGAACGGGCATACCTCGACTAACGGGCCTCGCGGCTAAACGGTGTGGGTTTCGACGGTCGCCGCTCGAGGCGAGTCGCTCTAAGTGAGTCCCTTGAGACGCGTCGCTACTCGCTCACTGTCGGCGCCAAAAAAGTGTGATGATGTACAGAGTCGTCGCTTACTCGAAGTGGTCGAGGCACGTCTGGTACTCCTCGGCGACGGAGTCCCAGTTGACGACGTCGAAGAAGCTGTCGATGAAGCTTCCACGGTCCGGGCCGTAGTCGTAGTAGTACGAGTGTTCCCAGACGTCCAGCGCGAGGATGGGGTGTGCGCCCCAGAGCGCGTGGAGGTCGTGCCGGTCGACCTTGAGGTTGCGGAGTTGCTTCGCGACGGGGTCGTAGACCAGAAGCGCCCAGCCGCCGGCAGCGCCCGCGGCGGCCTTGAACTCGCCCTCCCAGGCCTCGTAGGAGCCGAAGTCCTCCTCGATGCGGTCGGCGAGGTCGCCCTCGGGTTCGCCGCCGCCGTTCGGATCCATGTTCTCCCAGAACAGCGTGTGGAGATAGTGTCCACAGCCGTTGTGCGTGACGTTCTCCAGCGCCGCCGGCGTCGAATCGAAGTCGCCGTCCTCACGGTTCTGTGCCAGTTCCTCCTCGGCCGAGTTCAGGCCGTTGACGTACCCCTGATGGTGGGTGTCGTGGTGCCAGGTTACGACCTGTTCGGAGATAGATGGCTCGAGTGCGTCGTAATCGTACGGCAGCGGTGGCAGTTCGTGGTCAGTCATTGGTGAACACCGGTTGAGCAATCGACCGCTGACCTGTTAAACATTGAGGAGGGAAACGCTATCACACCCCACAATCTATCGGCTTCGCTGACCGTCACCATCTCCGACGTATCGCCGTCGAGAGCGGAACTATTGAATCGACTCCTTGTGATAGGCGTGTTCGAGCCACTCCTCCAGCGACGGCTGGGACCAGTACCTGACCGTCTGGCTCCGCGGGTCGTGGTCAATCACGCCAGCATCCTCGAGTTTTGGAAGGTGAACGTGTCTGAGTCCCGCGGCAATCTCGGACCGTCCGTCCGCCGAATAGTCGCTCCGGTCGTCGTTGGTGTGAACGTAGTCGGCAATCTCGTCGACCGACGCGACGCCGTCCGATTGCTCGGACAGATAATAGAGCGCCTGGCGGCGACGACGACTTGCGAGCAGTTCAAAAACCAGGTCCAGTGAGGGCGTCGTATAACATGCTCGAGCCGTGGATCCCTTCTCCCTGTTACTCATTTGCAAACCACCTACCGTAACGTAACATTCGAAACCACCACCCACTTATACTGGTGGGTGCACATTATACGTTACGTCTATCCGAATACGTACCTGTATTTCTTCATACACTCGACATATCTGGTAAAATTCACTGGTCGTCGTGTGAGTCGTTCCGTTCGACGCTGGTCTACTTTCGGGCCAGATACCGGATAGGGGCTCCGATACCCGCCTCGAGTTATTCGTAGAGCCAGGACGCGTCGTGCTGGTCGTAGTCGATCAGTTCGTCCTCGTCGAAGTGGATCGCGATTTCGCGCTCGTTCGCGCCTTCGTCCTCGTGATCTGCCGCGTGAACGACGTTCCGACCGAGGTCCAGCGCGTAGTCGCCGCGGATGGTTCCGGGGGCTGCCTCGAGTGGATCGGTGGCGCCGATCATCTGCCGGACTTGACGCGTGGCGTCCTGGCCCTCCCAGACCATCGGAACGACGGGTCCCGCGGTGATGAACTCGATGAGACCGCCGAAGAACGGCTTGTCCTCGTGTTCGGCGTAGTGCTCTCTGGCCCGCTCTTCGGGCATGTTGATCACTTTGATGCCGACGAGTTTGAGGCCGCGGTCCTCGAGTCGAGAGACGACTTCGCCCACGAGTCCGCGAGCAAAGGCGTCGGGTTTGACCATGACAAAGGTGCGTTCGTGATCGCTCACGCTTCTTCACCTTCTTCGGCTTCGGCTTCCCCCTCGGCCTCGGATTCGGATTTGGATTCCTCTTCAGTTTCCTCGCCCGTTTCGGAGTCGTCCTCGGCTTCCGCTTCGCCTTCGACGGTCTCCTCTTCCTCGGCGACCGCTTCGTCGCTGGCGGGTTCGGTGTCTTCGTCAGCTTCGTCTTCGTCTTCGACTTCGCTCTCCTCGACGATATCTTCGTCCTCCTCGGCTTCGACCTCCTGGTCGGGTTCCGTGGATTCGTCCGCCGACGTGTCGACCTGAGTTGGACCCTTGCCGCGACGGCCCTCCTCCGTCCACTCGAGGTCGCGCGGTTCGCGCCCGAGCTTGTAGTTCTTCTCCGCCTTCGAATCGACGAAGTGGAGCACGGTACCGTCGGTGCGAACGTACATGATGCCCGTGCCGGGCTCGATCTCTTCGCCCGTGTAGTCGCAGGTTCGCTTCTCGACCATTATTGTCCTCCGATGGAGTCGGCCTCGCGGGCAGTCTCGCGCAGCTGGAGGATGTCCCCCTCGCGGACCGGCCCGAGGCAGTTTCGGGTGATGATGCGTCCCTGGTTCTCGCCCTCCTTGATCCGACACTTGACCTGCATGGCTTCGCCGTGCATGCCGGTCTTGCCGACGATCTCGATGACCTCGGCGGGCGTTGACCCGTTTTCTGCTTCTTCAGCACTCATCTGTGGTCACCTCAGTCGAGGTCCTCGACCTTTCCGGCGATGTCTTCGACGTCGCTCGACGCTTCGCCGGCGTCAACGATCGCCGCGGCCGCCGAGCCGACCTCGAGGCCGGCGGCGTGACCGACGTCGTCCTGGGTCTCGACGAAGACGACCGGGATGCCCTTCTCGTCGGCGAGTTCGGGGAGGTGCATCACGATCTCCTCTGGCGAGACGTCCTCGGCGACGTAGACGAGCTCGGCGTTGCCGCGCTCGATGGCCTTGGTCGTTTCGTTGGTTCCTTTCTTTACACTACCTGTGTCTCGGGCGACCTCGAGCGCCTCGAGGGCGTCGTCGGCGAGGTCGGCTGGGATGTCTGTGGTTACGTAGACTGCCATTGGTTGTTCACCTCTCCTACGCGCGGGCTCGCACTCCCCTGCCGTCCGGGGCTGGGCCCGGGCCGGGGTCGTCCGGCGAAAGTCCTGTGAGGCTAGGAGTATCATCAACCCCGCGTAGGGTGTACTTCCCAGTAGCGGTGCCCCCCTTAAAAGCGTGTTCAAACGAACGGAGGCGTGGGAAACCGTTGCACGGGACGGAGGCGAACCAACGCTCACAGCGTCTCCGTCGACGTCCAATCGCGGGGAGACGAGAAGCATAGTCGAGAGCCAGCCGACAGTATCTTACGATCACCTGTCCGATGAGCCCACATGAACGTCGCCGCGCACGCTCGAGCCCTCCGCGAGGAAGCCGCCGCGGTCGACGAGCGTCGCGGTCTCGTCCTCGCAGGCGACCGCGAACGAGGGTACGAGGTACTGGCGACGGTCCTCGAGTCCCTCGACGTCCCGATTTCGCGGACGACGCTGGTCGGCCCCGAGGATCGACTGCGCTGTGAACACCGAACGCAGTCCGAAGCCGGAGCGCTCCTCGGAACAACCCGGGAGGTCGTCGTCCTCGACGCTCACGACACCCTCGAACTGAACGCGCTGGGCAAGCTCGTGGGGACGATCGACGCCGGTGGACTCTTGATCCTGCTGACGCCGCCGCTCGAGGAGTGGCCCGGCCGACGGGGTTCGTTCGAGCGATCGATGGCCGTTCCACCGTTCGGACTCGAGGACGTGACCGGGCGATTCCGTCGACGACTCGTCGAAACGCTTCGCGTCCACCGCGGGATCGCTATCGTGGACGTCGACGACGACCGCCTCGAGGACGACGGCCTGACGCACCCAGCCCCCCGCCTGGTGTACCGCGGGGACCCCATTCAGACGCGAGAAGTGCCCGACGACTTCGCCCGCGAACCGGACGCTGTAGACGGCGTCAGGGAGACTCGAGCGTTCCCTCCGGACGCGTACGATGCCTGTTACACCGACGACCAGCGAACGGCACTCGAGACCCTCGAGCGCCTTCGCACTCCCGAGAACGCCGTCGTCCTCGAGGCCGACCGTGGCCGCGGCAAGTCGAGTGCGATCGGGCTTGCAGCCGGCTGTTTCGCCGCAACGGGCGATCACGTGCTGGTTACCGCGCCCGCCTGGGCGAACGCGGCCGAAGCCTTCGCCCGGGCGAGTGAGTTGCTCGCCGCCCGGGAAGACCTCGAGAGCGACCCGGGGGCGACCAGTCAGGTACTGCGGACCGTCGACGGCGGAACCATCGAGTACGCCCCGCCGCTCGAGGCCGTCTCCCGCGCCGAAACCGCCGACGTCGTGCTGGTCGACGAGGCCGCCGCCCTCTCGGTAACCGTGCTCGAGTCGCTACTGGCCGCCGATCGAATTGCGTTCGCGACGACGATTCACGGCTACGAGGGAGCAGGACGCGGATTCTCGGTTCGATTTCGGGACCGCCTCGAGGCGAGCGACCACGACGTCTCCGAGTACGCGCTGCAGGAGCCAATCCGGTACGCCGCCGGCGACCCGCTCGAGGTCTGGTCGTTTCGAGCGCTGTTGCTCGACGCCAGCCCACCGGTTGCCCCGCTGATCGAGGACGCGACTCCGGAGTCGGTCGAGTATCGTCGCCTCGAGTCCGATGCCCTCCTCGAAGACGAGTCGCTCCTCCGGGAAGTCGTCGGCCTGCTCGTCCTCGCTCACTACCGAACCGAGCCGAACGACCTCGCTCGCCTGCTCGACGCGCCAAACCTCGAGACGCGGGCCCTGCTCCAGGACGGTCATGTCGTCAGCGTTGCCCTGCTCGCGCGGGAGGGAAATCTCTCGAAAGCGGACCGAGCGCGGATGTACGAGGGCGGACGCATCCGCGGGAACATGATCCCCGATATCCTGACGAGTCACGTGCGCGAGGAGTCGGCGGGCGAGGCTTCCGGGATTCGCGTGGTTCGGATCGCGACCCACCACGCACGGCGCGAACGGGGGCTCGGTTCGCACCTCCTCGAGCGCATCCGGTCGGAGTTCCAGGACCGCGTCGACTGGCTCGGCACCGGGTTCGGCGCGACGCCAGGCCTCGTCTCGTTCTGGCGGGCGAACGGCTACCGGACGATCCACCTCTCGACGACCCGCAACGACGCGAGCGGGGAGTACTCGGCGATCATGCTTGCGCCGGTGAGCGAGACAGGGGAGGCTATGCTCGAGCGCCACGCGACCAGGTTCGCCCGCCGCCTCCCGGCAGTTCTCTCGGACGGCCTCCGTGACCTCGACCCGGGCGTGGTTCGGGCCGTCTGTCGATCGATCGGTGCCGACCACGCGCCCCCGCTCGTGCTATCGTCCCACGAGTGGCGGGTCGTCGCCGGCGCGGCGTACGGCCCTGGCCTGTACGACGTCGATCCCGGGCCGTTCAGGCGACTGGTGATCTCGGCGCTGATCGAGCGACCGCCGGAACTCGAGGACGCGCTCACCACGCATCAGGAACAGTTACTCGTCCGGCGCGTCCTTCAGGCCCACCCCTGGGACGACGTGGCGGCAGGCCTCGAGTTCCACTCCTCGCGTCAGTGCATGCGGGCGTTCGGATCGACGCTTCAACCGCTGGTCGATCACTACAGCGGGGACGTCGCGCAGACAGTTCGCGACCGATTTCTCGACGACGAACCACGCGAGTAACCCGGTGGTCCCATTCAGCAGTGAGAGTTTGCCGCGGTCGCTTCGGTCGATACGCGATCGTACGTGTTTCGATCGATACCGTAGCCTACCCGCCGAGGAGTTCGTCGACGACCACGTTCCTGGACGTTCGACTCGTTGCCAGGACGAACGTCTCCACCCAAGCACGCTCACCGGGTTCGATTCGAAGCGCTGGGACCTCTCCAAACACGTCGGCAAGGGCCGCTCGCGCCACATCGGCCTCGGGAACACGGAGAACCGTTTCCTCGAGCCGACAGTCGGAAACGTCGCCGAGACCTACGACCCCCTCGCCGTCTGGCGGGTGGGCTTCGACGCGAAACTCCCACGGCGCCATCACGAACGTTCGTCGTTCGTTTCGACGGACCGACCAACCCCGCGATTCCGCGCGCTCGAGCGCCGCCTCGAAATCGGGCACGATCAGGCCGAGGTGCTCGAAGTGCGGACGACGGCCGGGGGCGAGCGTAACGTTCGCGCCCCCTCGCTGGTGGATCTGGAGTTTGAATCGAAACCCCTCGGGAGTTTCGTCGGTCGGCTCGAGGGAAACGCTCTCACCGCGGACGCTCCCGAACCGCTGATCGAGTGGGAGCCCGGCCCGCTCGAGGTGGTTTGCGGCTTCGTCGACGGACGGCGTGTTGAAATGGAGGTGAAAGAGCGTCGATTGCGGCATACGCGAAAGGTAGGATGAGACCGTGATAACGCTGTAGGGTTCACCGAGTGACGAGGCCGACACGGACGACAGCCCGGAAACCACCGACCCGAGTTCACCGCCGGCGGTCGGCAATCGACTCCTCGCTCGTCTCGACGGCCACGAGTTCGTAGAGGATCGCCCGCCCACCGTCGTCCTTCGGTCGCAGGATTCGACCCAGTCGCTGGGTGAACTCCCGCTCGCTTCCACTTCCCGAGAGCACGACCGCGACCGATGCGTCGGGCACGTCGACACCCTCGTCGAGGACGTTCGAGGTCACGACGCGGGAGTAGGTCCCGTCGCGAAAGCGCTCGAGGATCTCGCGTCGCTCGGCGGTCCCAGTCTGGTGGGTGATCACCGGGATCAAGAATCGCTCGCCGACCTCGTAGGCCAGGTCGTTGTAGGCCGTGAAGACAATCGTCCGCTCGCCGCGGTGCGTCTCGAGCACGTCGGCGAGGGCCTCGATCTTCCCCTCGGCGCCGAGCATGATCTCGCGGGCGCGCTGGCGGGCCAGGAGCGCCTCCCGCGCGGCGGGGTCGTTCCCCGAACGCTTGACGAGTTCCTGGTAGTCCGACCCCGATTGCATCCGGATGTTCGATCGCGCGAGGTAGTCGGTGAAGGTCCCCTGGTGGCGCTCGTAGGCCTCGCGTTCGCGTTCCGTGAGCTCGATCTCCCGACGCTTCACGTCGTAGGGCGCCAGGTGTTCGCCCGCGAGGTCGTCGGCCGAGAGTCGGTGAACGACGGGCCCGACGAGTTCTTCGATCACCTCGTGGGCGTCGTCGGGACGCTCGAACGTCGCAGTGAGTCCCAGTCTCGCCGGTGCGGCCAGCAGCCGGGCGATCTGGCGATAGCCCTCGCCGCCGAGGTGGTGGACCTCGTCGAAGACGACGAATCCGAACCGGTCCCCGACCGCGTCGGCTTTCAGGTACGCCGAGTCGTACGTCGAGACGGTCAGCGCCTCGAGTCGCTGCTCGCCGCCGCCGAATCGGCCGACGGGGACGTCGAACTCCGCCTCGAGTTCCGTCGCCCACTGCTCGAGCAAGTCGATCGTCGGGACGACGACCAGCGTCGGGACCGCGAGGCGCTCGATGGCCTCGATGGCGATGACGGTCTTCCCGCTGCCGGTCGGCAGTTCGAGGACGCCCGCGGGCGCCGGGTGGGACGGGCCGCCGTCGGCGAACGACAGCCCCTCCCAGCGGTCCGTCTCGAGCCAGCGCTCGAGGGCCGTCCGCTGGTAGGATCGAAGTTCGTACTCCGAGGCGAGGTCCTCAGGCATGCCGGTAGTCGTTGCAAGGACCGCGTCCTCGACCGAATCGCCGCGTCGGGCGAGCGCCGCACGGAGGTGAGCGTAGTGGACGGCTTCGGTTCGCAGGGTGTCCGAACGCGGGTCGTGCTCGAGTTCGACCGTGGCCAGTGAGGCGTCCTCGAGGAGCGCCTCGGCTCCAGCCTCGGGCGCCTCGATCCGGATCGTCCCGTCCTCGTACCGGAGACGGATCGACGACGGGGAGCCAGCGGGTGTCATCGACTACCGACAGTCGGGACGACGAGTACATAATTCCCGTGTTCGTTCACGACGGCTTCGGTGACTCGAGTCGTCGACCTTCAGGCCAGAGAGTGGAAGCGAGAACGCATACCTCAACCCTTTTATTACCGCTGTGCCTTGTCTGGGACATGAGCGAAGACGAGGGCGCAACCCCCACAGCCCAGGGCGTGCCTGCGGAAGGCGACGCCGAACCGGGGACCGATACCGAAACCGATGGCGAGGGTTCGGACGCCGACGCTGACGACGAGCGTCCGGAGGACCGTGACGAGAACGTCGAGGACACGCCTGCAGGGGAGGACGAGAACGAAGGGGTGTCGGATTCGTCGCGGGATACTGGAGAACGCACAGAGGTTGCGGAACCCGCAGAATCGGCGGAGACGACTCCCGAAAACGAGGACGCAGTTCCACAGACCAGCGACGAGATCCGCGACCTGCTCGAGACGCTACGGGGTTACGACGACGAAATCGCCCGCGACGTCACCTCCATCGTCGAGATGGCCCGCGACCTGAACGGGACCGTCACCGACCAGCGCGAGGAACTCGAGGACCTGAGCGAGCGCGTCGAGGCACAGGCCGAAACCATCGGCGACCTCCAGGATCAACTCGAGGAGCGCGAGGAGGAACTCGCCGACCGCGAGGCAACGATCGAGGAGCACGAGCAACAGATCGAGGACCTCAAGGGCCACGTCAAGCGAACCCAGGCGGACTTCCAGAACTACAAGAAACGGGCGAAAAAGCGCCAGGAACAGCTCAAAGAGCGCGCGACCGAGGACCTCGTCGGGCGACTCGTCGGCGTCCGCGACAACCTCAAGCGAGCCCTCTCTGAGGAGAGCGGCGACGTCGAGACGCTGCGGGAGGGCGTCGAGATGACCCTCCGCGAGTTCGACCGCGTCCTGGCCGAGGAGAACGTCGAGGAGATCGATCCCGAACCGGGAACCGAGGTCGATCCCCAGCGCCACGAGGTCATGGTGCAAATCGACAGTGACCAGCCGGAGGGGACGATCGCCGAAGTGTTCACGCCTGGCTACGAGATGGGCGAGAAAGTGATCCAGAACGCCCAGGTGACGGTGAGCAACGGCGAACTCGAGGGTGGGGACGGAGGCGAGGACGCCGACGACGCGGGTACAGATACGGACGCTGACGACGCAGATGTGGATGCCGACGGCGAACCTGACGACGAAGGCGGTGACGGCAGCGAAGCCGACGCCGACGAAGGCAGTGACGACGAAGAACCAGCATCCGACGACGAATCCGGGGAAACCGACGCATCCACGGACGAAGACGGCGACGTCGAGGGGGCCGAAGACGACGGCGAAGTCGACGAGAGCGATACACTCGACGAGGACGATGAAGGCGAAGCCGGCGAATCATCGTCCGAGACGTCCGACGAAACCGACGACGCGATCGAACTCGGCGGCAAAGTTGCCTCCGAAGACGACCTGGACGACGCCGAGCAGTAGCCCGTCCTCGTGGCTCGACCGCGCCGACTCGAGGGCGCGATCGACTGACGAAAACATTCACTACTATCGGTGTAATAACTCCGCTCGAGCGCGGTTTCGGGTGGGGTTTCAGAAGTCTTTTGACGGGCTAGAGGCAACGTTCGCTACGACATGACCGAGGACTTGAACTGGGCTATCGGAGGCGAGGCCGGGGACGGCATCGACTCCACCGGGAAGATCTTCGCCCAGGCACTCTCCAGGGCCGGACGACACGTCTTTACGTCGAAGGATTTCGCGTCGCGAATCCGGGGCGGCTACACCGCCTACAAGATACGCACCTCCACGGACCGCGTCCAGAGTGTCGTCGATCGGCTCGACATTCTCGTCGCGCTCACCCAGCGAACCATCGACGAGAACCTCGACGAACTCCACGAGGGCAGCGCCGTCATCTACGATGGCGAACGCTCCTGGGACGCCGAGATTCCGGACGAGATCACCGCCGTCGACGTACCGCTCAAATCGCTGGCCGAGGAGGCCGGCGGCGCGATCATGCTCAACGTCGTCGCCCTCGGGGCCGCCTGCGAACTCACGGGCTTCGACGTCGCCTACCTCGACGAAGCGCTCGAGAAGCGTTTCGGCGGCAAGGGCTCGAAGATCGTCGACAACAACAAGGACGCCGCCCGCAAGGGGCGGGACTACGTTCAGGAGAACTACGACCTGGACCTGGGCTACGCCCTCGAGACGACCGACGAGGATTACGTTCTGCTCAACGGCGACGAGGCCATCGGGATGGGCGCACTCGCCGCCGGGTGTCGCTTCTACGCCGGCTACCCGATCACGCCCGCGACGAACGTGATGGAGTACCTGATCGGGCGAATCGAACAGTACGGCGGCCACGTCGTCCAGGCCGAGGACGAACTCTCGGCGATCAACATGGCCCTCGGCGCGGCCCGCGGCGGCGCCCGGTCGATGACCGCGACCTCCGGCCCCGGCATCGACCTGATGGCCGAGACGTTCGGCCTCGTCGCGACCAGCGAGACGCCGCTGGTCATCGTGGACGTGATGCGCTCGGGTCCGTCAACGGGGATGCCGACCAAGCAAGAACAGGGCGACCTCAACATGACCCTCTACGGCGGCCACGGGGAGATTCCGCGCTTCGTCGTCGCCCCGACGACCATCGACGAGTGCTTCTGGAAGACCGTCGAGGCGTTCAACTACGCCGAGAAGTACCAGACGCCCGTCTACGTCGTCGCCGACCTCGCGCTGGCGGTCACCGAACAGACGTTCACCCCCGAGACGTTCGACATGGATGCCGTCGAAATCGACCGCGGTAACTTGCTCGAGGACGACCAGGTCGCCGAATGGCTCGACGACCAGGGTCGATTCCGCGCCCACGCCGCCACCGAGGACGGCATCAGCCCGCGCGCCATTCCCGGCATGACTGACGGCGCGCACATGAGCACGGGTCTCGAGCACGACGAACTCGGGCGACGAACCGAGGACACCGAGGTTCGCGTCGAACAGGTCGACAAGCGCAACCGCAAGGTCGAGACCGCGAAGGCCGAAGAAGCGTGGGACTACCGCGAGTTCGGCGACGAAGACGCCGACGACCTCGTCGTCTCATGGGGCTCCAACGAGGGGGCTCTTCGAGAGGCGGTCGCCCTGCTCGAGGACGACGACGTTCCGGTCCGGGTTATCTCGGTGCCCTACATCTTCCCGCGGCCCGACCTCTCCGAGGAGTTCGAGGCCGCCGACGACGTCATCGTCGTCGAGTGTAACGCGACCGGCCAGTTCGCCGACGTGCTCGAGCACGACACGCTTCAGCGGGTCAAGCGCATCAACAAGTACACCGGCGTGCGGTTCAAAGCGGACGAACTCGCCGAGGAAATTACCGCGAAACTGAAAGAGGAGGTGCCAGCACAATGAGTTCCCAATCAGAGGTACGATTCACCGACTTCAAATCCGACAAGCAACCGACCTGGTGTCCCGGCTGTGGCGACTTCGGGACGATGAACGGCATGATGAAGGCCCTCGCGAACACGGGCAACGATCCCGACAACACGTTCCTGGTGGCCGGTATCGGCTGCTCGGGGAAGATTGGGACCTACATGCACAGCTACGCCATCCACGGCGTCCACGGCCGGGCCCTGCCGGTCGCGACGGGCGTCAAGATGGCCCGCCCCGACATCGAGGTCATGGCCGCCGGCGGCGACGGCGACGGCTACTCGATCGGTGCCGGCCACTTCGTCCACGCCACCCGGCGAAACGTCGACATGACCTACGTGGTCATGGACAACCGCATCTACGGACTGACGAAGGGACAGGCCTCGCCGACCTCGCGTTCGGACTTCGAGACGTCGACGACGCCCGAGGGGTCCCAGCAGCCGCCGGTCAATCCCCTCGCGCTCGCGCTCGCCTCGGGGGCGACGTTCATCGCCCAGTCGTTCGCCTCGGACGCGATTCGCCACGCCGAGATCATCGAAGAGGCCATCGAACACGACGGCTTCGGCTTCGTCAACGTGTTCAGCCCCTGCGTGACGTTCAACGACGTCGACACCTACGACTACTTCCGAGATTCGCTCGTCGACCTGAAAGAGGAGGACCACGACCGCCACGATTACGAGGCGGCGAAGGGGGTCATCCTCGACACGGACAAGGAGTACCAGGGCGTCATGTACCAGAACGAGAACTCGATTCCCTACCACGAGCAACACGGGGTCACCGAGAACATGGCCGAGATTCCCGACGGCGCGCCCGAGAACGCTACGGACCTCGTTCGCGAGTTCTACTGAGTATCGGGCACTGAGGCCCAGTACAGATTTCCGTCACCGGCTCAATTTTCGTTTCGTACCGCGTTTCGGCCCGCCGTCGCTACTCGAGAGACGGTGCGGGCACGTCTCGAGACGCCGGGTGTTCGACCGACCGCATCAGATCCTCGATGTAGACTCCCTCATCTGGAAGCTGCGTTGGGAAGCCGCCGATCAGCACGATCAAGTCGTCGTCGTGGGTAAACTTCGTGACCCAGAGGGTGATCTCGAGGCGTTCGTCGTCGAACTGGGCCTCGGAGGCGAACTCGTCGACGGTCCGGTTCGCGCCCAGAATCCCGAGGGGGAACGATTCGCCGGTCGGTTGCGGTTCGGCCAGGCCGTCGAACTCGCTCTCGAGTTCGCCGCCGAGCTCCTCGAGCAGTTCGTCGGTATCCATGTCGGCGAGCGGGTTCATCGCCTTTCCCCCGACCGACATCTCTGGCATGGAGATGGCGGCGAAGACGGCGGCGTCTCGACTCTTTCCCTGGATGGTCACGTCGTTCGTGTACGCGACCGACCAGGCCGAGGCGGCGATTTCTCGGCCGGCGGCCTCCTCGGTCACGCGTTGCCAGCCCGACTGGTACTCAGTGTAGCCCGTCGACTCGAGGGTCGCCTCGGCAGGGAGGACCGGTTCGGCGGTGTACTCGAGCGGTTCGTTCCCCAGCAGAAAGTCGAGACAGCCAGCGGTCGTCGCGAGCACCCCGGTACCGGCGCCAGCCAGGACCGATCTCCGGTTGATCATTACCGGTAAGAGTCACAGCGGAAGTATATGCGTTCTGGCTACCAGTCGGACGGGCGACAAATACCGGGTCGGCTCGATCGGGGCCGCTTGAGGGAGTGTCGAGCGAACGTATCAACAGTTATCGGGGTGGGCCACGCGCGTTCTGGTATGACGGCATTTTCCAGCCGAGTGGAAGCGGTGTCGATCAGCGGAATCCGCGAAGTGTTCGAGGCCGCGGGCGAGGACGCGATCAACCTCGGCATCGGACAGCCGGACTTCCCGACCCCCGAGCACGCCCGCCAGGCGGCCGTCGACGCCATCGAGGCCGGGAAGGCCGACGCCTACACCTCCAACAAGGGTACCCTCGAGTTGCGGGAGGCTATTTCCGCGAAGTACGACCGCGACTACGGCCTCGACGTCGACCCGGGCGACGCCATCGTCACCGCGGGCGGCAGCGAGGCGCTCCACCTCGCACTCGAGGCGCACGTCGACCCCGGCCAGGAGGTCATCTTCCCGGACCCAGGTTTCGTCGCTTACGACGCGCTGACGCGACTCGCGAGCGGAACGCCGAAGCCGGTCGACCTGCGCGAGGACCTGACCCTCGACCCCGCCGACGTCGAGGACGCGATCACCGACGACACGGCCGCCTTCGTCGTCAACAGCCCCGGTAACCCGACGGGAGCCGTCCAGAGCGAGGCTGACATGCGCGAGTTCGCCCGCATCGCCGACGAACACGACGTGCTCTGCATCTCCGACGAAGTGTACGAACACATCGTCTTCGACGGCGAGCACCGCTCCCCGATGGAGTTCGCGAGCACCGACAACGTCGTCGTCGTCAGCGCGTGCTCGAAGACCTACTCGATGACCGGCTGGCGGCTGGGCTGGGTCGTCGGCTCGAACCGCCGCATCGAGCGCATGCTCCGGGTCCACCAGTACTGCCAGGCCTGTGCCTCCGCTCCCGCCCAGTACGCAGCCGAAGCTGCCCTTACGGGCCCCCAGGACCCAGTCGAGGAGATGGTCGCCGCCTTCGAGGAGCGCCGCGACGTCGTCGTCGAGGGCCTCGAGGCGGCCGGACTCGAGGTTCCGACGCCCAAAGGCGCGTTCTACGTGATGCCGAAGGTGCCCGAGGGCTGGTGCGACGAGGTCCTCTCCCGGGACGTCGTCGTCGTCCCCGGCGAAGCCTTCGGAGAAAACGGCGCGGGCTACGCTCGACTCTCCTACGCGACCAGCATGGACGAACTCGAGGAGGCCCTCGAGATCATCCAGGAAGCGACCGAAGCGGTGCGGTAGGCTCGGTACGTACAGCGGAACTAGCCCGGTAGTTGGTGGGGTACAATAGGCGAAATAGGCACAATAGGTGGAGTGGGTAAAACAAGTGAAATAGATCGGGAGGGCGGGCAGATCCCGTCGGTTGGTAGATGATCTGACCAGCGTCGATACGTAACTATAGAATCAGTAGCTAACTGATGCATTAATTGAAGTAATGGAGCCAGTACGATGCAGTCAGTGATACTGTTCACTCTTACCCCTCGCTCGAGTCAGCCAGAATTGCCGTACACAGCTCACGAGCGGATTCGAGATGCGTCTTCGCCCGCTCGTGTTCGGGCGAGTCCGCTTCCGCGAGCAAGTGTGCGACCTGTCGAACCCGCTTTCGAGTCGTCGCCCCGTCCAGGTCGTTCTCCGTGGTGTCGCGGGCCACAGCTTCGGCTTCGCCGAGCCAGCGGTTCGTGCGGTGATTGATCGGGAGTTCGGCCGTGGCCTCGAGGTGGTCGTGCAGCCGACGGAGGCGAGCCTCGAGGGAGTCCGGGTCCGGGTCAGCCATCGGTTCACGTACGAACGCCAGCAATGTGGTTGTTCTGGACCGTCGATTCCCTGGTTACTGGCTCGAACGAGAAGAAAAGTGATCGAGGCGGATCGGCTCTAGATGCCTAGAGGCGTTCGACCATCTCGAGCGCGTTCGTCCGACCGGCTCCGAACTCGGGATCGCTTCGACCGTCCGTTCCCTCGGCGCCCTGGGCGATTGCGTCCCAGACTCGCCGAGTGTTGCTGTCAGGTGCGAGTTCGCGAACGAGTCCGGCGAGGCCGGTGACCTGCGGGGCGGCCATCGAGGTGCCGGCGGCCCAGCCGTAGCCGCCGGGAACGGTCGAGTACACGAGGTTGGTGGGGTACGGCCACTCGACCTCGTCGGGGTTCTCGTTGAGGGTCTTCTCGAGGGTCTCGTACCCGCCGCCGGGCGCGCCGACGGCGATCTCGTTCGACCCGTAGTTCGAGTAGAACGCGCGCTCGTCGTTCGGCGCCGTCGCGCTCACCGAGAGCACCCCAGAGAGGCTGTTGGGCAGCGTGAAGAGGCCGCTCTGCTGGAGGTTCGCATCGGAGTTGCCCGCTGAGCCGACGAGCAGGGTTCCGGCGCTCGTGACCGACTGGGCGATCGGTTCCATGACTCGCCGATACTGGTCGGCGTTCGCCGCCGGCGGGATTGGATCCGTACCGATGCTCATGTTGGCGGCGTCGGCCCCGATTTCCGCGGCGTATTCCATGCCGGTAAGAATGTCGCCGAAGGTGGCCCCACCCTCGGCGCCGAAGACCCGAATCGAGACGATGGTCGCGTCGGGGGCCGTACCGAGCATACCGACACTCCCGTTCGCGGCCGTCGTGCCGGCCACGTGCGTGCCGTGATACCCGACGTCGCCCGTGTGGTCGCCGACCTGACCCTCGATGATCGAAATACTCGCGTCGGTGTCGACGGTGAGATCGGGATGCGTGTCGTCGACGCCGGTGTCGATGATCGCGACGGTCCGGCCCGCACCAGTTGCGTGTTCGTGGGCCTCCCTGACCTGCTGTACCTGTTTGTCCCAGAGCAACTGGTCGTAGACCTGGTCGACCGCGGTGCTGTTTTCCGTGTCCGCCATTTCGACGAGGGCGGGCGTCTCGAGTTCGAACGCGAGGTCAGGCAGCGCGAGCGAGACGCCGCTAACGGACTCGAGGTCGTCGGTCGCGTCTGACGGACCGGTCGCGAGAAGCACGCGGCCATTCGCGAGTGTCGACCGAACGTCGAATCCGGCGGCCGAGACGGCATCGGCCGCGTCACCCGTAGTCCTGGCGAGGTAGCGCGCCCGTCCGTCGCTCGCGCTCGCGAGTCCGGTAAACGTCATTGTTGCGCCCAGTGCACCCAGTCCCTGCAAGAGTGATCGTCGTGTCGTCATTGTGTGTGAATGTCCCGTGAGAGGGATAGTATAACACAGGCTACTACCAGTATATATGTTATGTGCTTGCACGTGAGATGAAAGTGACCGATAGCTATACTTCGGCGGGATCGCCAGTCTCGTAACTTCGACAGGAATCGAAATCCTTCGAGGCCGAATCGACGACTACTCTGGATTGCACCAACTACGTATAGAGGTATCCCAGATCGTGTTCTCGCGATTCGAAACACCCCTCCGGTATTATGTTTCGGGCGAACGTCTGGGGAACTATGGCACTCGCCAGACGCGGGTCCGGACTCGGAGCGGGCGCTCGGGCATACTGGTCACAGGTGCATCCGGTGTTCATGCTGCCGCCGCTCGCCGCGTCGCTATTCGGTGCAGTTCTCGCGCGAGGGATCGACCCCGGTGTCGCGAGCGTCCACGTCCTCGCGATGTTCGCGGCGGTCTACACCGCCCACCTCAAGGACGGCTACGTCGACTTCCACGTTCGAGGCGAGGACGACGACCACCCGCTCACCATCGCTGGCTGTCGGGCCGGTCTCCTGGCGTCGTCGCTCCTGTTCGCCGCGTGCTGTCTCTTCCTGTTCCTCACCGTCGACTGGGTCGCCGTCGCGCTCACCGTTCCGACGTGGCTCGTCGCCTATCACCACGCCCCACAACTCGACACGAACCCCCTCACGGCGACGACCGGTTATCCGCTGGGAATCGCTTTGAGCGTTCTGGGCGGGTACTACGCACAGGCGACGGCGATCAGCCTTCTCGCGCTCGGATTCGCGGTCGTCTTCCTCGTCTTGTTGTCGGGTATCAAGGTGATCGACGACACGCAGGACTACGACTACGACCGCTCGATCCGCAAGCGAACCGTCGCCGTCGTCGTCGGTCCGGACCGGGCCTACGCCGTCGCCTACGGACTGATGATCACAGGACTGCTCGTCGTCACCGGCCTGGCTATCGCCCGCGTATTCCCTCCCTCGAGCGTCCTCGCCGTGCTCGCGTTCGGCGCGGTCGCCGTCGTCGCTCGGCGGGCGGAGCCGGAACTGGCGACGATGCTCCTCATCCGGGGTTCGTACATCTTTCTCGCCGTGCTTGTCGCCGCGGTCTGGTTCGAGCCGCTCGAGGCCCTGTTTTAGATGACCGACTCCTCGACAGACGGGCTGACGCTCCCCGTGTGGGCGTAGATGCCGACGACCAGGAGGAGTCCCGCGAGGAGGGCGATTCCCGCGCTGGCGGCGTACATCACCTCGAAACCGACGGTCCTCGCCAGCGGGAGGGCCACCAGGGGACCGAGTCCACCGCCGACGTCGCCGAGGACGTTGTTCGTTCCCATCGCCCGCCCCATTCGGGCTTCAGGGGTGAGGTCCGCCAGGAGGGCCGTGAGCGGACCGCCGACGCCACCCTGGCCGGCACCGATGAGGGCACAGCCGGCGACCACGGCGACGAACGAGCCGGCGAGGGTCAACACCAGGAAGCCGACCGCGTTCAACAGCAGGAAGGCCACGAGCACGGGAACTCGCGCGCCGACGGTGTCGCTCGCGACGCCACCGGAGATGGTAAAGATGGCTCCCATGAGCACGGTAATCGCCATGAGCATCCCCGAGGTACCCTGCTCCCCGAAGTTGACGTCGAAACCCAGGAGCGTCGTCGAAATGGTCAGCGACTCGGCTCCGAGGTAGAGCACCAGCGTCGAAAACAGGATTCCCACGTAGGCGAAGTAGAGCCCGAAGTTCACGAACCCGACCGTCAGCGCCGGTACCGTCACCTCGAGGTCGAGCGGACTCACCGACGAATCGTGTTCCTCGACGTGGGTCTCCGGAACCACGGCGTAGGCGATGACGCTCGCCAACCCGGCGAAGGCCGCCGCGAGGACGAACGCCGTCGAGTTGCCGTACACCTCGCTCGCGACTCCGCCGAGGACCAGCCCCGCCGGAAACCCGAACGTGATCCCCGCCCGGACGATGCCCATGCTCGTTCCCCGAGAGTCGGCCTCGCTCACGTCCGCGGTGATGGTGTACGCCGTCGCGAACACGAGCGCGCTCCCAAGGCCCCAGCAAACCCTGGCAAGCACGAACCAGGCCTCCGGGCTCGAGGAGACGACGCCCACCGCGGAACCGAGAGGCGTGTCGGGCCTCGAGGCGTAAATCGCGAGCACGTACCCGAATGTGGCCACGCCTTCGACCGCCAGTCCGACGACGAACGGCGTGCGGGTGCCGATCCGGTCGATGAGCACGCCTGCGGGCGCGTTCGCCACTAGCCGCGTCCAGCGGTTCGCCGAGAGGATGAGCCCCACCATGACCGCCGAGATGCCGAGCACCTCGCCGAGGTTCGGCAAAATCGGGAAGACGACCCCGCCGCCGAAGCCGACGAAGAAGGTACTCGCGACGACGGCGAACACGACGCGGCGGGGGCTGGGTTCGGCAGGGCTCGAGTCGGACACGGCGAGACACTCGGTGTTTCGTTTCGAGACACGGTCGATGCCCGTTTGGTTCTTGCGAAGGCGGCACTCGAGGGGCGAACGCGAGTTCGACGACGCTGATGAAAAGTAGCGCTTCCGGATGCGTTAAGGCGCTTCCAGACGCCGTCAGAACGTATCCAACTCGCCGTCAATGACGCGCTGAGTGATGTCCGTGACGTTCGCGAGGCCGTCGTCCACGATAGCCTCGATTTCGGGGCGGACAGTCTCGAGGTCGACGTCGTCCTCGGTGACGACGTGGACGTCCGCGACGTGGGGTTCGTCGATCGGGCGCCCGATCTGGCTCAGGAGGCGTACCCGGAGGTCACGGATACCGTCGACTTCGCTCACGACGTTCTCCGCGATGTCCGTCGAGAGGAGATTGTAGATCTTGCCGATGTGGTTGACCGGGTTCTTCCCGCTCGTGGCCTCCATCGACATCGACCGATTGGGGGTGATGAGGCCGTTCGCGCGATTGCCGCGGCCGACGGAGCCGTCGTCACCCTGTTCGGCGGAGGTGCCGGTGACGGTCAGGTAGATCGACCCGGACTCGACGGCGTCGGCGGTGTTGACGTAGACCGAGACGTCGCGGCCGGTGTACTCGCTCGCGACGTCGGCGACGTACTCGCGAACCGACGCGACGGCCTCGACGTAGGCGTCCATGTCGGGCACGTGCTCGTCGATCATCGCCGCGGCGACGGTCACGTCAATGCTGTCGCCCTCGCGCTTGCCCATGATCTTCACGTCCGAACCGAGGTAGGGGTTCTCGGCGGCGAACTCGCGGTTGAGTCGCTGCTCGGCGTTGTAGACGATCTCTTCGGTCTCCGACAGCGGCGCGTGACCGACGCCGAAGCTCGTGTCGTTGGCCATCGGCACCTGCACCTCGTCCTCGCCGAAGACGTCCTGCAGGTCGCCGCTCCCCTCGCCCAGTTTCACGTCGACGACGACGTCCTCGCCGAAGGTGAGCTTGGGAATCTCGGCCTCGAGGTACTTCCGGGCGGCCGTCAGCGCGATGCGTTCGGTGGGGATGGTCTGTCCATCGTAGTGTTTGGTCGCGCGACCGACGATCAAAATGTAGATCGGGTCGACGACCTCGCCACCGCCAAAGGCGGGGGCGGCCTCGCCGGCGACCAGCTGGGTCTCGTCCGTGTTGAAGTGAAGCACCTTCCCGACCCGGTCGAGGTACTCGCGGGCGAGTGCGCTGCCGACGCTCTCGGCGATCCCGTCACAGATCGAATCGGGGTGACCGATCCCCTTTCGCTCGACGATTTCGACTTCCTGGTCCTCGACCGCGCTGCGGTCGATCCGTTCGACCCTGATGTTCCGTTCGCTCATTACTCGAGGTTGCGCTTGGGTGGTTCTATAACTTGCGAAAACGTTGACGGACGGAAATATGCTTCGAGGTTATACACCGATGGCCGGGTCTGTGCATCGTTCGACTGTCGAATACTCGAGCGGTCGCGTCTCACGGTGTACTGGTGCGAGAGTGAAGATGATGACCTGTCGACGGCGGTGCTGTCTGATCCTTTTGAGGCCCAGTGCGACCGACACAGGAAGGAGAAACAGTGGTGAGCGCGACTTGGTGACCGAAACCGATTTACCAGTTAGTGTTGACGTAATTCCATGTCTTTCGTCCACAATCGGCGACGTATTCCTGCCCGGTACGGCATCGTCCTCGGAGCGATTGTATTGGGTAGCTTCGCCTACGCGGTGATCACCGCGAAGATCCTCCTCTGGGTATGGGGGCTCTTCGCGGTGCTCTCCGTCGGGATCTCCGTGTTCGTGGTCTACCTCTTCTACAGGCTGGTGCGTGCTGTCGAACGAATCGCCTCCGAACAGTGATCGAGGATCAGTTCGCTCGAGTCACGGGTGTGCGGAAACGGTGGACTCCGCTCTTCGTGCGATCCGGTTGGCGGGGGATTTCGAATAGCGAACGTTCAGAACGGATACACAGTGCCCGTTACGGGTCGTGCGAGCAACTGTCGCCACACTCGCCGGTACACCCACACGCTTTGTCACTGCAGTCGTCACAGCAACTCGCTCGTCGATAGACGGTGAACGCTACTGTGAGACCGACAACGCCGACTAGTACTCCGGGCACCGATCCGAGAAAAGGAACGACGACGGCATCTTTTCCCAGCACGACGATGCTGTATCCTGCCAGAACCCCCGCGACAACCATCACGAAATTGTGTACGGTAACCAGGTTCCGAACGACCGAATAGACGGCGGTTCCGACTTCGTCGCTTCCATCTCGAATACCATGTGGTGCAAGTGATATTCCTCTGCCATACTATTTCGTATATGATTATCGCGGTTCCACAGTCGTCCCGGTGGACCTGGCGCGGCTCAATACCGTAATGAGCGGGCGTTGCACGATCAATCACCGAAAAAAGGCGGCAACAGAATCAAGAAGGTACTCTTTCTCAGTTACTCTCGAGCCTCCGAATTCGCCTACGACGAACTTGCGCTGATCGCCCGTTCCCACCGCCCGGGTCGTCGGGGTCCAGAAGACCTATTGTCGAGGCATCGATCAATCGACGCATGCCGGGTGCACGCATCACGAGCGGCGAACGGATCACGCTTCGTACGGTGGAGCGAGAGGACGTCCCGTTTCTCCAGCGGGCGTTCGCCAACCCCGAGATCAGGTATCCGATCGGCAACCCTCTCGGGAATCAGGAGCAAGTCGAGATTCCCACTGAAGACGACGACAGCGACCAGTTTCTCGTCTGCCTCGACGACGGGCGACCGGGCCAACCCGACGAGGACGACGTGGAGCGCCTCGGCGTCGTCTACGTCGGCGACGCCCACTACCGACGACCGGAACTGGGCTACTGGCTCGCGCCGGCGTACCACGGTCAGGGGTACGGCTCCGAAGCCCTCTCGCTCGTCGTCGACTACGTCTTTCGGGTCTACGATCACCCTGCCGTCGGTGCCGGCGTCTTCGACTTCAACGATGCCTCTCGAGGCCTGCTCGAGTCCCTCGGTTTCGAGGAGGAGGGACGGATCCGTCGTGATCGGTTCATCGACGGCGCGTATCGCGACACGATTCAGTACGGCCTCCTCCGCGAGGTATGGCGAGAGCGGTAGTTCGGCGTCGTCGATGAACAGTGCCGGGAACGGTCACCCCGGTCGACACGTCGGAATCGTGTTCCCTGTGAGCTGTGAACTTATACCACTCGAGGGCGTACACGACTCCGGTGTTCCTAATGGGCAAAGACATCCTCATGATCGTCGGCGACTTCGGCGAAGACCTCGAGATAATGGTCCCGTTCCAGGCACTGCAGATGGTCGGCCACGACGTCGATGCCGTGTGTCCGGACAAGGAAGCGGGCGAGACGGTCAAGACGGCGATTCACGACTTCCGCGGAGACCAGACGTACCTCGAGGAGCGCGGCCACGACTTCGAGTTGAACGCGACGATGGACGAGATCGATCCGGGCGACTACGACGCGCTGTGCGTCCCTGGCGGCCGCGCGCCGGAGTACCTCCGGACCTACGAGGAGGTCATCGACGCCGTCCAGCACTTCTTCGAGGAAGACAAACCCGTGGCGACGCTCTGTCACGGCCCGCAGATTCTCGCGGCGGCGGACGTCCTGGAGGGCTACGAGATGACGTCGTACCCGGCGGTCCGCGCGGAGTGTGAGGCGGTTGGCTGTTCGTGGGTCGACGGCGTCGTCCGCGACGGCAACCTCGTCACCGGCCAGGCCTGGCCCGACCACGCCGAGTGGCTCGCGGCGTTCCTCGATCTGCTCGGAACGGACATTAGCCACGCCGAGGCCGCGACGGCCGACTGAATCGTCCGGTTTCGAAATCCCTTCTCCGCCCTGCTACCCCGCTCACCCCTCGAGCACGAGTTCCAGGTACGACGTTCGAAGCTGTGCCGCGGGATCGAGGTCGAGGCGCTCGAGGATGGCTGCCGCTCCCTCACGGAGTTCCTCGATCTCGGCTTCGGTCTCGGCGTCGGCCTCCACCTCGACGAACTCGCCGGCCCCCTCGACGGCGTCGAGCGTGACGGTGTACCCCTCGAGCGAGTAGCGCTCGCGGCGTTTTTCGACCGTCGCGACGGGCTCGAAGCCGAGTTTCGTGAGCGCAGCGTCCATCGTCTCGCCGTCGCCGACCGCGGTCTCGTGTTCGGCGCGGGTCTTCGAGTCGTCCTCGAGCAGTGGCCCTTTGTAGGTCACTCGAGTCTCGTGGTCGACGTCGTTCAGGGCGACGGCGGTGTCGGCGTCAGCGTCGGCGTCCGCGTCCATCGCCTCTCGTCGAATGCGCAGCGCCTCGTCGGACTCGGCGAACGACCGGTGAGGGGCGTCGTAGTAGGTATCCGCCTGGACGACCGTCGCCTCGCGCGTCGCGCCGAGGGCCTCGAGACGCGCCCGGATCGCCTCGAGGGTCGCAGGAACCTCGACCTTGAGTTCGACTTCGTACATACGTCGATCGAGGGCCGGGGGCCATAGGAACGTGTCGTTCCGCGGCTGATGCTCGTTCTCGGCCACGAACCCGGTGCTCGAGCGGGGAGGAACTGGAGACGAGCGGAAACCGAGCGCCCGAACGAAAACGTCGGTCTTAAATGCGGACGGCTGATGGTACCACGTATGACCGAGGAAGAGGAGGCCGAGACATCGGCCGATGACGTCGAAACGGAAGCCGAAGACACCGAAGCCGAGGAGAGCGAGGCCGAGAACGGGTTCCAGCCCGGCGACTTCGTGAAGATTGCCTACACCGCCCGCACCGTCGAGGGCGACCAGCTCGTCGACACGACCGACGCCGAGGTCGCCGAGGAGGAGGGCGTCGACGCCCAGGACCGAGAGTTCGCCCCGCGAACGATCGTCCTCGGAGAAGGCCACATCTTCGGCGCCGTCGAGGACGCCATCATCGGCAGCGAGGCCGGCGAGGAGGGCGAGGTCACCATCCCCGCCGAAGAGGCCTTCGGAGAGTACGACAACGACGCCCTCGAGACGATCAGCGCGGACAAGATCGACGAGGACGACCGCTACCCCGGCGCGCACGTCCACGTCGACGGCCGCCACGGCTACATCAGCACCATCGTCGGCGGGCGCGCCCGCGTCGACTTCAATCACCCCCTCGCTGGTGAGGACGTCGTATACGAGTACGAGGTCGTTGAGGAAGTCGACGACCGCGAGGAGCAGGCCGCCGGTCTCTTCGGAATGTACCTCGAGACGGAGCCCGACCTCTGGATCGAAACCGACGAGGTCGAAGAGGAGGTTCCCGTCGAGCCTGACGACGATGACGAAGAAGACGAAGACGCCGAACCCGAGTTCGAGACCGAAGTCGTCGAGAAGGAGACCCTCTACGTCGAGTCCACGCCCCAGATGGCGATGAACCAGCAGTGGATGTTCCAGAAGCAACAGATCGCCCAGGACGTCATGGACAAGGTCGGCGTCGACCGCGTCATCGTCCAGGAAGTCATCGAGGGCATGGGTGGCATGATGGGCGGTATGGGTGGCATGATGGGCGGTATGGGCGGCGGTGGCGAAGCCGACCTCGAGGCGGCACTCGAGGACGCCGACGTCGACGCCGACGAAATCGTCGAGGAACTCGAAGCCGAAGTCGAAGCCAACGACGAGTAAGCCCATCTTTTCCGATTCTTTCGCGTTCCCAACAGCGGTAGCTGTAGCTCGGCACTTCTCGAGGAGACGCATGCATCGGTCCGAAGAGACGTACTGATCGGCCGATACTGTGATAGTCGTTCACTTTTTTGTAGACGACAATGCGGCACATCCTCCCAGTACGTTCGGTAGCCGACGGCCAGCGCGTCGTGATGGCTCTCGGCGCCGCGTACGTCGCGTTGTCCGTCTTCCCCGTCGTTTTTCCTGGGAGCGACGAGCTCCCACGGGGCGCCCTCCTGATGGTCGTCGTCCTGACGGCTGGGCCAGGACTGGTTCTGCTCTATGGCGGCTATCGATTGCCACAATCGACCGTTCACGCGGCGCTCTACGGCCGGATCGCCGGCTGGTGTCTCGGCGGGATCGGGATCATGGCCACGATAATCGCCATCTCGAGTCTCGTTAGCGGCCTGACGAGCGTCGTTCCGAACGTGCTAATCCTCACTGCACTGGGCGCCCTCGCCGGGTTCGGAATGGGCGTCTACGACGCTCAGGCTCGGACGCGAGCACGGGAGGCCGAGCAACGGAGCCAGGAACTCGCCTACCAGAACAATCGACTGGAGGGCTTCGCGGGCATGCTCGCCCACGAATTGCGGAACCCATTGACGATCGCGAAAGGCTACCACGAGCAGTCCCGTCCGCGGGACGAAGACGCCGCCAGACAGGTGGCACTCGCCCACGAGCGTATCGAGGAGATGATCGACATCCTCCTCGTCATCGTCCGTGAATCACCCGTCCACGTCGACGAGGAGCGGGTCGACCTCGCGGTCGTGGCCGAGCAGGCGTGGGACGCCACCGAGGAAACGGCGACGGCCACGCTCGTCCTCGACACCGACCGATCGATCCGCGGCGACGCGGTGCACCTGCATCACCTCCTGGCGAACCTCTTTCAGAACAGCGTAGAGCACGCTCACGAGGGCGTGACCGTTCGCGTCGGCGACCTCGAGGACGGCTTCTTCGTCGAGGACGACGGCCCCGGCATCCCGCCGGAGACACACAGCCAAGTCGTCGAACCGGGTTTTACGACGAGCTCGCGCGGGACCGGGCTCGGCCTGACGCTCGTCACGCAGCTAGCCGCGATCTACGACTGGGAGTGGGCGCTCGCTGAGAGTGGAGACGGCGGCGCGCGATTCGAGTTCACCGAGGTCGACCTCGCGTAATCCGTTCCTGAGACTCGCGTAGCCCGTTGCCGAGAGTTGAATCGCGCGTTGCCGAGACTCGAGCAGCCCGCTCTCGAGACCCGAACCGTCCGTAACAGCGCCCGTCGTCACGCGATGTCCCGACTCGTGTCGATCTCGACCCGTTCGGAGAGCTGGAGTTTGATGATCTCCGGGGAGGCACCGCCACCGCGGAACTTCGGAATTGCCAGGTGGTTCTCGATCTCGGTTCCGTCGAGGGAGGTTCGTAAATCGAAGACCGCGTCGGCGACGTGCTCGGTGGTCGGCCGGTTGTCGGGCGGGTTGGGTCGCTTGAGACAGTGGAGGACGGCAATCGAGCCAGTCTCGAGCATGTGGGCCTTGAGGTCGTTGAGAAACTCGAGGTAGTCCTCGCCGTCGGCGCGCTCCAGGACGTCCATCGTGTCGATGATGAGGTTCGCGCCGTCGGGCAGGGCGCTGATGAGGCGGGTTGCCTCCTCGAGGGGGTCGGAATCGGTGACCCGGCGAACGGTGGGACTGCCGACGCGGCTCATCGAGGATTCGATGGCGTGGCGGACGGTGTCGTCGGTTCGCTCCGTCGTCAGGTACAGGGTGCCGCGGGCGGCCGTCAGTTCGTACAGGAGCAGTTCCGACTGGCTGGCGGGACTCGCAGTGTAGGCGACGACACAACCCGGAGGCAATCCGCCGTCTAACTTCCGATCCAGCACGTCGATACCCGTTTCCAGCCGACCAACCATGCGATTGTGACCTCTTGTCCCAGCGCCCGCATAACTCTTTGGCCCGAATCGTCGTTCACTCGGGCGGTTCCGGGCGATTCTTCGCTACGGCGTTGTATTAGCTGCCACCCGAAGCCGAATAATCGGCGGACGCACGTCAGACGGCCCAAAACGTTTATTCGGCCGCGAACTGCTTGTAAGAGACAATGGTCGAACTAGGCGACGTATTCGGGGATCTCTTTTCGGACGTCGATGCAGTCGCACTCTTTGCCCCCAGCGGGTCGTACTACGACCGCCTGGCGGCCGTCGACGACCTCGAGGTGATCGTCGTCGGGACCGAAAACACCGTCAACGCAGAGACGTTCGTCGAACTCCCCCTCGAGTTCCAGGACGTCTCCGAGCGGATCCGGTTCGGACTCGAAGGTGGTCTGGAACAGGGCATCATCGAGGACGGCGACGAACTGGCCTGCGCGACGAGCGTCTTCGGCGACGGCATCGACACCGTCTCGCGGGTCCGGGCGAACATCGACAACCAGTCGGGTATCTACAACCTCTTCGCGAAATCGCGGGCCGACCCCGACGTCATCAAGGCCGTCCTCGAACTGGCAGTCGAACTCGGGAAGAAGGGCCAGAAGGGCAAACCCGTCGGCGCGCTGTTCATCGTCGGCGACGCCGGCAAAGTGATGAACAAGTCCCGGCCGCTCTCGTACAACCCCTTCGAGAAGTCCCACGTCCACGTCGGCGATCCGATCGTGAACGTCATGCTCAAGGAGTTCTCGCGGCTCGACGGCGCGTTCGTCATCTCGGACTCGGGCAAACTCGTCTCAGCGTACCGCTACCTCGAGCCCTCTGCGGAGGGCGTCGACATCCCGAAGGGACTGGGCGCCCGGCACATGGCCGGCGGGGCGATCACGCGAGATACGAACGCGATCGCGATCGTCCTTTCCGAGAGTGACGGGATGGTGCGCGCGTTCAAAGCCGGCGAGATTATTCTGGAGGTCGACCCGGAGGAGTACTGACATGGAGATACAGACGCTCGTCGACGAACCCGTCGTGATAGCGCTGGCCGTGCTGGTCCTCGGCCTCGTCGTCGGGTACGTCGTCGGTCGACTGAACGAGGAACTCCTCCGGGCAGCCGAGGTTCCGGAAGCAGTCGAGGGAACGCCGTTCGAGCGAACCGCTCAGTCGCTCGGTACCTCGACGGTCAAGATCGTCGCTCGACTCAGTTCCTGGTTCATCTACGGCATCGCGCTGTTGACGGCGATTCACATCGCTCAGCTCCTGCCGACGGAGGCATTCTGGCAGACCATCTGGACGTTCGTTCCGCAGGTGTTCGTCGCGGTCCTCGTCGTCCTCGTCGGGTTCGTCGTTGCCGACAAGGCCGAACTGGCCGTCAGCGAGTACCTTCGGGGGGTCAAACTTCCCGAGGTCTCGATCATCCCCAGAGTCGTCAAGTACTCCGTCCTCTTCGTCGCCTTTCTCATCGCGCTCGCCCAGATCAACGTGGCGGTCCTGCCACTCTTGATCCTCCTGACCGTCTACACCACCGGCCTCGTCCTGATCGGCGCGTTTGCGTTCAAGGACTTCCTCGTCTCGAGTGCGGTCGGCATCTACCTGCTGCTCAACCAGCCCTACGGGATCGGCGATCGCGTCGAGATCGGCGACCATGCGGGGATCGTCCAGGAAGTGGACCTCTTCGTGACGAAGATCGAGTCGGACTCGAGGGAACACGTCATCCCGAATCGCGTGGTCTTCGAGGACGGGTTCGTCCGGATCCGGGACTGACGGGGTTCGTTCGTACTGTCGATCTACTCTTACTCTGGCTCTCACTCCCGCTCTCCCTCTCAATCGCACCGGTAGCGCGACTCGAGCACCCGATATCCGACGGCCATGTATCCGACGAGCGTCACGACGAACAGCTCGCCGGAACTCGCGATCGGAAAGATTCGCTCGACGTCCGCCGGTTCTGGATCCGACCCGCGCGAGGGATCGAAGCCTGTCGAGTAGTGGGTATCCGCCGTCGTGCCGCGGGCCGTCGACTCCGAGACAGTCGTTCCGGATCCACCGGACTCGAGTTCGATGAACGTCTGGACGAGACCGCGCTGGTCGGTAACCAGGAGTTTCCCCGAGAGGTCGAAGAACCGGTCGTGGACGGGCCAGAAGAGGTTGACACCGTTGTAGAACGCGTCGAGCAAGACGTGGGCGAACAGCACGGCGACGAGGGTCACCCACCCGACCCGGTAGCCGTAGGCACCCCACCGCGAGCGGACGACCGATTTCTCGCGTTTCCAGTCCCAGTACAGGGCGAGTGCGGGAACCAGGACGATCCAGAGATTGTGGAAGGCAGCGCGATGGGTTCCAGGAACGACGATCCCGAGCAGCGTATCGAGGTCGAGGAGGGCAGTGGCGGCCATGATGAACAGGATCGCTCGCGTGTCGAAGCGATCGGCGAGGAGGGCGACCCCGACCAGGCCCGCCAGCCCGACGTGTACGACGGTCGACGGCATGCTCCCCTCTTGGAGTGACGCGTCTTCAGTGTTCGTCTCCCGGTCGGATGCCGGTAGCTACTTGCCGGGCCCGTGAGAGCCAGAGGTATGGGCGGACGTGGACGTGGACGCGGGCCAAAGCGGGAACTGGCGG
This sequence comes from Natronosalvus caseinilyticus, assembly GCF_017357105.1. Classification (NCBI taxonomy): domain Archaea; kingdom Methanobacteriati; phylum Methanobacteriota; class Halobacteria; order Halobacteriales; family Natrialbaceae; genus Natronosalvus; species Natronosalvus caseinilyticus. The sequence goes on from NZ_CP071596.1 coordinate 2,488,645, forward strand.
AGAAGATCGCGGGAGAGATCACGCTGAGCAACGATCCAGGCGCGACGCTTCGAAAGTGGCGAACGGACTTCGACGTCTCCCAGACCGATCTCGCGGGCGAACTCGAGGTCTCCTCGTCGGTGATCTCGGACTACGAGAGCGGCCGTCGAGAGAGTCCCGGTATCGGCGTCGTCCGGCGACTCGTCGAGGGCCTCCTCGAGATCGACGAGCGTCGCGGCGGCGATCGGATTCGACAGTACGGACGGGTGCTCTCGGCGGGCTTCGACAGCGACGTCATCTATGACCTGCGCGAGTACGCGACGACCTACCCGCTCGAGCACGTCTACGAAACCATCGAGGCGACCGAAATCGCCCCGGGTCACTCCGACCGGATCAGCGGTCACACGGTCATCAACAGCATCGAGGCGATCACGCGCCTCTCGAGCGAGGAGTTCTTTCGCCTCTACGGCCAGAGCACCAACCGGGTGCTGGTGTTCACCGGCGTCACGCGCGGCGAGTCGCCGCTGGTCGCCCTTCGCGTCGTCAACCCGACTCCCAACGCCGTGGTCCTCCACGGACTCGAGCCCGACGACCTCTGGGAGCACGCCGCCGATCTGGCGCGAATCGATGGCTACGCGCTGTCGACGTCGACGCTGCCGCTCGAGGAGTTGCTGGAGCGGCTGGCCGGGCTCGAGTGAGGTGTGGCCTGCTGAACGCTACTGCCGAAGGATGAACGTTGAGCGTTTCCGTTGAACGCTACTGCTGAGTGTTTAACGCTGAGCGCTTCTGTTGAGCGCAACTGCTGAAGGGTGAACGTCGATCGCTCAGGCGACCTGTTCTTCGTACTCCTCGGCAGTGAGCAGGTCCTCGAGTTCGCTCTCGTCGTCGGGGTCGACCGCGAGCATCCAGCCCTCGTCGAAGGGGTCCTCGTTGACGAGTTCGGGAGCGTCGAACAGGTCCTCGTTGACGGCCGTGACCGTGCCACTGATCGGCGCGTACAGATCGGAGACCGCCTTGATCGACTCGACGACGCCGAAGCTCTCTCCCGCCGTAACGTCTTCGCCCTCGTTGGGCAGTTCCACGAAGACCACGTCCCCGAGTTCGTCCTGCGCGAAGTCGGAGATACCGATTCTGACGCCGTCGTCTGTCTCGAGTGCCCACTCGTGCGATTCCTGGTACCGTCGGTCGTCTGGGGTATCGAAGCTCATTATACTGTATCGACGAAGGGAGGCGTTTCAATCTTTGCCTTTTTGGGCCGGCCGCGGACGTCGACGCGGATCTTCGTCCCGGCATCGGCGTACTCGACGGGCACGTAGCCCAGACCGATGGCCGCCTCGAGCGTCGGACTCATCGTCCCGCTCGTGACCGTCCCGATGACGTCGCCGTCGGTGGTCGTGATGTCGTAGCCGTGGCGGGCGATCCCGCGGTCGACGAGGCGGAAGCCGACGAGTTTCTCCTCGACGCCCTCCTCTTTCGTGCGTTCGAGTGCGTCCCGACCGACGAACTCGGTGTCGAGTTTGACCGTGAACCCGATGCCACACTCGTACGGTGTGCGCGGGTTCGTCTCGCGGTCGAAGTCCTGCCCGGCCAGGACGAACCCGGCCTCGAGGCGGAGGGTATCTCTCGCGCCCAGGCCGCAGGGCTGACAGTCGAAGGCCGACCAGACGGATTCTGCGTCGTCCCACGGGGCGATGACCTCGAGGCCGTCCTCGCCGGTGTAGCCGGTTCGGGCGATCCAGCACTCGGATTCGGATTCGGACTCCGTACCCTCGATCGTCGTGTACGTCGCCTCGAACCGGCTGAGATCGCTCACGCGGTCAGGATCGGCGACGACGTCGAGCGCCAGTTCGCGGGCGCCCGGCCCCTGGATCGCGAACATCGCGTACTCGTGCGTCTGGTTTTCGACGGCCGCCTCGAGCCCCCACTTGTCGCGGTGGGTTCGCCAGCGCTCGGTCATGGCCTCGTCGTTCCCGGCGTTCGGGATGAACAGGAAGACGTGGTCGTCACCCTCGTCCGGGAGTCGATAGATAACCGTGTCGTCGATGATCACACCGCCCTCGTCGGTGATCGTCGCGTACTGCGAATCACCGACGTCGAGGGCGGTCACGTCGTTCGACGTGAGTCGTTGCATCAACGCCCGAGCGTCTGGGCCGCTGACCTCGATCTCGCCCATGTGGGAGACGTCGAACTTGCCGACGGATTCCCGGACTGCGCGGTGTTCTTCCTGAATCGAGTCGAACTCGACCGGCATCTCCCAGCCGCCGAATTCGGTGACTTTCGCTCCCCGCTCGTCGTGGACCCCACGCAACGGCGGCATCTGCAGCGACATACTCGTCACGTCACCCGCTGGTAAGTAATGTTTTTACATTCAGCCGGTGCTCGAGGAGCCAGTTCTTTCAAAAAAAGCGGGGTGTACGGTGGGTGCCTGCCGTGATGGCGAGGGTGATTGGCTGGCGTTACTTGCCGAGTTCTTCGACGGAGAGGGTGTAGTACCCGCTGCCGCTGTAGGAGTCGACGAGGATGCCGAGCTCTTCGTCACCGGAGAGTGAGACGGTAATCTCTTCGTTGCTGTCGTAGGTGATCGAGCGCTCGTCGTAGTCCCAGGTCGACGGCGTGCGACCATCGAGGGTCAGGTAGAGGTCGAAGTCGGCGTCGGACGGGCCGGAGAGCGTCACTGTCGCGCTACACGGGTTCGCAGTCTGGAGCGAGTACGTGTAGGAGTGACTGGATCCGCTGTATAGGTAGTCCGAAGCCGAGGCCGACTCGACGACGTCACCGCACTCTCCGCCGGGGTCGTCCGGGTCGTCTGGGTCGTCCGGATCATCCGTTCCGCCCTCGACGATGTTCAGGGCGTCGACGCGGCCGGCACCCTGTTCGTCGGACGGGAGGCCGATGTCGACGGCGGAGTCCTCGAGACGCTGCCAGAGGTCGGCCACCGTATCGCCGGGATGGGCCGCCTTCCCGAGGGCGGCGACGCCCGCCGCGGCTGGACAGGCCATCGACGTCCCGGAGAGTTCCTCGTAGGAATTCCCGGGAACGGTCGAAAGGACGTTGGCACCGGGAGCGGCGACGTTGATCTCGGGGCCCTTGTTCGAGAAGTTCGCGAGATTTTCTTGCTCGTTGAGCGCCGAAACCGCCATACAGTTTTCGTACGCGGCCGGGTAGGAAACCGGTCCCCCGTAGTCGTTACCCGCTGCGGCGATGGGGAGCGAGCCGCTGTCGTAGGCGTAGTCGATTGCGTTTCGCATCGTAGTGTTCGAACCGCCACCACCGAGGGACATGTTGATGATGTCCGCGTTCTGGTCGGCAGCCCACTGGATGGCGTCCGCGATGTCGGAGAGCGACCCACCGCCGTCCGCGCCCAGCGCGCGGCCGGAGAGGATTCGAGAGTTGGACATGCCAGCGATCCCCGTTCCGTTGTTCGTCGTCGCGGCGGCGATACCGGCGACGTGGGTCCCGTGGTTCTCGCTGTTGTTCACGGGGGCGGGATCCTCGTCGTTATCGACGAAGTCGTACCCCTCGTCGCCCGAGAACCGGTCCGCGAGGTCGGGATGGCTGTAATCGACTCCCTGGTCGACGACGGCGACCGTCACGTCCATCGAGCCCAGCGTCGTGTCCCACGCCTGGTCGGCGCGAACCTGCTGGGGAGCGTACTGCTGGCCGTAGTTCGGGTCGTTCGGCTCGAGCTGAGTGTAGTACGTCGCGTTTCGCTCCGCGTACTCGACTTCCGGTCGTCGCTCGAGCTGGTCGATGATCGAGTCCATCGTGCCGACTCGATCCTCGTCGACCTCGAGCGCCATGTAGCCGAGTGTCTCGTTCTCGTGAACGACGGCGGCGTGGTCGGGTGTATTCTCTTCGACTTTGGTTCGCGCAGTGGCCAACCCCACCGTGTTCGATTTTCCGACGAGAATTTCGTTCTCCTTCGGGCCGGGGGTACGTCCGGGAGTAGCGGCGGTGATCCCGCCAAGACCCATGAACGCACCGAGGGCGCCGGCTGCTTTCAGTACGGAACGGCGATCGTAACCTGGACTGCCATGTTCTGGCATGGTGTGGCTATGCGTACCGCTATCTATAATTAAATAGTTGTGAAACTCGTTGGAATTTACTGTCAATGGATCAATTGATTTGAGATTCAGGTGTTGGGAAAGTAAATATCGGGGCGAATATTGATCGATTCGGGTTTGAAATATACCTGGAGAGAAGAAAACAACGAAATATAAGTTTATTAAAATAATCTATTGCCAGGGGAGGATAGTTGGCTGGATACACCAATTTCCGACTGACGGGATGGCGGCGACGCTAGTACTGTAACGAGGAATAGCTCCGCATCTCGAGTCTCTTCGCTACACCTATTGTACCGCACTGGCTACCGTGACCGTGAGTATGCTCGAGTCCGTGCGCGAGTGGGTGTCGGCCGACCAATCGAGACCGTCGGGAGTCGGCCTCTTCGTCGACGGACCGAACGTCTTTCGCGAGGAGTTCGACGTCGACCTCGACGACCTTCGAACCGCCGTCTCCGACCAGGGTCGAACCGCGATTCGCCGGCTCTACCTCGACGAACACGCCACGCCAGGGCTGATCCAGGCGGCCGAGGCTCGAGGCTTCGAGGTGGTCATCACCAGCGGCGACGTGGACGTCAAACTCGCCGTCGACGCCACGGCGAGCGTGGTTGAGGATCAAATCGACGTCCTCGCCATCGCCTCGCGCGACACGGACTTCAAACCCGTTCTCGAGTACGCCGGCGCGAAGGGCGTGGAGACGGTCGCCATCGCCCCCGGTTCGTACGGACGGTCGGACGCCCTCCAGAACGCCGCCGACACGGCGTTGACGCTCGAGGACTGACTCGAGGCGACATCTGTTCGAACGGCGAGACGTTCACGAGCCATTGTTTCGAGCGTCGAGCGGGTCGCGTCGAAGCCGATGTCTTTTCTGCCACCTCACCTAACGTCGATCCATGCTCGATCACGAGACGCCGATCCTCGACGATCACCTCCACCTCGACCCGGATCACGGCCGCGGTCTCGAGGCGGTCGACGACTTCGCACGATTGGGCGGGACACACCTTCTGGTCGTCAACAAACCTTCCTGGCACCTCGACGTCGAAGCCGACGCGGGCGAGGACTTCCGACCGGTCTTCGAGCGAACCCTCGAGATCGTTTCCGAAGCGAGCGAGCGACTCGAGGGCCGCGCCTGGCCCGTCCTGGGCGTCCATCCCGGACTGATCTCGCGGCTGGTCGACGAACGCGGAAAGACTCCGGACGAAGCCGAATCCATCATGCGGGCCGGCCTCGAGGTCGCCGCCGAGTACGTCGACGCGGGCGACGCGCTGGGGCTGAAATCGGGACGTCCGCACTACGACGTCGACGACGAGGTCTGGGCCGCGTCGAACGACGTCATGCGCCACGCGTTCGAACTCGGTGCCGACCTCGAGTGTGCCGTCCAACTCCACGCCGAGGCCACCGAGGACCTGACGACGGTCGCCGAGTGGGCCGAGGACGCCGGCTTGCCGGCACACCGGGTCGTCAAACACTACGCCGGCGGCCGCCTCGTGGGCGTCACCCCCAGCGTAATGAGCGAGAAGGATCGCCTCGAGACCGCTGCGGAGGCCGGCGACCCGTTCCTCATGGAGACCGACTTCGTCGACGATCCCGACCGGCCCGGGGCCGTCCTCGGCCCGAAGACGGTCCCGCGGCGGGTTCGCTGGCTCCTCGAGGAGGGGCACGACGAGGCGGTCAGGAACGCCCACGTCGAGACGCCGCAACTGGTGTACGGAATCGACACTGAGGGGACGCTCGGGGAGTCCGAAGCGACGCTCGAGGACTGATCGCCGACGGATTTCGCCGCCGGTCGGGAAAGCGAGGAGTAGAGAAAGGCATTTCAAGCGGCCGGTGTAGGTGAGAGTATGAGCAATTCCCCGACCGAGTTCTATTCGGCCGAACGCTGGCAGAACTGGATCGACCGCATCGACGACGAGGAGATCGATCCGGAAGACGAGTCCTCCGCCCGCCTCCTCCTGAACCTCCAGGACGACACCGCCATCGCCATCGCCAAAATCGTCGCCGCGTACGATGACGGCGAGTTAGAGCAGGAGCAGGCGCTCGAGGAGATTGCCGACGTCCGCGAGATCGTCCTCTCGGAGGTCGATATCGACGACGAGGAGACCCGGATGCTGGTCGACGGCGTCCAGACGAGCCTGGTCTGTGTCTTCATCGCCGCCGAGGAGTACGTCGCCAGCGGCCCGGCCGAGGAGGCGAGCGTCAACGACTACATCGGCGCGGCCGCGGACGCCGAGGCAGAGGAGGACCTGGACGCCGCGCTCGGGTACGCGGCCCAGGCTGGGACGCTCATCATCGACGGTGAGGAACTCGATATGACGATCGCGGAGCAACTCGAGTACGGCCTCGTGACGGAGTGGGTCAACGGCCTGGACAGCCTCCAGAGTGCGATGAGTGATCCGGAAGTCGTCGAGGAAGACGAGTAACCGGCAAGACGGGCGACGAATAGACTGCTTTTCGGGGCTCGCGCTGCGGTCTGGTGGGGGCCAATAAGCGTATACGTCATCGGAACTATCACTGCGTATGATAGGCCGAGGTGAGGAGCGTGCCGTGTCTACGGTGGTCGGAGCGGTCCTCATGCTCGGCATTCTGGTGTCGGCGCTCGCGCTGTACCAGGTGAACGTGGTTCCCGACGAGAATCAGGCGGTGGAGTACGAGCACAATCAGCAGACTCAAAGTCAGCTACAGGACCTGCGGAATACGGTCGTCTCCATTCCTGGTGGTGGCAGTGGCGGTGCTGATTCGGTCAGTCTCGGCACGAGTTATCCGCCTCGATCGATGACCGTCAACCCGCCACCGTCATCAGGAACCCTGGCGTCGGAATCCCTCGGCGAAATAACCATCGAGAATGCGACCTCGATCGATGGCGACGAGGTACCGATCGAAAACTGGTCGCGTGAAACCTACGGGCTCACGTACACGCCAGGATACAACGAGTATCGAAATGCCCCGACGACGGTTCTCGAGCACGGATTTTTGTACAATCACCATTCGAACAATGCGACCATTCCGATAGGAGATCAGATCGTGATCGACGGTGACGAGATCACGATTATAACGATGACCGGGAATCTTTCTATCTCGAGCAGTTCCACGGTCTCAGTACAAACGCGGGCGTTCAGTACGTCATCGAATACCGTAAGTATCAACCAAACCGATGAAAGCAATCCGATTACGATTACTCTGCCGACAACGAACTACGAAGCCTGGAACGATAGTCTTCGAGAGTCAGATTCTGTCCTCGAAGGTAGCATTGAGGAAGCCGGGACAACCGATCAACCAGCAATCCGATTTCAGCTAGTGAATCAATCGTATTCGCTCCAGATGGCTGAAGTCGGGATCGGGGACGCGACTCGAGCAGACGCCGTTGATCGCGTGTCCTACATGACCGTCGTCGACGAGTTCGCACCAACAGCAATTGTCGAGGTCCGGGATGTGCTCAACAACCCCGTGCGGAACGTCGAAATTACGAACGAGGGCGATGGTATCCTCAGATCGACATCGACTGGGAGTGACGGTCAGGTACGGATCGACGAACTCGAGGCTGGTGATACCGTGAAATTGTCGATCGATGGCTCAGATGTCGATATCGAATTCGAGGTGAGGGCTGGGAGTGGAAGCGGTGGAGAGGGTGACGGCGCGTCGCCGGCATACTGGGTCGATTGGCAGGATCCGTCCGGTCAAGATAGTGTTGACGAGGGCGAATGTAACGAGAACGCCTGTGTCGTGACCGGAAACGAAATCAACCTCACGATGGAGACAGATGACGTTGCAGACGGTGCCAGGGTAGAGTTCTCCGTCAACAACACCAGCGTTGGAACCGTTTCCCCGAATACAGGATGGACTGATTCTGCCGGTACGAATACGACCACGTTTACCGTCAGCGACGTTGCGGAAGACGGTGATAGCGTCAAAGTGTTCACCTCGAGCGGGAGTGATGGGGACACAATTACGCTGACGATCAGCAGGGAGGCAGATGGGGCACTAACCTTCAATGACCAGTCGGTTCAACCAGAGGGTGCAGTTGAGGTCGAAGGCGTCTGGTTCTCCAATACCCACAACGGTGATGCGACGGTCGTTATCGAAAACTCGACTGAGACGGTGATCGGGGAACGAACAGTCGATGCTAACGGTGACTACAGTATTGAGGTTGATCATGACTCGTTTGACTCTGATGAGGAGCTCACTGCGATCCTTTACGAAAACGAAAACCGTACAAACGAACTCGAAAGGGACACTGCAGCAGTTGTGGTCAACTCAACATCACAGTTCGAGTCAGTTTCAGTAGTGGTGGAAGAACACCAGAATCAGGGTCTTGAATCAGCCACATTTTCATACAACCTATCTGAAGAAGCCACTGTTGAGTTCAGAATTCTTGATGAAAATGGCGAGTTTATTAAATCGGTTCAGAACAGTGGTTCCTCAGCTGGTTCTGTAACTATTAGTCTCAATGGGAACAATCGTGAAACCCGACCCTATCTGCTTGAAGCGGAAATAATCGACACAGGGGAAGTATGTAGTCGTATGATTGAAAACAGCGATGGTGAAGGGCCGTTCGATATTTGTGACTAATATATAGTACTGGCTACTTCCACTGTGTTCGGCATTCGTCGAAACCACGAACGACAATATCATGTATCCTCACCTGTAGCGTTCTCCTATGACATCCGTCGGTATCGACGCCGTCGAAATCTGGACGGGCAACCTCAAACTCGACTTGCCCGGCACCTTCGCCCCGCAGAAGGGCGAGGACCCCGAAAAGTACACTAAAGGGCTGGGACTCAACGCCTCCTCGTTCCCCGACAGCTACGAGGACATCGTCACCATGGGCGCCAACGCCGCCTACCGCCTCATGGACCGCAAGGGCCTCGAGCCCGACGACATCGGCCGGATCGACGTCGCCACCGAGAGCGCCTTCGACAACTCCAAGCCGGTTTCGACGTACGTCGCAGGCTGTCTCGAGCAGGTGTTCGAGGGCGACTTCCACCACGCGAACAAGGGCGAGCGGAAGTTCGCCTGCATCGCCGGCACCCAGAGCCTCGACGACGCGTACAACTGGATCCGTGCGGATCGACACCGCGGCCGCTCGGCCATCGTCATCGCCACCGACACGGCGCTGTACGCCCGTGGCGACGCCGGCGAGGCGACCCAGGGCGCGGGCGCGGTCGCCATGCTCATCAGCGAGGATCCCAACCTGGTCGAACTCTCGGCCGAACAGGGCTTCGGGTCGGCCGACGAGACCGACTTCCTCAAACCCAACCAGCAGTTCCCGAGCGTCGACGGCAAGCGCTCTGTGCAGGTCTACCTCGCCCGCATGCGCGAGGCGCTGATCGACTACCAGCGTGTGGCCGGCGAGATCACGGTCGACGACTTCCAGTACGCACCGTTCCACACGCCGTTCCCGGGTATGGTCCGGAAGGCCGCCCTGCTGGCGTACCGTCACATCACCCGCGACACGGAGATCGAAGAGGAACTGGCCGAGGAGATCGGCCGCCAGCCTCGCGAGGAGGCCTTCGAGAACGAGGAGGCGTTCACCGACGCAATCCGGGAGTACATGGACGGGCTGAAGCGCACCGAGCGCTACCAGGCGTGGTACGCCGAGACCATTGATCCGACGCTGACGATCGCTCGAGACGTCGGCAACTGGTACACCGGCTCGGTCCACGTCGCCCGTGCGAGCGCGCTGAAACACGCTGCCGAGAACGACCGCGACATGGTCGGCGAGCAACTCCTGGTCGGCTCCTACGGGAGCGGTGCCCAGGCCGAAATTCACACCGAGACCGTCCAGGAAAACTGGCTCGAGGAGATCGAGGCGCTGAACGTCGACGAGCAACTCGAGTCGCGCTACGACATCGACTGGGACGACTACGAGGAGATCCACGACGCCCACAACCACGAAATGGACGTCGACATCGAGCCGCTGACGACCCCCGAGGGCGAGTTCGCCTTCGACGGCTGGGGCCGGATGGGCGAGCGGAAGTATCGGTACGTCGAGTGATTCAGCGGGAAACTCGAGCGGACGGCGGGAAAGAGATGCGTTGATAACCCCGTGCTCCGAACCCGCACGTAACGTGTCTGGGACCGAACCCTGCGGCCGGGAAGCGGTGGGGCCGACCGACTTTTCAATCACCGGAGACACACCTGTGCTACCATGAACGGAACACGCACCACGGGGAGTCCGTACGCTCCTCACACGGACGACGATACGGCGGCGATGCTCGAGGCGGTAGGCGCCGACTCCGTCGACGACCTGTTCGACATTCCGTCGGCGGTATGGTTCGACGACGAGTTCGGAATCGATGCACGAACCGAACGCGAGGCGCGCCAGCTGGTCCGCCAGACGTTCGAGCGAAACGACGACCTTGTCGAGTTACTGGGCCGGGGCCACTACGGCTACTACGTGCCGTCGCTGGTCGATCACCTCGCGGATCGATCTGAGTTTCTGACCTCCTACACGCAGTACCAGCCCGAGGTCTCCCAGGGCTTCCTGCAGGCGCTGTTCGAGTACCAGTCGCTACTCGTCGAACTCACCGGCCTCGAGATTGCGAACTGTTCGATGTACGACGCGGCGACGGCTCTGGGGGAGGCGGCGACGCTCGCGGATCGCGTTCGAGACACCTCGGGCCACCGTGTCCTTGTTCCGGACCTCCTGCTCGAGGGACGGCGGAGCACCCTCGAGAACTACGTCGCCGGCACGGACCTCGAGGTCGAGACGTACCCGACTGACGACAGCACCGTGGACGTCGAGGCTCTCACGGATACCATCGACGAGGAGGTCGTCCTGTGCTACGTCGAGAACCCCACCGTTCGCGGCACGATCGAGGAACGCCTCGCGGAGATCGGCGACCTCGCCCACGAGCACGACGCGCTGTACGTGCTGGGTTCGGATCCCGTCGCACTCTCGTTGCTCCAGCGGCCGGCCGACGTGGGTGCGGACGTCGTCGTCGGTGATGCGAGCGTGCTCGGGTTGCCGACGAGTTACGGCATGGGGCTGGGACTGTTCGCGACCCGAGAGAGCTACCTTCGACAGGTTCCGGGACGACTGGTCGGGGTTAGCGAGGACGCAACCGATCGTCGGGCGTTCACGCTCACCCTCCAGACCCGCGAGCAGCACATCCGTCGTGAGCGAGCGACGAGCAACATCTGTACGAACCAGGCGTGGGTCGCCCTGCGGACCGCGATGCACGCCGCCTCGCTCGGTCCCACCGGACTGGTCGACCTCGCAAAACGCGACGTGACGAGAGCCAAGGAGTTCGCCGCACGCATCGACGACCTCGACGGCACCACGGCGCCCGTCGACGACCGCCACCACCTCCGCGAGTTCGTCGTCCACGTCGATCAGCCCGCCCGGGTGATCGCGAACGACCTCGAGGAGCGCGGCTTCGCGGTGCACGTCGTCGGCGAGCACGAACTGCAGGTCTGTGTCGCGGGCGTCTCGGACGAGCAACTCGATGCGTTCGTCGAGGCGTTCACGGAGGTGCTTCGATGAGCGACCAGGGGCGGAGAGGAGAGCAGGGACGGGAACGAGAGCAGGAACAGGGAGAGAGACAGGGCCGACGGTACGACCAGGCCCGATACGTCAGCAACGGCCACTACGAACCGCTCCTCTCGGAGAAAGACAGCACTCGCGTCGACGTCGGCGACGACTCGCCGCTGCCGGACGACCTGACGCGCGATTCGCTCGAGTTCCCGGAACTCTCCGAACCGGAACTCGCGCGTCACTACACGCGTCTCTCCCAGATGATCTACGGGATCGACAGCGGGCCGTACCCGCTGGGGTCGTGTACGATGAAGTACAACCCGAAGTTCACAGAGGACGTCGCCGCCCTCGACGCTGCAGCGGTCCACCCCGACCGCTCTGCGGGGTCGATCCAGGGGACCCTCGAGTTGTGCTACCGACTGCAGGACTACCTCGCGCGAATCGGCGGGATGGACGCTGTGACGCTCCAGCCGCCGGCCGGCGCCGCGGGCGAGTTCGTCGGCATTCGGGTCGCCAGCGCCTACCACGAGCACAACGGGGACGACCAGCGAGACGAGGTGATCGTTCCCGAGAGCGCCCACGGGACGAACTTCGCGACCGCATCGTTGGGCGGGTACGACGTCGTCACGCTCCCGAGCGACGACGGCGGCCGCGTCGACCTCGAGGCCCTCGAGGCCGCCCTCTCCGAGCGAACGGCGGCGCTCATGCTGACGAACCCGAACACCCTCGGGTTATTCGAGCGCAACATTACCGAAATCGCCGAGATGGTCCACGACGTCGGCGGTCTGCTGTACTACGACGGCGCGAACCTCAACGCCCTCCTCGGTCGAGCCCGTCCGGGGGACATGGGCTTCGACGTGATGCACTACAACGTCCACAAGACGTTCGCGACGCCTCACGGCGGCGGCGGTCCGGGGGCCGGGCCGGTCGGCGTCGTCGACGAACTGGCGCCGTTCCTGCCCGAGCCTCGGGTTCGCTTACGCGAGCGTGAGCGTGGGGACGAGGGAGAGAGCGAGGGCGACGGGGAGGACGAAAGCGAGTACGAACTGTTCGCCCCCGAACACTCGATCGGCCACGTTCACGGCTTCCAGGGCAACTGGCTCGTCCTGGTCAAGGCGTTCGCCTACATCGCCCGACTCGGAGACGAGGGACTGCTCGACGCGAGCGCGAAGGCCGTCCTCAACGCGAATTACCTCGCCAGTCAGATCGACTACGAGGTTCCCTACGGTCCCTTCCACCACGAGTTCGTCGCCAGCGCGGGCGACCAGGACGCGGCCGACGTCGCCAGACGGATGCTCGACTTCGGCGTCCACCCGCCGACGACGAAGTGGCCCGAGATCGTCCCGCAGGCGCTGATGACCGAACCGACCGAGGTCGAGAGCAAGGAAACGCTCGACACCCTCGCGAAGGCCTTCCAGCAGGCGGCGGCCTCGAGCGACGACGAACTCGAGTCCGCGCCCAACCGAACCGCCGTGGGCCGGATCGATCAGACGAGCGCGGCGCGAAACCCGCGGCTCTCCTGGCAGGCGCTCGAGGATACGGACTCGGGCGAGGACTCAGCCTAACGTCTGCAGAACTTTTCGCTGGGCCGCCGCGAGGTGTTCGCCGAACGTCGACCGCGTGATCCCGAGCGCGTCGGCGACGTCGCCGGCGTTCGACTCGCGGGGATACTCGAAGTACCCCATCTCGTGGGCCGTCTCGAGCACTTCCCGTTGTCGGGCGGTCAGGGAATCGACCTCGAGGACCAGTGGTCCGTTATCGTCGCCGTCACCCCCAGAGCGAAGCAGTCGCCGTACGCGGACGTCTCCGAACCGGTCCTGAAGGTCCGACATGAGTTCCGAAAACCCAGTCTGATCGTCGACGTAGCAGGTGACTAGCAGCGATCCGTTCTCCGCGCTGATGTCCGAGACCGGCCAGCCGAGTTCCTCGATGCGATCACAGACGCACGGCGACACCGCCGACCGAGTGAATCGATAGACGGCGTGCGAATCGAGGTCGAAAATTCGGTCGGCGTCCTCGACTGCGTCGTACGTCTCGAGGTCGACGGCAGCGTCGCTCGCGATGGTAAATTCCTCGTCGACGTGCGGCCCCATGTTTCGCCCGGATGCCCGCGTCACGGTCTCGACGGGGGTGCCGGTCGTTTCGGAGGCTGCAGCGACCGGACAGGTCAACGGCGTCCGGACGTCGATCTCGACGCGGATCGTCTCGTTCATAGGTACCCGTCGTACTACGGGTCGAAGAGTTTCGGTGCGAACACGTTCGGGTTGCTCCCCGTTGCTCGTACTCCGCCTCTCCCCTCGCAGTCCGTTCGATTGGACCCCGCTCAATCGGCGTTGGTCGGCCTCGAGGGCGCCGAGGGAACGCTCGTCGGGTCGTCCCACGGCAACGTGCCGTCGTACCCCGCAGGTACGTACGGACACAGCGGGTCGCTCTCGAGGGGGTCGCCGGTGTAGGCGTAGGCTCGAGAGCGACTCCCGCCGCAGACCGTTCGGAACTCGCAGGCCCCGCACTTTCCGCGCAGTCGATCGCGATCGCGGAGGGATCGAAACAGCGTCGAGTCACGATAGATGGCAGTAATCGGTTCCTCGCGGACGTTACCGGCGGACGCCGAGAGGAAGCCAGACGGGTAGACCTCGCCGACGTGGCTGACGAACGCGAAGCCGTCGCCGGCGACGATTCCGCTTCGGCGTCGGAGGCCGTCAGCATCGACCGTACCGTCGTCCGATTCCCGTCGCTCTTGCAGACGAACGCGTCGGTACTGTGGCGCCTCGGTGGTCTTGACTCCGAACGGTTCGCTGTCGCTGACCTCGCCCAACCACAACATGACCGCGTCGGCTTCCTCGGGGGAAATCGGCTCGAGGATTCGCCCGCGTCCGACGGGGACGAGGAAAAAGACGCTCCACATGACGACGCCGAGGTCGGCGAGCAAGTCTCTGATCGCCGGGAGTTCGTCGACGGTCTGTCGGCAGACGGTCGTGTTGATCTGGACGGGAACGTCGGCCGCGCGGGCGTCCTTCATCGCCCGAATCGTCTCCTCGAAGATTCCCGCCTCGCCCCGGAAGGCGTCGTGGCTCTCGGGGGTCGCGCCGTCGAGGCTGAGCGCCATTCGTCGAAGTCCTGCCTCGGAGAGCGCCTCAATGCGGTCTCTCGTGACCGACCGGGTTCCGCTCGGCGTGATCGTCATCCGTAGACCGAGGTCGGTTCCGTACTTGACCAGCTCCGGGACGTCGTCACGGACCAGCGGGTCGCCGCCCGAGAGCACCACGAGCTGGCCCTCTCCGAAGTCGCTCGCGTCCTCGAGCAGTCGCTTTCCCTCGGCAGTCGTCAACTCGTCGGGGTGGCGCTCCGGTTGGGCGTCGGCCCGGCAGTGGGTGCACGCGAGCGCGCAAGCCTGGGTCAGTTCCCAGATCAGCACGAACGGGCGTTTCGACGTGTCGATCGATCGGCGAGCGGGTGGCGCTGGCATGGATACTCACCCGCCGTTGGCGACGTCGCCTACAAAGGGGCGGTTCTCGTTCTCGGGACGCGAGAACGCCGCCCGAAGACGTTCGCAACGAGGGATATATCCCCGAAAACCCAACCGCGAACGAACACGATGGTCGAACCTGCACGTCGCGAGCGAGTGGCGGGGAATAGTCGCGGAACGCCTCTTCCCCAGTGGGAGGTCTTCCTTCGGGAGGACCGAGACGAGCGCCTTCATCACGTCGGCAGCGTTTCGGCAACGAGCGCCGAGGAGGCCGTCGGCAACGCCTCCCGGCTCTTCGGTCGGTACGCCGCGGACCTCTGGGTGTGCCCGGCCGAGGCGGTCGAGCGGTACTCGACGCGCCCGCTGTCCACTGCCTCCGACTCGCCGGACGAGGCGCCGGGCCAGGAGGGTTCGCCCGAACCTCGCGTTTCCATGGAAAGGGGCGAAGTCCCGCAGGTGAATGACTCGTGATTTCGATCAGCAAGCTCCTCTGTGACCTGGACGCCGAGGGCGACGGACTGCGCTACGACGCCGCCGACGGCTCGAGCAAGCCCCAGATCACGACCGGAAAGCAGCGCCGTCCGGTCGTCGTCTGGAACGCGACGCGACGCTGTAATCTCCACTGCGCGCACTGTTACGCGGCGGCCGAAACCGAGCCTGCGGCGGGCGAGTTCTCGACGATCGAAGCCCGACGATTCCTCGAGCAGTTGGCCGACTACGACGTCCCCGTCGTGCTCTTCTCCGGCGGCGAACCGCTCGTCAGGCCGGACCTCCCCGAACTCGTCGCGTACGCCGCGGACCTCGGGCTCCGGCCCGTTCTCTCGACGAACGGGACGCTCATCACGCCCGAAAAGGCGGCTCGACTCGAGGTGGCCGGGCTACAGTACGCCGGCATCTCCGTCGACGGACTCCCGGAGCGCAACGACGCGTTCCGCGGGAAAGAGGGGGCCTTCGACGCCGCTGTTCGAGGAATCGAGGCCTGTCAGTCGGCCGGGCTCAAGACCGGACTACGGTATACGATCACCGAGGCGAACGCCGCCGACCTCGAGGGCGTCGTCGACTTGCTGACCGACATAGGGGTCGATCGGTTCTGCTTCTACCACCTCGATTACGGCGGGCGCGGCGCCGACATCACCGACATCGACCTCAGTCCCGAAGCGACCCGTGACGCGGTCAGGCGACTCTGCGATCTGACGCTCGAGTACCACGACCGCGGCGAGGAGATCGAGACGCTGTTAGTCGGCAACTACGTCGACGCGCCCTTCCTCGTCGAGTACGCTGCCGACCGCTTCGGCCCCGAAAAAGCCGAGACCGTCTACCGCTACCTCGAGCGAAACGGGGGCGACCCGACGGGCGAGCGCATCGCGGACGTCGACTACGAGGGCAACGTCCACCTGACCCAGTTCTGGCAGGGCTACAGCCTGGGTAACGTTCGCGACCGGCCGTTCGGCGACATCTGGGACGACGAGACGAATCCGTTGCTCGCCGACCTTCGAGCGCGCGAGGAATACCTCATTGGGCGGTGTTCGACGTGCCAGTATCGGTCGATCTGTCGCGGTGGGTCCCGATTGCGGGCGCTCTCCAGTGAGTCCCTCTTCGGCCCCGATCCGCAGTGTTATCTCACAGAAACCGAACGTCACGGCGAGTTGCCGATCGCTCGTCGATAGCCATATTAGAAACTCGCCAGGGGCACGGTGGGGCCTCGAGGCGGGCCTCGTGCGCAGACGGGTCGCGTTACTCGTAGGGGGTGAACGACCCGTTGATGTCCCACTCGTGAATACAGTGGGGGTGACCGCGGTCGCTATCGGGTGCGTGTTGCCAGGCGGACTGGGCGTCGTCCCAGCGCTCCGTCCGGCCACAGCGTTCGCATACCCGCATCGTTGGTTTCTGCATCTGGACGCTCATTGCCCACGATGAGAACGCTGTGCATATAACAGTAGCTGTGACCGGCAAGTGCTGCCCACCCGCACGTCGTGCGCTCTCGATTTGCCGTTCTCCTCGCTCGAGACCGCTTTGGGAAGGCGCTGAGCGATCAGTACACCGCGTCGACGATCTCCTGATCGAGTCGCTCGAACGACTCGAGGTACTCGCGTCGCTCCTCGCGCAGGGTCTCGAGTTCGCCGTCGTAATCGTCGACGTAGTCGGCGACGCGGAACGCCTCGACGTCCATCCCGGGTACGTTCGCGGGGACGTCGAGGCCGAGTTGCTCGTCCCGGGTCCACTCGACGGTCCCTCGTGCGAGTTCGGTCAGGATCGTCACGGATTCGGTGACGCCGACGTCCTTCGAGCTCGCGTCGGGGTAGCCGACCGTGCCCGTGTTCACGACGTAGCACTCGAGGTCGAGCGAGGCGACCAGCTCTCGCAGACGGTTCCCCTCCTCGCCTTCCGGACCGATGATGAACGGATTCGTCCCCACGACCCGGATGCGCTCGCCGGCGCGGTCGGGGTCGCCGGCGCTCGTCTCGATCGATTCGCCCAGCATGAACGCGACCGCCGCCTGTTCGTCGTCGAGTCTGGCGACCGGCGGCATCAGCGGGTTCCGGGTGATGAAGAAGAGCTGATCGACGTCCTCGAGGTCGATGTCCTCGCTGGCGCTGGGAAGTTCCGACCGACGGATGACGGCACGACCGTTCTTCGTGTATCGGTCGTCCTCGAAGTCGACCGTTCCGTCTTCGTCGACGACGACGTTCTCGAGCGCTGCGGATTCGTCGGTGACTGCGGCGTGTATTCCCGGTTGCTCGTCGGCGTCCAGGCCGTGCGTCTTCACGTAGAGGCCGCCGCCCTCGCTGCCGGCGACTGATCCATCGGGGAGGAGTGCACAGACGTCGTCCTGAACCATGACCGCCTCCTCGGGGGCCTCGAGCCAGCAGCCGTGGGCCGTGAGCGTCGATTTTCCGGTCGCGGAGAGCCCCATGAAGAGTTGGCCGACGGTCTCGAGGTCGGGGTCGGCGTCGGCGTCGGTTCCGTCCTCGCGTTCCAGGTGGTTTTCGGATTCAGCACTGTCGTCGCCTGCCGCTCGAGCCACACGAACGCGCTTGCTGCCGGCGTGCAGACCGAGGCCGCCGAGTCGTTTCGCCCTGTGCATAAACAGCCGGAGGAACGACTTCTTCGCTTCGCCGGTGTAGTCGCTGCCGACGACGGCGGTGAAGCCGTCATCGGGAAGAATACGGATCGCAGTTTCGTCGGCGTCCGGAACCTGTACCGTGACGAAGTCCGGGTCGCGACCGTCGGTCGGCTCGAACAGCATCGCCCAGGCGTGAGCGATTCGCGCGTACTCGACCGGGACGTACAGTCGGCAGCAAAACGTCGCCTCCGGGTGCGTGCCGACGAGTCGGTCGACACAGAGCATCGCGCGGTTCTCGACGGCCTCGGTCGCCCGGTCGATGACGGCGTAATCCGCCTCCCCGAAGTCGTCGTCGACGGCGTTTTTCGTCCGGTCGGCGCTCCGGGACCGGAACTTGCTCACGTAGGACGCGGAGCCGAACTCGGTCGTCGTTTCGACGGCGGCGGCGAGTTCGCGGAGTCCGGCGATCAGGTCGTCGTCGGTGCGGTGGGTCGGCGGTTCCGCGACCGACGTCGAGCGCACCGGGCCGTAGTACTGGACGTTCGAGGCGTGCTTCGGATCGGCCAGGGACTCGCGGACGTGACGCGGCTGCGTCCCGGTTTCGGACATACTAGGAAGAACCACCGCTCTGATACATAAATCCGGAGGATTTGCCAGCCGGTATGCCTCCCGTTTCCACGACCCGATTCAGTAGCCCGGTTTTGCGCTCGCTGATCCCGATTACCTGGCTCATAATCCACCGAAATCCACTGTTTGAACGGTGATATATACTCTAAATTTACTCGAGGTCGAAACAATGTATCTTCCACGGGTGAGCGGCCCGGACCGACAGAGCAAAGGTCGAACCCGAAGACGCCACGCACGGAACATGATCACGTTCGTCAACTTGCTGGTTCGCGACGACGACCTCAGTCACGAGGAGTTCTGTGAGCGCTGGCTGGGCGACCACACCGACCTCGCGTCTGACCTCCCCGGCCTCGAGCGGTACGTCACGTCGACGCCGACCGATCCCTCGAAGTCGGCCTACGACGGCATCGTTCGGCTGACGTTCGCCGACGGTGCGGCGATGGCCGCCGCGTTCGAGTCCGAGGTGGGCCAGGAGGTGCAGGCCGACGCGGCGACGTTCGCCGACATGGAAGCGAGCGAGACGATGGTCGTCGAGGAGACCGTCCACGTCGCCGAGACGGCACTCCCCTCGGAGAACTCGGAGGACGACTGAGTCGACCACCATGGACGACACGCACTCCACGCAGACGACCGCCGACCGCGTCGTCGACACGCTCGAGGCGCTCGACGTCGAGTACGTCTTCGGCTATCCTGGCGGCCGTCTCATCGAGGTGTTCGAGACCATCGGCCACCGGGACACCGACGTGACGGTCGTCCGCCCGCGCGACGAGCGCGAGGCGAGCGTCATGGCCGAAGCCTACGGCCGAATGACCGGCTCTCCTGCCGTCCTGGCTGGACAGGGGCCCTGGATCGGCAGTCTCGGCGCCATCGGCCAGATGGAGGCCAGGCTCGGCTCCTCGCCGATGGTCGTGCTCACCGAGGCCTCCGAACGCGGCGACTACTCCACGCTCGCGCCCTACCAGCAGTCCCGTGGTGACTACGGCGGCCTCTCGCTGCCGAAGATTCTCGACGGCGTGACCAAGGAGTGGTGGTTCCCGCGCACCCCGCCGGAAACCGTCCGCACGGTCCAGCTCGCGTTCAAGCACGCGACCGCCGGTCGGAACGGCCCCTGCGCCGTCATCTTCGACGGCTCGGCAATTACGGACGACCTACCCGGGGACGTCACGCCCGGTCTCTGGGACGACGAGACGCAGGTCAGAAACTGGGAGTCGAGACCGACGGACCGCGACGTCGAGGCCGCCGCGGACGCGCTCGCGAGTGCCGACCGACCGGTCATCCTGGCCGGTAACGGTGTCCACGCGAGCGCCGGCGGCACCGAATCCGACGAACCCGACGCCTACGACCGACTCGAGGCCGTGGCCGACGCCTACGACGCCGTCGTCGCCACTTCCTATTTAGGTAAGTCGACGATCGCCGAGACACACGAGCGCGCGGCGGGCGTCATCGGCTCGTTCGGCCACGAGGGGGCGAACCGCGTCGTCAGCGAGGCGGACGTCCTGCTCGTCGTCGGCTGTCGGATGAACCCGATGGACACGAACTGGCAGGCCGAGTCGTTCATCCGCCCCGAGGAACAGACGATTATCCACGCCGACGTCGACTCGCGAAACGCCGGCTGGGTCTACCCGGCCGACGTCGGCCTGATCGGCGACGCCGGCGAAACGCTCGGCACGCTGCTCGAGGCGAGCGAGGGCCGCGACGCCGAAAACGACTGGGCGCTCGAGCGAGCGGCCGAAGCGCGTGAGGACTTCCACGCTCCGGCGTGCGACGACGAATCGACGCCGATCAAACCCCAGCGAGTGTGCAAGGCGATCGAAGCAGTCGTCGACGAGGACACGGTCGTCACCGCAGACTCCGGGAACAACCGCTTCTGGCTCCTCAACTACCTCAAGACTGAGACGACGGGAAGCTACTACGGGAGTGGCGGCGTCGGCGCGATGGGCTGGGCGGCGCCCGCTGCCGTCACCGGCGCCCTCCTTGGCAAAGACGCCATCTGCGTCGCCGGCGACGGCGGCTTCGCCATGACCATGACGGCCCTCGAGACCGCCGTGGACTGCGACGTCGCGCCGACGTTCGTCGTCCTCAACGACACCTCGCTCGGCATGGTTCGCCAGATGGACGACGCTATTCCCGGCGCGCATTTCCACGACACGGACTTCGTTGGCGTGGCGAAGGCGCTCGGCGGCGACGGCGTCCGGGTTACCGACCCCGCGACCCTCGAGGACGCCATCGCAGACGCGAAGGCTGCGTCGGTGCCGACGGTCGTCGACGTGCGGATCGACCCCGACGAGGAGATGGCCGACCAGCTCTCCTCGTCCTTTTACGACGAGGTCGGCGGCCTCCACGAATAGTTCGTCGGAACGATAGCTTCGCGAACGTATTTATCCGATGATCACTACTCCTCGGTGATGGCACACCTCGAGCGGCTCTCCGTCTACCCGATCAAGTCACTCGATCCCGTTTCCGTGGATGCGGCCCGGATCGGTAAACACGGAGCGCTCGAGTGGGACCGACGGTACGCGATCGTCGACGAGTCGGACGCGTACGTCAACGGGAAGCGCGAGCGGGCGATCCACCGCCTGGGTACCGAGTACGACCTCGAGCGGAAGACGGTCACGATCGGCGAGCGAGGCGGTGAGGCGCGGACCTACCACCTCGACGTCGACCGGAATTCCCTCGAGTCGTGGCTCACGGACTTCTTCGGCTACCGCGTCCAGGTCGTCTGCGACGACGAGGGCGGGTTCCCGGACGACACCGACGCCTCCGGGCCGACGGTCATCAGCACGGGGACGCTCGAGGCCGTCGCCGACTGGTACGAGGGCATCGACGTCGACGAGATGCGTCGGCGGCTGCGGGCGAACCTCGAGGTCAGCGCCGACGAGGCGTTCTGGGAGGACCGCCTGTACGATCGGCCGGGTCGAGCGGTCGCGTTCGAACTCGGCGAGGCGACGCTTCTGGGAATCAACCCCTGCCAGCGCTGCGTCGTGCCGACGCGTGATCCGGACACGGGAGAAGACACCCCTGGCTTTCGCGGGACGTTCGTCGAACGCCGGGAAGCGACGCTCCCGCCGTGGTCCGGTTCGGACTGGTTCGACCACTATTTCCGACTCATGGTCAACACGAAGGTTCCCGACGACCAGTGGGAAACCACCCTTTCGGTCGGCGACGACGTGCGCGTCGGCGAATCGACTCGAGTCCCCGGTACGTAGCCGAGCGGCGGTTGCTTTCGCGCGCCCACCTGCCCGGTCGTCCGACTCGGATCGGCCGTTACCGTGCTCTCGAGGCTCTTCCGTTCGCTTCAGGGCGATTTGCCTGCTCTCGGCCGCTCGGATCACACGCTCGACCCGCGCCAGCATGTCAGAACGCTTTTCCCGTCTACGATGGAGATTCGTGATAATGTCTGCGGACACAGTACTCGTCACGGGTGGCACGGGATTCATCGGTTCGTACGTCGTCGAGGACCTGGTCGAAGCGGGTCACGACGTCGTCGTGTTCGACCTCTCGACCGATCCGCGGATCCTCGAGAAACTCGGCGTCGCCGACGACGTCGAGATTCGCCGCGGGGACGTCTCCGAGGTGACCGACGTCATCGGCGCCGTTCGCGAGACCGGTGCGACGCACATCGTCCACCTCGCCGCGCTGCTGACGACCACCGCGCGCGAGAACCCGCGCGCGGCGATGAACGTCAACATCGAGGGGACGAACAACGTCTTCGAGGCCGCTCGAATCCTCGACGACCAGGTCGAGCGCGTCGTCTGGGCGTCCTCGGCCGCGGTGTACGCGCCGCCGACGAACTACACGGAAAACGACGGCTGGGTCACCGAGGACGACCTCGTCTACCCCGACACGCTCTACGGAGCGACCAAGGAGTACAACGAACACCAGGCGCGGGTCTACTACGAGGACCACGGCGTCTCCCACGTCGCGCTCCGCCCGACGGTCGCCTACGGCCCCTACCGCGAGACCGGGGGCTCCGCGTTCCTGGCGAACATCATCGAGAAGCCCGCCCTCGAGGAATCGTTCAGCGTGGAATACGGCGACCAGGTGATCGACTGGCAGTACGTCCGCGACATCGCCCAGGCGTTCCGCAAGGCGACGTTCGCCCCCGACGAGCGTCTCTCCCGTCGCGTCTACAACGTTCGCGGGACCGTGGCGACCATCCGCAAGGCCGCCGAGACGGTCGAATCTATCGTCCCCGACGCCGACCTCGAGGTGTCTGACGAGGGCGAACTCCCGTGGACGCAGAAGCTCGACATGACTGCCGCGAAGGACGACCTGGGGTACGACCCCGAGTACGACCTCGAGACCGGGTTCCGGGAGTACATCGACGTGTTGCGGGCCGAAAACGGTCTCGAGCCCCTCTGATCGAGCGACCTCGAGCCCCTCTAATCGGACGACAGCGAGCCCCTCTGATCGAGCGACCTCGAGCCCCTCTAATCGGACGACAGCGAGCCCCTCTGATCGGACGACAACGAGCGACGGCCTATTCGCGTTTCGCGACGCGCTGATTTTCAATTCTGGTATTTTGAGCCAAAAGGCAAAGAGGCCACCCCGTCATCCGGTCGCATGGCTATCGGTCTCGATATCGGAACGGGGGCCCTCCGGTCGGCGAGAGACGACGGCTCGGAGACGGTCGTCACGAGTCAACCGGCTGCGGTGTTCCCGCTCGAGGACGGCGTGGACGGCGCAGATGTACCGGAGGAAGAACAATCGGAACTGTCGTTCGAACACGACGGAACGACGTACCTCGTCGGGACGGCGGCTCGTTCAGCCGCCCGAGCGAACGGCACCGAACCGGTCCCGCTGTTCACGAACGGAACGCTCGAGCACGAGTGGTGCGCCCGCGGCCTCGAGACGCTCGTGGCCGCCGTCCTGCACGGATCGGACGCGGCGGAGTGCTGGTACACGACGCCGGGAACGCTCGTCGAAACGGACGGAACTTCGGCCGAGGTGCGAGAAACGGTCGCGGCCGCCGTCGCCGAGTGCGTCGACGAGGCGACGCCGATCGGCAAGGGCTTCGCCGTCGTCTACGATCAACTCGACGAGGACAACTACACGGGGCTGGGCGTCTGCATCGAGTCCCAGACGACGAGCGTCGGCCTGTCGTACTACGGCGTCCCGGTGCTCACCTGCTCGCTCGCACGGGGGAGCGACTGGCTCGTCGAGCGCGCCGCCGCCCAGACCGATCACGCTCCCGACCAGATCGCTTCGATCCTCGAGGGCTTCACGCTCGATCCGAGTGCGGCGACCGGCGACGTCGAGAGCGCCCTCGCACGGGCCCACGATGAACTGGTGGCCGACCTGATCGCCCTGATACGCGCTCGAGCTGGCGACGCCGACTTCCAGCGAGGACTCAGCGTCCCCGTCGCCGTCGCCGGGGACCAGGCGGTCGTTGGAATCGAGTTCCTCCTCGGTGGCCGGTTCGACGCCGCGTCGCTCCCGTTCTCGATTCGAGGCGTTCGCCTCGCCGAGAACCCTGCCGAGAGCCCGGTCCGAGGCGCGCTCGAGGCCGCCAGAGACGGCGTCGTCGCGTACGAGGGAGTCCTCTGGGGCCACGATCACCACTCCGGCCAGTCGAACGCGGCAGTCGACGCCTCGTCGCCCTCGCCTGATGCGGAGGCGGGAGGAGGTGCGAGCGCGTCGTCCGATGGAGCCGGTACCGATGCCGATACCACGCTCTCGTTCGACGACGCGGCCAGCCAGACCGAGCGCGCTCGAAGCGACGACGCCATCACGCAACTGTTCGAGCGCCTGGGCTCGAGAGACGACGAGATCGATGCAGTGGTCGGCGATCTCGAGGCCCTCGAGTCGTCAGTTTCGGCGATGGACTCGTCGATCTCGACGATCGATGAGACCGTCGAGGCGGTCACGACCGACGTCGAGTCGCTCGCCGACGGCCTCGAGGACGTCTCCGACACCAGCGCGACGACCGGGGACGTCGACGCGCTCGAGACCCGCCTCGAGGACGTTTCGGGTGACCTCGAGTCGACGACCGAAGCGGTGGAGTCGACCAGTTCGGCGGTCCAGGCGCTCGCCGACGACCTCGAATCCGTCGAATCGGCAATCGACGCTCGCGCGACGCAGGCTTCGCTGACGGCCGTCGAGGACGACGTGAAATCGACGCTGGTAACGGTTCGTCGACTCGAGCAAACCGTCGAATCGGTCGCCGAGACGGCGGACGAACTCGAGGCGGACCTCTCGGCGCTCGAATCCGACACCGACGAGCAGTTCTCGGACGCGGCCCAGGATCGCGACGGACTCGCCGACAGCGTCTCGGCCCTCGAAGAGGAGGTCCACGCACTCGAGCAAGACCTGTACTCTCTCGAGGAGGCGGTCCCCTCGGACGACGCGTTCGAGACCGTCCGATCGGACGTCGATGCCGCCACCGCGGCGGCCGAGTCGGTGACGTCCGAACTCGAGCACGTCACCCAGAGAGTCGACGCCGTCGAGACCACACTGGAGGACCACGAGACGGCGATTCGCGACGTCGAGGCGGAAGTCGACGAACAGGCGGCGTCCGTTCGCGAGATGGAAGTCGTTCTCGAGGATCAGGCGACAGCACTCGAGTCCCAGTCCGACGACCTCGAGACGACCCGAGACGCCGTCGCCGCCCTCGAAAACGAGGTATCGAGCCTCGACGACGCAGTCTCCGCGCTCGAGGCCGACGCCTCCGAACGCGACGATCGGATCGAGACGGTCGACGAGCGCACGGTGGCTGCACTCGAGCGCGTCGAATCGATCGAGTCGTCGCTCGAGGAGCGAACGTCCACACTCGCAAACCGCCTCGCGGACGTCGAATCCTCGGTCGATTCGGGAGCCACGGTGACCGAACAGATCGACGCACTGGCCGACGAACGAGAGGGCCAGTTGGACCGATTCGAGGCCATCGAAAACCAGCAGTCGGCCCAGGCCGACCGCCTCGAGACACTCGCGTCGGCGGTCGACGACCTCGACGTGCAGTCCGAGGAATCGAAACCGACCGAGAACGCCGACCTCGTTTGGATCGTAGCCGTCGGTGGCGGCAGCGCCGGCGTCGTCGCCGGCGGAACGGTGGCGATGTCGGGTGCGACGCCAGTGGGTCTGGCGGCCGTCGTTCTCGGACTCGCTGCGCTCGCGTTCGCGTTCGTGGCGGGCGAGCGGATCTGAATTCCTTTCGTCGGTCGCTCCCCACGGACCTGATTCCACGTACTGATCGACGACGTGCCTCTTTTGCTGCGCCGGACTCCGCCACCGGGTCGGAGGCATACGCCTGCTCGAGAACTGCCGCGCCAAGTGGAGAACCGTTCTCCTCACGCCGCCGACCCAAAATCGCCACGAGAAACGGCGACGAGGACAACGTTTATCCCGCTCATGCCCGATGTTTGCACTAGTCATGGCCGAGGAACCAGATACCGACGAGGGAACCGAACTCGAGGCACGGTTAGCCGAGGGGGAGACCTACGAGCCGCCGTCGTCGTTCGTCGAGCAAGCGAACGTGAGCGATCCGGGGATTTACGAGGAGTTCGAGGAGAACTGGCCGGGGTGCTGGGAGCGCGCTGCGGACCTGCTCTCCTGGAACCAGGAGTACGATACCGTCCTCGAGGACGACGACGCGCCGTTCTATCGGTGGTTCACCGGCGGCGAGTTGAATGCCTCCTACAACTGTCTCGACCGCCACGTCGAGGACGGCGCGAAGAATCGGGCGGCGATCAAGTGGGAGGGCGAACTCGGGGAAACTCGAACGTACACCTACAGCGACCTGTTGCACGAGGTCGAAGCCTTTGCAGCCAGTCTCCGAGAGCTAGGCGTCGAGGAGGACGACGTCGTCACGCTCTACCTGCCGATGATCCCCGAACTCCCCATCGCGATGCTCGCGTGTGCCCGCATCGGCGCACCTCACTCGGTGGTGTTCGCGGGCTTCTCAGCCGACGCACTCGCGACCCGGATGAACGCCGCCGACAGCGAGTACCTCGTCACTTGCGACGGCTACTACCGCCGCGGCGATCCGCTGAACCACAAGGAGAAGGCGGATAAGGGACTTCGCGGCGTCGATCACGACGTCGAGACGGTCGTCGTCGACCGTCTCGGGGACGAACTGAACCACTTCCTCGGTGCCAGCGCCCACGATTACGATGAACTGGTCGGCGAACACGAGGGCGAATCGGTCGACCCGGTCTCGCGCGATGCAGAGGACATGCTGTTCCTGATGTACACCTCGGGTACGACCGGCCAACCCAAAGGGGTGAAACACACCACGGGGGGCTATCTGTCCTATGCCGCCTGGACCTCCCACGCGGTGCTGGACGTCAAACCCGAAGACACCTACTGGTGTGCGGCGGACATCGGCTGGATCACGGGTCACTCCTACATCGTCTACGGCCCGCTCGCACTGGGCACGACGACGATGATGTACGAGGGCACCCCGGATTACCCCGAGAAGGACCGCCTCTGGGAACTGGTCGAGAAGAACGATGTCGACATCTTCTACACCGCGCCCACCGCCATCCGGGCGTTCATGAAGTGGGGCAAGCAGTACCCAGAAGAACACGACCTCTCGAGTCTGCGCCTTCTGGGCACCGTGGGCGAACCGATCAACCCCCGCGCCTGGCAGTGGTACTACGACCACATCGGCGACGGCGAGTGTCCCATCGTCGACACCTGGTGGCAGACCGAGACGGGCGGCATGATGATCACTACTCTGCCCGGCGTCGGGGAGATGAAACCCGGTTCCGCGGGGCCGCCACTCCCCGGCATCGACGCCCGAATCGTCGACGCCAGCGGCGATCAGGTCGAGGCGGGGAACGCCGGCTATCTCACCGTGAATAACCCGTGGCCCGGGATGCTCAGAACGCTCTACAACAACGACGAGCGCTTCCTCTCGGAATACTGGCAGGAGTACTCCGACGAAGAGAGCGACGAGTGGGTGTACTTCCCCGAAGACGGCGCGAAAATCGACGACGACGGCTACATCACCATCCTCGGACGCGTCGACGACGTCATCAACGTCTCCGGGCACCGCCTGGGGACGATGGAAATCGAGAGCGCCATCGTCGGCGTCGAGGGCGTCGCCGAAGCCGCCGTCGTCGGCGGCGACCACGACATCAAGGGCGAAGCCGTCTACGCCTACGTCATCCTCGAGGACGATGCCGACGCGACCGACTCGATGCGCGACCAGATCGTCGAGGGGGTAGAAGACGCTATCGGGCCCATCGCCCGGCCCGAAGAGGTCATCGTCACGCCCGAACTCCCCAAAACCCGGTCGGGCAAGATCATGCGCCGCCTGCTCGAGGACATCGCCTCGGGCAACGAACTCGGCGATACCTCGACGCTCCGGAATCCGGACGTCGTCGAGGACATCGCTGCCCAGGTTGGGGACGACTGAGGCGCAGGTCGGGCACGGGACCTAGTAAACAGGTTTATTATTTATCCGCCTGAACGTCAGGGTGCTATGGCAGACGAAGCAGAACTCCGCGAGCAGTTCACCGAGGCGTTCGAAGGCGCAGACTACCCCATCTCGAGTCCGATGGACCTCGTACCCGCCCTGCCGAACGGGCCGGGAACGAAGTTCGAGTCCGGTGACTTCTCGATGACGGCGATGGAACTGAACACGAAGCTCTCGGGCGGTGACTTCCCCTACGAGAACGTCGACTCGTTCGTCGACGACGTTATGCAGCAGCTCAAGGAGAAGGACGAGATCTAATCGATCGGACGACGTCGATACCGAGCGTTCGGCGATAGAACAGCCGCTCGAGCGGGTGCTGACGTACTAAGATTTTCTGTTCACCGCGTGTGAAAACTGGCGATGTCCTCGTTCCCACAGGACGGACACGTACTCGACGGCGAGTCGACGCCGGTTCCACACCGCCGACACTCGTAAATCGTTCCACGTTCTGACCCGGTAAACAGCAGTGATTTGACGGTCTCTATCATCCCATCCCCACTCACACGTCAGACGGATCCAGTATAAGTCACGGCGATCGTTCGTATCGCGTGAACGGAATATGCAACTGGATAAACCGCAACACGGCGGCTACGTCGCGTCGCTACGCTGTAGTCGGGCGAGAATCGAGCGTAGCGAACCATTTATCCACCCGGGTTGCCAACGGACTAACAAGAACGGGGGGACTCGAAATGGTACAGTCGACACGGACGGTTCGTTCGTGCGTCCATGCTACCGTTGAGGAGTCGACGCTGTCCCTCGAGAACCCCGCTCACCCTCTCCGACGGGCGCATATCATCTGATAGCGTATCCGGCTACCGTCACTGGAGGAGGCGTACGCACCGACCGATTGCCGTTGCAGGACCCACGGCCGTGATCCGACTATGTCGACCAGCACCGATTCACACGCAGTCCTCATCGCCTCATCGGCGGACGCCGAGGCGCTCGTCGACGAACTCGCGGACGGTCTCGACCGTCCGGTACGAACCGTCACCTCGAGCGAGGCGTGTCGTCGACTCCTCGAGGACGGCGCCGAACAGTTTCCGGTGGTCGTCGTCTGTGCTCGTGACGAGTCGTGGGTTCGGTCGATACTCGAGACGCTGACGGACGGAATCGATCGGCGACGAACGATCGTCGTCTCCCCGGAGGGGTCCGACCGGCTCGCGACCGCCGCGATCCGGGGCGGTGCCGACGATTACGTTCCCACAGCGTCACTCGGGGCGATCGACGACCGGGTAGAGATCCACTGGGAGCGCGCTCTCGAGGACACCGGTTCGCCCCGACCCGTCACGACCGCTGCCGAGTTGCTCGCGACGACGTTACCCGACGAGGTCTTCGTGATCGGGGCGGACGGAACCTACCTCGACGCGAACGTTCGACCAGATGCAGCCGACCTCTACACCGTCGCTTCGACGGAATTCGTCGGACAGACGTTGTGGGACGCGTTTCCGGACCCGCAGGCGAATCGCTTACACGAGGCGGTCACGGCAGCCCTCGAGAACGACGCCATCGAACACGTCGAGTACGAGACGAACACGACCGAAGGCGTTCGGCTGTACGAGGCGCGAGTCGCCCCGATCGACCTGCGTTCGGCCGATCAGCGGGCCGTTATCTGGCTGGCGCGCGACGTCACCGAACGGGCGAATAGGGAGGAAGCGCTTCGACAGCGCCGGGATCAACTCGAGTTGCTCAACCGGATCAACGCCGTCGTTCGGCGCATCATCGAGACGCTCGTCGAAGCGCCGACGCAATCGGCCGTCGAGGACGCCGTCTGCGAGCAACTCGTCGCCTCCGATCTCTACTGCGGGGCGTGGATCTCTCGGCCCTCCGGGAACGACGACGTGGTCTACCAGACGGGGTGTGGCGACGTCGAGTCCTATCTCGAACGAATTCAGGGGCTCGACCTCGACCCGGACCCCGACCGCCCCATCGTCCGTGCAATGCGGGAGAACACGATTCAGTCGAGGAACGACCTGTCGGAAAGGGCGAAACTCCCCGATCCCCTCAGAGAGGCCGCCCGCGAACACGGCATCGAATCGGCGCTGGCGGTCCCGCTCGCCCACGGTGACAGCGTGTACGGCGTGCTGGCCGTGCTGGCTCGTCGAGCGGACGCCTTCGGCGAGCGCGAGGAGTCCGCCTTTCGACTCCTCGGCGAGACGATCGGCTTCGCCATCAACGCGATCAAGAACCGTCGGCTGCTGTTTGCCGACGCCGTGACGGTCCTCGAGTTCCGGATCGAGGGTGGCGACTCGTTCTCGTTCGACCTCTCAGAGCAGTACGACTGTACGTGTACCCTCGAGTGGTCGGGGGCGACGGCCGCCGGTCGAACTTACCAGTACGTGACGGTCGAGGGACTCGACGGGGGGACGGTGTACGACGAGGCGTCCGCCCACCCCACCGTCGAGGAGTGTCGGCTGATCCACGACGGCGACAACCAGGCGACGATCGAGATCCGGCTCTCGGAGTCCGCGGTTCGAACGCTCACCGGATACGGGGCGACAGTGCGCGACGTTACCGTCGAGGACGGCGTCGGGTACCTGACGGCCGAGGTCTCCCGGGAGACCGATACGCGAGAGATCGTCGAGGCGATGAAGCGGGTCTACGCACAGACCGAACTCGTCTCCAAACGCGAGGCCGACAGGCCGGTGATGACCGCTCGCGACAGACGCAATCGAATTACCGACCGACTCACGGATCGTCAGCTCACGGCGCTCCGACTGGCGTACTACGGCGGGTACTTCGACTGGCCGCGGGGAAGTACGGGCGAGGAAATCGCCGAATCGATGGGCATCGCCGCGCCGACGATGCATCAGCACCTCCGGCGGGGCTTACAGGAAATCCTTCGGGATTTCTTCGACGAGGACGGGACCGACTAGGCGGAGCCCCCTCCCCCGACCTCGATAACTGGAGGCTACTGTACGCCTCGGCCTCGAGCACCACGTTACTGTTCGTCCCCAGCCTCGAGCACCGGAACCACGACGGAATCGATCCCCCCGGAGGCGATGGCGTCGGCAACCGCGTCGAGTTCGCCGTCCAGCACGCGGTCGTCCTCGAGCGGCGGGACGAACTGCCCGACGTGTTCGTAGAGCGCCCCGGTTCCGTTCCCGAGGGCGGCGGCCGTCGCCGCCCGATCGGCCGTCGGCGCGAGGACGTCGACGTCCTCGGCGTTGCCGACGTAGTCGGCCGCCTGCGTCGCACAGACCGCCTCGGTCGCCACGATCCGACGGACGTTCTCGAGCACTCGTCGGGCGTTCAGCGCCGACTGCGAACTCATACTGACGTGGTCCTCCTGGCCGCCGCTGACCGGCGTGTTGTCGCTCGAGGCCGCGCCGATGGAGCGGCACTCGTTGAGCAGGGCGGCGGCGGTGTACTGGGCGATCATGTAGCCCGATTGCAGGCCGCTCTCGGGGGCGAGAAACGGCGGCAGGTGGTCCTCCTGGAGGTTCGGATTGAGGATGCGATCGATCCGGCGCTCGGCGATGGCTCCCAGGTCGGTCAGCGCGAGGCGGGCGTACTCGAGACGTAAGGCGAGGGGCTGGCCGTGGAAGTTTCCCCCGGAGATGACGGCCGCGCGGTCGGTTCCGGAGGCGCGGTCGTCCGCGTCCTCAGCAGAGAAGACGAGCGGATTGTCGGTCGCGCTGTTGAGCTCGACCGTCACGGCCTCCCGGAGGTGGGCGACCGCGTCGCGGACGGCCCCGTGGACCTGCGGGAGACACCGCAGGGAGTAGGCGTCCTGGACGCGGTCGCAGTTTCGGTGGGCCTCGACGACGTCGCTGTCGGCCGTCAGCGCGCGAACCGCCGCGGCGCTTCGTTGCTGGCCCACGTGGGGCCGCACGTCGTGAATGGCCGCGTCGGACGTGGCCGTCGTTCCCAGCGTCACCTCCGTCGTGAGCGCGCCTGCGGCGTCCGCGGCTCGGAGCAGCCGCTCGCCGTCGACGACGAGCATCGCCGCGAGTCCGACCGTCAGCTGGGTGCCGTTGATCAGCGCCAACCCCTCCTTCGGCGCGAGCGACAGGGGCTCGCGCCCGACCGCCTCGAGGGCCACCTCGCCGTCGACGCGCATCGGCCCCTCGTCGTCCCGGAGGATGGCTTCGCCCTCCCCGATGAGGACCAGCGAGAGGTGGGCGAGCGGCGCGAGGTCGCCACTGGCGCCGAGGCTGCCGCGAGAGCGGACGACCGGCTGGACGTCCTCGTTGAGCAGCGTCACGAGATGATCGACGACGACCTCGCGCACGCCAGAGTAGCCCGCGACTAACGCGTTGACCCGCGAGACCATCATCGCCCGAACTTCCTCGCGGGTACACTCTCGACCCGCACCGGCGGCGTGGCTCCGCAGGAGGTTGGTCTGGAGGCGTTCGATCTGGTCCGGTGGGATCCGTTCGTCGACCAGTTCGCCGAAGCCCGTGTTGAGGCCGTAGACGGGTTCGCCGCTCTCGATCACGTCCTCGACGCGCTCGCGGGAGACGCGAACGCGCTCGCGGGCGTCCGTCGTGATCGTAACCGGGGCGCCGTCTCGAGCGACGGCGACGACGTCCTCGGGGGTGAGCGATCGGCCGTCGAGTTCGACGGGGCCGCTGTCGTCGTCAGTCATGCTGGCCTCCGTCCCGCCGTTCTCCGTTCGTTCGTGGGCCACCTGCACACGAGCGCACAACCGTCCTTTCCGTCCGCCGTAAACGGTCGACCACATGCCAAAGACCGCGATCATCGTTCTCGCTGGCACCGAAGCACCGTCCGACCTCGGTCGCGTCGTCAACGCCCTCCAGACCGCCAAGGAGTTCGACGACCACGGCGACGAGATCGAACTCATCTTCGACGGCGCGGGAACCCAGTGGGTCCCCGAACTCGCCGACGAGGACCACGACTACCACGCCCTCTACGACGCCGTCGAGCACCACGCGCAGGTCTGCTCGTACTGCGCCGACGCCTACGACGTCGACGGCGAGGTCGAGGACGAACCCGTCGAGGAGGTCGCCGAATTCGAGGGGCATCCGAGCGTCCGATCCCTCGTCGCCGACGGCTACGAAATCATCACCTACTGAGGTCGCCACACTGGTATTCCGTACCGATCCGAACGGGGAGAATTCGCTCGCCCGACCAGACTCGAGCGCAGCAACGCTCACGACGAACGCACCTCCTCGAGCGCCGTGCCGTTGTCCACGACGACCTGCCCTCGCTTCAGCACCGTCTCCACCGCCGTCGTGTCGAACCGGTAGGCGAGGTGGGCGTAGCGCGGTGCCTCGAGCACGAGCGCGTCGGCGGGGGTGCCGACCGCGAGGGTGCCCGTCCCGTCCGTCGCGCCGACCGCTCTGGCCGCGTTCCTGGTCGCACCCAGCAGTGCCTCTGCGGGCGTCATGCCCATCTCGACGCACGCGAGCGTCTGGACGAACTCCATGCTCCGTGAGTGGCAGTTCGGGTTGAAGTCGGTCGCGATTGCCACCGGGGCGCCAGCCTCGAGCATCATCTCGGCGTCGGCGTAGGCCTCCCCGAGGCCGAACGCGGTGCCGGGAAGAAGGACGGGAACCGTTCCGGCCTCGACGAGCGCATCGACGTCTTCGGGAGTCGCGTAGAGCAGGTGGTCTGCGCTTGCAGCCTCGAGATCAGCCGCGAGTTGCGTCCCGCCCAGGTGGGACAGTTCCTCGGCGTGGACCTTCGGCTCGAGGCCGTGCTCCAGGCCGGCCTCGAGCACCCGTCGCGACTGGTCGACGGAGAACGCGCCTTCCTCGCAGAAGACGTCGCAGAAACGGGCAATTCCCTGCTCGGCCACCGCGGGTAGTTGATCGTCGACGACGGATTCGACGTAGTCGTCGGCGTCGCTCCCCTCCGGAACCGCGTGGGCGCCGAGATAGGTCGGCACGAGGTCGACTGGATGGCGGTCGTTCGCGGCGTCGATGGCCTCGAGCATTCGCAACTCGGTCTCGGTCTCGAGTCCGTAGCCGGATTTGACCTCGACGGTCGTCGACCCGTGGGCGAGCATGACGTCGAGGTGGTCGAGCAGGTTCTCGACGAGGTGTTCGAGGCTCGCCTCGCGCGTTGCTCGTACGGTTCGAAGGATGCCGCCGCCCTGCGCGAGCAACTCCTGGTAGCTCGTCCCCTCGAGTTTGGCCTCGAACTCGTCGGAGCGGTCCCCGGCAAAGACTGCGTGGGTGTGTGGGTCGACGAATCCGGGGACGATGGCTCGGCCGCTCGCGTCGACGGCCGTGTCGGCGTTCTCGGGCGGGTGTTCTCGAACGATGTCGTCCGTGGGACCGACCGCGACGACCTCACCGTCGACGGCGACGAACGCGCCGTTCTCGACGGTTTCGAGGGGCGCTCCGTCGTCCGCGCTTCCGTTCCGGTTTCCATTTCCGTCCTGGCTCGCGGCTTCGTCCGCTGTCGGGCCGACCACCAGTTCGCTCGCGCCGTAGACGACAGTGGTGTGGCCCTCGGTTTCGGGAGCGCCCGTATCGCGACTCACGCCGACCACCCCGCGAGCACGTGCGCGACGGCTCGAGCTGCCGCGTCGCTCGTCATTCCACCGCGATCGAGCGGCGGCGCACACTCGACCACCTCGAATCCGGCGACGCGCTCGTCGACCGCGATTCGTCGGAGGAGCGGGTACAGTTCGGTCGTCGTCAACCCACCCGGCGTTGGCGCGCTGACCCCCGGTGCGAACGCCGCGTCGAGCACGTCCACGTCCAGGCTGAGGAAGATCCGATCGACGCCGGTCATCGCCTCGAGTGCCCGGGTCGCCGCGGTCTCGAGATCCTGGCGAGCGGTTTCTGCAGTGACGACCGTTCCATCCTGCTCATCGACGTACTCAGCATACGCGCTCGAGGTCTCGAAGTGGCGTGCGCCGACGACGGCGAAGGCGTCCAGGCCGCGCTCGTGAAGCTGGTAGTAAGGCGTGCCGCTCAAGGGACCGTCGATCGGCTCCCGACAGTCGAGGTGGGCGTCGAGGCTGACGACGCCGACGGAGCCGTCGGCGAGCAAGGGCGAGACGTTCGCCACGGTCAGGGAGTTGTCGCCACCGAGGAAGACGGGGCGAGCGCCGGTCTCGTAGACGGCCTGGGCGGCCGCTTCGGCTCGTTCCTGAACGGTCGAAACGTCGGTATCGGGGAGTTCGAGGTCGCCGAGGTCGCCGATTGGGGCGACCGAACCGTTCGCGCTGTTCGCGCCGTTCGAGCCGACTGAACCCACCTCGAAGTGGTGGGTTTTCACGCCGGCCATCGACTCCCGGATCGCCCGCGGCCCTTCACGGGCCCCGCGACGGCCGATGACAGCGATGTCAGAGGGCTCCCCGACCAGCACAGCGTCGTACTCGCCCGCGCGGTCGAGTTTCGCCGCCGCGACCACGTCGCCGAACGTCTCGTCGTTGGGGTCGCTCGAGGGGCTCTCCCACTCGACCGGATTGGTAAACGCGGTCACCGCTCGTCACCACCCATCGGAATCGTGACGTCCGACTCGCGGGCTTCCTCAAGCGCCTCGTCGTAGCCGGCGTCGGCGTGCCGAACGACACCCATGCCGGGATCGGTGGTGAAGACGCGGCGGGCCTTCTCGGCGGCGAGATCGCTTCCGTCCAGGACGACGTGGTTGTTCGCGTGGAGGGCGTTCCCGATGCCGACGCCGCCGCCGTCGTGAACGCTGACGATGTCGGCGCCCGCGGCGCAGTTCAGGAGGGCGTTCAGGATCGGCCAGTCGGCGACCGCGTCGGTGCCGTCGGCCATCGCCTCGGTTTCCCGGTTCGGGCTGGCGACCGATCCGGCGTCGAGGTGGTCGCGCGTGACGACAATTGGCGCCGAAATCTCGCCGTCGGCGACGAGGTCGTTGATCCGGAGGGCGAACCGTGCGCGTTCGGTGAGGCCGTCCTCCTCGCGGGCGAACCCGAGCCAGCAGACCCGCGAGGGGAGTCCCTGGAACTCGACGTGCTCCTGGGCGAGGTCGATCCATCGGGCGAGGTGTTCCTTCTCGGGGAACAGATCTCGGACGGCGTCGTCCGTGCGGTGGATGTCGGCGGGGTCGCCCGAGAGCGCCGCCCAGCGGAAGGGCCCTTTCCCCTCACAGAACAACGGCCTGACGTAGGCGGGGACAAAGCCGGGGAAGTCGAACGGTTGCCGGTCGCTCGAGTCGGCGCCCGAGAGGGGCCACGGGTTTTCGCTCTCGTCACCGTCGCCCGCGCCACCCCCGCCGTTCGCGCCACGCCGATAGTCCTGGACCTGCCCTCGAATGTTGTTCCCGTACTCGAACGCGATGGCGCCCCGCTCCTGTAACTCGAGGACGCCGTCGACGTGGCGCTCCATCGTCGCGAGGCTCTCCTCGACGTACGCCTCGGGGTCTCGCTCCCGCAGGGCGTCGGCCTCCTCGACCGAGTAGCCAGCGGGGTAGTACCCCTCGAGTTCGTCGTGGGCGCTCGTCTGGTCGGTGATCACGTCCGGGACGAACCCGCGCTCGAGCATCGACTCGAGCATGTCTGCGGCGTTCAGATGGACGGCGACGCTGTAGGCCTCGCCAGCCTCCGCCGCTTCCTCCGCGCGCTCGATGGCCGTCTCGAGGTCCGGGGCGCGTTCCTGACAGTAGCCGGTCTCGAGGCGGCGCTCGATCCGCGTTTCGTCGACGTCGGCGGCGATGCAGACGCCGTGGTTCATC
Organism: Natronosalvus caseinilyticus; assembly: GCF_017357105.1. Lineage (NCBI taxonomy): Archaea > Methanobacteriati > Methanobacteriota > Halobacteria > Halobacteriales > Natrialbaceae > Natronosalvus > Natronosalvus caseinilyticus. Next base: position 2,525,353 of record NZ_CP071596.1, read on the forward strand.
GTCACGGCCAGCGGCTGGGCGCCGCCCATCCCGCCGAGACCGGCGGTGACGACGATCCGGCCCTCGAGACCTTCGCGGTCGGGGAAGTGCTGGCGACCGAGTTCGGCCAGCGTCTCGTAGGTACCCTGGATGATCCCCTGAGTCCCGATGTAGGCCCACGACCCGGCAGTCATCTGCCCGTACATGATCTTTCCGCGGGCCTCGAGTTCGTGGAAGTGCTCCCAGTCGTCCCACTTGCCGACCAGGTTCGAGTTCGCGATGAGCACGCGCGGGGCTCGCTCGTGGGTCGTGAATCGGCCGACGGGCTTCCCGCTCTGGACGAGCAGGGTCTCCTCGTCGCCGAGGTCCCTCAGCTGATCGCAGATCGCGTCGTAGGCGTCCCACGACCGGGCCGCCCGGCCGGTGCCGCCGTAGACGACGAGCGACTCCGCGTCCTCGGCCACTTCGGGGTCGAGGTTGTTGTTCAGCATACGGAACGCCGCTTCCTGGCGCCAGCCGCGACACTCGAGGTCGGTGCCGGTCGGCGCGCCTCGATAGGATCGCCACTGCTCGCTCGGGTCGCCGATGCCCTCCCAGTCGGTCGACGCGTCCTGGTCGCGCTCGAGATTCGAAGGCGAGTCTGCCATACCTGCACACACGTGGGGAGTCGGCAAGTGTTTCCAGTCGCCACACGCCTGGTACTATATACGTGGGCACCCTCAGGTTGGGCGTGTACGAAGCGACGTTCCGCCTTGCCGGGTGCGAAAGCGGATCTGGCTGCGGGTCCGAGCCCGAGTTCGGTTCCTACGATGCGATCACCGCGGCGTTCGACGCGCGGCTCTCGCTGTGGTGTAACGACCACAGCGACCTGTTGCTCCTCGAGTGCGAGACCGGTCGTCGCGAGGCAGCCCTCGAGGCCATCGACGCGTTCGCCGGGATCGAGGACGCCATCGTCGACGGGTCGGACGCCGTGGCGGTCACCGGAAACTGCGTCAAGGCCCTCGAGGCGACGGTCGTCGACGGCATTCTGGACGAACACGGCTGTCTCCTGTTGCCGCCGATTCGATACGCCGACGGGGCGCGGTCGATTCGCCTCCTGGCACTCGAGTCCGCCCACCTGACCCACTGTTATCACGACCTGCTCGAAGACTTCGACGTGACGGTCGAGTCGAAGCGGGACCTCTCCTTCGACAGTCTCGACCGCAACCGGACGCCGGACGGGATCGGCGAGCCGTTGCCGGCGCTCTCGCGAAGACAGCGCCAGGTGTTCGCCGCAGCCTACGAGCGCGGGTACTACGAGATCCCTCGAGAGACGTCGATGGCGGCCGTCGCCGAGTCAGTGGGCATCGATCGGCGTACCGCCGACGAACACCGTCGGCAGGCCGAGCGGAAAATTCTGGAATCGGTCGCCGGGCGGTACCTCGAGTAACCGTTTCGCCGATCAGTTCCTACTCGAGCGTCGATTGTCTGACTCAGACACGATCGAGCCGATCGAGCACAGTGGACGTACCCTATGGATCAGGACTGCTCGAGCGTGATCGGGTGCCCCTCGTCGCTCGAGCGGTAGATCGAATCGACGACCCGCTGCACCGCGAGTGCCTCCTCGGCGCTCGCGCCGACGGCGTCTTCCCCACCTCTGATCACCCCCAGGAACGCCCGCTGCTCGTCCGAGTGTGCGTCGTTCGCTGCCGGCTCGAGCGTCGAATCTACGAAGTGGTTCGCCCCGTCCGGACTCGCGGTGTGGAGCGTCACCTGGTCTTCAAGCAGGTCGAATCGGGCGGCGGCCTCGGTCCCCTGGACGACGAACTCGTGGGTCGGCGGACGGTTCGTCGCCCAGGCGACCTCGAGCGAGATCGTTCGATCGTCCGCGCATCGAACGAACGCGCTGGCGGAGTCGTCGACGTCGAACCCCTCCGGCCCGGCGTCCTCGCCCCACATCTCGAGGTAGGCGTAGTCCTCGCGAGAGCCGAATTCGCTTCTCGTGACTCCCGAGACGTTGCTGACCTCCGGCTGCTGGTGCAGGTAGAGCGCGAGGTCGATGGCGTGGACCCCGAGGTCGATCAGTGCGCCGCCGCCGGCGATGTCTCGACGGGTGAACCAGGAGCCGCGACCCGGAACGCCTCGCCGGCGGACGTAGTTCGCCTCGACGTGAGTTATTTCGCCCAGGTCGCCGCGTTCGATTCGGTCGGCGACGAGGCGGACGGCATTTCGAAATCGGTTGTGGAAGCCGACCGTGCAGGTGCCCCTACTCTCTCTCGCCGCCGCCGCGATGCGCTCGGCGCTCTCGAGGGAGTGTGCCAGCGGCTTCTCGAGCAGGACGTGCAGGTCGTGCTCGAACGCGTCGACCGCGTACTCCTCGTGAAACCGATTAGGCGTGGTGATCACGACTACGTCGATCGCGTCGTAGAGCGCGTGGTGATCGTCGTATGCGTCGACGCCGTAACGTTGGGCGAACCGGTCGCGAGCCTGCGTCGAGACGTCCATGCCGCCGACGAGGTCGGCGCCGAGTTCCTGGAGGCGGTCGGCGTGGTACTGGCCGATGTTGCCGCAGCCGACGATTCCGGAACGGAGGGGTGTCTCGTCGGTCATCGATTCAGTACAGTTGCTCCTCCCGTTCGGTTCGTTCGCGCTCCTGTTCACGTCGCTGTTCGCGTTTGGCGCGTCCGCGACGGTACTGGGCGATGCCCGGGAGGATTTTGTTCTTGACGTCGAGGGCGAACGAGACGATGCCGTAGATCCAGAAGAAAAACAGGATCGTCAACCCGCCGTAGTAGACCACCGGAATCAGGCTACTCACGGCGACCACCCGACTCGGAGTCGGCTCGAGCGACGTCGGCAGCCCCTGGCCCGGCCCCTGTTTCGGATTCCGCTTCGGCCCCGACTCCGGACGTGTCCTGAGCCAGCGACTCGATCCCGTGAGCGATCGCGTTCCCCGTCCCGGGATCGAACAGGTGCACCTTCGACCGGTCGAGCACTACCGAAATCGACTGATCCTCGTCGATGTCCGTGTCCGGATCGACGCTCATCAGAAGCTGGTTCGAGGCCGCCGACGCCTCGTCGCTCGTCATCATCTCGGTGCCCGCGTCGTCGAGCGACAGGTAGACGAAGATCTGATCGCCCATCGGCTCGAGGACGTCCGTCCGAGCCTCGATAACCTCGGAGGCGCTGGTCGCCGAGTCGGCGTTATCGGTCAGGTAGATGTCCTCGGGCCGGACCCCCATCGTGATCGCCTCACCCGACGGGATGTCGACAGCGCTGGCGTCGAACTCGAGGTCGAAGTGGTCGGTCGCGAGTCCACCGGCGGTGATCTCGCCCTCGACGAAGTTCATCGACGGCGAGCCGATGAAGCCGGCGACGAACCGGTTCGCGGGTTCGTTGTAACAGACCAGTGGCGGGTCGATCTGCTGGAGTTCGCCGGCGTTGATGACGGCGATGCGGTCGGACATCGTCATCGCCTCGGCCTGGTCGTGGGTGACGTAGATGATCGTCGTCTCGAGCTGTTTGTGCAGCCGTTGTAACTCGGTCCGCATGTGGACTCTGAGCTTGGCGTCGAGGTTCGCCAGCGGCTCGTCCATCAGGAAGACGTCCGGTTCGCGGACGATCGCCCGCGCGATAGCCACCCGCTGTTGCTGCCCGCCCGAGAGCTCGTTCGGCTCGCGCTCGAGCATGCCCTCGAGCTGGACGATGTCGGCGGCCTGGTCGACCCGGCGATCGATCTCGTCCTTGTCGTACTTTCGGAGTCGAAGGCCGAAGGAGATGTTCTCGTAGACGTTCATGTGCGGGAACAGCGCGATGTTCTGGAAGACCATCGACACCCCGCGATCCTTCGGTGGGAGTTTCGTGACGTCTCGATCTCCGATGTGAATCGTGCCCTCCGTGGGCTTCGTGAGGCCGGCGATAGTCTCCATCGTCGTCGACTTCCCACACCCCGAGGGGCCGACGAGGCAGACGAACTCCCCGTCTTCGATCTCGAGGTTCATGTCGTCGACTGCGGTGACGTCTTCGTAGCGTTTCGTGACGTGTTCGAGTGTTACGCGTGCCATTGGTGGTGATAGTGGGTGCTGCGTGTGGTCATTCTTTGAGTGCGCCGGCGGTCAGTCCGCTGACGATGCGTTCCTGGGCGACGATGACGAGCACGACGACGGGGAGGACCCCGACGATGCTCGCCGCCGCCATGAGGTTGAAGTCGGTCGTGTACTGGGTCTGGTAGCTCAGGATGCCGCCAACCAGCGGCGACCAGTTCTGGGGCTGGTTCTCCAGCGCCATGATCGAACTGAAGAAGTACTCGTTGTAGACCGAGATGAACGTCAACACGGCCGCAGTCGCGATTCCGGGCGCCGACAGCGGCATGATCACTCTGAACAGCGCCCCGAGCCGGGTCGTTCCCTCGACGCGCGCGGCATCCTCGAGGCCGTCGGGAATCTGGGCGTAGAACGTCGTCAAGATGAAGATCGCCAGCGGCAAGAACAGCGCGCTGAACGGCATGATCATCGAACCCGGCGTGTTCACGAGCCGTGGCGACTGGAACAGTTCGACGCCCAGGAACGGGATCACGACCGCGTTCCCGAGGAATGCGTCGAACAGCGGAATCAGGAACGCTGCCGGCGGGAAGTACGAGATCACCAGCACCGCGAGCATGAGCGCTCCGCGGCCGGGGAACTCGAGGCGCCCGAAGACGTACCCGGCGAGTGTCGCGACGGCGAGGACGATGATCGTGGTCGTCGTCGCCAACACGAAACTGTTGAAGACGAAGAGGTGGAAGGGCACCTCCTGGAACACCTCGACGAACGCGGTGACGTTGAATCCCTGCGGGTGCGGGAACTCGATCCCGATCACTGGCAGTGACCAGTCGCCGGTGAGAATCCGGCTGTTCGGCGTCAGCGCGAGCACGAGCAGCCAGTAGAACGGGAACAGCGTCGTCACGAGGAAGAACGCACAGGCGGTCCAGAACAGCGCCCGGTAGAGGCGCTGGCGCTTTGCTTCCTCCTCGAGGACGCCGCGCGTCCAGCGGCCGAGTGGCCCCTGCTTGCGTTCGCGGTCGTCGGCAGCGTCCGCCGCGTCTGGTTCCACTTCCGGTTCCGTCGTAGATGGCGTCGCCATGTCAGATCCCACCCTCCTTGTACTGCTGGTAGATGACGCCGATCACGACCACGCCGATGATGCCCGCCGTGACGAACGCGACCGCCGAGGCGAGCCCGCGATTCGAGTAGAAGGTCTCGACGACCATGCACGACAGCGAGGGGACGGTCGTACAGCTCGAGACGGAGTCGATTAGCCCATAGACGCGCATGGCGTCGATCGTCCGGAAGAGGACGGCGATGCCGAGCGCCGGCAAGACGAGCGGGAACGTGATGAGCTTGAACTGCTGCCAGCGCGTGGCGCCCGACACCTTCGCGACGTCGTAGAGGCTCCGGTCGATGCTCTGGAGCCCCGCGAGGATGAGCAGCGCCATGAACGCCGTCGTCTTCCAGATGTCGGCCACGGTGACGATCAGGAACGCGCTCGTCGGATCGTTGAGTGTGTTCGTCGGTGCGACGATCCCGAACGACGAGAGGTACTGGGTCAGGAATCCGGTGCTCGGATGGAACATGAGGTAGAAGATCATCCCCTGGATGACCAGCGGAATCGCCCACGGGATGATGATCGCCGCGCGGACCCACCGACGGCCCCGGAAGTCCTTGTCGAGGACGAGCGCCTGGCCGAACCCGATGATCGTCTCGAAGAAGACGCTGATGGCGGCGAAGAGTATCGTCACGACCAGGGTACTCCGTGCCCAGCCCTCGACGTGGACGAACGGGAAGTTCCCGCTCGTGGTTACATCGGGGAGGAAAGTCACCGAGCCGGGGAGTTTCGGGTTCGCGTCGCCGCTGAACAGGTCGACGTAGTGCTGGAGGCCGACGAACTCCTGCTCTGAATTACCCAGGATCCCCGTGTACAAGGACAGTTCGAACGTCCGCAACAGCGGATAGAGCGCGATCGTCCCGAGCAGGACGAACACGGGTGTCAACAGAAGGTACGCGAACGCGGTTTCCCCGAGGTTCTCGAGCCACCGCGTAGCCGCGACGAGCGGCCCCGACCGCCGCGATTCTCGAGCGGTCCCGGCCGCCTCACCTTCGGTGCTCATTGTGAGGATTCGATGTCCTCGATGGACGTCTGGAGCTCGGCGGCGGCCTCCTCGGGGCTCTTCTGGCCAGCGACGGCCTGGTTAGCCTGTTCGGCGATCGCGTTCGCCTGGGAGGGCCACGCCGTGGTGACCGGTCGCGGCATCGCTCCTTCGCCAGCGACCTGAAGCGTGTTCATGTAGTGGGCCACGACGCCGACGGCGTCGGGGTCGGTCGCCTCCTCGGAGTCGAAGAGGTCCGGTTTCGGCGGGAGCCACGCGATGGCTTCGAGCATCCCGAGGTTGAAGTCGTCCTCGGTCATCGCGGTGAGCACCTCCAGCGCGTCCTCCTTGCGCTCGGTGTTGGGGTTCATACAGATGTGCCAGCCGCCCTGTGCGGAGGTCGAGCCGCCCGTGCCGGGATGGGCGCCCTCGCCGTCCTCGACGGCGTAGGGGAGCGGCATCGTTCCGAGGTCGTCCTGATCCTCGAAGTCGTAGTCGCCGCTGAGCGTCTCGACGATCGAGTAGGGCCAGTTGCGATGGAACGCGGCCTGTCCCTCCGTGAACGGAGAGAGCGCCGGATTCTCGTCCCACTGGGTGATGTCCGGCGACGCCACGCCGATCGGGTAGTCGTCGAGCGTGTTCTCGTCTTCCTCTTCGGCGGCGAGCGTGTACATCATGCTGAGCGCCTCGATGAACTCCGGTTCGTCGATGGTGACCGGGCGGTCGCCGACCGGGCCGCCCAGGTTCTCCTCGCCGCCGAAGTACGCGCCGCCGAAGGATGTCATGACCTCGTTGAGCGTACAGCAGGCGGTCCCCTCGTAGATGTCCCACTGGGTCGAGAAGCCGAACTCGGCGTTCGACGCCTCGGTGACCTCCTGGGCCGTCTCGGACCACTCCTGCCAGGTCATCGGCTCGGTCTCCCACTGCTCGAAGTCGTCGTCGGAGTAGCCGGCTTCACGCGCGTACTCCTTGTTGTACAGCATGACCGCGTAGTCCGGGAACAGCGGGATTCCGTAGAGGTCGCCGCTCTCGGTATCGCGGACGGTGTTGGTGAACGCCTCGAAGTAGTCGCTGTCGATCCGATCGAGGGTGTCGTCGTCGAGTTCCTCCGAGAGGTTAGCGATGTAGCCCTGTTCGATGAACACGTTCGCCCACCCGGTGTCCATCATGAACAGGTCGGGGCTGGACTCTTCGGCCTCGAGCAACGAAATGTACTGGTCTCGCTGCGCGCCGGAGTCGTCCTCCTGGGAACTGAAGTCGATCTCGACGTCGTCGCTCAGCCCGTTCTCGTGGAGTAGGTCCGGGAGGTTGTCCTCGATGTCCGAGATAGTCGTCGATCCCATCGCGATCGTAATGGTGTTCCCGGAGCCGCCATCGCCATCGTCTCCGTAAATACATCCCGCGAGACTCACGGCAGCCCCGCTCGCCCCCGCTGCCTTCACGAACGTCCGACGCGAGACGCTCGAGTCGATTCCGTCGCTCCCCTGTGAGTTTCTCTCACTCATAGCCGGAGATAACAATGTCGTTCGTATTTATAACTACTGGATCAGGTACAACAGGTGTTGTAAATGAGACAAAGACAGTCGTCGAGCGGCACGGATTCCAAAGAAGACAGCATCTACGCTACGAATACCGGCTCGAGTCGGCGGATTCGATGCAACGACGTTGCTCGACAATAGTACTCGGACGTAGTAACTATTCGTGAAGAGGTAATACTTCAAGAACTCACCGAGCACTCGAGTCGAGCGTGATGCGAGTCGCCTCGAGGTCCTCGAGCATCGCGCCCCAGCCGCCGATAGTGACGGGTCCGTCCTCGGTCTCGAGGGTGATCGACGCCTCGCCCGCGAGCTGTGCCAGCGGGGCCGGGTGATCGGCTTCCGTCGTGACGCCCGCGTAGGTGGCGTCCGTCACCGTCCCGGACCGCGTGACCTCTAGTCCCGAATCGGTCTCGATTCCCTCGACCGTCGCCTCGATCGTCACCCCGTCCTCGAGCAGGGGGATGACGTCGCGCAGGCAGTGCCGGAGGTCGACGTATGTGACGGGGAACTCGTCATTTCGGGCCGAGTACACCGTCTCGTGAACCTCCCAGAGGCTGGTCAGGAAGTACCAGTGGAAGACGAAGGTGTGGGTCCGGTCGTTGACGATGACGCCGTACTCGTTCGTCGAGTACCCGTGCGGAGAGAAACACGTCCAGGTTCGATCGACGAGCGCGACGAACGGTGAGGGGATCGGTCGACGTCGGGCCTCCGTGCAGGTCCGCGCGAGCGACTCCGTCGACGGGAGGTCCATCTCGGCGTCGACCGACGGGAACAGACACACCTTCACGTCGGCGCCCCGCTCGAGTGCCGACGCGAGCGCGTCCTCGAGTTCGTGGTACTGCTCGACCGTCAGGCCGACCTGCACCTGCGTCGTCGCCTCCCGGATCAGTTCCTCGGCCTGTGTGAGCACCGTATCGAGTCGCTTGACGATGCTGACTTTGTGGTCCTCGATGTCGGGCCGGTTCCAGCGCTCTTCGATCTCCGTGGCGGCCGTCTCGAAGCGACTGGCCCGCGAGCGAAGGTCGGCGAGGACCTCACCCGGGTCGTGGGCGCGGGCGTGCAAGCTGTCCTGTTCGTAGGTTTCGATGTATCCGTCGTCCTCGAGTCCGCGCAGGACGTCGTAGATTCGCGGATCGGGGACGGAGCTGGCGTGGGCGATGTCGGTTGCCGACGCAGCGCCCAGTTCGAGCAGCGTCACGAAGGCGTCGGCCTGGTACGGCGAGAGGCCCGCGTCCTCGAGCGTCGCGATCAGTTCGTCACCGTCCATGTCGAACCACCAGCCTGCTTGACTGTGGAGGGCGCACGTGCATTCCAGTCGACGTATAACACCCGTTGTAAAAAGCCTGTCTCCAGCGCCACACTCAAGCCCTCCCATCAGAAACTGCCCTGCATGGCTTCGCTGCTCGAGCGCGTTCGACGCCCGGAGTACACCGGGGAGAATCGCTGCTGGCCGTGTACGGTGACCAACGTCGCGCTGCTCGTCGCGGTGGTCGGCGTCCTCGCTCTCAGGGGGCGGCGGCGGACCGCGGTGGGGGTCGCGCTCACCGGATTGGCCGGGATCGCCCTCCGGGGCTACCTCGTCCCGTACACGCCCCACCTGGCGCCGAAGCTCGTCGCCAGGCTGCCGGTCGATCCGTTCGGTCACGAGAGGAGGTCGACGACCGGATCGCTGGCCGACGCTGGCAGGCTCGGAACAGTCGAGGGATCTGGATCGACGACGAGTTCGACCGCGGCCACGGATACGGCTACGAACGCGAACGCGAGCGCGGGCTCGAGCGACGACACCCCACCGGACGGAGAAGCGGTCCTCACCACGTTGCTCGAGGCCGGCGTCGTCGACCTCGAGAACGAGGACGTGGTGCTCGACCCGGACTTCCGCGAGGACTGGCGTCGCGAGATGGCGTCGCTTCGTCACCTCGACCTCGAGGCGCTGGCCGACGTGGCCGACGAGGTGACGCCGGCAGACGTCGACACGCGCACACGTCGGCAGTGGGGTCGCCCCGTCGTCATCCTCGATCCGGCCGAGGGCGCGCCCGTGACGCTCCACCAGGGAGTGGCCATTGCCGAACTCGCCGCGGCCCGTGCGCTCGAAGAGCGAGTCGACGACGCTGTCGCTCGCGCCGCTGGTCGCCCCCTGCGGTCGTTACTCGAGGAGTGCCCGCTCTGTGGCGGCGAGGTGACGATCACGCGCGCGAGTTGCTGTGGCGAAGCGACGCCAGTCGGCAAGACGCCGCAAGAAAAACTGGTCTGTCCGTCCTGTAACGTCCGCTTTTTCACCTACGAGTGACCGGCTAAATCGCGGAACTCGCCCCGAAACCGGAGGCGTCGATACCTACCGAGAACCGTCGTACGTCTCGCGCATCTTCTCCTCGAGCAACCCGTCCGGATCGAGGACGATCGTCACGAGCACGAACGGCTCGCTCACGTCGAGCACCCAGACCGAAAACGGCGGCTCGGTCGACTCGGCGGCGCGCTCGAGCAAGGGCTCGAGGGGCTTCTCGCCGTCGCGAAACTCGGCGTAGAGGTCGCGCTGACCCGGCTGATCCGCGAAGGTGTAGACGACGCCGTTCGGGCGGCCGTCGGTGTCGTGAATCACGCGGGCGTTCATCGCCTCGCCCGCTCGTCGGGCCTCCTCGAAGCAATGTTGGGCAGCCTGGAAGACGGGGGCGTCCGTCCGACGGAAGCGAAACCGGGTCGGCTCGAGAACCGTCCAGGAAGCGAGTCTGGGTTCGCCGTCGTCCCACTCGAGCATCACCTCGATGCGGTTACCGTGATCGAGACCGGGGCCGTTTCGATCCGCTTCGTCGTCCGAACCGCGGTCGCCGTCCGGGTCGGGCTGCTCGACGTATGTCGGATCAGCCGTGTCTACCTCGAGGAGGAGCCACTCGTCGTCGGTCCGGCCCGGGAGGACGCGGACGGTGGTCTCGGTGGTCTGGTTCATGTGCGACACTCGCGGCTGTGGGCCGAAATAGGCTCCGTCTCGAGTGTCGAAAGCCGTCTTCGACGCGTCTCGGCCGAGCCACCTGACGCATCGTTTTTGCCCCTCGAGCCGATAGCTCTGGTATGCAGTTCTGCGACGACTGCGGTTCGATGATGAAAGCCGATGGGGACCACATGGTCTGTACCAACGACGACTGCGGGGCGTCGACGGCTCGAGACCGGGAACAGGAGGCCTCGTTCGTCACGACCGAGTCCCAGACGTTCGACGACGTGATCGAGTCCGACGAGGACGCGAACTTCGAGGGAAAGCCAATCGCGAGCGACGTCCGCTGTGACGAGTGTGGCACCGAAGAGGCCTGGTACACGATCAAGCAGACGGCCTCGGCCGACGAGCCGCCGACGCGGTTCTTCAAGTGTACCGAGTGCGGCTATCGCTGGCGCGAGTACAACTGAGGTGTGAGATTGCCTCGAGCGTGCCGTCGAACTCGCGATTCCCTCGAAATCACCCGTCGAATTGCTGTGCTGTTCGAGTGAACGCAGCGAATTCGCTGACGCTATCGACCCCATCAAGAAGGATGCGAGCGGGTCGAGCGGGACCGAATCGAGGACGACCGACGAGTACACCAGGCTCGAGGAGTCGTTCGCTTCGTTAGTTCCCGGGACTCACAACCTTCACGAAAGACGATTCACGTGGCAAACTTTCGCGCTGTACGGAGTTTTTAGCAATAGGGCCCGTAGAGTGTTGGTATGCGACTGCACAACAGGGAAGTCCGACAGGACGTTCGCGAACTCGGAGCCCTCCTGGGTGACGTTCTCGAGGACCAGACGTCGCGTCGTGCGTTCGACACCGTCGAATCCTGTCGAACGGCCGCCATCGACTACCGCGCGGGAGACCTCGAGTCACGAGAGCCACTGGCCACCGAACTCGAGGGGCTGTCGCCACACCAGCAACGCGTCGTCGCCCGTGCGTTCACGACGTACTTCGAACTGATCAACCTCGCCGAGGAACGCGAGCGCGTCCGGTCGATTCGACAGGATTCCCAGGACGGAACGCTCGACGACAGCCTCGAGACGGCCGCCGAAGAGCTGTCCGAGGCCGATCTCGAGGCTGTCGAAGGCATCCTCGACGACGTGCTCATCGAACCGACGTTCACAGCCCACCCGACGGAGGCCCGTCGGAAGACCGTCAAGTCGAAACTCCGAACGGTGGCAACCCACCTCGAGACGCTCGACGAGCGTCTGCTAACCGACAAGGAACGCGAGCAGGTCTGGCGCGACGTCGACGCCGAGGTGACGAGCCTCTGGCAGACGCCGCAGGTCCGCAAGCGCCAGCCCGAACCCGAAGACGAGGCCCGGAACGTCCAGTGGTACCTCGAGAACACGCTCTTCGACGTTGTCGGCGAGGTGTACGACGAACTCGCGGACGCGCTCGACGACGAACTCGACGGGGCCATCGACGTCCCCAAACTCTTCGAGTTCCGCTCGTGGGCCGGGAGCGACCGCGACGGCAACCCCTACGTCACGCCAGAGGTAACGGCCAACACCCTCGAACGACAGCGCGAGGTCGTGATCGACCGCTACCGCGAGCAACTCAAGCGGCTCTCGGGCGTTCTCAGCCAGGACGGCAGTCGGATCACCACCGGCAACACGTTCGACGCCTCCCTCGAGGACGACCGGGAACGACTGCCGGGCAGCGCGAAGACGGCGAAGGAACGCTACCCGGGCGAACCCTACCGCCAGAAGCTCAAGCTCATGCGCGAGCGCCTCGAGCGCGTCGGCGACGTCCGCCCCGGCGGCTACGACGACGCCGACGAACTCGTGGAGGACCTCGAGATCATCGCCGACAGCCTCCGGGAGAACAGCGGGGAAACCGTGGTCGAAGCGCACGTCGACCCCCTGCGACGCCAGGTCGCCACCTTCGGCCTCTCGCTGGCCAGCCTCGACCTGCGCGATCACCGCCAGAACCACACGGACGCCATCGACGAGGTCCTCTCGCGGGAAGGCATCGAGTACAAATCCCTCTCGGAGGACGAGCGCGTCGAGTTGCTCACCGACGCCGTCCTCCAGGACGAACCGATCGTCGACCTCTCCCGGACGGAGGACCTCTCGGACACCTCGAGTCGGGTCGTGACCCTCTTCGACAGCCTCGCTGACTGGCAGGCCGAGTACGGCAACGAGGCCATCGACACCTACTGTATCTCGATGAACAACGAGCCGTCCCACGTCCTCGAGGTGCTGTTCCTGGCCGACCAGGCCGGCATCATCTCCTTGCCGGAACACTGCGGTATCGACATCGTGCCGCTGCTCGAGACGGAGTACGCCCTCTCGGGCGCTCGCCGCATCATGGGCACGCTGTTCGACAACGAAGCCTACTCGCAGGTGCTCGAGGCCCGCGGGCGGACCCAGGAGATCATGCTGGGGTACTCCGACTCGAACAAAGAGAACGGCTTCCTGGCGGCGAACTGGTCGCTGTACAAGAACCAGCGCCGACTCGCACAAATTTGCGACGACTACGACGTGAAAATGCGCCTGTTCCACGGCCGCGGGGGGTCCATCTCCCGCGGCGGAGGCCCGATGGGCGAGGCGCTGCTGGCACTGCCCAACAGCACCGTCACCGGCCAGGTCAAGTTCACCGAACAGGGGGAGGCCATCGCCGAAAAGTACGGCAACCCCCGCATCGCCGAGCGCAACATCGAGCAGATGCTCAACGCCCAGTTGCGGGCGCGAAAGCAGGCGATCGAGCAACCCGAGGAGCGCATCGAAGACGAGTGGGTCGAGGCGATGGACACCATGGCCGACGCGGCCCGCCAGGAGTACCGCGACCTGCTCGAGAGCGACGGCTTCGTGCAGTACTTCGAGCAGGCGACGCCCATCACCGTCATCGAGGACCTCGACCTGGGCTCGCGGCCGGCCTCCCGGAGCAGTGAGCGAACGGTCGAGGACCTGCGGGCGATCCCGTGGGTCTTCTCCTGGACGCAGGCCCGGTGCATCCTGCCGGGCTGGTACGCCGTCGCCGACGGCATCGACGCCTACCTCGACGACGGTGGCGACGTCGAGACCCTGCAGACGATGTACGAGGAGTGGCCGTTCTTCCGCACGACGCTCGACAACGCGGCGCTCTCGCTCTCGCGAACGGAACTCGAGATCGCCGAGCAGTACGCCGACCTGGCAACCGAGGACTTGCGAGAGCAGTTCTTCCCACGGGTGACCGAGGAGTACGACCGCGCGGTCGACCTGGTCAAGACGATCGGCCAGCGCGAGACCCTGCACACACGCGACTGGATGGGCGAGAACCTCGAGCGGCGGAACCCCTACGTCGATCCACTCAACTTCCTCCAGACGCACCTGCTGGGGCGAACCCACCGAACCGACGTCGAAGAGAGAACGCTCAGACTGACGGTCAAGGGGATCGCCGCCGGGATGAAGAATACGGGATAACGGCCCCTGACGTCGCGTTTCCGAGCATAGCCTTATTACCTCAGCGCGCCTATATTAGGTGAGTCAGCCGTCGTCGTACCCGATTCCTTCGCAGAGATCAGTGCGTGATTAGAGTTGACACAGAGATGATATAGATGCCCACGTTCGAGCACACGATCGAAGTCGAAGCGCCCGTAGACCGCGTCTTTCAGTTCGGGATCGACCCCGAGAACTGGCGACGAACCATGCCCAGCCTGACCGACGTCGAGATAGTCGAGGAGACCGACGACGCCCTCCTGATGAACGCCACTTACAGGCTGCTCGGCACCTCGATGGACGGTAAAATGGAGATGCGAATCGCCGAACCGAATAAACACACGATCACCACGTTCGAGAGCCCCGGTATGACCGGGGAGCTACACTACCACTACGCAGCGACCGATTCCGGGACGAAGGTCGTCCAGCGGGCCGACTACGAGTTCGGCGACTCGCTGATCGAGCGCGTGCTCGAACCCGTCGCGAAGCGGTACAACGAGCGCCAGTTCAAACACTCGCTCCGGACGTCCAAAGAGCTCGTCGAAGCTGAGGCGACATCGGTTATTGAAGCCTGAGCCGACACCGTTCACGTCTTTTTTAGCGATATCGAGAACCGCGATGGGGGTGTGTCGAGCTAGTCCGATAGCTCGTGACTAGTGTTTTCCGTGAGGCGATGTATCCGATGTCTCGCGATACCGTTCGCTCAGTCTCGAGCCCGAGTCTCGAGTCCGCCGTTTCCGTCACTCGAGCGTCGGAACCGGCACCGAATCCAGCACCGCGTCGACGATCTGGGACTTCGAGACCTCGTTGACCGTCGCGTCGGGCGTGAGCACGAGGCGGTGGGCCATCACCGGGTGCGCGACGCGCTTGATGTCGTCCGGGGTGACGTACTCCCGGCCCGCGATGGTCGCGTAGGCGCGAGCGGCCTCGAACAGGCGCTGGGTCCCACGGGGGGAGACGCCGACCTCGACCCGGCCGTCGGTCCGGGTCTGTCGGGCCAGGGCGACGACGTACTCGAGGAGGTCCTGGTCAACCGTCACGGTCTCGGGAACCTGTCGGAGGGCGGTGACGTGTTCGGGTTCGAAGACCGTCTCGATGGAGGGACTCATCTCGTCGCGATTCGCCCGCCGCTGGAGGAGTTCGATCTCCCCACCTTCGTCGGGATACCCCATCGAGGTCTTCACGAGGAAACGATCGACCTGCGCCTCTGGGAGGGGGAACGTCCCCTCCTGCTCCACGGGGTTCTGAGTCGCGATGACGAAGAACGGCTGTGGCAGCTGTCGGGTCTCGCCGTCAGTCGTCACCTGCCCCTCCTCCATCGCCTCGAGCAGCGCGGCCTGGGTCTTCGGCGGCGCACGGTTGATCTCGTCGGCGAGGACGATGTTCGCGAAGATGGGACCTTCGTTGAACTCGAACTCGCGGTCCTGCTCGTTGAAGACGTGTGTGCCGGTCACGTCCGATGGGAGGAGGTCCGGGGTGAACTGGATGCGCGAGAACGACAGTCCGAGGGCGGTCGCGACGCTGCGGGCGGTGAGGGTCTTCCCCGTGCCGGGGACGTCCTCGAGCAGGACGTGCCCGCGTCCGACGACGCCGAGGAGGACGGTCTCGAGAAATTCACGGTCGCAGATGACGGCCTTGCCGATTGCGTCGAGTACCGTGTTGCACTCTTCGCTGGCCTGAGTGACGTCCATGGCGTCGGACTCGAGGGGGTCACCCATATTTCTTCTGTTATTGTCACGTTCGGGGTGGTGGTGAGCAGTGGGGTGATCGGGGTGGTTGTGAGCAGTAGGGTGTTCGGGGTGGCGGCGGCTCGAGTAGATGGCACTCGAAGGAGAACGGTCGATCAGGTGGCGCTCGGCCGGTGGCGACGACTCCAGACAGCGGTCTCGATGCTGGTTCCGGTCCTGAACTCGGGCCGGTCGCGACCGTGGTAACCGACCCCGCGCCTGCGAGAAACCGAAACGGCTAAAATCACCACCCGGCTACGTACGAGTGAGCCGAGATAGCCTAGCCCGGCCAAGGCGGCAGATTCGAAATCTGCTGTCCCCACGGACACGGGAGTTCAAATCTCCCTCTCGGCGTTTTCACGATCCATCTCACGAGCGTAGCGAGCGTCTGGATCACTCTCGACGACGCCAGCCTCGAGCGTTGCTACGTATTCTATATCGACGTCCGTCGAAACCCGTACTTCTGCACAACTACACGAGGATTGCTACTACCGTGCTCTGAGGCAATCTCGTCGCCACTTCTCTGCACAGTCCTCCGTCAGACACCTATCCTCCTCGTCTATGGTATTCGGCTATCTCACTCGTCCCTTTCGTTCGCAAGTTCATGCTGGACGACGAGAACGGGGCCGAGAAACCGATCGGCAACCTGGTCGGCCGGCATACCGAACACATACGTCACGAGCGACGGATCCGTCTCACCCATCACGACGGCATCGAACGCTTCAGATGCGTCGACGATCGCCTCGAGAGGCCGCAGATCTCGCTCGACTCGCGTCTCGATCTTCGACTCGTCGACACCGAGTTCTCCCAGTCGATCGGCCACTCCATCGAGAAGTGTCTCGATGTCCTCGTCCGTTTCCTCCGTCTCGACGACGTGGTACAGTGTTATCGAGGTGTCCATCGCACCGAACACGCCGGCGACGACGCGGGCGAGACGGTCGATCCCCACGGTCCCGCGGACGGCGACGAATACATCGTCAACCGCCCCGGTGGCGTTCGGGACGAGAACAGCCATGCAGTCGTGCTCGTGGATCGTACGGTCGATCGTCTTCTGTCCGTCGTGCGTGAAGACGAGTCGCCGTTCGACGATCGCTCCCGCCTCCTCGAAGATCGCCTCGTATTCGTCGAGACGGGCCGTGGCTCGCTCCTCGAACTGCATCTGTGCCTGTCCCGGTGCGGTCTGTTCGGGAACGACGTGATATCCCAGCAAGACGACGTGGGCGTTCGCGAGGAGACCGGGAACTCCCTCCGGAACCGACTCTCCTTCGAGCACGCGAATCGGAACAAGTATCGATGGTCGGTCCGTCATTTCAGATGTCTCCCTTGAGTTTGACGTCTCCAGCGTAATAACGATACCACAGGTACGTCACGGCCATGACCACAATGCCGATGGCGATCGACGCGGGTTGCATGAAGGCGATCAGACCGAAGCTGGCGAGCGCACCGACGCCAGGCAACACTGGATACCCCGGGACACGGTAGCTGGGCGAGTACCACTCGGGATTCCGGCGTCGCAACACGATCAGCGCGACACACATCAGGCCGTACATGATCAGGTGGAGAAACGACGCGACCTCCGCGAGCAGTTCGACCTGTCCGGTCGCCACGAGCGCGAGAATCGGACCACCGGCAGCCAGCAACGCGACGTGTGGAGTCCCATACCGGAGATTGACCTCGCTCGCTTTTCGGGGTAGCAAGGCATCCCGACTCAATGCGTACACTGCCCGGGAGGCGCTCAGAATCGACGCGTTCGCACTCGAAAACGTCGCCAACAGTCCGGCACCCAGGATAGCGACCGCGCCGGGTAGTCCAAGGAACTCGCGGGCCACTTCGACCATCGCCGTCTCACCGAACTGGCCGAGCCGGTCCGCTCCGAACGCGCTGGTCGCGACGAAAATCGTCACGACGTAGAACACGGTGACGACGAGCACCGACCCGACCATCGCCAGCGGCAGATTTCGCCCCGGCCGCTTGATTTCACCCGCAACGGTTGCAACCTGAGCGAATCCCAGATACGATGTGAACACGAGTGCAGCCGTCGTCAGTACCGGGAAGTAGCCTCTCGAGAAGAAGTGCTCCGGGGCGCTGGCCCGACCGAAAACCCCGAAAGCGTCGAGGACGCCATACGAGAGAAATCCCGTGAGGACGACGAGGAGAATCCCAACGACGATATTCTGCAGCTTGGCCGTGTTTTCTGTGCCACCGATACTCAACGCCGTCAGCGCTGCGCCGAACAGTAATCCAATCCCGATGACGGGGCTGAACGGGAGCCCGACGCCGAGTTCGGCGAACACGGCGCTCGCGTAGTGACCGAGGCCGACGAGATAGAACGCGGAGGCAAACATTAACCCCAACCAGAGTCCGAGACCCACGATTGCACCGTAGGCGGTACCCATCCCCCGCGAGATGAAGTAGTATCCGCCCCCGCTACGGGGCATGGCCGTGGCGAGTTCGGACGTCGGAAGCGCTACGAGCAACGCAATCAGCCCGCCGATACCAAACGAGACGGTGGCAGCGAGTCCCGCGTTGCTCGCCGCCAACCCGGGGAACACGAAAATCCCCGCTCCGATCATCGTCCCGATTCCGATTGCCAGGCCGCCGACCAATCCAATCGTTCGCTCGAGTTCGACGTCGTCGTCGTGGACCGTCGTGTCGTCGGTGACCGCTTCCGGCTCCGCTGCAGGCTCCTCACCGGCGACGTTCTGCCCCGCCGTCTCGACGTCGACGGGCTGTTTGTCCATAGTGGCGCTATTTTCAACAGTAAAATAAAACCGGCGATGAGCCGGGTTGGGCGACGTCGTTCGTGGGGTGCAACAACTACGGTCGTCGGTGAGAATCACGATGTGAACGCCGAAAGCCGTGCGTACCGCGTAGTGATACCTGCATCCGCGAGCGGAAACCGACAACCTGGGAGTGGAACTCGACGCTGTTCGAATACCCCTCTCGACGACGCCAGCCTCAAAATTCACTACGTATTCTATATTAATACACTTAAGAATTTGTAGTATTAGGTATGAGGGTCGGTACTCGAGCACACCGCTCGAGCCCAATTCCGATCGTTCGATGGTGGGAGCTCGACGATACGACGGAGATCGGCAGGGCGTTCGCCTCCGCGTTCGAGCACGCCGCTGAACACGAGACCATCAAGAATTGCGCGTGCTAAACGGGACCTTGAAATACGTCTCGAGGCCATACTCGAGTATGAACCGTCGTCAGCGAACGATCACCGCCGTCCTGTGGATCGGCGTCGCGGGCGTGATGGCGATTACGCTCGAGCCGACGATCCCAACGGATCTGGCGGGAGTCGCCCGCCTGTTCGTCGTCGTCCTGGCGCTCGGCCTGGCGGGCGTCTACCTCTTCGATCCGTGGGGCCTGATCAGCCGAACGCACCAGGTCGGCAAATCGGGCGAGCCTTAGCCCCTCGCGACCATCGGCGGGTATGGACACGACCGTCGAGCCGACGATCCGACCGTACGATCCGGCGACCGACGCGGGCGAGCTGTGGGCGCTCAAACGGGCGTTCGAACTGGGACTCGGCGAGGGAACGGGCGACGGCGGCAAAGCCGAACGGTACGAATCGAAGCTCACCGACGCCTACCGCGAGGGCTACCTCGAGTGGGTCGAGCGCTGCCTGGACGAGGAGTCAGAGACGGTGACGGTCGCTGCCGTCGGAAACGAGGACGGGCTCGAAGACGAGCGGGACGGGTCCTCGACGCTCGTCGGCTACGTCTTCGTCCTCCCGGAGTCGCTCGCGTACGTCTGGGACGCGGCGATCCTCAACGAGCTCTACGTCGCTCCCGACGCGCGCGGGACCGGCGTCGCCGACGCGTTGATGGAGCGAGCGCTCGCGATTGCCCGCGATCAGGACCTGCCGCTCGAGCGACTCGTACTCGATGTCGATCGCGAGAACGATCGGGCGCAGGCGTTCTACGAACGCCACGGGTTCGCCCACTGGGGCGAGATGGTGGCTCGAGAGCTTGGAGAATAACGGCGGTCACGAAGCTGGAACGGCACCGCGAGCGCGGAGCCGAACGAGGGCGACGGCCCCGAGCGCACCGAAGACGATCGGATAGCCGATGCCGGCGACGAGTATGGACTCGAGCGGCGAGGGCCGGATCACCGCCCCTTCGATCGCGACCGTCGAGACGAGAACGGCGACGATCGTGACGGCGAGGTAGCCGATGGCGACCATCGCACCGTCGATCGCCGCTTCGGTGATCGACTCCAGGCGCTCGAGTTGATCGTATGCGCAGTACGCGCCGGCCAGTGCGATGACGAGCGGCGGTACCAGCAAGAGGAGCCACTCGGCGCCGCTTCCGTCGAGGACGACGTTCTGCTCTGCCGGTAGGAGCCTGAATAGCCCGCGCCGCGGCACCTCGGTCGCCACCCCGTGAGCGTTCAGGTAGGTCCAGGCGACCAGTTCGGCGGTGAGCGTCTCGCCCGCGGCGGACTCGAGGACGTCGGTTCGGAGGTCGGCGCGGATCGACTCGCGAGCCAGTCCGTAGGTGACCGCGTAACCGGCGATCCAGGCGAGTGCGCCGGCGACCACGCCCAGAAACAACGGACGGAGGTCCTTCGCCGCGTCCGGTTCGTCCGTACTCGCCTCGTTCACCTCGCTGGCCGCGTCGTTCTCGCTCGACGCCTCGACGCTCGAGTCCGGTATCGTGTTCGTCATCTCGAGTTCTCAGACGGGTACTGTCTGTGGGAGCGACCTAAAGCTTCCTCGTCCTTCGTCGATCTTTTCGGTCGTCCTGGCTGGTGCCTTCGGCGTCATTCACTCGGTCCTCGTCACTCACCGAGCAACGACGTTCACTCGAGTACCACCTCACTCGAGCATCGTATACGCCGTCTCGGGACGATTCGTCTCCCAGGCCTCGGCGGTGATCGTGTACCGGTGCAGGTCGCGGACCTCGCCGTCGAGCGGCACCCAGTTTCGCAACACGCCGTCGTACGTCCCCCCGTAGCGCTCGACGTACTTCTCGATCGCTCGCTTCGACTTCTCGTTGCCCTCGAGGTAGCCCACCGAGACCACCTCGAGGTCGAGTCGGTCGAACGCGACGGCGATGGTCGCTGCGGCGCGCTCGCTCGAGTAGCCGCGTCCCCAGAACGGTTTGCGGAGCCAGACGCCGAGGCGAGCGGTCCGCTTCTCCCAGAGCGGGATGAGGCTGGCGACGCCGGCGAACACCCCGGCGGCGGGTTCGACCTCGAGCGGGTAGATCGCCCAGTTCGCTCGCGTGGCCTCGTCCCACCGCTTCTCGGACTCGAAGAGGTACTCGCGGGCGTCGTTCGGCGTCTCGTGGACGTCGGTCGTGAGGTGCGTGGCGACCGCCCCGAAGTCAGTGTCCGGGTTCGTGTACTCGTACAGCTCGAGGGGTGCGATCGTCTCGGTCGTCAACGGTTCGAACCGAAGTCGATCGGTTTCGAACGTCTCGGGGAACATTCGGCGAGACGTTCCGCGACGAGGACCGTCACTCTTTGGGCGTTATGTGAGTACGTGACGTTCCTGGTATGGTTCACGACGTTCCTGGTCAGGTACACGACGTTTCAGGACGAGGACTGTCGATTCCAGCGGACAGCTCTGCGCGGTCTAGCTGACGAGGGCTACTGTTCCGAGTCGTTCGCGGGTATTCGACGGCGGAGCCACTCGAGGACGAGTCCTCCGCTAACCAGTCCAGCACTGACGGTGAACCCGGGTGCGCCGTCTTCCTCGTTTGACGCGTCGTTCTCGACGTCCATCTCGTGATCGGTATGGTCGAATGCGGTGGCGTCGGTGTCGTCCTCGCGCGTCTCGTCGTCGCTTTCGGTGGCGCTCGACGAATCGTCGGCGTCGCCCGCTTCGTCGGCGTCCATCGTGTCGGCACCGACCGCGTCGTCTTCGTCCGCGCCGGCCTCGTTCGCGCCAACCTCCGTCGCTGGCTCGAGCGCGACGAGGCTTCCCTCCCCCGACAGGTATACCGTTCCGTCACCGATCACATACGTAAAATCGGGCCACCTCGCCTCGTGAGGGTCCTCGAGTCCGACGGCCGCCAGCGGGAACGACCACTGCTCGAGTCCCGTCTCGATGTCGACCCCGAAGAGGGCGGGGCTTCCGTCGGTGGGGTGGTACGGAACGACGACCGTCCGGCCGCCGATGGATGGCCGCCCCCACGCGTCTATCGACCCGCCGACGGTCCAGCTGTGGTCGGTTTCGTAGTTGTACGCGTTGACACCGTGTCGCTCGGCGCTCACTCTGACGGTGTCGGTCGCCGCGAGCGGGAACCGCAACTCGACTCGCTCGAGGACCGCTCCGTCGTCGGCGTCGAGGACCAGGCACGCCTCTTCCTCCTCCCCCTCGTTTCTGTCACCGTCGACGCCCTCGTCGTCTCCGTCGTCGACGCCACCGTCGCCGCCGTCGCCGAGCCACGCCACGTAGAGGCGGTCTTCGGTCGCCACGATTGAGGGAAGTCCCTCGCCTCTCGAGGGAGTCTCCTCCTGGACGGCCCACACCGGCTCCCCCGATTCGGCGCCGAGCGCGACGAAACCGGCGTCGCCAACGGCGGCATACACGAGGTCGTTCGCGACGGCGACTGGAATCGAAGCGAACGTAGCCGCGTCGGCGTCCCGTCGCTCGAGGTCGACCCCACTTCGCCGCCACCGGGGACTCCCGTCGTTGGCGTCGAGCGAGCGAAGGGCGCCGTCGACGACGACGTAGATCGACCCGTCGACGACGGTCGGGCTCGGAATCCGTCCGTCCGTTCCGAACGACGTCGACCAGACGGTATCGCCGCTGTCGGCATCGAGCGCCGTCACTCGGTCGCCGGTGACGTAGACGGTGTCGTCGACGACGGCAGGTGTTCCGTCGGCGCCGACGTCCTCTCGTGCCCACCGGAGGGACCCGTCGCTGGCCGAGAGGGCGTGGACGCCGTCCCCCTTCCGCAGGTAGACCGTGCCGTCGGCGACGACGACGTCGCCGTCCTGGTCGTATTCCCAGGCGACGATCTCGGGCGCTGGAAATCGACTCGAGCCCGAGATGGCGGCGGTGTTTCCAGGGGTGCCGTGGTAGGACGCCCAGTGATCGGCGTCCGCAGGCGTCACCACCATCGGGATCGTCGAATTCGCATCCGCCCCGCTACTCGTTTCGGCCGCACCGAGGAAACTGCCGATGACGAGCGAGGCGCCGAGAGCCATCACGGTCCGCCTGGGCCAGAGGGACATAGTACCCTCGGCACCACCGGACCTCTTGCTTATATTGCGTGTAAGTTCAGTTCCGGCGATGAAACGATGGTAATCGTTCCCTAGACCACTCGAGAGACTGTTCCCTGTACCAACCAACCGATCGTCCGATATTTGGAGCGTCCGCCGGGCGAGGGGCCGTAACGTGCGGTTTCGAGCGGGCGAGAATCCGGTCCGACAGTCGCACCACCTGCAAATGTCGTCATTCCTCGGAACGAGGTTCACTTCGAGTCTCGAGCGCCGTGCGTAGAGAGAAGGTGACGTCTCGCCACGACTGAAGACGCTCGTCGAGGGTGACGCTCCGCAACCACTAAACGCGACTCGTCCCTACCTCCGACAATGAGCGACTGGACGGAAACGTACCGCCCGACGACGCTGTCGGAGGTACGGGGAAACGACAAGGCCCGCAACAAACTCGAGGAGTGGGCGAGGACGTGGGACGAGCATCGAAAGCCCGTCATCGTCCACGGCAGTCCGGGTATCGGGAAGACCTCGGCCGCCCACGCGCTGGCCAACGACATGGGCTGGCCGGTGATGGAACTCAACGCCAGCGACGACCGCCAGGCCGACGTGATCAAGCGTGTCGCCGGCGAGGCCTCGAAGAGCGGTACGCTGACCGGCGGCAGCGGCGGTCGCCGCCTCGTCATCCTCGACGAGGCCGACAACTTCCACGGCAACGCCGACTACGGCGGCTCTCGAGAGGTCACGCGAGTCGTCAAGTCGGCCAGCCAGCCGATCATTCTCGTGGCCAACGAGTTCTACGACATGAGCAACTCGCTTCGGAACTACTGCCAGACCATCGAGTTCCGCGACGTCTCGGCGCGCTCGATCGTCCCCGTCCTCCGAGACATCTGTCGCCGCGAGGGCATCGAGTTCGAGGACGACGCCCTCCGCAAGATCGCCGACGCGACGAGCGGCGACCTCCGGTCCGCGGTCAACGACCTGCAGGCGGTCGCGGAGGGAAGCGAGCGCCTGACGGTCGACGACGTCGTGACCGGCGAGCGCGACAGCACGGAAGGCATCTTCGACTTCCTCGACGCGCTCATCAAGGAGAAGGACGCCCACGGCGCCCTGCTGGCTGCCTACGACACCGACGAGACGCCCGACGACCTGCTCAATTGGGTCGAGGATAACGTGCCGAAGGACTACTCGGGCGGCGAACTCGCCGACGCCTACGAGTTCATGAGCAACGCCGACCGCTGGCTGGGCCGGGTGCGCTCGACCCAGGACTACTCGTACTGGCGCTACGCGACCGACAATATCGCCGCCGGCGTCGCCGCCTCGAGGCGCGAGCCCAAAGGCGGGTGGACCCGGTACGGCCCCCCGAGTTACTGGTCGAAACTCGGGCGAACCCGTGCGACCCGGGATCGGCGCGACGCCATCGCCCAGCGGATCGCCGACCGGGAGGGCGCGAGCATTGGCACCGTCCGTCGGGAGATCATGCCGTTCCTCTCGAGCATGACCCACCTCTGTCGAAACCGGGAGTTGACCGTCGAGATGACGGCCGCCTACGACCTCGACGAGAAGGAGGTCTCGTTCGTCACCGGGAGCGGCGCCGACACCAACAAGGTCGAGTCGATCGTCGAGGACGCCGCCGAACGCCAGGCCGAGGAGACGGTCTCGCACTCCGGATCCGCGTTTTTCGGTAGCGCGGACGCCGAGGACTCGAGCGACCTGGACGCCAGGAGTGGGGAGGACGCCAGAAGCGACGACGGTTCGAGTAACGAGGTGGACTCGAGCGACGAATCCGCGGATTCGGCGAACGCGTCGCTCCTCGACGTGGGGTCCTCGGGTTCAGACGCCGACGGCGAGGCGACTTCGAGGTCGGGAATGGGGACGGGGACGGCTGGCGACTCGAGCGACGCGGACGCCAACGATGGTGCGTCGGACGTCGACGAGAGCGAAGAGGACGAGGCGGACGAGGACGACGACGGCCAGTCGGGCCTGTCCGACTTTTTCTAGCCGCTAAACCGTCCGAGTGTGCGGTTCTCGAGAGATAGTACGACACTCGAGGTCGAAAGTGGACTTCGACGACGAGACGAGTCGTCTACAGAATGTCGAGGGACTCGCCGGCATCCCGAAACGCCTCGAGGCAGGCAACGAGATCATCGCGGGTATGGGCGGCCGTCGGGAGCGCGTAGACGTACCCTTCCCGAACCGCGTTCCTGGACGCGTGCCCTCCGGAATTCGGGCGAACGGGAGCGGAAACGATCACGCCCCGGTCGCGAAGATCGTCCGCCAGAGCTCGGGCCATATCCCGCGTCTCGACGTAGACCGGGAGGATCTGTGAATCGCCGTCGACCTCGTATCCCATCGTCAGCAGGCCGTCGCGGAGACGCGTCACGTTCTCCCAGAGGGATTCGCGGTGGTCGCCGTGTTTCGAGAGGTGGAGGGCCTCGCTCGCCGCCGCGGCCGCCATCGGGGTCAGCCCCGTCGACTCGACGAACGGTGGCGCACGAGCGGCCAGCCACTCGATTAACGCGTCGTCGCCCGCGACGTAGCCGCCCTGGCTGGCGAGCGCCGTCGAGAGCGCTCCCATCTGGACGTCGACACGGTCGACGAGGCCTTCGGCCTGGACGATTCCCCCACCGCGGACGTAGAGGCCGGTCGCGTGACTCTCGTCGACCATGACCCAGGCGCCGACCGAGTCGGCGACGTCGCAGAGTTCCTCGAGCGGAGCGACCCACCCGTCCTGGCTGAAGACCGAATCGGTGACGACGAGCCAGGATTCGTCGTCGGGTTCGGCGTTGGCGTCGGCGACGGTGTCGGCGTCAGCGTCGGCCTTGGTATCGGTGTCGACATCGGCGACGGTGTTGGCGTCGACGTCGGCCGTTACTTCGCCGATAGCCCGCCGCTCGAGAGCATCGTCCACCGCCTCGCGAAGGGCGTCCGGATCACAGTGGCCGTACGGAACGACCTCGGTCCCGGAGAGCCGACAGCCGTCGAACGCGCTCACGTGGGTGTACTCGTCGACGAAGACGACGTCGGGATCGAGCGCGGTGATCGTCCCGACGTTCGCGGCGTAGCCCGAAGAGAACGCGAGCGCGCGATCCGTCTCGAAGGTCTCGGCGAGCAGTCGCTCGAGATCGTGGTGGACCATCGTATCGCCGGTCGCAATTCGGCTCCCGCCGGATCCGGTCCCGACGGTGGCGGCGGCCTGTCGCGCGGCGTTCTGGACCCGCTGGTTCGCGGTCAACCCCAGGTAGTTGTTCGAGCCGAACACGAGGAGTTCGTCGGCCTCGAGGACCGGGAGGCCGCCCCTGGGTGGCTCGGAGACGTAGCCGCGGGAATCGATTCGGTCGGTCGGCGCGAGCGAGTACCGTCGGTCCGCGCCGGCCTGGGACGTCAATTGCTCCTCGAGGTCGAACCCGCGGTCTGCCATCTGCCTGAACCGTGACGACCACCGGATTTTACTCTCACGATTCCCGATTCGGCCCGTCGAGTGTGCCAACTGCGTTGTGTACCTTGATTTCCCGTCCGTTTCCGCATCTCGTGTAGCGATACGTATACTTCGGAAATCGACCGCTGACGTTCGAAACGTGGATCGAATATCACACTTCAGTGACTGTTAATATTCCAAAGCTTAATGCCGATTGATAATCTATTCGGACAGAAGAGCACATGACCGATAGTACGACCGATGAAAAATCGAGGGAGGGGGATTTCGATATCGGTCCGAGCATGGACGAGCTCTTCGGGGAGATCGAAGACGACTCGGCCGACGAGGAGCCGGTTGATCCCGGCGAGACGGCACACGGTGACGACGTCGAGGACGTGACTGCCGCCGACCTCTTCAGTCAGCTTCGCGACGAGGCCGCCGCCGACTCCGGAATGGACGAGGTTCTCGAGGACGAGAGCCCCGAGGAGATCATCGCGAGCGCGGACGTTGACGACGAGCCCGATTACGACGTTGACGACGAGCTGGTCGACGAGGGCGCGCTCGACGACCTGTTGCTCACCGGCCGGACGCGATCCGACGAATTTCTCTGGGTCGATAGCGGTGACAACTCGTCTTCCGCGGGCGACGGTGATTCGGGAGCGACGGAGGCTGATTCGGTCCAGGGAGCGGCTGAAGTCGAGGGCGATTCCAATTCCGAGTCCGAATCTGAATCTGTCGCCGAACCTGATCCCGAGTCCATACCCGAATCCGAATCCGAACCCGAACCCAGGTTCGACGACGAGACCATGGACGAGGACGGAGACGAGCCTGATCGGGTGGCAGACTCGGTCGACGAATCGGAGAGTGCTGTCAGTGAGGCTGGCGACGACGGCGGCGACGGCAGTGACACCGACGAACGTGCCCCCGAATCCGACACCGCCGCTCGAGCCGGACGCGTCGACTACTCCCTCGAGTCGTCCGCGTCGGACGAGGAGTCGGTATCAGGCGAGGAGTCCGCACTCGTCGTCTCTGACGCCGAATCGGAAGAGACGGACCTCGTTCCGACGGACGACGGAGGCGAGAGCGAGGACTCGAGCGGCTTCCTAGGCTGGCTCCGTTCGAAACTCCCGTTCTGACGAGCGCCTCAGCATCTCGAGCACAGCGAAATCGTTTTCGACGCGGCGAACGAGCGAGACGTATGAGCACCGACGACGAGACGAATCCGGAGGGAGACGACGAACTCGAGCGCATACGCGAACGCAAGATCGAGCAACTGAAGACGAAAGCCGAGCAGGACCACCAGCGCGCGTCGAGTCCGGACCAGCCGATCGCCGTCGAGAGCCAGTCGCACTTCGAACAGGTGCTCCAAGAGCACGATCGTGTGCTGGTCGACTTCTACGCCGACTGGTGTGGTCCCTGTCAGATGCTCGCGCCCGTCCTCGACCGACTCGCCACCGAAACGCCGGGGACGATCGCGAAAGTCGATACCGAA
Source organism: Natronosalvus caseinilyticus (assembly GCF_017357105.1). Classification (NCBI taxonomy): domain Archaea; kingdom Methanobacteriati; phylum Methanobacteriota; class Halobacteria; order Halobacteriales; family Natrialbaceae; genus Natronosalvus; species Natronosalvus caseinilyticus. Next base: position 2,553,176 of record NZ_CP071596.1, read on the forward strand.
GCGCTTCCGGGAGTCGCCCAGCAGTACGGCGTCCGCGGGCTTCCAACGCTGATCCTCTTCGAGAACGGCCAGCCCGCCAAACAGCTGGTCGGGATGCAGGACGAATCGACGTTACGAGGGCTGCTCGAGTAGTCCTGCTCGAGTAGCTCTGGTCGGGTTCAAGGACTCCCGTCCCAGGCGGGCGGCAGACTCGGCGACTATCGAACGACCGTCACCGGAACGTTCGCTCGTTTGACCACGATCTCCGCCGTACTCCCCATCTGTAGACCGGCCGCGCCACCGCGTCCGCGACTGCCCATGACGATCTGGTCGGCGTCCGCGTCCTCGACGTGGGCCACGATCGACTGGGCTGGCGACCCGACGGCGGTCGCGGTCTCGATCGACGCGTCGCCCTCGAGCGCTGCCGTCGCTTCGGCGAAGAGATCGGCGGCCTCCGACTCCTGGTCGGCGAGCCAGGCGTCGGTCAGGGGCGAAAGCTGTTCCTCGGTCGGGGCCACCTCGAATGGATCGATCGCGTGAAACAGGACGATCGAGGCGTCCGGAAAGGTTTCGAGGGCGTACTCGAGGGCCGCCTGTGCGTGCGAGGATCCGTCGTGGGGGACGAGAATCGAGCGTGCCATACTGGTTCGATTCGACGGAGGGAACCGTAAAGCCACCACTGGTGTTCGGTAGCGAGGTCTCGCGTCCGGTTAGTGGGCAAACAGCGCTACCTGCCAGTGGAGTGAAATACTCGCCTGTCGTAGCATGGGACAATGCAACGCGACCGCGTACTCGGCCGTCGGATCGCCGTCGGATCGATCGTCGCCGCCTTGCTGTTGGTGGTCGCCCACGTCGCCCTCTCGTTTCTCGGCGTCCTCGTCTTCGCGGTCTTCCTCTACTACGCCGTGCGCCCGATCTACCGCACTCTCGAGCGGTTCAACCTCCCGCGACGGCCGCGGGCGATCCTCGCGCTCGTGCTGTTCGGCGTGCCGTTCCTCGTGCTCATCACCTACACGATCGCGATCATCGTCATCGAAACCCAGACGTTGCTCGAGGCTTACGGCGTGCAGGATCGGTTTCTCAACGAGGTGATCGCGGAGATCGACGTGACCGGCCTCGACCTCGACGAGATTCGAAACATCGTCACGGATATTTCCTCGCAGGCCTCCCTCGGCGTCGTGGTGTTGAGCCTCGCGGGGACGGTCAGCGTCGTCAGCGGCGCGGTCGTCCAGTTGATCATCATGGTCACGCTGGCGTACTACATGCTCATCGACGGGCCGCGATTCGTCTCGTGGTTACTCGAGACCTACGACGAGTCGGGCGTCCTGCGTGCATACGCACGCGCCGTGGACCCCGAACTTTCGATGACGCTCTTTGGCAACATCGTGAACGTGTTCGTCACGGCCATCGTCGGCGTCGTGACGTTCTACACGTACAATTTCTTTGCCCCCGCTGCGGTCGACGTTCCGTTTCCGGCGCTGATCGGCGCGCTCACCGGCATCGGGAGCCTCATTCCGGTCGTCGGCATCAAACTCGTCTACGTCCCCGTCATCGTCCTCCTCGCGGCGAACGCGTGGGCGACCGGCGACCTCTCGCTGCTCGTCCCGGTTGGCGCGTTGGCGGCCGTTAGCGCGGTCGTCGTCGACTTCATCCCCGACTTCTTCATCCGGGCGCACATCAGCGGCAAGCAAACCCACACGGGCATGCTCCTGGTCTCCTACATCGTCGGACCGCTCGTCTTCGGCTTCTACGGACTGTTCCTCGCCCCCATCCTGCTGATCCTCGTGATCAACGCCGTCTCCATCCTCCTCCCGTACGTCCTCACCGGCCATCCGCCAGGAGTTCGACAGGCCCGGCTCACCGAGTACCGTGGCGAACGTCTCGAGGCCGCAAAGGCGGAACGAACTGAGGCCGAACCAGCCGAGGCCGGACGATCCGGGGCCGAACCAGCCGTCTCGAGCGATGGGTCATCCGATCGCCAGTAACGATCCGGTCGACCGGTCGGCTATAGAAACGCGCGAGATACTCACACGAACCGACTGGCTGCTAGTTACTTGGGACTGGGTCGGGTGGATACCTCCGTTGCTCGAACACAGGGTCGCTCGAGCACAACGAGCGCGGCGTCAAACGAACCAAGCGAACGCGGCACCGTTCGAATCCAGCGAACGCGACGCCACGTTCGAGCCCAGCAGGTGATCCACATCTCGTCAACACCGCCGCCACACACCCGATCGGACCCCCCGAACGCCCCCGACGCGTCCGGTGGGGGGAACGATCACGACCATACCCACCATCGCAGCGGCTGGCCCATCGTGAGCGCCGCGGGCGCAGCCACGCTGTACGTCGGATTCGCATTTCTCGCCCTGGCGTTCGGCGTCGGGACCGTCCCGGCTCTCCTCGGTCTCGCGGTCGCAGTCCTCGGCGGCGGACTCCTGATAACCGGGCTATTCGGCTGGCTCCGACAGGCGTTCCTCCGTCATCAGGACCGTTCCGTAGCCGACCCGGAGGCGCGACGCGCCTACGTCACCACCATGATCCTCTTTCTCGCGACCGACCTCGGCACCTTCGGCGCCGGCTTCATATACTACGCGTTCGTCCGCGTCGGAACGTGGCCCCCCGCCGATCTCCCGCCGCTGCTCGGTTCCCTCGTCGCGGTCAACACCACGCTCCTGCTCGTCAGCAGCGTCACGTTTCACGTCGCACACGGCTTCCTCGAGCGCGGACGAAGTCGAGCGTTCCTCGGCCTTCTCGGTCTGACCGTCCTCCTGGGCGTCGTCTTCCTCGCCGGCCAGGCACTCGAGTACTACGAGTTCCTCGTCCACGAGGGGTTCTCGATCACCGACGGCGTGTTCGCAAGCGCGTTCTACGGGTTGACCGCCCTCCACGGGCTCCACGTCGCCCTCGGCGTCGTGTTGCTCTCGATCGTCTTCGTTCGCGGCGCGCAGGGTCAGTACGGCCCAGAACGCGACACGTCCGTCGCGACCGTTGGGTTGTACTGGCACTTCGTCGACGCGGTCTGGCTCTTCCTCGTGGCCACGCTGTACGTCGGAGCGGTCGTTTCGGTGTGAGTCAGCGCTCGCGTCGGTCCCAACGTCGCTCGTCGGCGTTTCGGCTCACCTCGTCATCGTTTCGACCGCGGTCGTTTTCGATGTCTTCGCCAACTTCGCCGTCTTCGCTGCCTTTGCGGCCTTCGTCGTCATCGCCATCTTCACTGTCTCGAGACCGCCCGTCCTCCCGCGTTCGTTCTCGAGCGGGCGACCACCGGAACTCCCACGGATAGTTCTCGACGCCGACGAGCGTGAACGCGCCGACGCCGACGAGCAACGAGATGAGCCCAAGCGGGAGGGCGACCGGGTCGACGCCGAGACACCGACTCTCGGAGCGGAGGGTCGCGTACCGCGCTTCGCCGACCTCGCCGCCGCTGATCACGACGCCACGGTCGAACGCCTCGTGGTGGTCGAACGATCCCTCGACGGTTCCTTCCCGGTGGGGATCGTCGAACGCCTCGAGAACGGCGCGCCGTTCGGCCTCGGTCAGCGACTCGAACTCGAGCGTCTCGACGACTGGGCCGGCCTCCGAGAGTCGCTGCTCGGTTTCCTCGGGCGTCGACACGCCGATGACGGGATCCCCACAGCCGCCGATCGCGGGCTGGACGATGGACCAGCCGCCGAGGACGGTCCCCGCGATCCCCAGCGCGAGAAAGAGCGCGGCGAGAAACGGGAGCGCGTACGAGAAGAGTCGGGACTCCTCGTCCCGGCTCCCGTTTCCGTTCTCGGCGTCCGTTTCACGCGTCGATCGATCGTCTCGAGCCACCATCGTCACACCTCCACGTCCCACCTGTACGTGGCGTAGTCGAGCGCGGCACCCAGGCCGACGCCGTAGGCCCAGTGGGCGAGTATCGAGAGGCCGACGTAGCCGACGAGGGCGAGCCCAGCCTGACCGGTGTAGAACGCGAGCAGGAACCCCGAGGTAACGATGGTTGCGAACGAGAGGCCGCGAGCGATGGGCGTCCGACCGGGAAGGTATCGGGCGATGGTGAGAAACAACAGGGGCCAGACGGTCGACCCGGCCAGAACGAACAGCGCGTATCCGACGGACGCACGCTCAGGAGCGCCGATCAGGGCGGCGAGTTCGATGAACGCCTGCAGGTGAAAGACGCCGATGGCGACGCCCACGGCCAGCACGGCGGTCATCAGGAGGGTCCCGACCAGTCCCGCGACGGCCCCGACGAACACGTTCTCGGTGACCGATCCCACCAGCGGACGGATTTGCCTCGAGATCGATGGACTGCCGATCGTTGGGTCGGTCGTCGACGCCGGTCTCGTGGTCGCCGGTTCGCTCGGTTTGATCCCGTAATCGTCCTCGAGGCGGCGCTCGAACCACTGCCACTCGCGGGTGAACTGCTCGGTTCGCTTGAGGTTCCAGACGTCGGCGTCGTCGACCGGCGGGCCGGCCCAGTACGACCAGAGCATGTTGTAGAGCCACAGCAGGACGCTGATGCCGATCAGGTAGGCGCCGATCGTGGCGACCTGCTGGAGGGGCGCGTAGGCCGGTGGGTAGTCGGCGTAGCGACGGGGAAGTTCGAGCACGCCGAGGATCACGAGGACGGTGAAGGTGGTCGTCGAACCGACCACGAGCAGGGTCGCCTGGAAGCGGGCCAGCCGTCGGTCGAACAACCGGTCGGTGATGATGGGGTACCAGTAGTAGCTCGCGGCGAACATCATGAACGGGATGATGCCCATAACGATCAGGTGGAAGTGGCCGACGACGTAGTAGGTCCCGTGGTAGGTGACGTTGATGGGGACCACGGCGAGGAAGATACCCGTGACGCCGGCGATGACGAATGTAAGGATTGAGGCGACACAGAGGATCATCGGTGCCGTCAGGCGGACGGTCCCGTCCCAGATGGTCGTCATCCAGTTGAACACCTTGATCGCGCTCGGGACGGCGATAGCGATGGTCGTGACCATGAACCCGGCGCGGAGGCGGGGATCCATCCCCGTGACGAACATGTGGTGGGCCCACACGCCGAAGCTGAGGACGCCGATGGCCAGCGTCGAGTAGACGACGAACTGGTAGCCAAAGAGTGTCCGTCCGCAGAACTTCGGCAAGATGAGGCTCATCAGGCCCGCCGCGGGGAGGAAGATGATGTACACCTCCGGGTGGCCGAAGAACCAGAAGAGGTGTTGCCAGAGCAACGGCCCGCCACCCTCGACCGCGTAGAAGGTCGTGCCCACGTTCCGGTCGAGCAACAACAGGACGATGGCACTCCCCAGCAGCGGGAACGCGAAGACGACGAGCGCACTGGTCGTGAGAATCGTCCACGAGAAGATGTCCAGGCGCGCCCAGGTGACGTCCCCAGCGCGTTCGTAGAAGATGGTGACGATGAAGTTGATCGCCGCGAGCGTCGTTGCGATGCCACTCAGATGGAGCCCCAGGAGGAGGAGGTCGATCTGCGGATTCGCCGTCTGGACCGACAGCGGCACGTACAGCGTCCACCCCAGGCCGGGTTCGCTCAGCGCCCCGAAGAAGTTGACGAGTGCGTTCTCGCCGAACAGGGACCCGAGAATCTTCGCCGTCACCTCCGAGATGAGCCCCGCTCGAGCCAGCAGGAGCGCCGGCGGGAGCATCCAGAACCCGATGGCGTTGAGTCGAGGGAACGCCATGTCGTCGGCCCCCAGCAAGAGCGGCAGGAAGTAGTTCCCAATGCCGAAGAAGATGGGTGTCACGAAGAAAAACAGCATCGTGATGCCGTGGGCCGTAAACAGCTCGTTGTACGTCGGCTCGTTCCAGACCGACGCAGCGGGGACGAGCAGCTCCGTCCGCATCATCATTCCGTCGATGCCACCCCAGATGCCGGCCAGGGTACCGAACGCGATGTACAGCAGACCGATCTCGCGGTGGTTGGTAGTCGTCGTCCAGCGCTCGAGGCCGGCCCGAACGCTGGCGATGTCGACCGTCAGATCCCGACGGACGTGCGTTCCGCCGTCCGGGCGGGCGCCGTGTCGGCTCGCACGGTGAGCGATAACGAGACAGCCGAGGAGAATTGCGACGAAGAGGCTGACACGTAAGAGGGCGGGGTCGGGCATCATGGTGGGGACCTCCCGGGTGACGCTACCCTCGCGAGGGTCCTCGAGCGGCCGCTCGAGCACAAAATACGCACCTGGGCCTCGACGTTCGGACGACTCCTCATGCGTCGATCTCACCACGCTACCACGAACTTCGTAATGAAACCCTGCCGACGCAACCTCTCGCTACGCTGACGCCACCGTGGTAGTTATTTGGTCTCGAGCGTGGTCGATTGCCGGGATGGAGGGTCGGTACGTCCGTCTCGTCCGGTGGCTGATCGTCGTGGCGGCAGGAGTGGTCGCCACGACGATGCCAGTCGCCGCTCAGTCGGCCAACCGCGACCTCATCGACGGCCTCTACGTCCAGTTGCTGTACGTCGCACTCCCGCTGACGCTGTTCGTCATGGTTATCCTCTCGTACGCCGTCGTCCGCTTTCGGGACAACGAGGATCCTCGGCCGACCGCGGAGGACCCAGCCCTCGAGATCACCTGGACGGTCGCGACGGCGGTCATCCTGCTGTTCGTCGGGGTCTCCTCGTACGCGGTACTTGCCAGTCCGTACCTGTCGCCGGGCGTCCTCTCCGACGAGGATCTGGCCGGGACTGGCGACAATCCAGTCGAGGTCGCCGAGGACGACATGGTCGTCGAAATCGTGGCTTACCAGTGGGGCTGGCAGGCCACCTATCCGGAGGCGAACGTGACGACCCAGGACGTGATCGTCGTGCCCGCGGATCGCGACGTCGCGTTCGTCATGACCTCGAGGGACGTCATCCACAGCTTTGCCGTTCCCGGTCTGGGTCTGCGTCAGGACGTCTTCCCCGAACAGGAGAGCGCCGTTCGGACCAATGTCTACGAACCCGGCACCTACCAGGTCCAGTGCACGGAGTTCTGTGGTGCCCAGCACGCACACATGCGGGCGACGATCGTCGTCGTCGACGAAGAAACGTACCAGACGTGGCTCGTGAACCACGAAGGCGAGGAAAACGTGACTGACGCACCGGCGGCCAGAGACTAGTGGACTAACTCGAGGATGCGGGTCGAGACCGGAAGGCGATCCAGACGAGCGCGATGAAAAACGAGACGGGAAGTGCGACGACGAACCCCCAGAGGTAGTTCGCTCCCCAGAGTACCACCAGCAATATCGCGAAGAGACCGACGGCTACCAGCGGGGCGACGGCGATAGCGGCCTGCTGTCGGTCGATATCCTCGGACGGTGAGCCTCCGCGAGCGCGCATACGGATACGGGTTCGACACTCCCGAGGGACAAATATCCCCAGTGAGCGACCTCGGGGCGCACTCGAGAAAATCACGGCGAGTAGGCGAACGACTACGACCCGACGCTCCACCGAGTTTCGTAGGGGTAGCGCTCGGCGCGGTACAGCGCTACGTGGGTTACCAGCGCGACGACGACCAGTCCCACGTTCACCGGCGTCGAATCGTACGCGACGACGTTGATGACGATTTCCCCGCTGTAGACCGGCCAGAAGGGTTCCATCGCCGCATGCGGCGCCGACGAGAGCAGGTCGACGAAGATGTGACTGAGGCCGCCAGCCCAGAACGCGCTCGTTGCGAAGACGAACGTCGTCTCGGGAGCAATCGAGTCGCTTCGAATCAATCGATGAGCGTTCAACGCCCCCGTGAGTGTCCGTGCGGCCACGGCCCCGAAGACGAGACCGACCACCAGGACGAACGGAACGGTGTGTGTCAACCCGTGGTGTTGGAGTTGAGGATGTGAAAAATAGGAGTCGAACAGGAGGTCGACGTCCGGAAGCAACGCCGTGACCTGTGTGAGCGCGGCGAACGTTAGCGCCGGTCGACGACCCCACAGGATCCAGGCGGGAACGGCGAACAACAGTGCCATCGCACCGTGACCGATTGGCTCCACCATCTGCCCCTATAACGTGTAGAGTATAATATTCACCCACTCGCCCGGATAGCCGGTCGTCCCACCGCTTCGATACGATCGGAGGCGGCTCCTTCCCGACGAATTTTACCCACTCCTTTATCATCGTTGGCGGTGTGCATCGACGGACCATGCCGACGCTCGGCCTCTCCAGGGAGTCGATTCGAGATATATCGGGAAACCTCGTACCCCTCGGCGTGCTGCTGTTCTTCGCCGGGTGGTTGCTCCTCGAGCGCCCGTGGGGGTGGGACCTGCTGTCGCTGGCCGTCGTCTACGGGCTCATCTTCTCGCTCGTGGGAACGCTGTTTCTGGTCACGTACGTCGTCGCCGTGCGGTTTCAGGAAGCGACACCCGAGCGGTGACACCGAGTATGATCGCAGATTCCGACGACGAACCGACCTGGAGCGAACCGACGGCTGCAGCCTCACGCTGTCCGGACTGCGGCCGTCCGTTCACGACCGAGGAGCGTCGCCTGCTCCACCGGGGCCTCGAGCACCCGGATCGACTCACCGCTCGAGAGCGCGAAGCGTATGCGACGGTCGCAGCGGCGGAACGCGGCGCTCACAGACGCTACGTGCTAGGTGCACTGATCGTGTTCGTGGTGACGTACTTCGGATTCCTGTTCGCGTACGCGATCGTCGCGTGAGCGGGGTCGCGCGGGGGACCCGCCCTCAGAACGTGATGAGGACGATGCCCGTCACGAAGAGCAAGACGACTACGACGGCGAGAAACAACCCGAAGAGTGCTTTTTCGGACATGGGAATTCGTCATCGAGCGAAGTGATAAAACACGTGTCGGGTGAATCCAGGTTCAGGTGAGTATGTGCACGCGACGATTGTGCATTCGGACACCCGCGTCGGAGACGCCGGGGCCAGTGCACCAGTCAAAACCGTACGGAAGGTCGGCAGTCACTCGTTTCGACCGGAGAAATTCACGTCGAACGGGCTACAATCCACCACCGCGCATCTTATGCCCGTTCGAAATCTCCATTCGGCCAATGGTAACAGTTGACAATGTACTGGGTCTTCTCAACGAGAAGCGCCGCCGATACGCACTGTACTATCTCAACGAACAGGATGGTGCAGTGCCAGTCGAGGAGGTCGTGGAAGCGGTAGCGGACATGGAAACGGACGAGGGGTCCTCTCCCCTCCCGGACGAGAAGTGGAACAATATCGAACTCTCACTTCATCACAACCACCTCCAGAAAGCCGACGAGTACGACTTCATTCACTACGATTCGGAGGCGGGCGTCGTCGAACTCGTCGAATCCCCCACCGAACTCGATATCATCCTCACCGTCGCGAACGTGCTCGAACGGACGAACTGAGTCGTACCCGGAAGCCGTACGACTCGCCGCAAACGGTACTCGAACGCATCCTCGAGCAATCGCACAATCCGTCTCTGCCAGCAGTCGCACAATCCGGATCCTCGAGTGTCCCCACCTCCAACCCGCTACTCGTCCTCGACCAGACAGTAGGCGTGGCCCGGTGCCTCGAAGACCGCCTCCTCGCTGTCGCCCCAGTAATTCGAGATCCTGGCCCGTTCGGCGTAGTAGATCCGGCCATCGCGCGGAATCGGTTCGCTGGTCACGTGGCCGCGATTCATCACTTTCCATCGAACGTCGCCAGTGTCCTTCTCGAGCGCGTAGAGGTGGCCGTCGTAGGAGCCCACCAGCACCGCGTCGGCGGTCACCGTCAGCGATCCCAGCACGTTACCCTCGACGTGGGTCGACCACAGCTCCTCGCCCGTGTCCGCATCGAGCGCGTAGACGTTCCAGTCGTCGCCGCCCGTGTAGACGACGTTCGTCTCGGGGTCGATTCCCGGATTCGACATAACCACCTCGCCGATCTCGAACGACCACTCCTCGCTCCCGTCCTCGAGGTCGAGGCGGTAGAAGTGCCCGTCCCAGGAGCCGACGAACGCGCTGCCGTCGTAGGTCGGGATCGTCCCTTTGACGTGGTGGCCCGTCTCGAACTCCCAGGCGAACTCGAGGGAGGGGAACTCCCAAGCGTAGACGACGCCGTCGTTCGACCCGGTGACCATCCGCTCGGTCTCGGGGTCGATTGCCGTCGAGGGGTGGGGCATCCCCCACAGGCGGTCGTCTTTCCACAGCGGCTCGCCCGTGCCGGCGTCCAGCGCCCACATCGTTCCCGCGTTCGGGTTCGAGTACTCGGTGACGACGTAGATCACGCCGTCCCAGTAGGCCGGGCTCGAACCGATGGCGATCGAGCCGTCGAGTTGGCCGCCCGTCGTGTGCCAGATCTCGTCACCGGTTTCGGGATCGAAGGCGTACATGTCGCCGTCGTAGCCCCCGAGGTAGGCGACGTCGCCGATGACTGTTGGCGTCCCGTGAAAGCCCAGGGATCTCGAGGCGCCCGTCATCCGCGTCCACCTGTGTTCGCCGCGCGGGGTTACCGCGTGGATGCGGCCCGTGTCGGACGGGATCAGGATCGTCTCGCCGTCGGGCGTCGGCAGGGGGCTCGACTTCGCCGCGGTGTGGCCGATGTAGTTGACCGGGAGCGACCAGTTGACCGACACCGACTCAGGCACGGTCTCGTCCGGGTAGTAGCCGAGGCGGCGAAGCCCGTGGCGAAACATCGCCGCGTCGTCGCGGTCCGGGTACGCTTCGTCGTAGGGCAGGATCTCGGGGTCGAACGAGTCCTGATCTCGCGAGTAGGTGCCGTACCCGGGGAGCGCACAACCGGCGAGTCCCGCCAGAGCCAAGCTCCCCCCGGCGAGGACCTGTCGTCTCGAGACGTGCGGTGGACGGGTCATCTGTCGTCGAGCCAATTGGAAGGGTTCCGGTATAGTTCCGCCGGTTCGAGAGGTCACGTCGCCGACGTCTCGAGTCGGATTCCCGACGTCAGGCTACGGAGTTCGTTGTCAGGCACAGAGAGTCGTTGCTAGATCCAGGGATTCGTTGTCGAGTCGAGAGACGCGTTCCGAACCGAGGGATTCGAGGGTCGAACGCGGGTCGCTCGAGCCAGAGGTGTACTCCGATTATATCCCTGCTACGATTCGGTAGACGGGCAGTGACAGTTTATCCGTCCCGAAGACGATCAAGTGGTTTTCTATATGGTCCTTATTCACGTAATAGGTATTTTATACGTATGTGGACTAGAACTATATTCAGGTTTGTGGACGACCAGCGTATGTCAACGCACGCAACACACTGGAACGGCACCGCGACCTGCCCGTTCTGCGGCGGCGAACTGAGCGACCCGGGCGCCGGATTCGTCGACCACATCGGCGTCAACCCCGACTGTCGAGTCGAGTTCGATACCTGGCGCGACAACGTCGCAGACGATCTCGGCGGTACCTGGAGCGGATAGTCGATAGTCGAGGTCCATCGTCGACTTAAACTCGAGCGCCGTTCGGGCCCTATAACCCGACTGCCTGCCCGTCTTTTCGCGGTTCCGTCGCCCCGGTAAGCACGTCTCCGGTGCGGCGAACGAGCTGTGCACCCCCGAACATCACGGGTGGAAGCACCTGCACGTCGTGGCCTTTGCGCACGAGTCCGGTCTGGTTCGGGAACCGTTCCTCGACGCCGAGGGACCCCTCCTCGCGGTAGCGCCAGCGCGGCGCGTCGAGCGCTTCCTGGGCGCCCATCCCGTAGTCGACCAGGTTCGAGACGACCTGGACGTGGCCCTGGGGTTGCATGTATCCGCCCATTACACCGAAGGCCGCCCAGTCGTCCTCGTCGAACTTCGCGATGGCTGGCACGAGGGTGTGAAACGGCCGTTTGCCGGGCTCGAGGCGGTTTGGATGTTCGGGATCGAGCGAGAACGAGGCGCCCCGGTTCTGGAGGGCGATACCGGTGTCCCCGGCGACCAGCCCGCTCCCGAAGCCGGCGAAGCGGGAGTTGATGTACGAGACGAGATTGCCTTCCGCGTCGCCGACGGTGAGGAGCGCGGTGTCGGCGTCCTCGGCGGCTATCGTCGGCACGCCCACCGCGGGGTCCTGAATCGCCCGATCGCCGATCGCCGCGGCGCGCTCGCGGGCGTAGTCCTTCGATGCCAGCGGCGGCACCGTCTCGTAGGTGGGGTCGGTGATGTAGTGGTGGCCGTCGACGAACGCGAGCTTCGTCGCCTCCGCGAACGCATGCACCCGCTCGGGGGAGTCGTACGCGTGCTCGCCCGCCCCGATTTCCTCCGCGATGTTCAGCGCCTCGAGCGCGATTAGCCCCTGGTTGTTCGGCGGCAGTTCGAAAATCTCCGCGCCGTTGTAGGTGGTATGCACGGGCTCGAGGAACTCGGGTTCGAAGGCGGAGAGATCCTCGAGGGTCAGGAAGCCGCCCTTCGACTGCACCTCGTCGGCGATGGCCTCGCCGATCTCGCCCTCGTAGACGGCGTCCGCGCCCTCTTCGGCGATCGTTCGCATCGATTCGCCGAGGCGTTCGAGCGTCACGACTTGGCCCGGATCGGGCGCTTCGCCGTCGAACAGGTAGGTCTCGCGGGCGTGGTCGTCGGTAAAGAGGCGGGGTGCGCCCTGCCAGTAGTAGGAGATGACCTCCGAGACGGGATAGCCTTCGAGGGCGTAGTGAATGGCTGGCTCGAGGACGTCAGCGAGCGTCAGTGTCCCCAGTTCTTCGACGGTGGCCTCCCAGCCGCGGACCGTCCCGGGAACCGTGACTGCGTGCGGCCCCAGGAACGGCATCTCGAGGTCGTCGCTCGCGGTGTCGTCGACGGCGTAGCCCCTGGATTCGGGGTACCAGTCGGCGGCGTCCTCGAATTCCTGGACGGAGCGCGTGACGTTCTCGATGGTCGCCTCGGCGGGGGCGCCACCGCAGGCACGCATGGCGCCGACCTCGCCATCGGCGGTTCGGTAGAGGGCGAAGACGTCGCCGCCGAGGCCGGTCGACGTGGGTTCGACGACGTTCAGCGCGGCCGCGGTGGCGACGGCCGCATCGAAGGCGTTCCCGCCGTCCTCGAGGATCGAGAGGCCGGCCTGAGCCGCCAGGGGCTGACTCGTGGCGACCATCCCGCCGGTGGCGTGGACCGAGGAGCGTCTCGAGTCGAATCGATCGAGGTCGTAGTCGGTGCTCATGACAGGGGCTTTCGCTCGGGGGTCAAAAGTGCGGGCGTTCCGGCAGGCCGGGACGAGGACAGAGGGACGCCGTTCTAAACTATAATATCTATAGTGTGTGCGTGGTCGGGAACGGAATCTGCAAAGCAGCTTCGTCGAGTGATCTCGAGTCGTCGGGCGCAACGTTCACGGCCACTGGGTCGAAACGTCGGTACGAACGGGGTAGCGAACCCACCGACACCAGCCCATGGCCAACGAACCGTACCTCCCCGGCGTCGACCACACCGACGAGCGCGAGGACCGCATCGTCCTCCACGTCGACGCCGACTGCTTCTACGCCGCCTGCGAGCGCCTCCGGGAACCCGACCTCGAGGGCGAACCGGTCGTCGTCGGCATGGGGTACGAACCCGGTGACTCAGTGGGGGCCGTCGCCACCGCCAGCTACGAGGCGCGCGCATTCGGCGTCGAGAGCGCCCAGGCCATCTCGACGGCACTCGAAGTGCTGCCCCGGCGAGCGGACGCCGAGGACGATCCAAACCTCATACTCGAGGAAACCGGTCACTACCGTCCGGTCGACATGGACTACTACCAGTCGGTCGCCGCCGAGGTGAAGGACATCCTCCACGACTGCGCCGACGTCGTCCGCGAGGTGAGCGTCGACGAGGCCTATCTGGACGTGACCGAGCGCACCGCCTGGTCGGTCGTCGACGGCTTCGCCCGCCACGTCAAAGACCGCATCCGTCGCGAGGTCGGCATCACCGTCAGCGTCAGCGTTGCGCCCTCGATGAGCGCGGCCAAAATCGCCAGCGACTTCGACAAACCGGACGGCCTAACGGTCGTTCGTCCGGGCGAGGTCCGCGAGTTCTTGGCCCCGCTTGACGTCGACCTGCTCCACGGCGTCGGCCCCGTGACGGCCCGCGAACTGCGGTCAATGGGGCTCGAGACGGCGGCGGACGTCGCTGCCGCCGATCCGGAACCCCTCGTCGACCGATTCGGCGAGCGCGGTCGCGAACTCTACGACCGCGCGCGGGGAGACGACGACCGACGCGTCGAACCGAAGGGACTTCCGAAGAGCTTCTCGCGGGAATCGGCGTTCGACGGCCCCGTCGAGGAGCGCGAGCCGAAACGCGAACTGGTGGAGACGCTCGCGGCGGCCGTCGCCGACCGCGCTCGACGGGAGGGCGCGCTGTACCGGACCGTGGGCGTGAAGGCCGTCCGTCCGCCCTACGAGGTCAACACGCGCGAGCGGTCGTTGCCCGGACCGGTCGACGAACCTGACCTCGTCCGGGAGATCGCCCTGGACCTGTTCGCCGAGTTCGAGTCCGAGCCCGTGCGCAAACTCGGCGTCAGGGTGGCGAACCTCGAGTTCAGCGAGGCCGACCAGACGAGTCTCGATGGCATCAACTGGGAGGATCGAACGGGATCGGAGGAGGCGGACTCGAGTACCGACGGCGGCGATGACGGCGAGAACGACGCACTTGGCGGAGCGGACTCGAGTTCACCCACCGAACGGGTGACCGACGCCGCAGAGCAACTCGACCTCGAAACCGCTCTCGCGTCGGATTCGGGCGATCGGGACGAGACCGAACGGTCTACCGACGAAGACGACGAGGAACGAGCGAACCGCGAAACGTCGGTTCGAGGCTCCGGACAGGTCTCTCTCGACGAGTTCGAGTAGAGGCTGCTGAACGCGGTGAAGACGTCGTCGGCCGAAATACCCATGCCAGTTCGTTCACGATAGCCAGATACGCCGCGGAGACAATCAGCGATATTGAAAGTATAAGTTGTCGCAGGAAAACGGTCTAACAGACCAGTCCCGGGGCTATAGACGACCGATCTTCCATGACCGACGATATCGACTTCTACGACCTTCTCGACATCTCATCTGACGCCTCCCAGGACGACGTAAAGCAGGCGTTTCGCGAACAGGTCCGGGTCTATCATCCGGATCTGAACGACGACGACCGGGCACAGGCGCAGTTTACGGCGCTCAAGAAGGCCTACGACATTCTGGGCGATCCGGTCGAACGCCAGGCCTACGATCGCCTCGGGCACGAAGATTACGTCGCCAAGCGAACGTCGGGACTTCCCTCTCCTGATCTCTGGAAGTCGGCTACGGACGCAGACAAGGATACAAACGCGGACGAAAACGAGAACGAGGGAGACGATTCCTCGAGTTCGAAATCCGATTCAGATTCGGGATCAGAATCGCGGTCGCGGTCGTCGACCACCTCCCGTACCACCAAAGCGACTGCCTCGAGCGCGACGTCGGCAGGCGGGACGACGGACTCGCGAACATCGAGCGAGAGTGCGAGCGCCGGCGCGGGATCGGCCGGTGCGTCCACCTCGAGTACGAGCACTGGCACTGGAACGGGCACTGGAACCGGAACGAGGGCCGGCACCGGGACGAACGCTCGCTCGAACGCAACCGCCTCAAGTGCTAGCGCGGGCGGGACGACGGCCGGCACCGCCGGTACGTCGAGTGCCCGGACCGAGTCGACCCCGCACGCTCACTCTCGCAATCACGCTCACTCGAGGCCGGGTCGACTGACCGACAACGCGCTCGTCCGGTGGTGGCGCGACCAGAACTTCGCCTGGCCGCTCATCTGGACGTCGATCCTCGTGTATCTCGCCGGATTCGTCCACTTCGGACTCGAGCACGAGAACGCGCTCTCGAACCTGGCGCTGGAGTTACGGTCAATCGGCGCCGAGCCGAACGCCCTCTGGACGTCCCTCTCGACCAGTCGGCACGGCATCTCGACCCCGTTCGCGTTCGTCTCGAGCGTCGAGTTGGTTGCCCCGCCCTCGCCCCTCGAACCGATCCAGTGGTACGGCGTCCTGGCCGGAGCCGTCGGCCTCTCGTTGCTCTTCGTGCTCGCCGCACGAATCGCCTGGCGCGAGGAGACCTGGGGGCCGATCTCGCTCGACGAGACCATCGTCGTCGGGGTCGCGCTCACCGCGGCGACGATGGTCGTCGGCGGGCCGCTGCTCGCGGGAAGCGTCCTCATGCCGCTGCTGATCGGCGTCGTCGTACACCGAACCCACCAGCTTCCCGGGTGGTCGCCCTCGTACCTCTACGTTCTGAGCGTCCTGGCGCCGCTCGTCGGGTTCGCCGTCGCCGCCGCCGGGTACGCGACGCTCCCGGCCGATCTGGCGCTGTTCGTCGTCGTTCCGCTGCTCGGTGCGCTGGGGCTTCCGCTCCGCGTGAGCGTTCGAAAACGGTTCGGACGGTAGGTGCCTATTGTGGCTATTGTCGCCGTTGTGGCGGCCGAATCGCGCTCACCCGATCCGCGTCGCTACGCCCTTCGTCTGCCTGTAGTCCGAATCGAGGATCGCCTCGAGTCGCTCGAGCAACTGCTCTCGGTCCCCGGCTTCCCACTCGACCGGGTCGAGAATCGGGACGACCATGAACCCGCGACCGCGGAGCTCCGTCGCGTGGAGGGCGGGCATGTCGAGGTCGATTCGATGGCGCTGGGTCGTGTACTCCTGGAGAACGTGATCGGTTGCCCTGGCGCCGACCGGCAGGAGAACGTGGGCGTTGATCGCGCGCAACTCCGCGTCGAAGTAGCGCTCGAGTTCGTCGTACTCGTCGGTGGTCGGCGGCCGGCCGCCGGGAAGGGTACACATGTGGAGGTAGTCGGCGAAGAAGTTCGAGAAGACCGGCTCGCTGGCGGGACCGCTGACGAATCCGACGGCACGGAAGACTTCGAGGAGGCGCTCGCTCGTCTCGTGTTCGGTGAACGGGATGCCGGTGGTCTCGCCGCCGTGGATACCGGGATGGTCCCCGATGAGGTGGAAGTCGGCGTTGGCGTCGCCGTAGCCGAACACGGCGGGGACGTTACCGGGGTCGTGCTTCTGGAAGGGCGGTCGCATCCCGAAGGGGTTGCTCGTACGGTCGGTGACGTTCTCCACGAGGGTACGGAGGCATCGAAGTGAAATAACGGCATTGAACCGCTTCGAGGCGGAGGCGAGTCGCCCTTCCCCGAGTCGACCTCGAGAGCGACGGCTGGCGGCGCGAAGAGTTCGACGAATCGCTCGTTCTGGGGTAGACGATCGAGGGTGAAGGGGGAGACGAGTCGATCGTAAAATGCACGAACGTGAATAATATACTCGGGACGAGAGAAAAGATGGGCACGAACCCGAGCATTGAATAGGCTCGCGGTGTCCGGTTCCGGTATGACGACGATTATCGACGGAAAAGCGGTCGCGAGCGAGATACGAGCGGATCTGACCGGAGCGATCGAGACGCTCGCGGACGCCGGCGCCCGTCCAGGGCTGGCGACCGTCCTGATGGGCGACGACCCGGCGAGCCAGACGTACGTGAACATGAAACAGCGCGACTGCGAGGAGGTCGGCATCGAGCCTCACCACGTCGACGTCCCCGGCGACGCTGCCCCCGAGGACCTGTACGAGGTCATCTCGGAACTCAACGACGATCCCGACGTCCACGGCTACCTCGTCCAGTCGCCGGTCCCCGACCACGTCGAGTATCGGGACGTGATCCGGCGAATCGACCCCATGAAGGACGTCGACGGCTTTCACCCCGAGAACGTCGGACGATTGGTCGCCGGCGACGCTCGCTTCCGGCCCTGTACCCCCCACGGTGTTCAGAAACTGCTCGAGGCCGCAGGCATCGACACCGAGGGCGCAGACGTGACCATCGTCGGACGCTCGGACATCGTCGGCAAGCCCCTCGCGAACCTACTGATCCAGAAGGCCGACGACGGCAACGCGACGGTGACCGTCTGTCACTCCCGGACCGACGACCTCGTGGCCAAGACGCGCGCGGCAGACGTCGTGATCGCCGCCGTCGGCGTCCCCGAACTGATCGACGGCTCGATGATCGACGAGGGTGCGACCGTCATCGACGTCGGTGTCAACCGCGTCGAGAACGACACCGAGAAGGGGTACGAACTCGTCGGCGACGTCGACTTCGAGAGCGCGAAGGAGCGAGCCGGTGCGATCACCCCTGTCCCCGGCGGCGTCGGCCCCATGACGCGCGCGATGTTGCTCTACAACACGGTCAAAGCCGCCAGCCTGCAGGAGGGAGTCGACGTCGAGCTGCCGTGATCCTGACCCTGACTCCTCCCTCTCCCTGACTTCGTCGAACGCGGTCGCTACAACGTTTTCGCCAGCGACTCGAGCCCCTCCCGAGCGGCCTCGAGTTCTGCCCCGTCCCCCTGGACGCCGTTCGCCAGGTGCCGAGTCGTCTCGAGCAGTCGTTCCGCGATCGCCGGTTCGACGTCGCCCTCGAGCATACGCAGGCGGGTTTCGTGATCAATCAGGCTCTCGAGCGTGCTCTGGGCGTTCTCGAGTTCGGCTTCGAGTTTGGGTTCCGGTTCCCGGTCCGTCTCCTCGACCCAGACCCTGAGGTCGCGCCGATAGACACGCACGGCGTCGGCAACGGCCAGGCCTCGAGCCTCGTGAAAAGACGGCGGGACCGTCTCCGGGTCGGGGCGCGTGCCGTCGTCGGCATCGCGCAACAGCGAGAGGAAGTACATTTCCTCGTCTTCGGTCAGTCGAGAGGTCCGGGCGACGATGTCGGCGGCGTGGCGGAGTTCCATCGCGGCGAGATACGTGTCGTCGAGCGGGCGTAAGTCCCCATCGGCGACGAATCCGCGGTTCCGGACGTACTCGCGACAGATCTGCCTGGCGCGGTCGGCGAGTTCGTCGTTGGCCGCCTCGTCGACGGCTCCGCGGACGCTCGTGAGGTCGAACGACGCGGGTCGGTCGGTGGTCGCCGTGCGCTCGCCGGTGCCGACGCTCTTGAGGCTCCCGCAGGCCGGACAGCCGACGCTCCCCGTCTCGGCATACGACCAGCGGGTCCCACAGGCCGTACACTCGCGTTCGCCGCGGACGTTCATCGCCGTTCGCTACGCGCGCGAGCCCAAAAGTCCCGTCGATGTACGACACCGGCGGCCTCGAGCTGATCGTTCGACTCGTGGTTTTGTCAGCCAGGTCCCATTAGCTCGGCGAGTGCTTACCCACCGGGGAATGAAGAGACGGCAATTGCAATGCGTATAGCCAGAAGCTCGAGTGAAATACCCGAATTCGCATGTCCCAAGACAGATTCAGCCGACGGAAGTTCGTCGTTGCAGTTGGCGCTGCTGGTACGGCCGCCCTCGCTGGGTGTACCGACGAGGGCCCGGGCGACAACGAAACCGACGACGGAGTGGACGACGGTGTCGGTAATGGGGACGACGACGGAATGGGCGACGACGAGAACGAAACCGACGTCGGCGACGACGATGAGACCGACGACGGAATGGACGACGAGGAAGACGACAACGAGACCGACATCGGCGATGACAACGAGTCGGACGATAACGAGACCGACATCGGCGACGACAACGAGTCGGACGACAACGAGACCGACGTCGGTGACGACAACGAAACGGACGACGAGGAAGACGACGAAGACGTATAACGAGTCCCTCGCGACTCGTCTCGCTCACTTTTCGAACAGCGTCACCACACGCGTCGGGTCGACGGATCGTCGAGCTCGAACGTCGTGGAGTCGCCCAAACGATTTTATTTCGAGCCCGAGAACGGACGGACACGATGACACGGAGTACCCACACTCCTGGTCGAGAAATTCGTCGATAGCGACGACACGCAGGTACGAACGACCGAAGATGGCGTCGTCCTCGAGGTCGGTTCCACCACCTACGCGTTGACCAGTACCGACGCAGCACAGCTTCGCGACCAGCTCGCCGACGCGCTCTCGCGGGCCCGAACGTTTACCCACACGGAAGCGACGCATCGGCCCGACGGGTCCTACGTCGTCACCCGTCGCGGGGCGACCTCGAGCGGCCACCGAAAGGTCTTCGACTCCTTCGAGGCGGTGGTCGACCTCTTCGAGGCGCTCCCGACGACGTTCACGGCGGACGACGTCGGGCGAACGGGGCTCTCTGGCAGCCGGCGACACATACTCGTCTGGCACGTCCTGGAGCATCCGGAGTTTTCCTGCGAGTTGCGTCGTCGACAACCGTTGACCGCTCGAAAAGTCTGACCCGGATCCATCGATAGGCCGGGATTCGAGAGCAGGCGTACGACACCCGGTAAATCGCGAATCGGGTTCCGGGGTCCCACTTTTTACCGTGCGGTTACGAGACAGACCTATGCGTGAAGAGAACGAAATCCGCGAGCAGTACGAATTCCTCGTCGAGCAACTCGAGAGCGACGAGATGCGCCACGAGGGCGTCAGACAGATGTTCACGTACTACCGCCGGGCGCTGGGCTGGGTCCTCGAGGAAGAACACATGTGACTGTCGGGCCCGAACGTAGTCCGACACTGACCAGTCACGTTTCGAGGCGGTGTCGGTACCTTTAAGGTTCTTCGGTGAATTCTACCAATTGACGCTTCGCTTTGGAGGGCCGAAGCGTCAGCGGGGACCAATTCAGGGCGGCAAGCAATCACGCGGCCCTTTTCACGCCGCGTGGTTTGCTTTCCTGTTTACAACGCTTCTGAGCGCAGAGTCCTGCACGTCGAGTAGTCGTACCGTCCGCTATCGGTTTCGTATCGGCCACCATCGGTTTCGTATCGGCATATACGACAGCCGGCGACAGTCGACGACGGACGATAGAGTTGAGCACCGGAGGGCCGCACAGATCACAATTAATTCCAGACTGAACACAAATCATCGTAGACATGAGGACTTCGTTATGCGTCACACGTTCCATACTGGTCGAAGCCCTTACGTTTCGAAAGCCTCGCCAGCCGCGTGTTCGGCGGAACACTCCGTCCGTGTTCCGACTGCAACCCGATATATTTATTAAAATTCGACAAGAAGTACGAGTGGTACGTTCCCAATGTACGACTTGACAGGATTTCAGCGCGACCTCCTCTACGTGATCGCCGGCGAAGAAGAGCCACACGGCCTCGCGATCAAGGAGGAACTCGAGCAGTACTACGAGAAGGAGATCCACCACGGCCGGCTCTACCCCAACCTCGACACGCTCGTCGACAAGGGACTCGTCGAGAAGGGGAGCCGAGACCGACGGACCAACTTCTACACGCTCACTCGACGCGGTCGACGTGAACTCGAGGCCCGTCGGGACTGGGAGGGTCAGTACGTCGAACTCTGAGACGCATTCTCTCCAGGTATCGCACTCGATTAGCCCGAAATCCGGTTTGTGTACGACGCAATGTTACCTGACGCTCCCCTGCAGATACAGTTACAGATACTCGAAGCCCCACTCGACGAGGCAGTCGTTCGAATCGCTCTCGCTGGCGCTCTCGGGATGTTCCTGGGGCTCGAGCGCGAGTGGTCACAGAAGTCCGCCGGCATCCGGACATTCTCACTGATCAGCTTACTCGCTGCGGTTTTCACGATTCTCGTCCTCGAGGCCGACGTCGGTGAGAGCCTGTTGCTCCTCGGCGGGCTGCTCGTCATCGTCCAGGGCGTATTGCTCGCCGTCCAGGGGTTGATGAGCGAGGACGACACCGGCCTCTCGCTGACGACGTCCGTCTCGATGCTGGTCGCCTACGGCGTCGGCTCGCTCGTCGCGGCAGGATTCGCTATCGAGGGCGTAACCGTCGCCGTCCTCTCCTCGCTCTTGCTCGTGCTCAAGCGCGAACTCCACGAGTTCGCGTGGGGACTCTCGCGCGAGGAGATGCGCTCGACGACGGAGTTCGCTATCCTCGCGTTCGTCATCTACCCCATCTTGCCGGCCCACTACGACCTCGAACTCGGCACGGTGACGATTCCGCTCGAGCCCCAGGTCATCTGGCTCATGGTCGTCGCCGTCGCCGGAATCGGGATCGTCAACTACGCCATCGTCTCGACGTACGGTGGCCGCGGCATTGCAGTCACCGGGTTCTTCGGTGGCCTGGCGTCTTCGACGGCCGTCGTCGGGACGATGCTCGACCACGTTCGACAGCGCCCGGAGGCAGCCTCGTACGCGGTCGCCGCAATCTTGCTCGCGAACGCGGCGATGGCGGTGCGAAATCTCGCGATCGCCGTCGCGTTCACTGCAGGAAGCGCCGTCCCGCCGCTCTTCCAGGCCGTCGTTCCGCTCGGCGCCGTTATCGTGCTCGCGTTCCTCATCGCGTTCCTCATCGCCGACTGGTCTGAATCCACGGAAATGAACCTCGAGAACCCGTTCTCGCTGAAGAACGCCCTCGCGTTCGGAGCCGTCTTCTTCGCGGTCCTCGTCTTCGGTTCGCTGGCGGAGACCTGGTTCGGCACGCTCGGCTTTTACGCCACCGCCGTCGCGAGCGGGCTCGTCTCGAGTGCGGGGGCAACCACCTCCGCCGTCGTTCTCTATCGCGGCGGGACGCTCACTGCCCCCGAGGCGACCATCGCAATCTTGCTGGCGACGGTCTCGAGCATCGTCGTCAAGGCGTTACTCGCGGCGACGTCTTCGGATGGGGAGTTCAAACGCAAGGTCGCGATTTCCAGTGGTGCGCTCCTGGCCGGCGGGGCCGTCGCCACCGCACTCATCGTCGTCTGAGTATTGCCCGAACCACAACGAATATTTTTAATCAACGGACGGCGCAACTCAGGTATGGACCGAGATACGGTCGAGCCGCGAGTCGAGACGATGCCGGGCAAACGAGCGACGGAGTGGGCCGAGTACCACCACCAGTTTGCCGCCCCGAGCACCTACGTCTACGACTTCGTCTGGGACACGCAGGCCGACGCCATCGGCCCGTTCTGTACCGACGTCGACGGCAACGTCCTCATGGACTTCACGAGTCACGTCGCGGCGGCCCCGCTCGGGTACAACAATCCGGCGGTGAAGGAGAAACTGGAGGCGTTCGACCTCGTCGACCCGACGAAAATCGCCGGCCAGGACTTCTACGTGAGCGGCGGTGGCTCCCCCTCGAACCCGGACTTTCCCGGACCCTCTCAGCTGATGGATCGACTGATCGACCTCACCGATCACTATGACATGGATCGGGTGTTCCTCTCGAACTCCGGCGCCGAGGCGGTCGAAAACGCGATCAAGATCTGTTACGCAAGCGGCGGCCACCGCGCAATCACGTTCGACGGCGCGTTCCACGGGCGCACCCTGGGCGCGCTCTCGCTGAACCGGTCGAAGGCCGTCCACCGGAAGGGGTACCCCGAGGTACCCGGCGTCATCAGCGTTCCTTACCCCTCGAGCCAGGAGCACTACGAGAACGACTGGCTCACGGACGGACCCGGAGGGAACGTCGTCGCCGACAAACTCGATCCCGGCCGCGGCGTCGTCGATGCCGACGAGGTCGCCTACCTCATCCTCGAGCCGGTCCAGGGCGAGGGCGGCTACCGCGTTCCCCATCCCGAGTTCGCCCGCGACGTCGAGGCCCTCCGGGAGCGGTTCGGTCTGCGGGTCATCGCCGACGAGATCCAGTCCGGACTCGGCCGGAGCGGCGAAATGTGGGCGATCGACCACCTGGATCTCACCCCGGACGTCATCACCAGCGCGAAGGGGCTGCGCGTCGGCGCGACCATCTCCCGTTCGGACGTTTTCCCCGAGGAGACGGGCCGCATCTCCTCGACGTGGGGCGCCGGCGACGTCGTCGCGTCGCTCCAGGGAGTGCTCACCATCGACGCGATTCGCGAGCAGAACTTGCTCGAGAACGTGCGCGAACGCGGCGAGCAGTTCCGCTCGATCCTCGCCGAACGCGACGTCGAGGGAGTCACCGACGTACGAGGCCGTGGCCTGATGCTCGCACTCGAGTTCGACACCAAGGAGCGCCGCGAGGCCGTCGTCGAGGCGGCGATGAAGCGTGGGTTGCTCACACTCGGCTGTGGACACAAGACGCTGCGAATCCTGCCGCCGCTCGACGTCACCGAGCGCGAAATCGATCTCGGCTCGCGGCTCCTGCTCGAGGCGATCGACGACGTCGCGACGCAGTCGGCAACGACCGCCTGACGGCCTGCGACTCGACTGGCTAAAATATATTTTAGCTAACATATATTCCGACGGACCGCGTCTACTCGAGTGATGATGCGATACAACAGCAACCACGACTCGCGGCCGGGCAACGACTCGCGGCCGGGCAACGACTTGCAGATGGGACTCGAGTTCGGCGAGCAAACCTCGAGTCCGGGCTACCGAACCGAACCATTCGCACAGCACGCACCAGCGACTGGAGACGGCGACTCGCACGACCTCGAGTTCTCGACCGGAACGACGATCATCGGAATCAAGGCGGTAGAGAGCGTCGTGATGGCCGCCGACCAGCGAATGAGCCTCGGCGGACGCTTCACCGCCAACAAGAACGTTCGAAAGATCTCAGCGGTTCACCCGACCGCAGCGATGGCGATTTCGGGATCCGTCGGCCCGGCACAGGACGTCATCAGGCGGCTACGTGCGGAGGCCGGACTCTACGAATCCCGCCGAGGTGAATCGATGAGCCTGCCCGCACTCGCACGAACGGCGGGAGCCCTCGTCCGCGGTCTCCCCGTCGCCCCGCTCCTCTGTGGCGTCGACGAGACGGGCGGCCACGTCTACGAACTCGACGGTGGCGGGAGCGTCGTGGAAGACCGCTACGCGGCCGGCGGGAGCGGCATGCAGGTCGCTTATGGCGTGCTCGAGGGGCGACTCGAGGACGACCAGGCGCCCGCACTCGATACGGCGACGGACGCCGCGGTCGCCGCCGTCGAGGCCGCGAGCGAGCGCGACACCGCGAGCGGTGATGGGGTGACCACCGCGACGATTACGGCCGATGGCGTGACCGTCGATCAGCGGAGGGCGAGCTGATGCAGTCGAACCAGCAGGCCTACGACCGCGGGACGTCGATCTTCTCGCCGGACGGCCGACTCTACCAGGTCGAGTACGCCCGCGAGGCCGTCGCTCGAGGGAGTCCTGTCGTCGGGGTGGAAACGACCGACGGCGTCGTGTTCGTCGCCGACAGCCGAACGCCCTCGCCCTTGCTCGCGACCGACAGCGTCGAGAAACTCCACGACCTGGACGGGCGACTGGCCGCCGCGAGCGCGGGCCACGTCGCCGACGCGCGCCGCCTCGTGGATTACGCTCGCCGGTACGCCCAGGAGGAGCGACTCCGGTACGGGGAGGCGCCGGGTGTCGAACCGGTCGCGACTGCCGTGGCCGACCACGTCCAGGAGACGACCCAGTCGGGCGGTACCCGACCGTTCGGGACCGCGCTCCTGCTCGGCGGGGTCGACCCGGAGCCGCGGCTCTACGAACTCGACCCCTCCGGGCTAACCCGGCGCTGGCGAGCGACGGCGATCGGCGGCGACAGCGAGGCGATTCGGGCGACGCTCGAGGCCACGTACGAGAGCGAAATAGGCAGCGACGACGGCGTTCGGATCGCGCTCCAGGCGCTCGCGGATGCTCGAGGCGAGGAGTGGTCCGGTGGGTCGGTCGACATCGGTGTAATCGACTCGAGTGGAATCGATCGGTTCGATTCACAGCGGTGTGCACAGGCTTTGGTGGACGCCGGGCTCACGTAAGTCGATCACGCCCTCAGGATCACGGAGAGTGCTGGCCGATATCAAGCCCTCACCGGTCAAAGCCAAATCGCCTCCATAGATATCAAAAATTCGAAAGCTGGAGTCTGTTAAACTCATAGAAACAGACAGTAACGTAGTGCGAGGTTCAGAGCATGGGTGCAGCAAACCAACTTCGCTTCTTCCACCCGGGCTGTGCTGAATCAGCTGATCAGTAGATCTGTCTATTGAGCGCCAGTCGCTTTGTTAGCCGGAAAATGTGTCTGGTACACCGAAATCTGAGTGGAAGGCATCGGGAACTGTCGACCACCAACGGCCTTCACACACTTCTTCGTTCTGTACCTCGATAGTCCCGCTAGGCGATTCTGCCCGAAAGAAGGCTTGAATCATCTGGACAGCAGACTCGGGCTCGTCTTCGTTTCGAATAATATGACGAACCACGCCCCGAAGGTCAGTAATCTCACAGACAACACCTGTTTCTTCACTCGTCTCACGACGAGCGGTATCTTCGTAATCCTCATCTGATTCTGGTGTCCCGCCTGGTTCTGTCCAATCCGCTGGTGCGTTTCTGTCGCGAATCAATAGAACCTCTCCACCTCGCTCTACCCACACTCTCACGTCAACTACCTTCCCAGCGTCTTTCATTGCGAGTTTGAAGTTCTCAGCCGCTACTTCTCTCTCGACTGTCTCTATCGAATACTCGTCGTACTGCTCTCGAAACCTACTCAACTCACGCTCGACACGTTTGGTCCCTTCCATCATCTACCACTTGAAATTGAACCCGAATAGTCATTCGATTGGTTTAGATTTATGGACAATTGGAAACTGTCTTGCGTTACCTGCTTGCCCTGTTCTGAGCGTTTGACTCTCCGCTGATTACAACTCTATCGAGTGCCACATTAACGCTCTGTATTCAGCACGGTCACAGAGACCTCTCATTCATCGAGGGTTTCAATGGCCGAAGAACGTACTGTCGAGGGCCGATCAGACAGTCGCGCTCTCGTCGCTCGAGTCAGTCTCGAGCGCAGGTTGCCTCTCGTCGTCCTCGGCCGTCGATGGTTCGTTCGCATCCGCGACGGAACCGGCATCGGACCTGGCGTCGTCGTCGGTAATCGGCCGTCGGCGGCTATCCACGACGGTCCCGTCTCCGCTAACGTAGAGCAGCAACGTCTCGTCTTCGAGTCGCGTACGCACGAGGAGACACCACGGATCGCTCGAGACGACGCGTTCGCGCCACTCGCGACCGACGTTCCAGAGCGAGCGCTCCCGGACGTCGCTGTCGTGTTCGTGGTAGAACGAGACGACCGCTGGGTGCTCGAGGACTGCGAGGGTGACCGGGCAGCGAAGCGACGCTCCGCAAGCCTCACAATCGAAGGCCAGTTGGACGCGGTCTGGACCGTCGGCCTCTTCGTCTGTCGTCCCGACCACTGGTTCGACATCCACCGTCGTCGCCCCGCCGCAATCGGGGCAGACGCCGTCGGCGAACGTCCGAATGCGGTGCCGATGGTAGGCGTCGAGCGCTGTCGGTATCGAGTCCGAACCGCGGGTCGCGTACCCGCTCGGTGGGAACGACAGTTCCAGAATGGGTGCATCGCAGGACCGGCACGCCACTCGAGAGACGTTGTCGGTGACGGTCGCGACCAGTTCGGTCTCCTCGCAGAACGGGCAGGGCTCGGGAAGGGAGATCGATTCGTGATCCACGCTGTCGGTGTAGGTGCCCGCCTGGACCGCCCGGCCGACTTCGCGGCCAGCATAGGTGAGTTCGTACCGGTCGTCCTCGCGCTGTCGGACGAACTCGCCGGTTAGCTGTCGGAGGTGGTAGGCGAACCCCGCCGACGTGTCGGTGCCGCTCGCCTCGAACAGTTCCGAGAACGTGCACGGGCCGTCCGCGAGCAGGGTACGGACGGTACGCATCCGGATCTCGTTTCCGAGCGCCTGGAACGCGTCGCTGGGGGCTGGACCGTCCTCGACGGATCCGGTATCCATGTCACAGATTGTGATACGAGTGGCCAAAACCCTGTCGGCGGCGGAGGGTCAAAACTGGTAGCGCCGTTCGTCGTCCAGTTGCGGGTAGTCGTTCGCGCCCGTCATCTCGTCGTAGGTCATCCCCGAGAGGTACTCGTCGTAGGTCACGTCGTACCCCGACCGAAGCTGGAAGTCGAGTTTGCCCGTGTCGACCGTCGTCTGGAAGAGCATGTGAACCGCCCGGCGGAGGAGCTCGTCGGTCGATTCGGGCTCGAGCGCCGTCGCCAGCAGGGCCAACTCGTTCCGGGTCTCGCGGTCGAGGGCCACGGTGCACTCCTCGCCCAGGTCGGCGTAGGTCGCTTCTACTTCGTCGGTCAGCGCGTCGAGGCTCATGGCATTCCCAACTCGAGGACGATTGATAGACCTTTCGCGCTCGCCGTGAGCGAAGGAATCGCTAGCCGTAAGGTCGTCGGTTCGCAAGCCAGGACAATGAGCGAGGACGCTGGATCGACCGATGGCGAAGGAGGGTCGCGCGAGTCGACCGCTCTTCCGGACGGAGACAACCTCGAGGACGTCCAGGAGGGGCTGATCGCCTGGTACGAGGCCGACCATCGGGACTACCCCTGGCGCGAGACCGACGATCCGTACGAGATTCTCGTGAGCGAGGTGATGAGCCAGCAGACCCAGCTGGATCGCGTCGTCGACGCCTGGGACGCGTTCCTCGAGCGGTGGCCGACGACGGAAGCGCTCGCTGCGGCCGACCGTTCGGCCGTCGTCGGCTTCTGGTCGAGCCACAGCCTCGGGTACAACAATCGGGCGAAGTACCTCCACGAGGCCGCGACCCAGATCGAAGACGAGCTCGACGGCGCCTTCCCGGAGACGCCCGAGGGCCTCCAGGAACTGATGGGCGTCGGCCCCTACACGGCCAACGCCGTCGCGAGTTTCGCGTTCAACGCCGGCGACGCCGTCGTCGACACGAACGTCAAGCGCGTCTGCTACCGCGCGTTCGACGTGCCGGACGACGACGCGGCGTTCGAGACGGCGGCCAATCGGCTCATGCCCGAGGGTCGCTCGCGCGTCTGGAACAACGCGATCATGGAACTCGGCGCAGTTGCCTGCACCCAGCGGCCCAGGTGCGACGAGGCTGGCTGTCCCTGGCGCGAGCACTGCAGTGCCTACGCGACGGGAGACTTCTCGGCACCCGACGTGCCGACGCAGTCCACGTTCGAGGGCAGCCGCCGCCAGTTCCGCGGGCGGATCGTCCGGACGCTCCGAGAGTACGACGAACTGGCCCTCGACACGCTCGGGCCGCGAATCCGCGTCGATTACACCCCCGTCGGCGAGCACGGGCGCGAGTGGCTCGAGGGACTGTTGTCGGATCTGGCTGACGACGGACTCGTCGAGTTAGACGAGAGCGAGGACGAGACGGTCGCCAGGCTGCGGGCGTAGTTGGAACACGCATAATTGGAACGTGATCGCACGCAGGTCGACTCGACCTGCGTGCAGCCGGTCGGCTACCCGTCGGTATACGTGTGAACGGATCAGCCACTCGTCGGTTCTCGTCACTCGAGCGGCGCGTGGGTCAGTCGATACCCTACGTTATCGGCGTCGCCATCACCGGTGGCCTCTCCGTCACCCGCATCGGAACCCTGGACGTCGACCACCTCGTAAAGACGTATCCCCGACTCCATACGCGTGACGACGGGCGTCTCGTAGTGGTCGGCATCGTAGTCGAGACTCGGCCCGTCCGTCCGCTGGCGTTCTCGGTCGACGAATGCCCGGTGGCGCTCGAGTCGTCGTTCGCCGATCGATCGGGAACGATCCTGGACCTCCTGCACGCGGTCATCGAAGGCCGAGACGAACGCCGCCTCGAGTTCGTAGCCGATCGAGTGACGGCCGGCACACATTGCCGCCAGCGACGTCGTCCCCGTGCCCCAGAAGGGATCCAGGACGGTGTCGCCGTAAGTCGAGTACATACAGCACAGTCGGTAGGGAATTTCGAGGGGGAACGCCGCCGAGCGCTCGCGCAGGTCGTCGTTCGGCGAGTCGAGTGTCTGCAGTTCGCCGGTCACGTCCGACCAGAGGTCCGTGAACCAGCGGTTTCGCTCCTCCCAGAAGTAAGCCGCCTCGTAGCGGTCGTCGTCGCCCGGCGGGAACGACCGCCGGGAGTCACCCTTCCGAAAGACGAGGATGTACTCGTGCTCGAGGGTGACGTAGGCGTTCGGGGGAATCATCCCGCTGCCCATGAACTTCGCGGCGCTGTTGGCGGGCTTGCGCCAGAGGATATCGGGGAGGGGGTCGAACCCGCGGGCCTCGAACGCCTCGAGCACGCGGGCGTGGTTCGAGTAGACCCGGAAGCTGTCGTCGAGCGTCCGGGTCGCGTCCCCGACGTTGATACAGGCGATGCCGCCGTCGACGAGCACGCGCTCGAGTTCGTCCCAGACCCGATCCAGCTGGACGTGCATCGCCTCGAACGCCTCCCGACCATCCCCTCGCTCGAGGGCGTCGCCGACGGTCGGGTCGAGTTCGGCGAAGAGGTCGTCCCACATCTCGATCATCGGATAGGGCGGCGACGTCACGACGAGATCGACTGACTCGTCCGCGACGGCAGCGAGGTCGCGGGCGTCGCCGGTCACGACGCGGTGGGTCGTCTCCATCGTGTGTCTGTGTCTCCGTGGCCCCCTTAGGTCTTCTTACCCGATGTTGGCGGGGCAGGCGATTTCCGTCGGCCGACACCGAGGTGGAACGGTGAGATCCGGAACAATAAGATCCAACTCGAGGGCGTGACGCGGCAGGGCTCGATTCCCGGTCGAGTTGACTGTCGCGAGACTATATATTTTGAAGTAATGGGTTCTGGGTGCCAACTCCCTCGACGCCATATCCGTCTGTGGAGCGTTTCCACTCCGCGATCACGGGCCGAACGGTCAGAAACGATTCGAGAAGGCGGGGACGGTCGCTGGGTTCGATTACTCTTCGTCTTCGGCTTCAGCTTCGTCCTCGTCCTCGTCTTCGGATTCTGCCGCCTCTTCGTCTTCGCCTTCCTCCGAGGCGTCCATCGATACCGCGTCGGTAGCCGGTTCGAACTCCTCGATCGGTTCCCACTCGTCTTCCGCGGCTCGGCGACGCCGCCAGGCCAGCGCCGCGGCGACGGTGACCCCGAGTACCACGAGTTTCGAGAGCCAGCCACGGGATCCGTCGGACGATTCTGTGGATTTCGATTCGTCAGTATCCGGCTCCGTCACCGAGTCCAGCTGGGCGTCCGGGATATCGATGTCGGAAAGTTCCTCTTTCACCTCGTCTCGCATCTCCGAATCGGGGATTTCCGAGCGACCGAGGAGGTAGCCTACGGCTGCACCGGCGCCGAGCAAGAGTCCCGCCGCCGGAACCATTCGCTTCGACGACGAACTGCCGCCGTCGGCTTCCTCGACAGCCTCGAGGATCGAGTCTCGCATCGGTGAGTCCATGCCGGCGCCGATCGCTTCTTTGACGACGCGCTCCGAGAGGGGCGTTTCTTTTTCGGACATAGTTCGACCATCCACATCCCGATAAATAGTTCTGTGCAATGTTTCAATTTGGGCCGCCACTCAGTGGAGTGGTAGGACGTCCCTACGGAACCCATGGACGCAAAATACGCGTACTGGAGTCTTTGACGGACTCGAGCCGACAATTCGACGATGCGACGCTCGAGCAATCGAACGATCGCTCGCGAGACGCACCTCAAAACGGGGTCGCAATACCGAGGGCCTCGAGCGCGCCGAATCCACCGAACCCGTACCCGAAGACGAGCGCCGCGGGAATTACACCGGCGACGCCGGCGCGAACGAACGAGGTTCGGTGGACGACCTGGAGGCCGATCCACAGGAGAACGGCCCCGTACAGGCAGGCCGCGAGCCGGATCGCGGGCGCGGGAACCCCGGCGACGAGACACGGGGCCGTCGCGTACGCGATCACCTGCACGGTCTGGCTGATGCCGGCGCGGTCGTCGACGACCACCAGGAGCAAGAGCGTCTGGACGGCCGAAATCATGTGCAGCCCGAACGGGGCGACGAACAACACGAGCAGGCTAATCCAGAACACCCCCTCGAGGATAGGCGAGACGGGGATCGACGGGAAGTTGTCGGGGACCAGTAAATAGTGGGAGGTCGCGGCGATCAGTACCATCGTCATCCCGAAGAGCAAGCCGGGCGCCTGATCCCCCGGCGCGACCCCCACCCGAAAGAAGTTTCGAGGCCGGACCAGCACCTCGACCCACGCGCGAGCGAGCCCTCTCGGGCCGCGCTCGCGTCCGCCGTGGGGGTCCTCGATCCACTGGGTCATCGGGAACGGTTTTGGTTTCGGCTCCGCCGATCTCGGTTCGTCAGTCAGTCGCGCCGGAGCGTGTGGCAGTGTCGACAGCGGGCCTCGTAGGACTCGTCCGCGCCGACGAGGATCGTCGGATCGTCCACGTGGGCTGGCTCGCCGTTAACGAGCCGTTGATTGCGCGTAGCCGGCTCACCACAGCGGGCGCAGATGGCCCGGAACTTCTCGACGTACTCGGCGCAGGCGATCAGCTGTGGAAGCGGGTGAAACGGTTCGCCGCGGAACGTCTGGTCCGTCCCGCTGACGATGACGCGCCGGCCGTCGTCGGCCAGTCGTTCACAGACGTCGACGAGCGACTCCGTGAAGAAGTTGGCTTCGTCGAAGGCGACGACCTCCTCGCCGTTGAGGCCGTCGAACACGCGCTCGAGGTCGCTGTCCGGATCGATGGCGGTCGCCTCCCAGCGCCGTCCGTCGTGGGAGCCGACGAAGTCCTCGCCGTAACGGTCGTCGAGCGCCGGCGTGAACACCGCGACCTCCTGGCCCGCGATCTCGGCCCGGCGGAGCCGTCGAAGCAGTTCCTCGGTCTTTCCGGAGAACATACTCCCCGTCACGACTTCGATCCAGCCACTCTTCGTGATCGCGTGCATCGGATGAAAGCGGGGAAAGCCGAGGTTAAATCGGTTTCCAATTCCGTTCAGCCGGCGTTCGGTCGTGCCGGTTCGCAGAACGCATCCCATAACGAAACCGATCCGGTCCATGTCGCCGGTATGAGCGTCATCCGCCAGCCAGGACGCTTCAGCCGCCACACCCGCCGCCGACTCGTCGGCCTCACGGCGGCGGGCAGTGCCGCGACACTCGACACCGCTGCCGTCGGGCTCTGGTTCACGTTGATCGTCGTCGAATCGCGAACGCCATCGACCGCCCTCGCCGGGCTGGGCATCCTCTTCTGCGGGGCGTTGCTCCGAACGGGCGTATTCGGTGCGACGACGACCCCGATGTACGCCTTGCTCACGCCGCGCCGAATCGGAGCGGCGCTCCTCTTCGTCGCTGCCTGGCCCGCCTGGGTGCTCGTCGCCGAACGAACCGGGAATCCCGAGGGGCTCCTCGTCGCCGGACCACTCCTCGCCGGCGTCGTAGCCGTCCAACTCCACCTCGAGCGGCGCGTGTTCCAGCTCCCAGAATCGCGACGCTGTCGAGTCACGTCGGTGCTCTCGGGAGCGCTGATCGCGGTCGGCGCGACGACCCTGCTCGCGTCGGCCTGGTTGACGAACTGGACGATCCTCACGGAGCCAGTCGCGTTCGGGGCGACCACCGTCGTCTTCCGCATCGAGGCCTACCAGTTGGGCTTTCTCGTCTTCGGCGCGTTCGCGTTCCTCGCTCACCAGCGGCGATTTCAGTTCGCGCTCGAGCCGTGATCGCCTGGAATTCCGATCCGTGGTCAGGCGCCGACGTTCTGATCGCCCTCGAACGTTCCCGGATCGGGTTCGATCGTCGCGTACTGTACCGCGCGAACACCGAGGGTCGCGACGCGCTCTTCGAGCGAGTCATCGACAAACGACCCGTCCTGGATCGCGGTGTGAGCGCGCGGTACGGCCACCTGGTGGGGGAGCACCCACGCATTGAGCGCTCGACAGACGGATCGCAGGTGCTCGAGCGTCGTCACCGGAAATGAGCCGCCGGCGACCCCCACCAGCCCCACGGTCTTGTCCTCGAACTCGTCGAATCCGCAGTAGTCGAGGGCCGTTTTGAGGGGCGAGGAGTACGAGCCGTGGTACATCGGCGAGCCGAGGAGCACGGCGTCCGCGTCCCGAACGCGCGCGGCGACTGTCGCTGCGTCACCCGCATCCTCGCGGTCGACGTCGGCGTCGTACAGGGGGAGGTCGTACTCTCGAAGGTCGACTAACCCCGTCTCCGCGCCCGCGTCGGCCGACGCCTCGAGCGCCCGCTCGAGGGCGATTCGCGTGTAGCTCTCCTCGCGGAGGCTGCCACAGACTGCCAGCACCTGGACGTCGCTCATATGGGTTACGACGCAGCGTCGCCCTAAAAAAGTGCGTCAGTCCGAACCGTTGCGAGCGGCTTAGCTCGAGGTCGCCGCCTCGATGGCCGCCTCGAGATCCGCGATGATATTGCCGGGGTCCTCGATGCCGACCGAGAGCCGAACGAGGTCGTCGGTGACGCCCGAGGCCTCCTTCTCCTCGGCGCTCAGTTGCTGGTGGGTCGTACTCGCCGGGTGGATGATCAACGTCTTTGCGTCGCCGACGTTGGCGAGCAGGCTCGCCAGTTCGGTCGACTCGACGGTCTCCCTGGCGGCCTCGTAGCCCGCCTCGAGACCGAAGGTTATCATGCCGCCGTAGCCGCCTTCGAGGTAGCGGCTCGCGTTCTCGTGGGTCTCGTGTGACTCGAGGCCCGGGTAGTTCACCCAGGAGACGGCCTCGTGGTCCTCGAGGAATTCCGCGACGGCCAGCGCGTTCTCGCAGTGGCGTTCCATCCGGAGGGGAAGGGTCTCGAGGCCCTGGATCGTCTGCCAGGCGTCGAAGGGCGACTGCTGGTTACCCAGGTCGCGCAGGCCGCGAGCGATGGCCGCGTAGGTGAACGCCGCCTCGCCGAAGGTCTCCGCGAAGTTGACGCCGTGGTAGGCCGGGTTGTCCGCCGCGAGTTCGGGGTACTTCTCGGGATAGTCGGCCCACGGGAACGACCCGCCGTCGACGACGACACCCCCGACGGTCGTCCCCGACCCGTGGAGCCACTTCGTCGTCGAGTTCCAGACGATGTCGGCGCCGTGCTCGAGCGGGCGACAGAGCGCCGGGGTCGCGAACGTGTTGTCGACGACCAGCGGGGCGCCGTTGTCGTGAGCGATTTCCGCGACGCGCTCGAGGTCGGGCGTGTCGAGGGCTGGATTGCCGATCGTCTCGAGGTGGACGAAGGCGGTCTCCTCGTCGATCGCCTCCGCGTAGGCGTCGTAGTCGAGCGTGTCGACGAATCGCGTCGTGATCCCGCGGCGCTCGACGGAGTGGGTCAGGTAGGTGTAGGTGCCGCCGTACAGCGAGGAGGCGCTCACGATGTTGTCCCCGGCACTGGCGAGGAGGAACGTCGTGAGGTCGAACGCGGCCATCCCTGAACTCGTCACCGCGGCGCCGACCCCGCCCTCGAGTGCGGCCAGTCGCTCCTGGAGCGTCTCGAGGGTCGGGTTCATCAACCGCGAGTAGATGTATCCCGGTTCCTCGAGGGCGAACTGCGAGGCGGCGTCGTCGGCGTCGTCGAAGACGTACGACGTCGTCTGGTACAGCGGCGGGGCTCGCGCACCCGTCGCAGGGTCTGGCTCTTGTCCGGCGTGGACGGAGTTCGTGGCGAACGATCGGTCTCGGTCGTCGCTCATACGATGACACAGCGTGGCTCGAGGCATTACCCTGCGCAGAGTGGCCAGTATTGCCGTCTTCAATGACAGGTCGGTCGGAACGGGGCTCGCGGCCCACAGAAATTGTTTTCTCAACGGGACGCCTGTCCCCGTATCGAGTACGTACACGGCCGCTGAGCGGGCTGTGGGCCTCGAGCGCTTGTAAGTGCAAGTACAACGGCTACCGGTTTTGGAAGCAATTAGTCTCCCGTGAGCGACACCGATAATTCCGGGTCGGACACTCCTGACTCTGGGTCGGACACCCCTGGCACTGACCAGGAGGAGATCAACGAGGACGCCCGACTCCTGGGAAACGAACCCGACGCGGACGCGATCGATGAGCCGGTCACCGATAGCGAGCAGGAGGCTCGAGAGAGTTACTGGATGATCAAGGAGACGATCGCAGTCGGTCTCATTTCCATCGTCGGGATTAGCCTGATCGCGTTCGGAGCGATGCAGGCGACCGGTCTCATCACGCTTCCCGGATGGCTCGGAAACTCGCCGTTCGTCCACTGGTCGCTGTTCCTGGTCCTCGGCGTCGTCCTCGTGCTCGTCTTCGCCTGGAGCCAGTGGGGAACGACCGTCGATCGGTGACCCTGGCAGCAATACATATCGCGAAATGTAGTTTATTGATGTGGGTCGTTGAACTAACGCGTACGGACGATTACTCGTTTTCGCAGCCGTCGAAGAGCGCAGGGCAAGACTTGGGCGTTCCAGTCGTCCTCGACGATTTCCGTGGCCGACTCTCGAGGTAGATTGCTCGATTATTCACTGGAAACACCCGGTTTCGCAGTGGGTTCAGGCGGTATCGTGAAGCTAGCGGTTCGGAAATAGCCCCGTCACCAGAATTGCCGAGCATTCCGGCTGTCGCAGGTCACACTCCCACCGTCCGATGGATCGTCGTCCAGAACGGCAAGGACCCTCGCACTCGTTCGGTGTACCCAATTCGACGCTGAACTCTCACAGAACGGAGCTGTCGGGTTCCGTTCGCGAGAATTACGTTTCGTACGCCGTCTATACCGCACTCGAGTCGATGCCGTCGATCTGAACGAACCCGTACGAGCAGTCCGGGCAGTGCCACTTCACCTTCTCGCCGAGATGCACGGTCGTACTCGCCGCCCGGTAGAACGTCTGTTCACCGCAGTCGGGACACTCGGCCTCGAGTTCCATCGTCATGCTCGCCGATTACGCCTCGAACGAGTTTAACGTACTGATTCGCCGATGTACGATTCGCTCTCGATCCGTACATGAACGACATAGTGGTATATGGAATTTGGTGCGTGACTCTCGTTTCCTGCATCCCGCGGACTCAAGTTCCCGGTCGAGGCCCTCGTCGGCGACGGTGTAGAACGCGGCGATAGCTCGCAGTACGCTCGTCAAACGAGTCGAACCGCATCTCGAGGCAGCGTTCGGCGGGGAAACTAAGACGTAGCCGGCCGTTTGCTCGCGTACGATGCCGATTTACACCGGACGCGGCGACGACGGCGGTACGGACCTGCGGGACATGACGCGCGTGTCGAAGACGGATCCGCGGATCGAATCCTATGGAACGGTCGACGAACTCAACGCGCTTCTGGGGACGATCCGACCGACGGGACACGCGGACGTCGACGAGCAATTGCGGACGGTCCAGAATCACCTCCACGTCGTCCAGGCCGATTTCGCGAATCCCGATCCCGGCGACGACGACCCGGTAATCACCGCTGAGCACGTCGAGCGGGTCGAAACGTGGATCGACGACCACGACGAGGACCTCGAGCCCCTTCAATCGTTCATCCTCCCTTCCGGCGGGGAGTCGGGCGCCAGGTTACACCACGCTCGAGCGGTCTGTCGACGTGCCGAACGACGAGCAGTGGCGCTGGCGGACGCTGAGCCAGATGCCGTCAACGAAAACGCGGTGCAATACCTGAATCGGCTGTCGGACGGATTGTTTACGCTGGCTCGAGTGGTCAATCAGCGCGACGGGGAGGGCGAAGAGACTCCGACGTATTGAGCCGTCCGTGAAAGGAACGCTTAAGTTTCGCCCGCGGATACCCTCGGTTGAGGGTTGGTGATCTAGTTCGGTTATGATACCTCCTTCACACGGAGGAAGTCGGCAGTTCAAATCTGCCCCAACCCATTCTCGAGCGACAAATTGTGAGGAGCGCAGCGACGAACACGTCGCTCGAAAATTGTTACGGTAGATTTGAACCAGACGAGGCGCGCGCAGCGAAGCGAGCACGTCTCGACGAGGTTCAAATCTGCCCCGGCTCACTATTTTTGCCCGGTCAAAACCGTGAGGCGCAGTCCGTTTCGTCAGGCAGTTTGAACCAGGGGGAGGGGATCACCAAAACGGAACGACTGTGGTTCGAATCTCCTCAATCCACTTAGCTGTCCCGAACGAATGAAGAATTGTAGCTTGCTGAGAGCCAGACTCGCTCTCTCTATCTATCGAGTCACGGCCGACGTATTTCCGACCGCCTCTCGAGTCGCTATCAGTGACCGAAAGAGCGTGAATCGTCTCCCAGCGGCCGGGAACGGGTGCGAACATGTGCGTGAGAACGCCCATGGAACCGTTATCCAAATGACCGACAGGGAGATTCGAATGACGACACAGTCAGCTGACGAGATACCGTTCATGCAGCGGGTGTACGATCGAATATGGGTGCTCGCCATCCTCGCGTTCGCGTTTTTCCTGTTCGTGTACGTGATCTGGGGGGCAATCGACGTCTTTTCGGTTCCGCTGGGGTGAACCATGACGTCACCAATCAAACCGCCCGAGGGCAACTGGTGGGATCAAAAGATCAACCGACGCGAGACGGTCTGGCTCGGACTCGGCGGAATCTGGTCGATCATCCTGTTCGGCTGGATGAGCGTCTGGACGCGAACGGGCGACCAGAACCCGACCGGCGAGACCTACAAGGTGTCAGCCGAGGAGTTCCGCGAGAAGATGGCCACCTACGAAGACGCGGCCGAAGAGACCGAGGACGGTCTCGTCCCCGACGGGACGGACGTGTACCTGGCTGGCATGCGATTCATGTGGGACGGCGCGCCGGTCGTCCTCGAGACCGGGGTGGAGTATGACATCCATCTCACTTCCTACGACGTCCAGCACGGTTTTTCGCTGCGGCCCGAAGCGAACCTGAGCAAGCAGATCAACCTGCAGGTGTTGCCAGGCTACGAGTGGGTCGTGCCGATGGAGTTCGACGAGCCGGGCACCTACCACATCATCTGTAACGAGTTCTGTGGCCAGGGACACCGAACCATGCACGGAACGATCGTCGTTACGGAGGGGGAATAGATGCTGGATCTCTTCGACAACGACTACGGTCCCGACGGCTTTCGAACGTGCTCGGTGACGGGGCTACGGATTCATCGCTCCGCCGAAAATCCCACCAAACTCTTCGCGTTGACGGCGATCGTCGCGCTGCTCGTGGGCGGCATCTTCGCCTTCACTGTGGCGATGACGCGCTGGGAGTTCGTCGGGTTGCTCGAGGCAGGCGACTTCTACACGCACCTGAGCATGCACGCGTGGAACCTGCTGATCTTCTGGATGATCTTCATGGAGATCGCCATCCTCTACGTGGGCGGGCCGATGGTTCTGGGTCGTCGACTGTCGATCCCGATCCTCGCCAAAGTCGGCTGGGTGACGATGGTGCTCGGCGCGGTGGCGGTCAACTACGGCATCTGGACGACGAGCGCGCCGAACGAAGCGCCGTTGCTGACGGCGTACGTCCCCAACCCGTCAGAGCCGGTCTTCTACGTGGGTGCGATCGTCTTCCTGCTGGGGGCGACCGTCGCGGCCCTCCCGTTCTTCGCTACGCTCTGGGTCGAGAAGCGCGAGAACGCGGGCCAGACGCTCCCGCTCGTGACGTTCGCGGCGTTCACCACCGCTGTCATCGCCGTCGAGGCGATCCTCGGCGGTCTCGCCGCGTTCAGCTACGCGTTCCTCTGGCGAATGGAGATTATCGCCTCGGTCGATGCCGCGATCTACCGTCAGTTGTACTGGATCGCCGGCCACGGGACGCAGCAGATTAACCTCGTGGCGATGATCGCCGTCTGGTACTTCCTGACCCACGTCGTCGGGGGAGCCGAGGTCGTCAGCGAGAAGGTCTCGCGGACAGCGTTCATCCTGTACCTGTTCTTCATCAACCTGGGGGCCGCTCACCACCTGCTGTCCGATCCCGCGGTCTCGACCGGGTGGCGCATCTTCAACACCTCCTACGCGTTCTACGGAGCGACGTTCGCCAGCCTGATTCACGCCTTCGCGATTCCCGCGGGTATCGAGGCCGGACGACGCAGGCGCGGACTGGGTGGCGGGCTGTTCGGCTGGCTCACCGGCGCGCCCTGGCGCAACCCGATGTTCTCGGCGACGATCTTCTCGATCATCCTGTTCGGGTTCCTCGGGGGGATCACCGGCGTCATCATGGGGCAGCTCCAGCTCAACATGACCTGGCACAACACGCTCGCCACGGTCGGTCACTTCCACGCGACCGTCGTCCTCGGCACGACGCTCGCCTTCATGGGGCTGACGTACTTCGTCATCCGGACGCTGTTCATGCGCCAGTTCATCTCGCCGAAACTGGCCTCGCTCCAGCCGTACCTCTACTCTGGCGCGATGGCGATCGGGACGCTGATGTTGATGTACGTCGGGATCCTCTACGGCGTCCCCCGTCGGACGACCGAGGTCGTCGAGAATATCCCCGGGACCGACTTCAGCCTGAGCGCGGCGGGGCCGCTATTCAGCGTCTTCGGCGTGTTCGCCCTGCTGGCGATCGCCGGTGGCGTCCTGTTTCTGGTGCTCGCCGTCGGCTCGGTCCTGTTCGGCAAGCGCATCGAGCCCGGCGACAACGACGACATCACGCCCGACGGTGGCCTCGCAGCCGATGGCGGCGAATCCGTTCACCATTACGAGATGCGCGGGACGTTCGTCCTGTGTCTCGTCTTCCTGACGGCGTTCGTGATCACGTACCTCCTCAACTGGTACCTGCTCAGCCAACTCTGGAAGATCGGCCTGTAGCCGTTCCACTTGCCTTCGTCTCTCAACCACT
Organism: Natronosalvus caseinilyticus; assembly: GCF_017357105.1. Classification (NCBI taxonomy): domain Archaea; kingdom Methanobacteriati; phylum Methanobacteriota; class Halobacteria; order Halobacteriales; family Natrialbaceae; genus Natronosalvus; species Natronosalvus caseinilyticus. The sequence goes on from NZ_CP071596.1 coordinate 2,593,243, forward strand.
GCCACAACACCACGACATCCAACAATGATCGACCATACGTCTTCATCCGTATTCTCGTTCGCCAGCGGTCTGTGCAGACGGACCTGGAACGACGTCCTGAGCGTTTACTACGCCAACACCCCCATCTGGCGAGTGTTGAAGAGCGTCGGCCTGCTGTTTTTCGGCTTCTTCTGCTGGTCGGCCTCGAATCTGTTGCTCTCGTATCGCCCTTCCTGGTCGTTCCTGTATTTCGTCGCGGCCTACGGATTCGCGCTCATCGTCTGGGGGCCGCTGACGCACCTGGCCTTGCTCCCGTGGGTGATCCGGCTCCGCCGTACGGCGAGCCACCCCCTGACGCGAACGATCGCTCGCAAAGGATCGATGCTCAACCTTTCGATCTTCCTGACGATCGTCCTCGTGCTCGGGATGGTCCCAATGTCCCCCATGCTGCTCGACTTCGGAACGCTCGTCGACGACGGAACGGAAAGCCCGGACGTTGACCCCGACCTCGAGTGCACCGTCGTCGACGAGCTCGTCGAGTGCTCGCTGTCGGATCCTTCGGAGATCGACCACGTGGTCGTCACTTCTGGTCGGGAACGCATCGAGACTGTCGAAGAGCCGCCGTACGATTTCGAGATCCGACGGTCCGACCTCGAGACGGTCGTCGGTCAGAAGCAGTTCACCGTCGAACTTCGCGACGAAGACGGCGCCACGCTACGGCGGTACAAACGGACGGTTCCAGCAGACGGCGAGTGACCGCCTGACGGGACGCCCGACGCACACTCATTCGTCTCTCCTGAACGACGCTCCACGGCGAATCGAACCGGCGGCAGGGGCGAGCGCAGCGACCAGGATCGCCGCCAGTTCCTCGAGGACGCGTCGCTGCGCCGCGGTCAGCGTCCCGCACTGTTCGAGCGTCCGGTGGGCGGTTGCAACCTGCTCTCGTTCTACTGCCTCGACGTACGCCCACCACTCCTCGGACGAACAGTCCGCCTCCGGTACCGACCGATCTTCGTCTGTCGACGCCATACCGACACCAAGGCGGAACGACGGTCCAAACAATTTCGGCGAACGTGTTCGACCTGATGTCAAGGTTCTATACCGTCCATCTCGTGAAGGAAACCAATGAGCACGGCGATCAAAGCCCGGTGGGCGCGTAGATTCGTCGCGGTCGGCATCGTGTGGTTCGTGGCCTGGCAGCTCGCAACCGTCGCTGGCTCGGGCCGTCGCGTCGGGGTCGCGCTCGGGCTGTACGGCTTCGTCTTCCACGTCGTCTTTGGCAAGGGGTACACGCTGTTGCCCTCGTACTTCGATCGAACGCTCGCGTTCCCGAGGGCACCCGCCGTCCACCTGCCGCTGGCCGCCCTCGGAACGGCCTGTCTGGCCCTCGGCGCGGCCTCGAGCGGCAGTATCGACCTCGGCCTCGATCCACTGTCCACGGCGATGGGTGAGACGCTGACCGGGATCGGTGCCTCCCTCTGGCTTGCGGGGTGTCTGGTCTTCGTCGGCACGATCGGGTGGACGATCCGTGACAACCTCTCGGGGCGCGAAACCGGGACCGGAGACGCGAACGCCGACCGTCGCTGGGTCGACCGATACGCGAACGCGTTCGTCCCCGTCGTCGCCCTCTACGTCCTCGCGGGAGCGACGATTCCCGTCCTGGAGTGGCTCGAGCTCACCCAGTCCCTCGTCGCGGGCGGGCCGCCGGTGACGCACCTCCTCGCGGCAGGCGGCGCCGCCCTGTTAATCTTCGCCGTGGGGTTTCGCCTTCTCCCGCGATTTCTGGCCGTCTCGCCCCGGACGTGGCTCGTCGCCCTCGTCCTACCAGTCGGCGCGCTCGGCCCGGCGCTCCTGGCGGGCGACTTCCTCGGCGACTCCCTCTTTCTCGTCGGCGCAGTGCTCGAGGCGACCGCCCTGGTCGGGTTCGCGCTCGCCTACGTCGACATGTTCTCCCGGAGCGACCGTCGTCGGGTGGGGTTTTACGCCGTCACGCTCGGTGTCCTCAGCGGGGCCGGTGTGGCCCTTCTCGGGCTGAGTTTTGCCACCGACTGGTTCGGCATCCCCGGCAATCCCTTCGACGCGCACTACCGGCTGGCGCTCGCCGGCCTGCTAGGGCTGACTGTCGTCGGCGTCACGTACCAGTTTTACCCGCCGGCTGTCGCCTCGAGCTCCCTCGTCGACGATCGGACTGCCAGCCTCTCGATTGCACTGCTCGCCGGCGGTCTCCTCGTCGAAGTCGGCGGTCTGCTCCGATCGGCTTCAGTGGTCGAGCGAGGTGGTCGCGTCGTCGTCCTGGCTGGCTCGATAGTGTACGCATTCGTCGTGTTCTCGGTGTTCCTCGAGCGACGAGGGAAGTGACCGGTGGGTGCCGTTCGAGACGAACATATTCGGAGCCGGACGTTTGCTCCTGGCCACCGTATCGAACGTATGGCGACACGAACGACTGCCGAGGATCACGCTGAGGCGACGCAATCGACGACGGTGGAAGTCACCTGTACCGGCCACGTTCGAACCGCCGTCGGTCGACACCGTTTCCCGTTCACCTTCGAAGGATCAACGCTCGCGGAGTTCCTTGAGGCGTTCTTCGCGGAGCACGACGTCGCTGACCTCCTCATCGCCGAGACGGAGGCCGAGTCGACGGCCAGGGGATGGGCTCCAGCACCCGCAGAGCTACCGGGCACCTGGCGGAAGAATCCCGAAGGCGAGCAGACGCGAGCGTACGCGCGCATTCTGGTGAACGGCCGATTCAACGAACACAACGAGGGATTCCAGACGCGACTAGAAGAGGGTGATCGCGTCGCGTTGATGAACCCGTTTATGTTCTGCTGTTAGGCCTCGATTGGATCTGGATCGGTGTTCACGTCCATGAACGCCTTGACGATCCGTTCCTCGGCCCGGTGAAGGACCTCGCTGCACGTCGAGCGAGCCACGCCGACGGCGTCGGCGAGTTCGTACTGCGTACAGGTCCGGGGCGTGTCGTAGTACCCCGCTTCGAGTGCCGTCTCCATCACGCGAAACTGCTGGTCAGTCAACAGTTGAGACGTGTCGATATCCGGCGTAATCGAGTCGACGGCGTACTCGACGCCGAACGCCTCCAGTTGTGCTCCCAGTTCCGAGAGCCGGTCGTGGGAGGTCGTGATCTCCCAGGTCGCCGTCCCGTCTCGAATCGTGAACGGCATGCCGATCGGCACGCCCGATTCGCGGGCGGCGTTGAGTAACACCGGGAGTTGCGTCTCGAGCTGGAGCAAGGCTCGGTCGTCCTCGAGTTGCAGCACCTCGACGTCGGCGACGGTTTCGACGTCGCGAATCGCGTCGATCGTCGACGACGGATCGTGTGCCGTGAGCTCGACGACGGCGGTCCCGCGGGCGCCGCTCGGGATCGCCGAGAGGATGCGAACCTCCTCGAGCAGGTCGGTTCGTGAGAGGCGAGCGATCCACATCGCCTCGGGAATCGCGATCTGGAGCGTTGCGCGTGGCATATCTCAAATGGGTGGGGACGCGCCCAGTAGCTACCGTCGAACATATTCGGACAGTGGACGATGACGACGACGAGGGCGGTTGCTGAACCGGGACGAGGGGAATATGATCGCCGAAACCCCTACCACAGTGGTTTTCGTACAGTAGACCGATGACGAGCGACGATACCGACACAGACCGCGTTCTCGACGCCCGGGGGATCGACGGCGAACCGTTCAGCGACATCATGAGCGAACTAGAGGCACTCGAGGATGGCGAGACGCTCCTGTTGATCAATAGCTTCGAACCAGCCCCGCTCTACGGCGTCCTCGAGGGTAAGGGATTCACCCACGAGACGACCGAGGTTGCTGCGGACGAGTGGGAGGTCCGGATCGAACACGCCTGAGTCCGAATCGAGGCGTGCGAATATATTCGGGGCCGATGTCTTCACGCTCGAGGCACTAGTTACGAGTATGACCACCACAAGCGGTACCGATCATGGTCACCAGAACGATTCCGGTGGAGACTACGACCACGAACACGACCACGAACACGAACACGAACACGACCACGACCACGACGCCCAACCGATCACCGACCGCGTCCACGACAACTCCTGGTCGGCCAACCTCGAGAAACCCGCCCACGGCGAGGACACCGATCTGGTCCGGCGACAGGCTCTCGAGGCGGTCGAACACACGACCGCTGGCCACCACGTCAACCTCGTGACCCACGGCGCCCACGGTCACCCCGATCGTACCTGTACGAGACGCTCGAGACAAGATTCGACGGCGACGCCGACGTCGACTGGGAGTACGTCGAGCAGTGTGGGTGTGGCGGACACGTAACGCGCGTCCACGTCCGATAGCTCAGCGCCCCTCGAGTAGCGACGGGCTCCGTTCGAATCTCATTCACTAGACGTACTTCGATGTGTGAGATGCGCTCACTACGGTTCTCGTATACCTATTCAAAAGATTAGAATTTCGATAAACTACCAGAAAAATGATTTTACTTACACTCGTATCGGAGCCGAAACTCTCGGCGAGATGTGCGATGTAATTGAATTGGGGGTCGCGAGAGTAGTGGCGACCGGGCCGTTGCATCTCGAGCGTTCTCGACCAGGACTTCGAACGTTGCAAGCGCCATCAATGCGGGATATAGCTTGTATTCACACCATCTTACGTCTCGACGAATCCAATCGTACCTCTATCGAACGGACTGTGTGCTGCGGGGACGTTGCCAGTGACGTCTACCCACTATTCGATGCTCTAGCGGAACAGACGTGCCTGCGCTCGACACCGAACTATTTCACTCCCGATTAGTCTAGCAAAGAGGGAGGTAGGCGAGAGAGTACCATCCCGTTACGACTGACAGGACCTCACGTTCTCTGAACCCTGGCTCGATGCGAACAGTTTCCTGGGACGAACGCTGTCTCGAGCCGCTAAGACGACTAGCGAATCGAACGAGACTCGGCGAAATTCAGTCTCGGCGGCGCTCGAGGATGAGTTCGACCAGTCGCTCCGGTTCTTCCACCGCGAGAGAGATAACGGCGTCGTGAATCTCGCGTTTCGCTTCGTCCCGAACGCCCTCCCGTCGCAATTCGGGAACTACGGAGATTCCGACCGCGTCCTCGAATTCTTCCCACGTGCGCTCACGGACGTACAGTGGTCGTTGCTGGACTTCCGCGTATTCGAACGACGGTCCCGAGAGGTCCGCATCCGTCTCGGCGTTTGTATTCTCATCCGCGCCCGTGCTCGTCTCCTCCTGTTTCGACGCATCCGACTGCACTCGATCGGTCGCCGGCGGGTCGGACGAGGGTTGCGAAACGGCTTCGGTCGTCGGTTCGGACTGTTCGTCCGCCGCATCCGTCTCCTCGGCCTCGAGCCCGCCGAGGTCGTCGAACGGGTTCTCGCCGCTCACCGTTCGACACCCCCGTTCGCAACGATCGACGCGAGCTCCTCGAAGTTCTCGACCTGACTATTCTCCGGGTCGTAATCGAGAAGCGGCTGGTGGGCCTTGAGCGACTTCGAGAGTGCTGCGCTGTATCGGACGCCTGGTTTGGGCGGTTTCATCTCGCCGTCGTCAATTGCGTCGAACTCCGCCGACGTAATCCGGGCAAAGTTCGGGATCTTCCCCTGGGTTGCCTCGGCAGTGTTCAGGTTCTCGAGGAGTTCGCGATCCTCGGTCCGCTGGTCGATCCGTTCGCGGAGCTTGTTCGGAACCAGCGCCAGAACCTCGATGTCGATGTACTCCCGCGCCGGTTTGATGAGCCGATCCATCGTTCGTTTGTACCCGCCGATCGAACTCGAGCCGGGCTCGAGCGGGATGATGACGTTTTGCGTGGCGACCAGCGCGTTGTTGTTGAGCATACCCGGATACGCGGGGCAGTCGAACACGATGTAGTCGTAGCGCTCGCCGAGAAGCGGATCGACGATCTTGGTTTTGACCCGGGCCGACCCCTGGAGGGCCCCAGCCAGATCCTTTTCGACATCCTCGAGCGTGTTCGACGACGGGAGGAGGTCGAATCCGAACGGCGTCTCGACGATGAGGTCGCCGGCGGTCGCGTCTCCCTGATCGAGGATCACGTCGCCGAGCGTGAGGTCGTCGCGATAGGCGTCTCCGAATCCGAGGCCGTTGGTCGCGTGACCGTTCGGATCCAGATCGGCGAACAGGACTCGCCCGCGTTCGGTCAGTTGGCGCGCGAGATTCATCGAGATCGTCGATTTCCCGACGCCGCCTTTCAGGATGACGACGCTCACTGCGCGAGTCGGTTCTGCGTCACTCATGCGCTCCCCTCCGTGCCTCGAATTGGATAGTGGAATAGTCACCTATTGTGCCTATTCTTCGTTTCTGAACTATCACGTTTGTCGGTTGCATCCTCTCACGTGGTCGGCTTAAAACTACCGTAGGGACCTTCCCGAGGTTGAGTAGGTACAATAGGCTGAATGGGTGCAATAGATCAGATAGTCAGTATGGCCTGGACAGGTGCAATGGGCTGAGAAGGAATAATAGTTGGAATAGGTAGTTTGGGCCAGCCAGGCTGAATAGTCAGGGTGGGCACCTACGGGGGGTTACCTGAGGTAGCTGGCTCAGGTAGCTTGTCAAAGGAAGGGTGGCCAGGTCACTAAGATGGCTCAGGGTGGGCAGATTAGTAAGGTAACATAGGCACCTTCGCTGCGTATAGTGCTTCAGGAACTGTTGGGACCCCAGGTCGGGTAGTACCCCAACTTGGTGTGTTGCGGTCCGAGGAGGGGAGCTCGGCATCGTTCGAGTCCACGGCCCCGACAGTAATGTGGACGTCACTCGAGTGATGCGGAATCCTGGAAGGGTTGCGTGCGCATCTCGCACAGTGGAACGCACATAGTGGGTGGCGATACAGGTGGTCCCCATTGGTCGCCACGTTCCCCCGGACTTGAAACGACATCTCCCGATATCGTATCGAACGGTAAGTTACAGAGATTCTGGTGAACGTACGTCTACGCCGAAGCAGGCTGAACCATGGGAAAGCGGGCCGTTCGTGATAGCGTCCGAGTGATAGTTGGCCTCGAGACAGCGTTTCGACTCTCCAATGAGCCAGTCTTCGAAGATCAACAACTTCGGACGCCCGGAGATCGCCAGATCGACGCCCGGTCGGTCCCAGCGAAGGAGAGGTAAACGTCGTTGTTCTCGCCAACAGTCTGGTTTCGAATTGCCCGATGACGCTTGCGCTCGAGAACGCTTCGCTCGCACTCCCCCGTGAGCAGACGCAATTCGACTGAGTTAGTATATAAATCACGGCTTGATAAACTACATTGAGCTATACAAATACTCTCTGCTCACTCGACACCGTGTCCCTCTTCGTGAGCAATTTAAGCCGACGAACCGTCAGTGTCCGGTAATGGTCGAAATCGGCATCGTCGGGTTAGATACGAGCCACGCCGAGTCGTACGCGATGGCGATACGAAATCACCCCGAAACCTCGATCGCCGGCGTCTGGGACGGGGGAGCCGTTCGCGATCGAGCGTACGCTCGAGCCTACAGTGAACGAAACGGAGCGACGTTGTACGACGAACCGCTCGAGATGGCCGACGACGTCGACGCGGTCATGATTCTGACCGTGGACTGGACCACGCACCGCGACCTCGCCGTCCCCTTTCTACGGGACGCCGTTCCGACGGCCATCGACAAGCCGATCGCTGGATCGCTCGAGGACGTTCGAGCGATCAAGTCGGCCGCCGACGACACGACTCTGTTCGGCGGCTCCGCGGTACCGTATCACCCTTCCCTTCGCTCGGTTCGGGTTGCCGGCAACGGTCGACTGTTCTACGGCGCTGGATACGGTGATCCGTTCTACTACGGCTGTCACGTCGTCGACGCGATCCGTGTTCTCGTCGGCCATCGGTGGGCAAGTGTCAGCCCTGCTGATAGCCCGGGCCGATCGGTCGACGTCATCTTCGTCGATGGCTCGCACGCGACCGTTCGTCTCGACGGGGCGAGCGACCGTGAAACGTTCACGTTCGTCGGCGTCGGCGACGAGACGGTGGTCCGAGAGGTCGGAACCAGCGACGGCGACCTCGAGGCGATGTATCGGGGCTATCTGAACGCGTTCCTCGAGGCCGTAGCTGGGACGCGTGACGCGACTGACGAACGGATGCTCGACGCTGCGACCCTCTTGCTCGGGGCGAACGCCGCACTCGAAACGGGTCGAACGATCACGCCGACGTCCGACTCGTTAGCGGCCTACGACGTAGACGGGCGGGCGTTCCTCGAGGATTACCAGCCTTACTACTGACGCTACGCGCGAGTCTCGAGATCCGAAGCCGGCACAGACCGTGAGCGCGTCCGTTCTCTCGTCCTCGCTCGGTTCAGCCCGGTCAGCCTGCGGTTGGGCTGGCTTTCTGTGAACAACGCACGGCTCGAAATGGTTCACGAGGCGAACCACCACGCCGAAAGGGAGTAGGAGCATCGGTAGTATTATCGACGTCGAGCGTCACCACCAGATTGAGCGGGACTATGGAAGTAATTCACACGAGCAGCGCTTCAGGAGTGATCGGTTCGATCACCAGGACTGCCGGCAGTAGCCGGCTTTCCGGTGGCAAACGTCGATCGGATGACTCGCTTCGGCCGTCGTTCGAAACGGCCGTTTCGGACGTCGTTCACGCGGCGACAATGGACGCGAGCGAACACGGTAATGAGGTGAAGTCGACGACATGAACGTCGATCGAACGGAGGGACAACAGGCGGTCGTCACCGACGGAACCGGTGACGTATGGGCCGAAGAACGCGACGTTCCCGAACCAGCACCCGGCGAGGCGCTGGTTCGCGTCAGTGCGATCGGAATTTGTGGCAGCGACGTCGGCCTCATCGAGGGAGAGGGGCCGCCGTGGACCGATTACCCGGTCGTGCTCGGCCACGAGGTCGCCGGAGAGGTCGTCGAACTCGGCGAGGGCGTCGACCACCTCGAGGTCGGACAACGAGTCGCGCTCCACGGGTTCGTTTACTGTGGAACCTGCGAGGCGTGTCGGGACGGTCGGTACTACCAGTGTACGGACCTGCAGGAGATCGGGTTCACGGTCGACGGCGGCTATCGAAAGTACGCCGCCTGGCCGGCGTACACGTTGACGCCGCTCCCGGACGACGTCTCCGACGTCGAGGCGAGCCAGATCGACTCGGCGGGATGTACGCTCCACGCCCTCCAGCGCGTTCAGACGTCGTTCACCGATTCCGCCGCCGTCCTCGGACCGGGGTCGCTCGGTCTCTACGGCGTGCAACTCCTGCGAGCACAGGGCGTGAAGGACGTCGTCCTGACGGGCACGCGCGAGGCACGACTCGAGGCTGGGAAACGCCTCGGAGCGACGCGCACGGTCAACGTCTACGAGGAGGACCCCGTCGAGGCGATCATGGAGCATACGGACGGGAAGGGCGTCGACGTCTGCGTCGAGGCCGCCGGGGCTGGCGACGTCCTCGACACGTGCGTCCAGAGCGCGGCCAAGCAGGGGAAGATCGTCCTGACTGGCGTCTTCGGCCAGCGAAAGGAACTCGACCCGGACCAGATCGTCGCGAAGGAACTGACCGTCGTCGGTGGCGTGACCGCCTCCCACGCGGTCGACGAGGTGATCGAACTGTTCCGGCGCGACGACCTGACGATCGACGGCGTCGTCACACACGAGTTCCCACTCGAGGAGTTCGAGACGGCGCTCGAGACCGTTCGTGAACGGCGCGATGGCGTCGTCAAGGCGGTTCTCCGGCCGTAGTGAGGCGGTTCCGGTTCCAGTTTCCGATTTCCAGTATTTCGAATTCGATTGTCGGTTGTCGGTTTTCGGTTTTCGGTTTTCGACTCACTCGTCGTCGAAGCGAAGCGTACGGTCTTGAATCTCGAGCCTCGAGTTTCGAGTCTCGAGTAACCGTCTGGTTTACCAGGACTGAACAGTTAAGGGAATCAGGAACGTATCGCGAGAACATGCCCCAGCGTCGGGAGGACTCGAACGAGAAAAAACGAATCCAGGCGGTGCAGACGACCCTGGACATCGTCGAGGTTCTCCGCGAGAACGGCGGCGCGGGAGTCACGGAAATCGCCAGGGAGCTCGACGTTACGAAGGGGACCGTCCACAATCACCTCGCGACGCTCGAGGCGAACGACTACGTGATCAAGGATGCCGAAGAAACGTACCACCTCGGTCTCTGCTTTCTCGACGTCGCCCACCGGGCCAAATCGCGGGTTTCGACGCTCGATGTCGCGCGAACGGAGGTCGATAAACTGGCAGAACGAAGCGGCGAGACGGCGCTGTTCACCGTCGAAGAACACGGCGTCGGCGTCTGCCTCCACGTCGCGTACGGCGAACGGGCGGTACAGACGCCGCTGCACGTCGGCTACCGGAGCGAACTCCACCACACGGCCGTCGGCAAAGCGATCCTCGCTCACCTTCCCGAAGGACGCGTCGAGGCAATCGTCGAGGAACGAGGACTGTCCGAGCAGACGGACCGAACGATCACCGATACCGACGATCTCTTCGAGACACTCGAGGCGGTGAGAGAACGCGGCATCGCGTACAACGAAGGGGAAACGATACAGGGGCTCGTCGGCGTCGGTGCGCCGGTCACGGACCAGTCGGGGACGGTGCTGGGCGCGTTGAGCGTCATCGGACCGGCCAGCCGAATGGGCGAAGGTCGGCTTCGTGGCGACCTCTCGGAATTGATCAGGCGGAGCGTCAACGTCATCGAGATCAATCTGACGTCGCTGTGATCGCCTTCGCCCCTCGAGGGCAATCACACCGGGAGGACCCGAGAGATTCTCGACCGGTCGGGGCTCTCCGTCAGAGCGTGCAGGCTCGACGAACCCCCTCATTTTTACGGGCTTCCGGACTAGGTAGCCCATGAAGCTCACGATAGCTGACGGAGCCATGTTCATGTACAACCTCGGCGTCCTGATCAGCGGCGGATTCGTGGTGATGACGTACGACGTCGAGGGACCACCGTTCTTCGGAATCATGTTCGTGTTCGCCCTGATCTGGACGATCTACTTCCGGTTCTACGTCCAGCACCGTTTGACGAGGGTGAACGAAGACGAAGACACGAACCCGAGCGAGGCCTAACAGTCTGCTACCGCGTTCAACTATAGCAGGCGTTGAACGTCGTTGCACCCCAGTCGCGACTGGAGGGCCGGAACGGCTGGTTCCGACCGACTGCCTGCAACAGGTGGCTAAATCGTCTCGACGACTACTATACTGGGTCAGTTCCGTTCCGGACAGTTCGGAAGCTCCGTCCTCGAGTAGTCTCGTGAGCACCTACTGGTGGTCGCCACTCGAGCGGCGACTCGAATGAAGAGGAGATAACCGCTTTTGAAGTCGAGCGAACCGCACCACCGATAATAGACCCTCGCACGCGAGTCGACCCATGGTCCGAACCGCTCGGTCGAGAATCGAGTCGACACACCGAACGACGCCGTCAGGACGACCGTGGGCCGGCGTCAGAGACGGTCGGTCCGGTTCCAGCCGTTCTCCGTCGAGAATTCTCGAGATGCGTACGTCGCAGTGGCGTACGCACGAGTCGGAAACGCCCCAAATGTCCGTCGGAAAGGTCTGAAGGGGGACGTAAACTTATGGTGCCCCCGTCAGTGACGTGCAGTATGTCGGAGCGCCCGAACATCCTGTGTATCGTTACCGATCAGCAGCGAGGCGACTGTATCGGTGCGGATCCGCACGCGCCGACCGATGCCGACGGCCGATCGCTCCTCCACACACCGAACATCGACAGTTTCGTCCGGAAGGGGGCGATGTTTACCCGGGCGTATACGCCCGCTCCATCGTGCATCCCCGCACGCCGATCACTGCTTACCGGGCAGACGCCGTACACCAACGGTGCGCCCGGATGGGTAACGACGCCGTGGGAGTTCGAACACACGCTCCCCCAGGAGCTTCGCGACGCGGGCTACCAGACCAAGCTCGCCGGCAAGATCCACTCGCTCCCGATTCGCAATCACGTCGGCTTCGAGAGCATGGACCAGCACGAGGCGCTTCACGCCCACCCCGACGACGACTACGCTCGCTGGCTCGAACAAGAGACCGACGGTCAGTGCGACGAGCTTGCCCACGGACTCGGGCGAAACTCCTGGGATTCGCGGCCGTGGCACCTCGAGGAGTACCAGCACCCGACGAACTGGACGACCAGGCGAGCGATCGAATTCCTCGATCAGCGGGATGACTCCCGCCCGTTCTTCCTCAACCTGTCTTACGTCCGCCCGCACACGCCGTTCGATCCGCCGCAGGTGTACTGGGACATGTACGTCGACCGCGATACCCCGGAGCCGTACATGGGCGACTGGGTCGACGACGAACACGGCGAGAAGATACCCGACTATCCGGGGATCAGCGCCTGGGTCGCCGACCTTCCGCCGATGGTCGTCCACCGGGCGCGGGCGGCCTACTACGGTCTCATTACCCACATCGATCATCAGATCAAACGCGTCCTCGAAAAACTCCGTCTGATTGGCGAACGCGACAACACGTTCGTCGTGTTCTGCTCCGATCACGGCGAGATGCTCGGCGATCACCACATGTGGCGAAAGACCTACGCTTACGAGGGCTCGGCTCGCGTCCCACTCCTGCTGCGGTTCCCCGACTCGATGGGGCTCCCACAGGAGCGGCTCATCGACCGGCCCGTCGGACTCGAGGACGTGATGCCGACGCTCCTATCGGTCGCCGACGTCGACGTTCCGGACGCCGTCGAGGGACGAAACCTGCTCGACCTCGTTCGCGACCCCGACCGCGAGGACTGGCGCGAGTGGTACCACGGCGAGCACGCCGCCGGGAGCTACGATCCGGAGAACGGCACCCAGTACTTGGTCGACGGTCGGTTCAAGTACGTCTGGAACCCCGTAACCGACAGCGAACTGCTCTTCGACCTCGCACACGATCCGGGCGAGGAGCGCGACCTCTCGAGCGAGGCCGAACACGCGAGCGATCTCGAGCGCGCCCGAATCGCGATGATCGACCAGCTTGCGGGTAGACCGGAAGGGTTCGTCGAGGACGGGGAACTCGTCCCGACGGATGCCGGGCCAGACGATATCGGAAATCCGGACGACTGCAGTTCGGACAGCTGATTGTCGACTCACGCCTCGAGTCCACCATCGAGAGGCCGTCGACGAGTAACTCGAGGACGGGCCGCGACTCGTTTCGACGCGACCGGTACCACGACGTTCGGTCAGTGGGTCGAACGCACAAGAGAGCACTCTCGACAGAGATGGGGCCGTGCAACAGTACTTTTTACCCCACCTCGACATCTTCGGAGTATGGTACGCACGGCGATACAGCTGTACACGCTGCGAGGCCTCGAGGAGCCGATCCGGGAGACGCTCTCGCGCGTGGCTGACACCACCTTCGAGGGCGTCGAACTCTACGACGCTCACTTCGACTCCTTCGCGGACGAATCGGCCCTCGAACGAACGGTGGACGCACTCGTCGAGACGGACCTCGCTGTCGCCGGTGTACACGTCGACGTCGACCGGATCGAAGACGAGTTCGACGACGTCGTGAGCGCGTGCGAGTCGGTCGACGTTTCCAGGGTCGTCGTTCCGTCGTACGACGCACGTGCCTTCCAGTCGGTCGAAGGGATCGAAGCGGCCGCCGGTCGCCTCGCCGACGTCGCCGTCGAACTCGACGTACACGACCTCGACCTGCTCTATCACAACCACACGTTCGAGTTCGACGTCGTCGACGGGAGGGTCGCTTTCGAGCGGTTCGCCGATTGCGCCGACGGGCGCTTCGGATTCGAACCGGACGTCGGCCTCGCGGCTCACGCCGGCTACGATCCCCTCGAGTTGCTGGAGTGTACGGCGGGAAGGCACCGCTCGTTCACCTCACGGACACGGTACCGGGGGACGAGTCCCTGCTCCACGTCGACGTCGGGGACGGTGTCGTCAACGTCGACGCCTGCGCGTCAGCAGCGGCGTCGGTGGGCACCGAGTGGCTCATCTGCGAGAACGGCCTCACCGAGAAGCCCCTCGCGTCGCTCGCACGTGGAAGCGCCACGTTCGCGGACAGATGTGCTCGAGCAGAGACCGTGGACGACGGCTGCTGACCGGAGCGTCCCACTGGATTGCGTGTACCTCCTCGCTGAGACGGCTCACACTCTCTCGAGACTCGTCCAAAACGAAGACGACGGGATCAGTCAATCGAGACGTGTGATCGGGTTTCAGCCCTCAATAGCCCACGTACACCGTCTTGCTGATGGTGAAGAAGTCGAGACCGGCGTCGCCCTGCTCGCGATAGGTTTCGCTCGAGGACGCTTTCATGCCGCCGAAGGGGACGTGGAGTTCCAGCCCCGTCGTCTGCTGATTCACCTTGACGACGCCCGCCTCGACGTCGTCGACGAACGCGTTCGACTCGCGGAGATCGTTCGTGACGATGCTGGCCGACAGGCCGTACTCGACGTCGTTGGCGATCTCGACGGCCTCGTCGTACGTCGCCGCCGGGATAACGCCGAGAACGGGGCCGAAAATCTCCTCCTGGGCGATCCGCATCTCGGGTGCGACGTCGGAGAACACCGTTGGCTCGACGTAGTAGCCGTTCGCGTGGTCGCCCTCGGTGAGGCGCTCCCCGCCCGTCTCGAGGGTCGCGCCCTCTCTCGTCCCGACGTCGACGTACTCGAGGGTGCTCTCGAGTTCGCTCTCGCTCACGTGCGGTCCGACGTCCGCTCCGTCGAGACCGTCGCCGACCGTTAGCGATTCCGCCCGGTCGACGAGGGCTTCCACGAACTCGTCGTAGAGCGACTCGTGAACGATCGCCCGCGAGGTCGCGGTGCAGGCCTGGCCGGTTACCCCGAACGCACCGCCGGCGGCGATGTCGGCGGCCTCCTCGACGTCGGCGCTGGCGGTGACGACGACCGGGTTCTTGCCACCCATCTCGAGCTGGACGCGCTTCTGGTCCTCGGTCGCCTGCTGATGCACCGTGTCGCCGACCTTCGCGCTGCCGGTGAACGAGACGGCGTCGACGTCCTCGTGGGTCGCGAACGTCGAGCCGACCGCGCTCCCGGGACCGGTGACGTAATTGACGACGCCGTCCGGCAGTCCGGCGTCCTCGAGGCACTCGACGAGGATCCTCGCGACGTTGGGAGCGAGCGAGGCGGGTTTGAAGACGACGGCGTTGCCGGCGGCCAGCGCCGGTGCGAGTTTCCAGGCCGGGATCGCGATCGGGTAGTTCCACGGCGTGATCAACGCCGCGACGCCCAGCGGTTCGTCGACTGAGTACAGACGGGTGTCCTGACTGCTCGAGGACTTCACCGTGCCCCCGATATCGGCGGCCTTCTCGCCGTAGTAGGCGAAGATGTCGATCGCTCGCTGGACCTCGCCCGCCGCCTCGGGCTCAGTCTTTCCTTCTTCCCTGACGAGCGCCGTCGTCGCCTCGTCCTTGCGATCTGCGAGCCGTTTCGACGTCTCTCGGAGGATGCGCCCGCGCCCGGGGCCCGGCGTAGCGGCCCACTCGTCTTTGGCCGCATTGGCCGCGTCAATCGCTCGTTCGGCGTCTTCGGCGTCTGATCGTTGAAAGACGCCGATCGTGTCGTTCACGTCGGCCGGATTCGTGTTTTCGAACGTTTCGCTGGTAGACGCTTCGGTCCACGTCCCGTCGACGAAGTTCAGATAGGTGTCGGCCATCCACTCGTCAGTACCGACGCGAACGACTACACGTTTTCGGTGCTCGAGAGTATTGCGAGGGGTTGGACTGTTTCACTCGAGACAGCGGTTCCGGATCGGATCCGGTCTACGGATCAGAACTCGCCGTCCCGGACGTGGAACTTCGTGGGTTTGCCGAGGGTGGGACCGTCCTGTTCGACCCACGAGGCAACGAGTTCGACGACGTCGTCGACCGGCATCTTCGGAACCGCGAACTGCTTCTGGCATCGACTCGCGTCGTTGAGTAACGCCGTCTCCTTCTCCTCGCCCTGGAACGTCACGTCGCAGCCGAATTCGTCGGCGAACTGTTCGGCGAGGTCGCGCACCGAGAGGACGTTCGGCCCGGTGACGTTCAGAATGTCGGCCGGTGAATCCGCCAGGTCCAGGGAGCGGAAGCAGACGGAGTTGGCGTCACCCTGCCAGATCACGTTGACGTGGCCCATCTCGAGCGGAACCGGGTCTTCGGCGTACACTCGCTTCGCGAGGTCGAGTAACACGCCGTAGCGCAACTCGACGGCGTAATTGAGCCGGAGGAGACACGTGGGCGTCCCGTTCTCCTTCGAGAAGTGCTGGAAGACGCGTTCGCGTCCCAGACACGACTGGGCGTACTCGCCCACCGGCCCCGTCTCGTCCGTCTCGACCGAGCCGCCGGAGTCGACCGGTACCGGCGGGTAGACGTTGCCCGTCGAGAGCGCGGTGATCCGCGAATCCGCGAACCGGCTCGCGACGCGGCCGGGGAGGTAGGCGTTGATCGCCCAGGTTTTGGGCTCCTGGCCGGTCGTACCGAACTTCATGCCCACCAGGTAGATGACGTTCTCGCAGTTCGGCAGCGACTCGAGCGCGCCCTCCTCGAGGAGGTCCGCCCGGATCGTCTCGGCGCCCCACGACTGGAGTCTCTCCTCGACAGCGGAATCGGAGTACCGCGAGACGGCGTACACGGTCGAATCGGATCCCGCCTCGCCGATTGCTCTGAGCATTCGCCTGATGAGCGTCGGCCCCATCTTCCCGCCCGCACCGAGAACCATGATATCGCCCTCGAGTTGTTCCGCGAATTCGACGTCCTCGGGGTAGGGTTCAGAGAGGAGATCCTCTAGCTGTGCTTCGGTCGTTATCGTCGATGAAATCGAATTTCCGTCACTCATAACTCTGTGTGTCAGTGGGTCTCGCTTCGTCCAGAGAGACCGCGAGTTCGACCATAAACTTACCGACCACCACTAACAGGGAGGCAATAACGTCTCGAGTGGGATCGAGGGCCGAACATGTTTCGTCCCCGCCACAAGTGATTAGTACGTAATGGGCAATGTGACCGCATGGAACGACCACTCGTGGTGACGGACTCGAGCGACGCAGTCGTCGAGGTCATCCGTGAAGCCGGCGAACTCGCGGCAGCAACCGACGCGCCGTTGCTCGTCCTGACCGTCGTGACCGAATCGGAGTACGAGAAGGACGTCGACGTACTCGGCACGATCGACCGAGTCGAACGGTCGGGTTTCGAACCGGATCCCGAAGAATACGCAGAGAAAGTTGCCCAGACGGCGATCAATGACCTCCTCTCCGACCTTGCTCTCGAGGCGGAAGCGGTCGGGAAGTACGTAGAAGACGATAACGACCAGGCCGACGCGATTCTCGACGTCGCGGCGGCGAACGACTGCGATTACGTCTTCCTCCTGGGACGCAAACGAAGCCCGACCGGTAAGGCGCTGTTCGGGGACACGGCCCAGTCGGTCATCCTCAACTTCGACGGCTACGTCGTCACGATGGCGGAGTGACGCAAGCGAGACTCGCCGTTCCTTCAGTCGAATTGGAGCGCTCCGCTTCGAGGCGCTCGATACTGACTGTTCACATCTACGATCCGGCTGGCTCGGCCGGTTCGACCGCGTGCCGAAAGACCGCCTCGTAGAACGCGAGTTGCACGTCCAGGATGCCCTCGTGGCTGATCTGAAACACGTCGTCGCCGGAGAGGCCGTGGGGACACTCGTGGAGTACGCCGGTCGTGCCGCTGACGTGGTACGCCGCGCTCACGAGATTGAAGTTCGGCCCCGGCCGCCCGGATTCGCCGGTGACGTCGTGGAGGTACAGCCGGGGAACGTCGAGGTCCGCGAGGAGCGTATTGTACGTCCGGTGAATCGATCGCGAGTCCGCCTGTTTGTGCAGGGGGACGAACTGCGGCCGGTGTAGCGTCGGCGGGTAACCGTGACTGTGGAGCGACACCGTCACGTCCGGCGCCTCCCGTCGAACGACGTCGAGAATCGCTGGCGCTTCGACCCCCATCGGATCGAAGGGTTCGTCGTGCATCGGGTTGACCCCGTCGTCGTTGAAGTAACACCCGAGGAAGCCGACGTCGTCGCCCGTCATCGGGTGTTGCTGTTTCGCGTCGGGCCACCCGATGAGGCGGTCGTCGGCCCAGGTTCCCTGTCCCCAGAACTCGAGGTCGGCCAGCGTGAGTCCCTGTAGCGAGTCCGGTTCGAATCGAGCGAGTCCGTCGGGGTTCCCACACGGGAGGATCACGACCCGGCATTCGTCGGCGAGGTCGCGGAGGGTCGGCTGTGCTCGTCCCCGAATATCCTGACCTGTCTCGAGGATCGACAGCAGGTTACAGAGTCCGGTCAGTCCCTCGACCTCGTGGCCGTGGACGGGACCGACGAAGCAGACGGCCGGCTTCTCGCGCCGTTCTCTGTCGGCGTAGTTCGTCGGATCCCGGGAGGCGACCGCCGAGTTGAAATTCGCCCGCGACTCGAGTTCCTCGAACGCCCCATAGGTAACCAATCGAATCGGTCGGCCACCGGCCGAGTCGGGGAGTTCTTCGATCGACCCGCGCTCGAGTGATCGCAACCGATCCTCGAGCGCCTCGAGGCTTCCGACCCAGAACTCGGGGACGGGGTCGTTGGGGAGTCGGTCGACGGCCTCCTCGTACGTCATCGTGTCGACGCTGACCTTCGTCATCGGTCTGGTTCGATGGATCGATTCGGCTTAACTCTTCGGCTCATCTGAACGTCGGTGACGTAGGGCTACCAGTAGCCGTCGTTTCCAGAAGCGGACACGTCAGCGGTGATGGCGAGTAGCGCGGGGACCGACTACCACTCGAGGCGAGAGTCGAGAGTCGATGGCTGAGAGGCGAGAGGGGAGAAACGGAAGACGAGAGACGAGAGACGAGTAGGAGGATTTATTCATCGGGCCTCCGTCCTCGAGAGCGTATGAAAGAGGTCAGTACCGACGATGCGCCCGCCAGTATCGGCCCGTACTCGCAAGCGATGGTCCACGGCGACACGGTCTACGTCTCCGGACAGGGGCCAGCGAACCCCGAATCGAGGGAAGTCGAGGTCGACGACATTCGAGACCAGACGGCCCAGACCCTCGAGAACATCGGCGCCATCCTCGAGGCGGCAGGGGCGTCACTCGACAACGTGATCAAGGCCAACGTGTACGTCACCGACATGGACAACTACGACGCGGTCAACGAGGTGTACGCCGAGTACATGTCCGAACCGTTCCCGGCGCGGTGTGCGGTCGAGGTGTCCGACCTCCCGATCGACATCGGCGTCGAAATCGAAGTCGTCGCGGCGTTGTAGCACCCACCTCCGTTTTCCACCGTCGACTCGAGGGTAGCCGAGCCGAGACGACGGTCCCGATCCCATCGATGGACCGCAATTCCAGCGGTGACGTCGACTCCACTAGCGTCCGTTCGCCCCGTCGAACACGGAGCCAGACACGACGGACTTCCCGACGAACAGCTCTCGGACCCGGAACGGGCCCGTTTCGCACACATTGGGTTTGAAATGACGAAACGTCACGGAAAGTGTTCGGCAGTAAGGAACGTTTATTGTGGTCGAGTCCCATTCCCCGCTATGAACCAAGAAGCCCTCCCCCCCGGCGGCCAGGTGCAAGCGACGCACCTTTCGCTCGACATCCTGGACGAGATTCGTCGCCGAGACGGGGCCGGCGTGACCGAACTCGCCACCCACTTCGATCGGTCGAAGAGCACGATTCACAGCCACCTGCGGACGCTGACGAGCGAGGGATACCTGATCAACGAGGACGGGTTCTACACCGTCGGCCTTCGAGCCCTCCAGCTGGGCGGTCACGCCAGGGTCAAACATCCCCTCTACCGGATGGCGAAAGACGAAATAGACGAACTCGCGAGAGAGACGGGGGAAACGGCCAAGATCGTCGTCGAAGAGGGTGGCAAAGGCGTCTACCTCTATCAGGCCCGGTCGAAACAGGCGGTTACGACGGACTCTCACGTAGGAACGCACGTGTTCTTGCACTCGACAGCGGTCGGCAAAGCGATTCTCGCTTACATGGACGAATCGGAACGGGAGGCCATCCTCGACGAGTACGGACTCCCCGAAGTGACCTCGAATACGGTCACCGATCGAGGAGCGCTCACGGCCAGACTCGAGGATATCCGGGAGCGTGGCTTCGCGTTCGACGATGGCGAACGGATCGAAGGGCTTCGGTGTGTCGCTGCCCCGATCAAATCAGACGAGGAGGTGCTGGGTTCGATCAGCGTCTCCGGTCCGAAGAAGCGAATCGACGACGAAACCTTCCGATCGACGCTCCCGGAACTGGTACGGGATACCGCTCGCGTCATCGAAATCAACGTGATCTATTCGTAATCGCCCCTCTTCGTCGGACTGTTCAGTATTTGGCTCGTGTTCGACTGACTCCCGTTTGCTCGAACGATGGACCGCACCGTTTTCCGGGAGCCACTATTGTGAGACGATACCACACTCGTTACTGACTTAGGTATGTAATGTTCTCGTCTCCTCCGGACCGACGACGCTAATCGGAATGTCATCTACAATTTTCGTTCCCTACAAAAGTATGGATGTTCGGTGTGAGGGAACACCAGGGCGCTTTGGTACGTTCGATTCCGATTCGAGGCCGAGTTCATCACCTCGAGTACCTTTCAGTGTGCTATCTCAGGGCAATCGAAGAGCGGATCGGGTTCGTGGGGTTCGACCGCAGTATCTACCGTAAAGAGTCAAAGGAGCCAGGGTAGGCCCATTTCGTTCGGTATCAGGGAACGCTCTCACGGGGGGTGGAGAAAGCGCGCGTTCGACCCAGCGTCCTCGCGAAACGATACACGGAACGACCGGACAGAGCGACCACCTGTCTGTTCAGCGGCTATCGATACGCGAGCGGTCAGCGAGCGAGTGCTCCAGGGACCTTACCCTGCCGTACTGTACAGCCCTTCGCTCGAGTTACGCCTCGAGAGAGATCGTCTCGTTCTGGCTCTCGAGTCGCTCGAGGTACCGTTCGACGCGGTCGCGATCGTCGCTCGAGAGTTCGACGAGGGGTTCACGAACGGGACCGCCGGCCATTCCCTGTAACTCCTGTCCGTATTTCACTACCGGTACGTTCTTTGCCGAACTGAACGCGGACCCGCCACCGTGTTCTTCCCTGAAATCTTCGAACGGTCGGAGCGCGTCCTTGAGCTGTCTGGCGCGAGCCCAGTCGCCGGCCGAGAGCGCCTCGTCGAGCGCCAGAACTGGTTTCGGGACGAAGTTCCCGATTCCGGTGGTGAACCCGTCGGCACCCTCGATAGCGTACGCGAGCGCGTATCGCTCGGCCACGCCGTTGAGCCACTCGACGTCTCCCGGAACCGTCTGGACCAGCCGAGAGAAGAGTTTCACGTCGTTGACGGCGTACTTCACGGCGACGACGTTGTCGATCGTCGAGAGCTCGCCGAGTACCGTCTCGCTGAGCAGGTCGCCGCGCTTGTACAGGACGATTCCGAGGTCTGTGGCCGCAGCGAGCGTACGGTAGTACTCGATCAACCCCTGCTCGTGTACGTAGGTGTGTCTCGGGTACATGACCATGACGGCGTCAACTCCGGCCGCTTCGTACGCCTCGATCAGTTCGACGGCGTTCTTCGCACTGCCACCGACGCCACCGACGACCGTCGCGTCGTCGGGGAGGGCGTCGACCGTCGATTGGATCACGTCGATTCGTTCGTCCTGGGAGAGCGAGTAGTACTCGCCCGTGTTTCCACAGGGGATGAACGTTCGAGCGCCCGCGTCGTAGAGCGTTCGAGCGTTCTGCTCGATTTTCTCGTGGAGTACTCGATCACGGTCGGCGCTAAACGGCGTCGGTGTCGTGAACGCTACGCTCTGCAGACTCTCGCGTAAGTCACCGTATGCGGTCGTCATAGCAGACGTATTAGAAACTCCTACTCATTATTGTTCCGGTCAGATCGGCTGTCGAAGCCTGCGGAACCTGCAGAGCGCCAGTGTCGAGACTCGCAGGATCGAGATACTCGAATTCTCGATACATTCGAGGAGTCGAGACGCTCGAGACGTGGTTCTACGCTCGAGCATACACCCGGCCGGCGCCGTCGTCGCTACGGGCGGACCGCCCGCGTTCCGAGCAGCAATTATAAGTCGAGATGGTTGTAACTGCGTACCATGTCGTCGAGAGAGTACAGGGAACGCGCCGAGGCGATTCGGACCGCCATCGAATCGAACCCGGAAACGGTCGACATCGACGAGCTCGCCGACCTCCTGGTGTCCGAATCCAGGGAGGCCCGCCGGACTGCGTTCGAGGCCTATCGGACCCTCGTCTCGGACCGGCCAACGGTCGCCGACGGCGTCGGTGCCCGACTCGAGTCCCACCTCACCGACGACGCGGCCGACGTCCGCGAGCGAGCGGCGTTGACGGCCGCCGCGTTCGCCGACGACCATCCTGACGTCGTTGACGGGCTGGTCCCTGCGCTCCGATCGGTCGGCACCGACCCGGCCGAACCCGGGCGAGAGGCGGCCATCGTCGCCATCGCGAAACTCGCACACACGCGGCCGGCATCGATCGCCCCGGCAGTCGACGCACTCGTCGCCATCTGTGACGATCCGATTTCTGCACCCGCGTCGGCTCGAGCCGAACGCGGCGGCCCCGCCGGCAGATCGGACGCGGCGGCAGCACTTCAGCCGGAGCGAGAGCAGCGCGATCAGGCGCGCCTCCACGCGATCGCGGCGCTCACGCTGCTCGCCGCCGACGATCCGGCAGCCGTTCGATCCGCCGCGCCGTCGATCGCTTCCCTCCTCGAGGACGACCACCGCCTGATTCGAGCCGGCGCCTGCGAGGTGCTCGAGGACCTTGCGACGGCGTATCCGGCGTCCGTCGAGCCGTTCGCGTCTGAGCTCGCCGAACGGGTCGCGACCGACACGAAACACCCGGTTCCGTGGCGCGCGGCGGATGCACTGGTCGCCCTCGACGCCGAACGACCCGAGTGCGTCGGTGAGGCGGTGGCCCCGTTCGCGAACGACCTGTCTCGGTTTCTCGAGTCGTCGGACGTCGATCGGCGGCGGGCCGGCGTCGCATTGGTCGCCGACGCGGCGTTGGCTCGGCCGGAATCGCTCGAGTCGATACGCCCGACGCTTCGGGACCTGCTCTCGGACGACGACGCGTCCGTCCGGATGAACGCGGTAATTGCCCTCGGCACCGCCGGGACCGAGAGCGATCGGTCGACTGTCGCCGACCTCGCCGACTCGGACCCTGACGAACGGGTTCGAGAGACCGCTACCCGTGTCTGTGGGCGGTTCGACGGGGCGCTCGACAGCGAATAGTCCTCACGTCGACCACCTCGAAAGGCACGGCAGGGACCATTGTCGCCATGCAGACAAAGTTTATATAGCTCATATTCAAACACGTACCTCAGGAAGACGAACGCAGTGAACACCGATAACACGCAACTTATCACGACCAAGATCAGATCGATGGTAACGAAATGACACAGTCTAAATCCGAACTCGAGTATCGAAACGCAACAGAAGAACCGATTCTAGAGGTACACGACGTCTCCGTAACGTTCGACATGGATCGGGGAACCTCTCGCGTGCTCGATACCGTCAGCTTCGACGTCCACCGCGACGAGATGCTCGGTATCATCGGTGAGAGTGGAAGCGGCAAGTCGATGTTCGCCTCGGCGTTGCTCAACGCGGTCGTCGATCCGGGCGTCGCTACCGGCGAAATTACCTACCGTCCCCCCGGCGAAGAGCCCGTGGACGTCCTCTCGTTGACCGACGACCAGCTCGAGAAGTTCCGCTGGGAAGAGATCGCGATGGTGTTCCAGGGGGCCATGAGCTCGTTCAACCCGACGATGAAGATCGGGGACCACTTCGAGGAGACGATCCACGCTCACCGGGCGAACATGGACGAGCAGATGGCCCACGCCCGCCAACTTCTCGCGGACCTCTATCTCGACCCGGATCGTGTGCTCAACTCCTACCCGCACGAGCTCTCCGGCGGCATGAAACAGCGCGCGCTCATCGCCCTGAGTCTCGTCCTCGAGCCGCAGGTGCTGGTCATGGACGAACCGACCGCCGCGCTCGACTTGCTCATGCAGCGGTCGATCATGAACCTTCTGGACACGCTCCAGAACGAGTACGATCTGACCATCGTCTTCATCACTCACGACCTGCCGCTCGTTGCCGGCCTGGCGGATCGACTGGCGGTGATGTACGCGTTCGAGTTCGTCGAGTACGGGCCCAGCGAGCAGATTATTCGCGAGGCGGCCCATCCGTACACGCGCGCCCTGCTGAAGTCCGTCCCGAGCGTCGACGCCCCCCTCGAGGAGATGCACCCGATCGAAGGCGAGAGCCCGGATCCGGTCGACACGCCGGCTGGCTGTTCGTACGCACCGCGCTGTCCGCTCTCGACGCCGAAGTGTATCAACGAGGACCCGGGGTATCACGACGTCGACGACGTACAGAAGGCGACGTGTTTCCACTGGGAACAGTCGGCTGAAGCGATTCCCTACACGCTCGGGACCGAAAACGTCGACGCCCAGCTAGATCAGGCGACGGTCTCCGAGGAGGACACCGTCGTCTCGTTGACCGACCTCGAGGTGCACTTCGACCAGTCCGGGTTCATCGATCGGCTCTTTGACAAGGACATGACGGTTCGTGCGGTCGACGACATCTCCCTCGACATCAGAGAGAACGAGGTCATCGCGCTCGTCGGCGAGTCCGGGTGCGGCAAGACGACGCTCGGAAAGACCGCCATCGGTCTCCAGGAGCCGACGGGCGGAACGGTCGCGTATCGGGGACAGGACATCTGGGAGGCCAGACGCGGCGACGGCGAGATCGACTTCGACGAGATTCGGCGCTCGCTGCAGATCATCCACCAGGATCCGGGAAGCTCGCTCAACCCCAGCCGAACCGTCCGTACGAGCCTCTCGGCGCCGTTGAAGCGATGGCGGCCGGACCTCAACGCCACGGATCGGGAGACCGTGGTGTACAACCTGCTCGAGCGGGTCGGCATGAAGCCGGCGGAGGACTACGCCCTTCGGTACCCCCACCAGCTCTCGGGCGGGGAGAAACAGCGCGTCGTCCTCCTGCGGGCGCTTCTGATGAGTCCGGACCTCATCCTGGCCGACGAGGCCGTCAGCGCGCTCGACGTCTCCTTGCGCGTGGAGATGATGGATCTGATGCTCAACCTCCAGGAGATGTTCGATACCTCCTACCTGTTCATCTCTCACGACTTCTCGAACGCACGGTATCTCACCGAGAAGTCCGGCGGTCGAATCGGCATCATGTACCTGGGCAACCTCGTCGAAATCGGCCCGGCGGCGGAGATTATTCACGAGCCGAAGCATCCGTACACGAAGGTCCTCCGATGGGCGACGCCGCCCCTCGACCCAGACGCGGCGAAGGAGGCCCAGTCGACCAAACCGCCGGTTCGAGAGATCGACATCCCCGATCCGACGGATCCGCCGAGTGGCTGTGAGTTCCACACGCGCTGTCCGGAGGCCCGCGAGGTCTGCCAGCGCGAGGAACCGGCCCTCCTCGAGACCGACGGCGCCTCGGTCGCGGCCTGTTTCCGGGAGGACGAGACCCACGAGTACTGGGAGAGCGACCCGCTGTACGACGACGAGTCGGTGTCGGTCGACGAGTTGCACTGAGTCCGTGGCCGACGGCGGGGCAACTGTTTTCATGCCCCGACGAATCGTATGGCACATGACCGGTAAATACGACAAAAGTTTCCTCGAGCACCTCTGTGACTACGAGCAGGGCTGGCGCTTCCTGTTCACGTTCTCGGTCGGGTTTCTCGGCCTCTCGATCATCTGGCTCTACACTGCCGACCCCGGAAGTCCGACGTACGTCGTCACGGTGATGAACGTCGTTGGACTGTCGGTGCTCTCCCTGTTGAGCGGATTCGTGCTGATTCGGTGTCGATAACGCGGTGGGCCGTACTGAAATCTGGTGTCGGTTCGTCGACCGGTTCGAAAATCCACCGGTGGGACAAACTATATTAGTATCCGGACGACACACGATAGCAGTACATGAGACAGTATCTAGACCGTATCCGTAACGGGCTCGTCTCGCTCGTGGGCATGCTCGTCGGGTTACGATACTACTGGGAACGCATCGCCCACGCGTTCGTGACGCTTCTCGCGGTGACGACGATCACGTTCGCCCTGTTTCGACTGATGCCCGGTAGTCCGGCCGACGCGATGCGCGCGGAGTTCGAGCGTCGGCTCGCAGGGAGCGGGCAGACCGCCGATCCCGAAGTGGTCGATCAGATGATTCGAGTCCACACGGGATTCGATCCGGACAAACCCATCTACATCCAGTACGTCGAGTATCTCCGGGACGTCATCATCTACCAGGACTTCGGCCAGTCGATCCAGTACGGCGACCCGGTGTTCGACATCCTGTTCGCCGCGATGCCGTGGTCCATCTTCATCAGCGTCTACGGCCTGGCGTTCGGATACACGGCGAACATCCTGCTGGGAGCGGCGATGGCCTACAGAGAAGGGTCGCGCTTCGACAGCTACTCCACGGTGGCCGCCACCTTCCTCAACTCGATTCCGTACTACGTCGGAGCTTTCTTCTTCCTGGCGTTCTTCGCGTACGATATCGGCTGGTTCCCGGGGAGTGGACGATACGGCAGGGGCCTCGAGCAGGGACTCAATCCCGAATTCATGTGGAGTATCGTTCATCACGGGACGCTCCCGATCATGTCGAGTTTCATCGTCGGCTTCGGCGGCGGCGCGCTCGCCATGCGCGGCAACTCCGTGCGGATCCTGGGCGAGGATTACCTCCGGGTCGCCAGATTGCGAGGGATTAGCTCGAGTCGGATTGCAACCAGGTACGTCGCCCGGAACGCGATCTTGCCGCTGTACACCCAGATGATGATCGGTATCGCCGCCGTCTTCTCGAGCAGCGTCGTTCTCGAGTATATCTTTACGTATCCGGGTGTCGGCTGGTACACCTACGACGCGATCATGCGGCGTGACTATCCGTTGCTCATGGGATCGTTCCTGTTCTTCACGATCGTCACGCTCATCGGCATCCTCATCGCGGAGTTCACGTACGGAATCGTCGATCCACGAGCGGGTTCAGGTGATCAGAGTGAAGCATACTGACGAAACGGAAACGGCAACAGACGGCGGCGAACAGCTCAGCGACGACCAGTTGTTCGGCCAACTCGCCGAGGCCGACAGAGTGCAACTCTCGCGGAGAGAACGGTTCGGATTGCTCCTCGACGCCTACGTGCTCACGCCCGGCCGTGTTGCCTGGAGCGACTGGCGGACTCGGGTCGGCATCCTCGTCATCTCGCTGTTCTTTTTCACCGGGGTCGTGGCGAAGGCCTCGACCTCGAACTGGTGGCTCCTGGAACACGTAACGATCGTCGAATCTCCCGCGACGAACCAGGCGCCAACGAATCACCAGCCGTTCGACGGCGGGTTCGCCGCGATCACGGAAGAAGGCGGCTGGATGGATACGACCGCGTCGTTCCCGTGGGTCGAGTTCAACGCACCCCTGGGATCGACAAACTACGGCGAACCGATCGGCCGACAGTTGATCCACTCGACGCCGGACATGATCGAGATGGTCGTGGCGGGCGCGTTCGTTTCCGTCGGCCTCGCGATCCTGATCGGCATCACGGCCGGATACAAGGGCGGCAAGACCGACTCCGTGCTGATGTCGATTACCGACATCGTGATGACGATGCCGGCAATTCCACTGGTCATCGTCATCGCGGCGATCTACCCGCCCCGCGAGGCCTGGCTCGTGGGCGTCATCCTCGCCATCGACGCCTGGCCGGGACTCGCTCGAGCGCTCCGCTCACAGGTACTGACGCTCCGGGAGGAGTCCTACGTGGAGGCGTCCCGGACGATGGGAATCCCGTCGACGACGATCCTGAGCCGGGACATCACGCCGCAGTTGATGCCGTACATCCTGATCAACGCCGCGCAAGCGGGGCGCAGCGTCATCTTCGAGTCCGTCGCGCTGTACTTCCTCGGCGTGTTGCCGTTCACGACGGCGAACTGGGGGATCATGATGGACACGGCCTACAGCGAGGGGTTCGCCCTGGTCAACATGGCGAACTTCTACCAGATCTTCTGGCCGATGATGGCAGTCGTCATCATCTCGTTCGGATTGATCCTCTTTTCCCAGGGGATGGATCGCGTGTTCAATCCCCGAATCAGGGCGCGTCACTCGAAGAAAGTTGGCGGCAGCGAGGATCACGAGCACTGACCACGTTCCTGGTTCGAACCCGTACCGTTCGACGCCGAGACAAGATTTATATCGACCTGTTGTGAAACCCCTGGTACGAAATGTCTACCCAAACGACGACGGATTCGACCCTCGCGACCGAGCATCTCTATCGGGTTCTCAAGACCCTCCGAGGATCGCTCTTGCTGTCCACCATCGTGATGGGCGTCATCCTGTTTCTCATCGCGGTGTTCTTCGAGGTCGTCAACCAGAGCTACCTGATGCTGACCGAACACGACGGCGTTTTCGCGGCGATGTTTGGCGTCTTCGGAATTTCAGCGGTCGTTGCTGGGAGTTTCTTTTACCTCGCGCTCAAAATCGTACAGCAACGGTAAGGCGATTTCCTCTCCGACGCGTCCCCAGACAAATCGTCACCAGGACGAGCTGACCGATGTGCGCGTCCTCCGTTCGCTACTCGGCTCCGTTCGATCGATTGAAACACGTCAACTCCTCGTTGTCCTAAGATAGTTGTGTAAGAACTATTATGGAAATATATTTAGGGTACTGTTTGTAACGTAGTCATCGTATGCCGCAAGGTAACAAAGATAAGACTATCTCTTCCGCGAAGGAGTACCTCACTCGGCGGAAGATGATGGCAGCAACCTCAGCAATGGTCACCGGTGGCGTTGCTGGTTGCTTCAGTACCGAAGACGATGGTAACGGCAATGGTGGAAATGGTGGGAACGGTGGGAACGGCGGTGATTCGACCACGATCACGACGTTCATGCAGTCGATCCCAACCGAGATGAACTGGAACACGTGGGCACCGAGCTATCCGTGGACGCCCTCGTGGCTGCTCCTCGAGCCGGTCCAGCGGTGGTACGCTGACGGTTCGATGTCCCTCGACCTCATCGAGGACTGGGAGTACGACGCCGACACCCAGGAACTGACCGTCCACCACAACGAGGACTTCTACTGGTGGAACGGCGACGTGGTCAACGCCGCCGACAAGTACTGGTACGGCGAGGTCGCTCGCTTGCTCAACCCGGATTCTAGCGACTACGCGGCCCTCCACCTCGAGAACAACGGTGGGACAATCATCCGCGAGTACAAAGAGCCGCAGAACCCCGAACTGGTCGGGAACTACCTCGGGGGCTACCTCGGCGAGATGATGCGAGGACACCGAGACAAGTACAAACCGTGGGCCGAAGAACTCCAGGACGCCACGACCGACGACGAACGGGTCGAAATCGAGGAGCGGTTGGGCGAGGAGATGCCGATTGATATGGACACCTTCATCGACGAAGGTCTCGGCCTGGGTGCCTTCCAGGCCGTCGACTACGACGAACAGGGCATCTACTGCGAACTGTTCGAAGATCACCCGTACGCCGACGAAATCGAGATCGACAAGCTCGACTACGTGCTCGCCTCCGGCGACGCCATCGCCCAGCAGATGGTCGGCGGCGACCTCGACTTCGGGTTCGCCCAACTCTCGAACTGGCTCGGCGACCAGGAGGTGGATCACCTGGAGACGATCGGGGAGTTCGAGAGCACGTTCATGCGGAAACTCGAGTTCATGATGGACGGGCAAGGTTCCAAGCACATCCGTCAACTCGAGTTCCGCCGAGCCATCGCACACCTCCTCAGCATCGAGAACGTCTCCGAGAACTTCGCGCCACCGAACACGGTTCGGACGGCACAGACGGGACTTCCCGAGGCGGTCACCGAGCAGCGCCTGGGCGACTACGCCGACGACTTCATCGAATACCCCGTCGGCGCGGACGAAGAGGGCGCAGCGGAGCTCCTCAACTCGATCGGCTACGAACAGGACGGCGACAGCTGGGTTGACGACGAAGGCGAGCCCATCTCGCTCGAGATGGTCGTCCCCGACTGGGCCTCGAACCCCGCCCGAACGGCAGCGGACAAGCTCTCGAACTTCGGGTTCGAGACGGATCTGCAAGTTCTCGAGGGTGCAGCGTACAACGACAGCACCGAGGACCACGTCGACTTCGACCTCTCCATGGGTAACCACGGTTCGCTGATCGCCCACCCGTACGCGTACTTCCGACCGACGCACGCTGCCGGCAACGACCTGGGCGACGAAGCGCTCATCGAGGATGCCCTGGCAAACGGCGAGAGTCGCTCGCCGTACAACGGCAAGGAACTCA
Source organism: Natronosalvus caseinilyticus (assembly GCF_017357105.1). NCBI lineage: Archaea > Methanobacteriati > Methanobacteriota > Halobacteria > Halobacteriales > Natrialbaceae > Natronosalvus > Natronosalvus caseinilyticus. The sequence goes on from NZ_CP071596.1 coordinate 2,623,431, forward strand.
TCGTCGAAATTCCGGAGGAAGTCGGCCAGGAAGACCTCTCGGGGTCGACCCAGGAGGTCAACCTGTACGAACTCTTCCAGGAGTGGATGACGGCGGATACCGAAGAACGGAGCAAGGAGATCGCCGAGACGTTCACCTGGTTCTGGAACTTCTACCTCCCCGGAATCGACCTGTTCCAGCCGATGTCCGGTTCGTGGGGCAACGTCGAGAACTGGGAGTTTGCGACCGACAACAGCGACTGGGAAGCCTACCGTGGCGCGTTCCACGCCGCCATGCGCGGGCACATCTCCCCGAAGTAACCGAGGAAACGACCGGACGAGCGATTCTCCTTCATCTTTTCGACGCGGATCGATGCAGTCGGGACCACACGGACTATCTGCAACACTGCCACACTCGAGTCGTCTTCGAGATTCGTAAAAGTCGAAGGCGCGAGTACTGTTCTGGATCGTCCATCTCGAGTACGATAGCCAGTCCGGACGATAGCCGAAGACGTGCTCGAGAAGCGAACCAAAGGGTCACACGGCAGTTCGGATGTTCGGGTGACGAAAAACCGTATCCAATCGAAACGACTGCCCGACGATCCTTACTCTACCGGGAGTGACTCTAGCACGTCGTGATCCCGAGTAAGGACGTCGGCGAGTGCCACCCCGGCCGAGTCCGGCAGCGGCGAGGGCAGACCGAGACGGTCCTGGGCGTAGGTCGCGACGTAGGCCACGCCCTCTGGCAGGTCACGGTACTCGTTCGGGAGGCCGAGAGAGACGACGACGACCGGCACCGTCGTCGCGAGTTCCTCGACGATCCGTCGCTGACCCGCCGGAAACGCCTCGCGGGCGTAGGTCGTGACGACGGTGACGTCGACGCTGTCGGCGACCGACCGGAGCGTCTCGAGGGATCGATCCGTCGACTCCGGCTCCATCGTCGGCTTCGGATCGTCGAGCGTACGCACGTCGCCGGGGGCGAGCGAGCAGGAGAGAACGTCGCCGAAGGCGGCGTCGAGGTGTGGTTCGAGATCCTGGACGCCCCTGATCCCGGTGAGGAGCACGGACGAATCCGCAGAAAGCGGGAGGACGTCGCCGTTGCCGAGGAGGGAGAACGACCGCTCGTAGGCCTCGCGAGCGATCGCTTCGTGCTCGGCACTCGCCATCGACTCGATGGCCTCGAGCGGATCGACGTACCGGCGCTCACCGACATCGTAGTGGGCTTTCAGCGCCAGGATGCGTTCGACGGACTCGTCGATTCGAGATTCAGACAGGCGACCCGACTCGACCGCCTCGAGGATCGCGTCACGCGTCTCGAGAAGGTCGTCGGCGGGAACGAATCCGGTGAGGACGAGGTCGGCCCCGGCTTCGATCGCCTGGACGGCAGCCTCGCCGACGGGGTAGTTGTCGGCGATGGCGTCCATCATCATCGCGTCGGTGACGACGACGCCGTCGAAGCCGAGGTCGTCCCGGAGGAGGTCCGTGAGGATCGTCGGGGAGAGCGTCGCCGGAAGCTCGGGATCGAGACACTCGACGATGATGTGGGAGGTCATGATGCAGTCGACGCCCTCCTCGATCATCGCCTCGAACGGCGGCAGGTGCACGCGCTCGAGGGTTTCCCGGTCGTAGGTGACGTGTGGTAACTCCATGTGGGAGTCGAGTTCGGTGTCGCCGTGGCCCGGGAAGTGTTTGGCGACGGCGACCTGGTCTTCCGCGTGGATTCCCTCGAGCGTGGCCGTCGCGTACGTGGCGACCGTCTCGGGCGTGGTGCCGGGAGAACGAACGCCGATGACGGGATTGTCGGGGTTGGTGTTGACGTCGACGACTGGCTGGTGGTTCATGGTGAGGCCTATACCCAGCATATCCTGGGCGATGGCCGCCGAGACGTCTCTCGCGAGGTCGACGTCGCCGGCGGCCGTCCGTCCCATGAGCGCCGGGTACGCACGAGTCTCGTGTCTGACGATGTCGACGGTCCCGTACTCGCAGTCCGCGGAGATCAACAGTGGTGCTCCGGGGTCCACGTCGGCTGCCCACTCCTGTAACTGATTCGTGTACTGGGCCATGAAGTGGGGCGTCACCCGGTGGTTTCCGTAGATCCGGAGTGCGCCCGGTCGGACGGTCTCGAGGACCGTCTTCATCTCCTCGGTGGGCCACCCGGCATCGGTCTCGAAGTTTCCGAGTCCGATTCCCGCGTGGATCAATTGTCCGACCTTCGCCTCCAGCGATAGCTCTTCGATGGTCGTCGGTGAGTCGGCCATACGTCCTCTCTCGAGCGATAGCTCAAAGGTCTTTCTGGACCGGCTATTCGGATGGCGAACGGTGAGCCAGCGATGGGTCGATTGGTTCCTGACGTGACCCAATCGGTTAAGACGATAGCATCGCATACCTCGAGTACGATGTCGGGACTACTCGCAGACGAGACGGTGATCGTCACCGGCGGAACCCGCGGAATCGGCCGGGCCATCGTCGACCGATTCGCGGCCGAGGGAGCGAACCTGGTCGTCTCCTCGCGCAGCGAAGACGACGTGACGACCGTCGCGGAGGAACTTCGCGCTGAGTACGGCGTCGACGCCGTCGGCGTTCCCTGTGACGTCACGAACGTCGACGAAATCGAGGTGCTGGTCGACGCGACCCTCGAGCGATTCGGCGAGATCGACGCCCTCGTCAGCAACGCCGGCGGCTCGATCAACGACGACAACCTCCATCGAATCGACGAAGACGCGTGGGATCGGACCGTCGAACTCAACCTGAAGTCGCTCTTTCTGACCGCTCGGGAGGTGCTCCCGCCGATGGTCGAGAGTGGCGGTGGCTCGATCGTCCACATGTCCTCGGTCAACGGCCTGGACGGAATCGGCCAGATCGCCTACTCCTCCGCCAGGAGCGGCGTCCTCGGCCTCTCGCGACTCATCGCGACGCAGTACGGCCGCCACGGCGTTCGATCGAACGTCGTCTGCCCGGGGACCATCGAGACCGACCGACGAAGCGGGCAGATGGACAAGACCGGCGAGAGCCGCGCGTCGGACGAACACGACGGCGAGTGGACCCAACGCGACCAGTGGATCGACCAGTACCCCGCCGGCCGATTCGGCCGACCGGAAGAGGTCGCCGACGCGACTCTCTTTCTCGCCTCGAACATGTCTTCGTTCGTCAACGGCACCCACCTCGTCGTCGACGGCGGGCTCACCGCTGGCCTGGACTGGAGCTTCCAGCAGCAAATCTTCGGGAGCGACGAGACGCCGACCCGGCCGAGCAAGCGATAAGCTCGTCTCGAGACGTTCCTTACGCCGAAAACGGAGTCCGAAGTGGAACCCGTGTCGAGATGGAGAGCGAGACCGTCAGACGTGCTCGGATGCCCACACGAAGAATCTGAGCGGCAGGGCCGTCTCGAGCAGCGGATCGCCCGCCCGAAGGTGGGCACACCGGTCGTGCATGCCGAACAGGAGCGACGACATCGCCGTTCGCTCGCACTCGATGTCCGGTTCTCGTCCGTCGCTTCCAGGCTCGACCGATACCCCATCGGGACCGTACACGATCCGGACCGACTGCTCACCCGCGATGGCGAGTTCGACGCTTCCCTCGCCGGATCGCCCGCTCTCGAGCCAGCGCTCCTCGAGGTGTCCCTCGAACGCCTCGAGCACGTCCTGCAGGTCGTTGATGCGGAACTTCCGGTGTGGACGCGCCGTCCAGAACCGGCTGTGACGAGAGACGATCGGCTCGAGCGGGTGCCACGGCGGGACGCGCGCCGTCAGTTCGTTCAGGTCGAGCAGCGCCAGGACGTGCGAGAGCAGTGTCTCGAGGCCGCGTTTGGAGCCGCCGAACTCCTCGATCGTGCGGCTGCGACTCGTTCGCGTGAGGCTCACGTAGGCGGGGCCGTTCGCGCTGGCGTCGGCACCGTCATCCGCGTCACCGTCGGCACCGCCACCGCCGTACACGAACGTCTCCAGGTCGCGCTGTCCGAGGACGGTTCGAGTCCCGTCCAGGTCGCGGACCACGCGGTACGGTTCGGCCTCGTGGATCTCGTGGAGCGTCTCGAGGTGGGTGTCGGCGTCGTAGCCGACGACGGCTTCCGAGGCGGTCGCGTCACCGTCGAACGATCGCTCGGTGAGCTTGTACTGGTACTCGGTGCCGACGTTCTCGTAGCCGAAGTGGGCGTAGCGCTGACGGTTACCGCTCAGATCGGAGAGGGGAACGTCCTCGTCGGCCATCCGATCGAACCAGAACTCGAGCAACTGGCTCATGTAGCCGTTGCCGCGGTATCGTCTGTCGGTGGCGACGCCGCCGATACCCCAGCACTCGACCGTCTCGCCGTCGACTCCGGTCGAGAGGGTCTGTGGGACGGCGCCGATGTGGCTCACGATGCGGTCGTCCTCGACGATGATCGCGTGGTAGTCGCTGTGGTCCGGGTCATATGCAAACGGGAGGCTGGCTTGCATCCCGCCGCGCTCGTAGGCGAAGTAACGGTCGAGCAGCCCCATCATCTCCGAGAACTCCTCCGGGGTCGCGAGTCGCGGACCGTCGGCGTCGGTCATCGGGACCACCGCGTTGCTGGTCGGTCGGTTTCGGTACGAGCGTCGGTCGTAGAGTCGTCAGTTGACATGGTCGATGAGTGTGGTGAGTTGGTCGAATTCGTGCGTTGCAATCGCGACGTCGTCGCCGGGTTCGTCCTGTGGTACGCTACACTCGCCGGTGACGAACCCGTCGTAATCGGTCGCCGCCAGCGCCTCGAACAGGGGCGTGTGATCGACCTCGCCTTCGCCGAGCCGGCGGGGTCGATACGTCCGCAGGCCGTCGGCGGTCTCGAGGCGGAACGCTCCGGGGGCGCCCCCGTTCTCGCCCCCGTTTCTGTCCCTGTCCCCGTCGGCGACCAGTTGCTCGTCCTTGACGTGGACGTGGCGCAGGTCGTCGCCCAGTCGGTCGACGGAGTCGGCACCGTACGCCTCGCCGACGAGGAACATGTTTCCGGCGTCGTGGATGACGCCCACGTTGTCCCGGTCGATGGCCGACAGCAGTTGCTCCGTACCCGAGACCGTCTCGGAGAGCCAGCGGGCGTGAATTTCGATCAGGAGGGTGACGTCGTACGTCGCGGCCCGATCAGCGGCCCGCTGATACCACGTCGCGGCCGTCTCGACGTCTTCGTCGGTCGCTTTCCACGGGGCCGGTCCGCCGGGATTGTGCCGAACGAAGTCGCACTCGAGCAGGGTCGCGAACTCGAGGAATCGCTCGAGTGCCTCGATCTGAGCCTCACACTCGGATCGGGACTTGCCGACGTACGCACCCGTGTAGGTCGCGAGACACGGAACGTCGAGGTCGTGATCGTCGAGTCGTTCCCGGAGGGCAGCGACCTCGTCGGTCGTCCGGTCGACGTCGAGGTGGGGGCCCCGGCACATCGGTTCGAACCCGTCGTAGCCGATTTCGGCCGTCAGATCGACGGCCTTCTCGAGGCTCCGGTCGCGCAGAACCTTGCTGAACAGGGCTGGTTGGATCGCCATCTGGTGTAGGGTATTCTCGAACAATTATAAATACTGGCACGGTATGGGTTCGTGGTCGTCGCCACCAAAAAACGACGCGTCGCACCTCGAGCGAAGGCGTGACGATCAGTTATCGTGTTCAGTCGAGGGATTGCACGACGATTGGCGGTACAAACGATTAAGACCCTCGCCTCCATCGGACCCGATAGCACATGACAGCGACCGAGCTACGCGTCGTTCCTCGACCGCGTCGCGTCGAGACGGCGAGCGGAACCGTCCGATTCGAGCCGCCATTTGCGCTCGCCACGGGGGCGGACGTCCCCCCAGTCGTCGTTTCCCTGTTCGAAACGCTCCTCGAACGGGAGACGAACTCTCCGGTACAGCGGGGAACCGACGACGCGGACGTCGAACTCCGTCTTGAGGACTCGCCCACCAATGCACCCTCCGACGCGGTCGGCGACCCGGAGGGGTACGTCCTCGAGGCGGACGCCGACGCAGAGAGGGTAACGATTCGCGCTGCGAGCGCCGACGGCCTTCGACACGGCTGCCAGACGTTCGTGACCGGAATTTCACGAGTCGGTGAGGGCGACGGACACGAACAGTGGACCCTGCCCGGCTGCGAAATCCACGACTGGCCGGAGTCGTCCTGGCGGGAGTTCATGCTTGACCCGGCTCGCGGCTTTCTCCCGGTCGAGCAGGTGAAACGACGGATCGACCAGGCCGCGCGGGCAAAGTACAATCGACTCCACCTCCACCTGCTCGACGACGAAGGGTACGCCCTCGAGTCTGCGGCCTACCCCAGACTGAACCAGGACGCGGACGGCGCGCCCCACCCCGCGTACTCGCCGGAGGACGTCGATGAACTCGTCACCTACGCGAGCGACCGTGGGATCGACATCGTTCCCGAAATCGACGTTCCGGCCCACGCCAGTCACCTCCTCGAGCGGTATCCCGAACTCCGGTGTACCGTCGAAGACGGCGAGCCCGCCGACCGAACGATCTGTATCGGCTCCGAAGAGACCGTCGAGTTCGTCGAGACGCTACTCGAGGAGGTGATCGAGCAGTTCCCCTTCGAGTACGTCCACGTTGGCGGCGACGAGTGGGAGATGCAGGGGTACTCTTGGAACGAGTGCGTCGATTGCCAGGCGAAGATGGCTGCGGACGGCTCCGAGACGGACACCGAGCACTTCTACGCGTTCGTTCGCCACCTCCACGACTTCCTCGCCGGCCACGACCGCCGGACAATTGTCTGGAACGACCAGATCGACATCTCGATGTCGCCCGACCTCCCCCGGGACCTGCTGATCCACTTCTGGCGCGTCGCGGCGCCCGACCGAGGTCCGGTAGAGGGGTGTAGCCTGGAGCGGTTCCTCGAGGGGCGATTCGACGTGATCAACTCCTACGTCCACGCGGCCTACGTCCGGGGCTGGATCACGGAGGACTACATGCTCGGGTGGGCGCCCACGCGTCGGCCGACGGTCCCGGACGATCGGGCGTCGCAGGTTCGCGGCGGGGGACTGCTCGCGTGGGAACCCTCTGACGAGGCGGAGCGGGCGTACTTCGAGCGGGCGCTCCCGTCGGCGATGCCGATCTTCGCGGACCGACTCTGGAACTCGACGGGCGTCGACGACCGGGAATCCTACTCGCTGTCGGTGACCCGACACGCGCTCGGCCCGTTCGTCCCGGACGGGTTCGACGTGTATCGCGAACTGGGTGGACTGATTCTGCCGACGTGGTGGAAGCGCCCATCCGGAACGCTGCTCGCCCACGTGAATCGTTCGCTCCGGGATCGAACGCCCGCCCAGGCCGAGGCGGACTACCGATCGGCGATCGAGACGCTCTCGAGGCTGCGCGAGACCGATCGGACGATCTATCCCGAAACCGCATCGGCGTACGAATCGTCACTCGAGTGGCTGGTCGAGGTCGCCGAGCGAGACGGTCGGGGCGTTCTCGACCGGCCCTGAGCACACCTCGAGTCCCTCTCGTAGTCCCTTCAGCGGTCCTCTCGTGGCCCACTCGTGGTACCTTCAAGTCCACTCCGAGGCCCCTCGTGGCCTGCTGACCGAATTTGAGGTCCTATCGGAGCGAAATTCTCTGGAAAGTGGATTCGGATGCAAAACGATCGACGCGCGACGAGTACACCGTATCGGTTTTGACGAATTAGAACCGGGAGTAACGGCTAAATCATTAGCCAGAGCAGACGCCTGTTTTATATACTCGAGATATGTGATAACGATACAATAGTTTGCGAAAATTATATTGTATTGTAAAATAATGTGTGGGTGGATGTCATATGACAAGCCACGTCGGGACCGTAGCGAGCGGTCTCGAGAGGAACTGGATGCAGTAACCGAACGGTCGAGCGCCTTCGACGTCTCGCGGCGATCGATGCTGGCGACGACGGGCGCCGGTATTCTCGGCGGGCTCTTCTCGAGCACCGGGACGGTCGGCGCCGCGGAGTCCGACGCGCTCAACGCGAAGACCCGAACCACGATCTGGACCGACGAGATGCGAGCGAACGCCCGACGGAACATCGGCCGGTACGACTGGGCCACGAGTCAACGGGACACCGCTGTCGCGGAAGCCGACGCGCGTCTGGAACGGCTGGGCCCCGACCTCGAGAGCCTCTGGAGCCTGGTCACTGCCCAGGGAATCCCTCGCGGCGGTGGACTGGTGAACCAGCGCGAGATCCTCGGCGGCTACCACGATTCGGGCGACGACCGCCTCTGGAAGATGAAGACGGAAGTCGACAATCCGCACGGCGACGGGAAACTCACCATGCCGACGAACGACTTCGGCGCCTACCGCGAGAGCGGCCTGGACGACCGGGGAATGTTCGATCCCGACCTGGCCGACGACTCGCTGCTGGTCAACGAGGAACACCCCGAGATGGGCGAGGGCTGGGGCGTCGACGACGGCTGGGGATGGATCGACGAGAACGACGACCTGGGCGGCGGCGCCGGTACCAGGTGGAACTTCGTCGCCTACTACAACCACTGGCACATCTGGCGGCCGGGAGGCATTCTCGGACTCGTTCGCCGCCTCACTGACGCCTACCTCTACACCGGCGACCGGAAGTACTCGAGGGCGGGAACCGTTCTCCTCGACCGGATTGCGGACGTCTATCCCGAAATGGACCTCACCGAGTACACGTTCACGCTCGACGGGTTCTGGAACAGCCACGGCGGCCGCCAGACGGGGAAGGTGGTCGGTGCGTTCTGGGAGTCGAACCTCATGCGGCCGATCGTCCGCTCCTACGACGCGTTCTTCCCCGGCATGGAGGACGACGACGAACTCGTCGCGTTCCTCGAGGACAGAACCGACGAGTACCCGGGTCTGGCGGACAAGGATTCGATCGAGAAGATCCGAAAGAACATCGAGGATGGTATCCACCGCGAGATCCTGCCAGCGAACAAGGATTCGAACATGATCGTCGCGAGCGGCGGCGGGAGCGCACTCGTGCAGGCCGCTCGCGCACTCGACGAGCCCGACGGCTACACGAAGGAGGCGATCGAGTGGGTCTTCCAGCCCGGCGACGAGTACTTCGACGGTGACGTCTGGAACGAAGAGCCCGAGAACTGGTACACTACCGGCGGAAACATCCTCACCCCGCTGGTCGACCGGGCCGACCGCGACGGGTATTTCGAAATCGAGGCGCCACACTACAACCGCATCCCACACAGCTCGGTTCGACAGGTAGCCGACTATCTCCGGGGGTACGACGCGTTCGACGGCGCGGACCTCTACCAGCACCCCAAACTCCAGCAGTCGCTCCTCCAGAACACGCATCTGCTGTTGATCGACGAGTTCACACCCCAACTCGGCGACGCACACGGCCCGTCCGCCGTCGAGTGGAGCCAGACCTCGGTCGAGGAAGGATTCAAGCTGACTGGTGAGCCGATCTTCGCCCAACTGTGGCACTACCAGAACGGCTACTCGACCGCGGGGATCAACGGCTCCATCTTCGACGCCGAGCCCGAGGACCTCAGCGACGACGTGCAGGCGATCATCGACGCCGAGGGGCCCCTCGACCTGCCGAGCCAGAACCTCGCGGGCTACGGCTTCGCCGCGCTCCGGGACGGCGAGAACTATCTGAACCAGTCGTTCGGGACGACCTACGACACGTCGAACCTGTTCGCCGACGCCTCTACGGAGGTCAACGATAGCTTCGACGAAGCCATTCAGTTCCAGTGCTACGAACCCGGCGAGTGGTGGACCTTCGAGTTCGACGCCGACGAAGCCGGCGAGTACGACCTCGAGATCGAATCGCTGTTCGTCGGCTCGTACGGCATCTACGACCTGTTTCTCAACGGAGAGCAGGTCGACACCGTCGACTTCTACAGCCCTTCGTTCACCCGCGACACCATCACGTACACGGTCGACCTCGAGGCTGGCACCAACGAACTCCGCTTCGAGTGCGTCGGCAAGAACGACGAGTCGAGCAACTACCTGATGGCGCTGTACTACCTCACGGTGGTCGGCGAGGACGAACGCGAGGACTGGGAGAACGCCAAAGAACTGGGCAACGCCAAGCGCGCGTTCTGGATGTACTACGGCCGAACGGGCATCAACGCGGGCGGCAGCACCCACAATCACGGCGACGCGCTCAACCTCGGCGTGGCAGCTCACCGGCTCGAGCTCTCGCCCGACCTTGGCTACCCCGAGCGGACCGGCAACTGGCCGAAACACGACTTCACGAAGGGGACGATTAGCCACAACACCGTCACGGTCGACCGATCGCGCCAGGAGCAGCGGTGGGTCGCCACGCCGCGTCACTTCGAGGGCGAGGACGAGCGAGTGAACCTGATCGACGTGGACGCCTACCGAGCCTACGAGCAGTGCGACGAGTACCGGCGAACGACCGCGACGATCACCGTCGACGACGAGCACTCCTACGCCGTGGACTTCTTCCGCGTCGCCGGTGGCGACGATCACGTGTTCAGCTTCCACGGACAGGTCGGCGAGACGACGGCCGAGGGCGTCGACCTCGTCCCTCAGGGTGGCGGCACCTACGCAGGTGAGGACATCCGGAAGCCGGACTACGGCGAGGAAACCGACTACAACCGCGAAGTCGGGAGCGGTTTCAACTACCTCACGAACGTCGAACGCGACACCGATCCCGGTTCCAGCGTGGCCGTCGACTGGGACATCGAGGACTACTGGAATCATCGCGACGACGACGCCGACGGTGTCCACCTGCGGCTGACCTCCTTCGGCGACTTCGACGAGGTCGCCCTCGCGGACGGCCACCCACCTGACCGGAGCGGCAATCCCGACTCCCTGCGCTACGCACTCTTGCGTCGACAGGGGAGCGGCCTCGAGAGCGACTTCGTCTCGACGATCGAGCACTACGAGGGCGAGCGCGCCGTCGAGAACGTCGAGAAGGTTTCCGTCGAGGGCGGCGACGGTCACGCCGTCAGGGTCGAACTGACGAACGGGCGCACCGACTACGTGGTCTGCGCGTTCGACGAGACCGACACGCTGACGGTCGACGACACGTTCGAGTTCAAGGGCTTCTTCGGCCTCTACTCGGTCGAAGACGGCGAGCCCGAGTACGCCTACGTCCAGGACGGAACGCGGCTCAAGCCCCTCGACGAACCCGCACTCGTCCAGGAATCGGTCAGCCGCGTGCAGGGCATCGTCGAGGACTTCACCCGCGAGATGAGCCTCGAGAACGAACTGACGATCAGAGTTGCGGGTAACGGAGGCCACCTGGAGCGCCACGCCGGCTTCGTCTACGTCGACAACGACGACTCCGATCCGTGGCGAGGTGAACCGGACCCGACGAACCCCATCGAAGGCCGCGACCAGCGCGGCCAGGGCAACGGTACCTACCCGATCGAAGAGGTCGGGGACAGCAACGGGAATCTGGTGACGTTCGACACTGGTCGCCAGACGTTCACCCGGGACTTCGTCGACCCCGACCAACTCGAGGACGGCGGCTACAACTACATCATCGACGACAACGACGACGTGCAGATTCCGTTGACGTCGACCTGGTCGGCAGAGTAATCGACGTCCGCTCGATCACCGACGGGTCGATCGTCGTTACCGTCGGTCATCTTACCGCTCACGGAGTTCGTCGACGTGGTCTTTCACCTTTCGAATCGCGGTGGGGATCGTTCGGATTCCCTCCTCGTCGGCGAGCAACACTGGATGGCTGTAAGCGACGTTCTCCCTGCACAGTTGCTCCGCACCGGGAAGGTGCAGGTTCCAGTAGTCCGGGACGTCCGTTCCGGGTGGGAGAAGCCGCCGAACCTGATCGCGGAAGAACGCCGGTTGCTTGTAGATCGGCACTTCGTAGCCGTCGTAGACCGGCACGCCCTCGGCGCGCACTGCTTCGATGAATCGGTCGCGGCTAAGTCCACCGAACGCCTCGCCGTCGTAGCGAACGTTCTCGAGACAGTAGCCACGAGCGGTAATGCGATCGTCTCGCGGTTTGGTGTGTATCCCGTCGATCTCCTCGAATTCTGCGAGGAGCAGTTCCTCGTTCGCTTCGCGTCGTTCGTTCTCCTCGGGCAGTTTCTCGAGCTGGCCGATCGCGACGGCGGCCTGGAACGCGGACATCCGGGAGTTCGAGGCGAGTTTGTAGTGACGATATCCCGTCTCACCTTGCGAACGGCCGATATTCTGCATGACCCGGGCTCGTTCCGCGAGCACGTCGTTGTCGGTGACGACGATGCCGCCTTCGCCGCTGGGAAGTGACTTCGATTCCTGGAACGAGAACGTCCCGAACTCGCCAAAGGTGCCGACCTTCTGGCCGCGCCACTCCGATCCCTGCGCGTGGGCTGCGTCCTCGATCAGGAAGAGGTCGTGTTCCTCGACGATCGGCAGCAACTCGTCCATGTCCATCGGATACCCCGCGAAGTGGACGCCGATAACCCCGACCGTGTCGTCGGTGATCTGCTCGCGTACCGAGTCGGGATCGATGTTGAACGTCTCCGGGTCGGTATCGGCGAATCGCGGGATTGCCCCCACGGCGGGAACGACGCTCGCACTCGCAATGAAGGAGTAGGAGGGGACGATCACTTCGTCGCCGGGCTCGACGCCGACGGCCCGGAGCGCCAGTTCGATCGCAACGGTCCCGTTACTGACGGCGATCGCGTGTTCGGCGTCGTGGTACGCGCCAAATTCGTTCTCGAGGCGTTCGATCCACGGGCCGCGACACCAGTCGCCGCTCTCGAACGCCTCGAGGAGATACGCTCGAGACGTCTCCGTCGGCTGTGGCCACTCCGGGATCGAGAGTGCTTCGGCTGCTTTCGGTCCGCCGTCGATGGCAAGTTCGCCCATAGGTAGCCCTCTCATTTCTGTGCCGGCATAAAGATACCGCGACCCCGTACGACCCTGGGGTCCGAGGATTCCCGTCCTTTCGACGGACGAGGCGACTACCTTTATGCCGGTCCCCTTCGACGTTCCCGACATGCCAGCACTGTGGACCTATCCCTGGACACTCGAGCACGAGGGACTCGAGGCGGCCTGTGAACGGCTCCGCGATCACGGGATCGACGCGATCAACGTGGCCAGCCACTATCACTCGGTTCGATCGATGCAGCCCCGGTTTCCCGACGACCTGTTTCGCGCCTACGGCGGCGGCTGTTACTTCGAGCCCGGCGAACGGTTCGACGACCTGCCGATTGAGCCGCCGGTCAACCGCGTCGGCTCGTGGGACGAACCGCTCGCGGAAGTCGTCGACGGCGCACACGATCACGGGATGGCCGTCAACGCGTGGACGGTCTGTCTCCACAACACGCGACTGGGATCGACGAACCCCGACTACCGGTTCGAGAGCGCGTTCGGCGACGCTCACGACCACTCGCTGTGCCCGTCTCACCCCGCGGTCCGGGACTACTTCGCGGCGGTCGTCAGATCGATCCGCGACCGTGGCATCGACGAGATTCAGCTCGAGTCGGTCGGGTTCCCGAGCGCGTTCCACGACCACGGATCGCAGTACGGCCACGACAAGCGCCAGACAGTGACGACGGATAGCGAATCGGTGCTCCTCTCGCAGTGTTTCTGCGACGGCTGTCGATCCACGGCCGCGTCACACCGAGTCGACCTCGAGCGAGCGCGAGAGCGCGTCCAGGACCTCGTTCGCCCCTCGCTCGCCGATCCAAACGCCTCGCTGCCACCGGTCGACGACCTTCGCGAGCAAGAACCGCTCGTGGACGACCTGCTCGAGTTCCGGGCGACCGTGATCGAGGCATTGATCGAGCGACTCGCCGCGGCGTCCGGATCGGCCCCGCTCAATTACTACGCGATGGAGGCCTACGGCCAGGCGCCAGCGGCGCTCCCCGCGGCGGGCGTCGACCTGGCACGCCTCGAGGCCCACCTCGATCGGGTGACGGCGCTGTGTTACGTCGCCGACGCGGAGACGGCCCGCGAGCGAATTGCGGCGCTCGAGCGGGTCGTCGACCGTCCGATCGATGCCGGAATCACGCTCGATCCGGCCGTCGTCTCCGGGGCCAATCAGGTGACCGACCTCGTGGAGGGGATCCGGTCGGCGACCGACGGCCGCCTCTCGATCTATCACCACTCACTGCTGACGGAGACGCACCTCGAGTGGATCGGCGAGGCGCTCTCGTAGCGCGATCCGTACGTCGTCCAGGGTCGCGACCGCTCTCGGCACCAACCACGACCTCGCTCTCGAGCGACCGGAACGTTTTCGCACCCACCGGCCGTACTGTAGCCATGTCCAGACGACTGCTGGTGATCGGTGCCCACCCCGACGACCCCGACATTCGCGCCGGCGGGCTGGCGTGTTCGTGGGCGGACGCCGGCCACGACGTCCGTTTCGTCTCGATGACCGACGGCCGCGGCGGCCACCACGAACAGCACGGGAGCGAACTCGCCGAACGACGGCGTCGGGAAGCCGCTGCGGCCGCCGACACTGCCGGAATCGAGTACCGCGTCCTCCAGAACCCGGACGGCCTGCTCGAGCCGACCCTCGAGAACCGCGAGACGGTCATCGAACTGATCCGCGAGTACGACCCCGACCTCGTGCTGACCCACCGGACGAACGATTACCATCCGGATCACCGGTACACCTCGCAACTGGTTCGAGACGCGGCCTACATGGTCACCGTCCCGAACGTCTGTCCGGAGACGCCGGCGCTCGATGACAATCCCGTGTTCGCGTACCTGCTCGACACGTTCGAACGACCGTACCCGTTCACGCCGGACGTCGTCGTGCCGATCGCTCCCGAACACGTCGAGTGCAAGTACGACGCGCTCGACTGCCACGAGTCCCAGATGTACGAGTGGTTGCCGTACAACAAGGGCGAACTCGAGGGCGTTCCCGACGATCCAGACGACCGGCGCGAGTGGCTCGAGACGGATCCGATTCCGGGACTCGCGGAGATGCGCGCGACGGCCGATCGGTTCCGCGACGACCTGATCGAGCAGCACGGACCCGAACGCGGCCGGGAGATCGAGTACGCCGAGGCGTTCGAGGTGTCCGAGTACGGCGGCGACCTCACGTCGCCTCTCGCCTCGGATCTCGTGTCCCCCTGATTCCGTCGGCCCTTGACTCTGAGGCCTCGAGGGGCTCGAGCACCATTTCATCTGCAATTATCACAGTGGCAAAAAATAGCCGAGAGCCGCTAGAAGCGATCGCTAATAGTACGCGAGCGGTCAGCCGTGTCGCTCGAGCAGCGCCGTCGCGTGCTCGCCCCGGCCCGTCCGTCGAAGGTGTTCGGCGTAGTCCTCGAGCGCGTCCCACGTGTAATACGGCCCCTTGCCGCGGAGGACCTGCCACATCGGGTCGGTGACGGCGTTTTCGGCGCCGGGGTTGCCGCCCCGGTCGCCCCGAGCGGCCTCGAGCAGGCGGTCGTCGACCCACTGCTGGAGCGTGCTCAATCCGTCGCGGACGACATCGGGGTGCTCGTCGACGAGATTCGTCGTCTCGTGCGGGTCGTGGGCCAGGTCGAACAGCATGAGGTCCTCGAGGTCGCTCTTGTACGCGTCGTGGTAGGTCTTGATCAGCAGCCAGTCGTCCCAGCGAACGGCCCGTTGGCAGGTCCAGGTTCCCTGACTGAGCACGAGGCGTTCGCGGCCGCTTCCGTCGTCCATCCCATCGGTGACTGATTCGGCGAACGACCGCCCGTCCCAGCCCTCGGGGACGTCGCCGCCGACGAGGTCGACGAGGGTCGGCGGGAAATCGATCTGGTACCGGAATTCGTCGTCGACGCCCGGTTCGATCCCGGGGCCGCGAACGATCAGCGGGACGTTGCAGGTCGGCTCGTCGGCCGTCTGGTGGTCACCGTAGACGTTGAGTTCGCCCAGGTTCTCGCCGTGATCGGCACTCACAACGACGAGCGTGTCCTCGAAGACGCCGGCCTCGCGCAGGAGGTCGAACAGCTTCCCGACGTGGTGGTCCATGTAGTGGACGCCCACGTCATAGCCGTCGACCATGGTCTCGAAGTCCTCGCGCGAGGCGACATCGGGGGGCATCCGGGGCGCGTCTCGCTTGTCGCCCCAGCTACACAGGTCCTGTGCGCTCTGGGCGCCGGTTCCCTGATAGTGGCGCTCGATCACGTCCCCGGTCGGCCAGTCCGGGGCGGCGTCGTCCGCGAACGGGTGGCCGTACTCGAGCGGCGTCGTGTACTCGGTGTGGGGGTCCCAGAAGTTGACGTGGAGGTACCAGTCGTCCTCGGCGGCGTGCTCGGTGAGCCAGTCGCGGGCGTAGGGGTAGACCTCGTCAGCTCGCTCCGAGCCGTTGCCGCCGGTGTCGTAGAGTTCGTCGAATCCCTCGACGACCTGCCAGGCGTCGTGGCGGGCGGGAAACGGGCTGATCATCGCCGTGTCAAGCCCCTGTTCGCCGAGAATCGAGGCGAGCGTTCTGAAGCGTCGCGGGTAGCGTTCGCCGCGGGCGGGACCGTGTCGGCGCGGATCGGCGTTGAGCCCGCCGTGATTGATCACGCCGGTGTGGATGCCGAACCGACCGGTGTAGAACGCCGTCCTCGAGGGGAGACACGGCGCGTCGGACGCGTAAACGTTCGTGAACCGGCGCCCGTCGGCGGCGATCTCGTCGATGTTCGGTGACGTCTCCCGGTGGTAGCCGTAACACCCGAGGTGATCGAGTCGTAGCGAATCGACGTCGATGTACAGTATCCGCATAGGGTGAGATTCTCGTCCAGGAGAATAGGTGTTTTCGTCTATTGCCGGCTCGACGTCGTCCATCGGTGACATCGAGCCGGGCAACCCCCGAAGGTCGTCCTCGAGGTACCCTTACTCGGTCTCGAAACCGACGTGAGCGGCGATCCGCTCGACGACGTACTCGGCCTGGTCGTCCGGGAGACACCGGGGGTTGATCGTGAACTGGGACTGGTGGACGTCGTCGGCGCCGACGAAGATTCGCGGGTTCTCCGCCCGGAGCCCTCCGACCAGCGATACGGTATCGACCGGCGACCGCTCCTCGTCTACGGTCACGACGACGCTGGTGACCGCGTCGGTCTTCCCGGCGTTGGCGAGGTCAGCGTCGAGACAGTCGATCCCCTCGAGTCGGCCGGCGATTCGCTCGGCGCGGTCGTGCCATTCCTCGAGTACCGCCTGGTCGTCCTGCTCGATGAACGCGTCGAGCGCGGCGATCAGTCCGGCCAGTTCCTCCTTGCCGACCTTCATCGACCGACCGATCCCCTGTCGGGGAACGCCGGGGAGGTCGTCGACGTCGACGAGGCTCTCAGGCGGGTCGTACACGGGCTCGGAAGCGTGCATGTCGAGGTGCTGGCGAGCGACCGATGTGATCAGGTCCTCGCGTCCGGCGAGGATTCCAGAGGATTGGGGGCCGCGGATCGCCTTTCCGCCGCTGAAAGCGACGAGATCGGCGCCCTGCTCGACGAATTTCGAGAGGTTCTCGGTCGGCGGCAACTCGGCCGCCGCATCGACGATGACCGGGACGTCGTGGTCGTGGGCGATCTCGACGACCGTCTCGAGCGGCGGTCGTGTGTAGGGTTTCTCCATGTAGGCCACCGCGACCGTCTCGTCGGTGATCGCCGCCTCGATCTCCCATGGCTCGGTGTTCTCCGAACCGGTGCCGAGGGTATAGTCGTTCGCCCCGACGTCGACGATTTCGGCGCCAGCGACGCGCAGGGCGTGGTCGTAGCCGTTTCGGTGGGTGCGAGGCATCACGATCTCGCTCGGGACGTCCTCGGTGTCGGGCAGCCGGGCCATGACCTCGAGGTCGTCGCCGGCGATACACGCGGCCGCCGCCAGCGTGAGCGCGGAACTCGCGCCGTTGGTGACGTAGCCGGCGTCAGCGCCAGTCGCCTCGGCGATGCGCTCGGAAGCGGCCGCCTGCAGGTCCGAGAGGCGGACGAACGCCTCTGCCGCACGATTCATGGCCTCGAGGGACTCCTCCCGGATGAGCGTGCCGCCGATCCGTGTCTTGGTCCCGGTCGCGTTGACGACCGGCGGGACGCCGAGGTCGTCGTAGATCGTGTCCCCGTCGAGCGTCATCGGGCGATCACCCGGTTCTCGAGGACGCCGACACCCTCGAACTCGACCTCGACGACGTCGCCCTCGCTCAGATCGTCCGGTCCGAAGGGCGTCCCGGTCGCGATGACGTCGCCCTGCTCGAGGGTGATGAGTTCGGAGACGTCCGAGACGAGTTCCGGCACCGTGAAGATCAGGTGTTCGCGCGTGCTCTCCTGTTTCGTCTCGCCGTTCAGGCGCAACTCGAGGGTGGCGTCGTCGGGCACCTCGTGCGGCGTGGCCACCACGGGCCCCATCGGGAGCGAGGCGTCGAAGGCCTTCCCGCGCACCCAGTTGCGCTCCTCCGCTTGGTCGTCCCGGTTCGAGATGTCGTTGAGGCAGGTGAAGCCTTCGACGACGTCCATCGCCTCTTCGACCGAGACGTCGCGACACTGCTCGGCGATGACGACGCCGAACTCGGCCTCGAACTCGACGCTCTCGCGTCCTGGCGGTAGTTCGATGGCGTCGCCGTGGGCGACGACGCAGTTGGGCGTCTTCAAGAAGAGTTCCGGGCGTTCCGGTCGGTCGTCGAAGCCCGACTCCCGGCGGTGGTCCATGTAGCCGCCGGCCTGGCAGATAATCTTCGTCGGTTCCGACGGCGGGAGGACGTCCACCTCGTCGGGATCGTACGTCTTGCCGTCGGCGACGATGCCGTCGCCGGTCCACTCACCGCGTCGTGCGTAGCCAGTCTGGTCGCTGAATCGTACCGTTCGCATTGTCACTCGAGCATTCCCGCGAGACACCAACGTTCTTTCGATCCCGCCAGTAATCGGTCGATCGAGGCGGTACTCAGGCCCGAATCGCACCGCCCGGCCGAGCGCCGGTGTCCTCGCCGTCGCGAACGATTGGCGTCCCGTCGACCACGACGTGTTCGATCCCGAGCGGGTACTGTTCCGGGTCGTCGAACGTCGCGCGATCGTCGACCACCGCCGGATCGAAGACGACCAGGTCCGCGTCGAGGCCCGGACGGAGCACGCCCTTCGAATCGAGTCCCATCGCTCGAGCGGGGAGCGACGTCATCGATCGGACGGCCTCCTCGAGCGACAGGAGGTTTTCCTGGCGCACGTACTTCGCCAGGATTCGGGGAAACGAGCCGTAGACGCGGGGGTGGGGACGAGCGCCGAACAGGCCATCGGTGCCGACCATGACGCGCTCGCTCCCCATGATCGTCCGGACGTCCTCCTCGATCAGTCCGTGGGCGATCATCGACGCCTCGAAGTCCTCCGCGAGCAGGACGTCACAGAGGACGTCGATCGGCGTGCTGTCGCGCTCGGTCGCGATGGTCGCGATGTCGCGTCCACCCTCCTCGCCGAATTCCTCGGAGGTGAGGTTCGTCACCTCGATGCGGTCCCAGCCGGTCTTGCCGCCGACGTTCTCCCAGCCGTCGATGCGCCACTCCTCGATGTCGCGACGAATCTCCTCGCGCTGGTCGGGGTCCGAGAGCGTCTCGCGGAGGGCGTCTGCGTCGCCCGACTGCACCCACGGCGGCAACAACGACGTCAGCATGCTACTGCCCGCCGTGTAGGGGTACTGGTCCGCAGTGACGTCCACGCCGCGCTCGCGGGCAGTCTCGACCTGTGCGAGCAGGCGGTCGGCCTTTCCCTGCTGTTCGCTGCCGGTGACCTTGAAGTGCGAAATCTGCAGCGGAATGTCGTGGTCGGCGCCGATGTCGACGAACTCGTCCAGTGCCTCCCAGATCCAGCGACCCTCGCTGCGGATGTGGGCGACGAACGGCCGGCCGTAGGGGGCGAGTTCGGCCGCGAGTCGGGACACCTCCTCGGTCTCCGAGTACACCTGCGGCGTGTAGACGAGTCCCGTCGAGAAGCCGATCGCGCCGTCCTCGAACCCCTCGCGGACGAGCGCTGCCATCTCTTCGACTTCGTCGTCGGTCGGCTGGACATCGTCCATGCCGAGCACGTCGTAGCGGGCGGTGCCGTGGCCGACCAGCGTCGCGACGTTCGGCGCGATGTTCGCGTCGTCGACCGCGTCGAGGTACTCGCCGAGGGAGTTCCACGTCCACTCGCGCTCGAGTCGCCCCGCGAGGCCGCTGAGGTACTCCTGCCACGGACCGATGCCCTCCTCCCGGTAGAGTGGGGCCATCGAGAACCCGTCCTGGCCGAGAATCTCGGTGGTGATCCCCTGTCGGGTCTTCGGGGCAAGGGAGGGGTCGGCGAACAGCTCGAGGTCGGAGTGGGAGTGGGCGTCGATGAAGCCCGGGGAAACGACGCTCCCGTCAGCGTCGATCCGCGTGTCGGCGTCGAGGCCGTGGTCGGGGGCCGTCGCGATTCGATCGATGCGACCGTCGACGACGCCGACCGCGCCACGAAACCAGGGCGCGCCCGTGCCATCGACGATCCGGGCGTTCTCGACGAGTAAATCGAGGCTCATGCACACCCAATTCGCGGCCCCCGTCCTAAATCCACCGCTCGTGGACGGCAACTGTCCCGCTGACTAGCCGTCGGACGCGCATCCTCGTTCCGTCTCGAGCCACCTGTTCTCGCTCCGAAGGGACCTATCGTTTCGTGTTATTGTGAAATGTATCTCAACCATGAAAATCTATATATCCTACGAGTTAGAGTGTTATTTGATGTCACAGCGCAAGCAACGTGAGCGTGAGGAGCACCCTTCCGAAACGGGTGACGACCACCAGTGGGAAATTGACCAGTTGGGCGCGGTTCGAAATCCCCTGACGAATCCGAATCTCTCGCGGCGATCGGTCCTGACGGCGACCGGTGCCGGGTTGCTCGCCGGATTGGTCCCGACGGGTACCGTCACCGCGGCTGAAGACGACGAGCGCTATCACCGCAAGACCCGGCCGACGATGTGGACCGAGACGATGCGGGCGAACGCTCGACGGAACATCGGTCGCTACGACTGGGCCGCGGGCCAGCGCGACAACGCCGTCGAGTCGGCCGATAGCTACCTCGAGAAGTACGGTCCTGACCTCGATAGCCTCTGGAGCCTCGTTACGTCCCAGCAGGTTCCGCGTGGTGGTGGCCTCTCGAACGAACGCCTCGTCCTGGGCGGCGACAGCGACCCCGGCACCGACCGCCTGTGGAAGATCGAGACGAACGTCGACGACCCCCACGGCGACGGCAAGTTGACGGTACCGACGAACGACTTCGGCGCCTACCGAGAGAGCGGCCTGAACGACCGGGGAATGTTCGACCCTGACCTGGCCGACGACTCGCTGCTGGTCAACGAGGAACACCCCGAGATGGGCGAGGGCTGGGGCGTCGACGACGGCTGGGGCTGGGTCGACGAGAACGACGACCTCGGGATGGGCGAGGGCAACCGGTGGAACTTCGTCGCCTACTACAACCACTGGTTCGTCTGGCGCCCCGGTGGGGTTCGTCGAATTCTCGACGCGCTGGTCGACGCCTACCTGCTCACCGAGGAATCGAAGTACGCGGTCGCCGGACTGGTACTCATTGATCGGATCGCGGACGTCTACCCCGAGATGACGATCGCGGACTACCAGCAGAACGCCCACGGCTTCTGGAACAGCCACGGCGGCCGCCAGACCGGTCGCATCATCGGGTCACACTGGGAGGGCAACCTCGCCCGGCGGCTGCTTGTCGCCTACGACGCGTTCTTCCCCGCGCTCGACGATCCGGCGGTCGCGGACGATGTCGTGAGATTCCTGGATGGGAAGACCGACGAATACCCCGGACTGGCCGCCAAGGATTCGGTTGCGCGTATCCGAGAGAACATCGAGGAGAACTACATCCAGGAGATCTTCCTGGCCGCGAAGGCGTCCCAGATCGCCCCTGGGCGGGGCCAGTTGTCGGCACTCGCGATTTCGGCCCGGGTGCTCGACGACACGCGCGAGAACGGCTATACGCGGGAGGCCATCGAGTGGATCTTCCAGCCCGGCAACGAGTACTTCGACGGCGACGTCTGGAACGAGGAACCCGAGAACTGGTACACGACGGGTGGAAACGTGCTCGCTCCGATCGTCGACCAGTGCGACCGCGACGGGTACTGGCACGAGGGCTCCCTCGGCTACAACCGGATCCGGATGTCCTCGATCCTGCAAGTCGCCCAGAACCTGCAGGGCTACGACGGGTTCGACGGCGCCGACCTCTACCAGCATCCGAAGTTCCAGAGCGCCCTCAAGATCAACTCGGACCTCCTGCTCCTGGACGAATTCTCGCCTGCGCTCGGGGACACCCACCACCCGGCGGGCAACGAGATGAGCCAGAGCGGCATTTCGGACGGCTACGAGGTGACGGGCGGTTCCCGATTCGCCAAGCTGTGGCACTACTCGAACGGCTACTCGACGACTGGAATCAGAGGCTCCATCTACGACGCCGAACCCGAGGGACTCGCCGAGGAAATCCAGTCGATCGTCGACGCCGAGGGACCCCTCGACCTGCCGAGCCAGAACCTTGCGGGCTTCGGCTTTGCAGCCCTCCGGGACGGCGAGAACTACACGACCGAATCCTTCGGCGAAACCTACGACACGTCCGACCTGTTCGCCGAGGCCTCCGCCCCGATCAACGACAGCTTCGACGAGGCGATCCAGTTCGAAGCCAGCCAGGCGGGCGAGTGGTGGACGTTCGAGTTCGACGTCGCAGACGCCGACGAGTACGAACTCGATCTCGAGACGCTGTTCGTCAGCACCTACGGCATCTACGACCTGTCCATCAACGGCGAGTACGTCGACACCATCGACTTTATGGCCGATGGCAGCGGTCGAGACACCATCTCGTACCTGCTCGAGTTGCCCGCGGGAACCAACACGATGCGCTTCGAGTGCGTCGGCAAGAACGACGACTCCGGGGGGTACAAGATGGCGCTGTACTACTTGACGTTGTTCGACGAAGAAGCCCGCGAACGTCGGGACGCGGCCGAACTGGGGAACGCGAAGCGCGCGTTCTGGATGTATTACGGCCGGAACGGAATCGGCGGCGGTGGAACCCCGCACGCTCACCGCGATACGCTACAGATCGGCGGTGCGGCCCACGAGATGGAACTCTCTCGGGACCTCGGCTATCCCGAGGCCACTGGTTCCCACCCGCCGCGACAGTTCTTCACGGACAACACGATCAGCCACAACACGGTCGTAGTCAACGAACGCGGCCAGGATCACCACTGGGTCGGCCAGCCACGACACTTCGAGGGCGAGGACGAACGGGTGAACCTGATCGACGTCGAGGCACCTCACGTCTACGAGGAGACCGACGAGTACCGGCGAACGACCGCGATGATCACCGTCGACGAGGAACACTCCTACGCCGTGGACTTCTTCCGCGTCGCCGGCGGCGACGACCACCGTTACGGCTTCCACACCACGAAAGCCGACCTCGCCACCGAGGGCCTCAACCCCGAGGCCCAGGACGGCGGGACGTTAGCCGGAGAAGGCGTGCCGTACGCAGATTCGTCGTACAACAGTCCGCGGTCGCCAGACTCGCGAGGGGCCGGGCTCAACTACTTCGACCAGGTCGAACGCGACGACGACCCCGCAGACCGGGTCGTCCTCGACTGGGATATCGAGGACCACTTCAACATGCGGGACGACGACGCCGACGGTGTCCACCTGCGACTCACGTCGTTCGGCGACTTCGACGACGTCGAACTGGCCAACGGCTATCCCCCGAACAGCTCCGGGGGCGCCGCGCCAGAGGACAGCCTCAGGTACGCCTTCCTCAACCGGCGTGGATCGGACCTCGAAACGACGTACACGTCCGTGATCGAGCACTTCGACGGCGACCGAGTCGTCGACTCGATCGAGGAGGTTCCGGTTTCGGGCGGGCCGGGCCACGCCGTCAAAGTCGAACTGACGAACGGGCGCACCGACTACGTCGTCTGTTCGTTCGAGAAGACCGACACGCTGACGGTCGACGACACCTTCGAGTTCAAGGGCTTCTTCGGCCTCTACTCGGTCGAAGACGGCGAGCCCGAGTACGGTTACGTCCAGGACGGAACGCACCTCGAGCCCCTCGACGAATCACCGCTCATCCAGGAAGCCGAGGGGTTCGTCCGGGGCACCGTCGAGGACTTCACCCGGGAGATGAGCCTCGAGAACGAACTGACGATCCGAATTGCCGCCGACAAGAACCTCCTCGAGCGCCACACCGGATTCGTCTACGTCGACAACGACCAGCGCGACCCCTGGCGGGGCGAACCCGACCCGGAGAACCCGGTCCTGGGTCGCGACCAGCGCGGCCGAGGGAACGGTTCCTATCCGGTCGAGGCCCTGGAGGGCGGGCGCGGAAACCTGCTGACGGTCGACGTCGGCGAGAAGACCTTCACCCGTGATTTCGTCGACCCAGACCGGCTCGAGGACGGCGGGTACAACTACATCATCGAGGAAGGCGACGACGTTCGGATTCCGCTGACGTCGGTGTGGTCGCGGGAGTAGGCGGTCACGGTTTCCGATTTTCTGTCCTGGCGTTCACGTTCCCGTTTTCGTCGAGTAACAGTAACTCCAGACCCTCGTTCGACGTACTCAACCTGAACCTCGCCGCCTGTTCCACCGCTCGAGCGAGCAGGATTCGCTGGAACAGTATGGCGCTCGAGCGGTGTTCGGGTGGAACGGCGAAGTACTCGAGCGAGGTTCGTTGAAACGAAGGAACGCTCGAAAAACGGTCAGGCTCGCGATTCGCTCGTCGGCCGCTCGGCCGACAGCGACTCGACGTACTCGAGGAAGTTGTCGAACAGCACTTTGGCGTCAGCCGCCGTGACGACGTTCTCTTCGGTGATCCCGTCGAGGACGGCGGCGATTCGTTCCTCGGGCAGGTCCTTCTCGCGGGTGATCCGTTCGGCGGTTGCGCGGTCGTACTCCGGGTGAAACTGGACGCCGAAGACGTGGCCGGCGCGAAAGCCGTGGATCGAGTAGTCGTTCTCGGCGGTGAGTTCGGCTCCAGGCGGGAGTTTCGTCACCTCGTCGGAGTGGGTCGTGAACGCCAGGAAACGGTCGGGGAGACTCGACAGCAACTGCGAATCGCCGACGCGTTCGATCTCCCGGTAGCCGATTTCGTACTCCCCCATCGGTTCGACTCGGCCGCCGAGGACGTGTGCGAGTAACTGGTGGCCGAAACAGACGCCGAGCACGGGAAGGTCGCGATCGATCGCCTCGTCTACCCACTCGAGCAGTGGCGGAATCCACGGTTCGTCGCCGTAGACCGACGCGCCAGACCCGCTGACGATCACGGCGTCGTAGTCGTAGGTGTCGGGGAGTTCGCCTTCGTCCACCGCGAACGAGTGGACCTCGGCTCGTACGTCTCGATCGAAGTTCCGCGCCGTCGCCTCGTCGTTGTACGAGGCGTTCAACAGCGCGACTCGGAGTGCGTGCATTCTCGTTGTCCGGTACGAAACACTGGAGCGTCAAATACGTTACCGTCCCGTCGAGACGATGGATCGGACGGTCTCGAGGTCGGCCTCGATCGCCTCCCGGTAGGGACGCTCGTCGGTCACGAACTCCACGTTCGCGAAGCCGTCGAACCCGCCCTCGAGGAACGGTTCGAGGATCGCCTCGAGGTCGTAGTACGCCTCCGCGAGCGGGGCGCGAGCGCGTTCGGTTCGCTCACGCGTCGTCTGGAGGTGAAGCTGATTCGAGAGCGGCGCGAGTTCCTGGGCCTCGCGCTCGAGTTCGGCTGCTGGAATCGAAAAGCCCGGCTGGTAGTTCAGGCAACAGCGCTCGTCGTCGATCGTCTCGATCAGCCGTCTGGCGCCCTCGCGGGTGTGCGTGACCGTGTTGTTGTGCTTCTCGACGGTGATCTGCACGTCGTAGTCGGCGGCGCGCTCGGTCAGTTGCTCGAGATCGGCGACGACTCGATTCCAGTGATCCTCGTCGTGATCACCGTACTCCTGGCTACCCGCCCAGACTCGGATGATATCCGTGTCGAGGCGGTCGGTCACCGCGAGTTCGTGCTCGAGGTCGGCGGCGAAGTCGTCGCTGCCACAGCGCAGGTACGAGCCATGGGAGGCAATCTCGAGGCCGCGAGCGCTCGTCGCCTCGTTGATCCGCTCGCAAGTCGCCTCGGAGCCGTCACCGACGTGATCGCGGCCCCAGAGTTCGAC
Organism: Natronosalvus caseinilyticus; assembly: GCF_017357105.1. NCBI lineage: Archaea > Methanobacteriati > Methanobacteriota > Halobacteria > Halobacteriales > Natrialbaceae > Natronosalvus > Natronosalvus caseinilyticus. Next base: position 2,649,373 of record NZ_CP071596.1, read on the forward strand.
GCCGTCGTACCCGGCCTCAGCGGCCAGATCGAGGACTTCCTCGAGGGAGCGCCCTTTGGCCGAGATCGTACACAGGCCGACGCGAATCGTCATCGCGCTCCCTCCACGTCGGCGTAGGCGTCCGTGATACGGTCCAGCTGGTCGTCGGTCACCGACAGGTCCACCGCCCCCGCGTTCTCCTCGAGCTGGTCGACCGTCCGGGCGCCGACTATAGGGACGCAGGTAAACCGGTCGCGAGCCATACACCACCGGAGCGCGACCTGCGCGGGAGTCGCCCCGGTCTCGGTCGCGACCGACCGGACGACCTCGAGGACGCGCCACTGACGCTCGTCGAACCGGTCGTTCCACCCCTCCAGGTCGCCCCGCGATCCGGCGGGTGCCTCGCCGTAGCGGTCGTACTTCCCCGTGAGGAAGCCGCCCTCGAGTGGCGAGTACGGACAGACAGCCAGGCCCTGGTCGGCACAGACGTCGAGGTAGTCGGCGACCTCGTCCCGGTAGGCGGCGTTGAACCGCGGCTGGGTGATCTCGAATCGCTCGAGGTCCTCGCGGTCGCTCTCCCAGAGCGCCTTCGTCAGCTTCCAGGCGGCGCCCGCAGACGCCCCGAGGTAGCGGACGGTGCCCTCTCGGGCGAGGTCGTCGAGGGTTCGCAGCGTCTCTCGGAGGGGCGTCCCGTCGTCGAATCGGTGGATGTAGTAGACGTCGAGGTAGTCCGTGCCGAGTCGCTCGAGCGTGTCCTGAATCTCCGAGCGGATCGACTTCCGCGAGAGGCTCGTCTTGGGCACGCCACGCGTTCGCCACCACACTTTGCTCGCGATCACGAAATCCTCGCGGTCGTGGTCGGCGAGCCACTCGCCGATCCAGCGTTCGCTCCTTCCGCCGCCGTAACTGTTGGCCGTGTCGACGAAGTTGATCCCCTGCTCCCAGGCCGCGTCTAGCAGGTCGTGTGCGGTCTCGCGATCCGTCTCGAGCGTCCCGTTCGATTCCTTGCCGAACCGCCAGGTGCCGAGACACAGCGGCGACACCGTCAGTCCGGTCGAGCCCAGTCGTCGGTACTCCATGTGTGGGTACTGTGACCCCGCCACCAAAGAGATAGGGGGAGCGGCAGGGTACGCGGTCGGTCGCCGCTCGAAGGGTGTCTCGCCCTGGTATGCCATCGCTCGTTTGGCCCGTCATTCCCCTCGTCGCTCGGCTCGCTCATACGAATACTCCCGCACTCGCGTACTCACACACTCACTCGTCCGGCGGCAACTCCCCTGACTCGATGAGCGCAGCCAGCGGATTGTCCTCGATGTCCAGCGGAAGACTGACGCGTCCCCGTTTGCGCGCCGACTCCCAGATGCCGAAGACGATCTCCGTCGACCCGAGCGCTCGTCGGCCGCTGATAATCGGTTCCTCGCCGGTCTCGAGGGCCTCGAGGAGCGTCACGATGGCCGCGTCTTGGGTGGGGCCGCCGCCGACTTCGACGGTCTGCCACTCGCCGTCGGTTCGAATGCGATACTCGTCTCCGAGTTGGAACTCAATCTCGCCGTCGGTCCCGACGAAGCGATTGGTGTGGGGGCCCACGGCCTCGGCACCTGCGCCCGTCGAACAGAGCGCGTGAACGCCGGATTCGTACGCCCACATGCCGAGCCCCTGGCGTTCGGACGGCATGTTCGTGTACCAGACGTGCTCGTCCGGGTAGTCGATCTGCCCGAGCACCCACGCAACCGGTTCGTCGCCGAGGACGTAGTTCGCGAGGTCGACGTGGTGGAGCCCCGTCTGGAGCAGGTCCTGGCGACCGATCTCGACGCGCTCGAGGTCGCCGATCGCCCCGTCCTCGATGATCCGCTTGATCTCGCCAGCGGCGTCGCTGCACCGGTTCTGGAGGTTGATCGTCAATTGGACGTCAGCGGCTTCACAGACCTCGACGAGACGCCGGCTCTCCCCGACCGTCTCGGCCATCGGCTTCTCGCAGTGGACCGCCTGCACCGACTCGTGGTGGGCACACGTTTCGACCAGCGCCCCGTGCGTCGACGGCGGGGTGCAGATGCTGACGACGTCGGGGGTCGCCCCGTCGAGCATCTCCTGGACGTCCGTGAAGACCTGGTCGTCGTCGAGACCGAACTCGTCCCCGAACGCGGCCGCGTGATCGGCCACGATGTCCGCGCAGGCGGCCACCTGGCAGCCGTCGGCCCGTCGAAAACTCCGCGCGTGGCGGTGACCCATGGAGTAGCCGTCGTGATCCGAGCCCTCGGGATGTGGCCCGGTTCCAACGATTCCAACCGTGTAGTCGCTCATGGTGTAACGAATCGTAGTTCCGGCGACCGTCCTATAAGCGTGGCGGTGGCCTCGAGGGCGGCTACGTCGCGGAAGCGTCCGTATCGACGTCGATCCACTCGCTCGTCTCCGCGGACTCGTAGGCAGCGTCGAGAACCCGGAGGACCGAAGCGGCGTCCTCGAGCGAAACCGGCGGATCGCGCTTGCCGTCGCAGGCCTCGAAGAACGCCTCGACGAACTCCTTGCCCCACGACCCACCGTAGCCCGGTGCCGGGTCGTACTCGTGGGTGATCGTCCGGTGAGGCGTACACGCCCACTCGCCGCTCGCGTCGTCGAGTTCGAGCGTCGTCTCGCCGTCGAACCCGAACTCCCGCCCCATCGGGTCCCAGCTTCCTCGTCCGTCGCTTCCGTACAGGTCGAACCTGGTGTCGTAGACACCCTCGCCGAGGTGGTACCCGCAGTGGAGCGTCCCGATCGCCCCGTCGGCCGTCTCCAGCTGGAGCGTCGCGACGTCCTCGACGGCGACCCCTTCGGTACCCGATACCATGTTCGCGTTGACGCGTACGATGGGTTCCTCGAGGAGGGAGTCGATCAGCTGAAGCCAGTGAATGCCGAGCCACTGGAGGATACCGCCGCGACTCGCGTCCTCGTCGAAGATGAAGTGGTCGGTGTCCCGGAACGACAGCTGGGAGGCGACGTAGCGCGCCTCGAACGCGCGGACGTCGCCGAAGAAGCCGTCTTCGACCAGCCCACGGAGGTCTCGAGCGATCGGGTGAGATTGCCACGGATACGACACGCAGACGGTTTCGTCGGCGGTGGCGGCCCGCTCGAGCACGGGCTCGAGGTCGGCCACTTGGCGGGCTGCCGGCTTCTCCGTGTAGACGTCGACCCCGGCGTCGAGCGCCCGTTCGATGGCGTCGGGCGTATCGCGGTTTGGAAGCGTGAGGAAGACCACGTCGACCGATTCGGCCGCCAGCAATGCCTCGAGAGAGTCGTAGACGGGGGCGTCAACGAGGGAGTCGACGGTGGACGGGTCGAAAGCCGGGTTCGGTTCGCATGCGCACGTTACCGTCGCCTTTGCCTGGAGCGCGTCGAGTGTCTGCAGATATGGCTCGGCGTGGTGGTGGTCGAGTCCGACGTAGCCAACGGTTCGCTCCGTCATTTCGTTGCCTCCAGGTGGTCGTCAGTTCGTTCGACCGTGTAAGCGTCGCGGTGACGGTCATCGTTCCTGTTGCACCGCATCGTTCGCAACTGGTGGCGGGCGACGGTTGTCAGCATCACTGTCTGCCTGCCGACGGTGTTCGATTCGAACGGTTCGTGTCGGGTTCGGGGACCAGGAGGGATCACGTCAGGCTCACCTGCGGGAGATCCGATTCGCATAGCTGCATCGTTACTAACCTGTTCATGGTGGCAAGTTGTAATGTACGTTGCGGTGAGAGACGTGGCACTCTCGACACACGGGTGGTTTCGAGATTCCAAAATCGAACACTCGTCACCACAAGTGGCGGACGGAGTCGACCTCGCTGGCACTATTCTCGAGCGACCGTAGTCGCAAACGCCGTCACGACCGAATAGCGAGCGTAAAAAAAGCCGGATATTGTTTACCATACGTAAACAACTGTTTACGCTCGAGAGCGAACGTCACTATCGCCTTCTTACGCCCATTCTATCGAGTAAGACTGCCACAGAGAAACAAAACGTGACTCTCGTAGGCTTGTAACAGTTTGTGACCAAATCTCACCCTTTGTTTTGCTATTCAAAACGATTAGCCGAACAATCTTCGAAAGCGCCATCCCGATACGGTATACGTCTGCCAGGAGGGCTAACTTAGCCTCCTCGTCGGTGAACCCGATGCGACCGTCGTCATCGCCCGATTAGCGCAGTCCCCGTCGACGGGGAACTCGAGGCCAATTCGAGCCTCCTCAAACCGTTTCAGGTACCACGACGTGGGATCGCTCGTTCGTGGACGTGCTGTCCCAGGCGCCCAAACGTTGTCTTGGTGCCGGCCAGGGGCATAGTATTCGGCCGTCGCCCTGAACAGGGACGAAAGTGGGGTGTTCGACGCTCGAAAACGACTCGATGAGGACTGACGTCGATAGCTGGCGACTGACATCAGTGCATGCCAACGACCGGTGGCTTGATACCCGGACGCTCCCTCGTGTCGAGCGACCCATGACGAACGTACTCCTCGCCGGTGAGTCCTGGCAGTTGCTCACCTTCGAGATCAAGGGACAGGACGTCCTCACCGGGGCGTCCTACGACGAAGCACCGGACCACCTCGTAGCAGCCCTCGAGGTCGCGGGGGCGTCGGTGACCTATCAGCCCTGTCACGTCGCGACCCGCGAGTTCCCTCGCACGCGGGCCGAACTCGAGGCGTACGACCTCGTGATCCTGAGCGACATCGGCGCTGACACCCTCCAGCTCACGCCGCAGGTCCGGCGGGGCGAGGCCGACGTCGACCGCTGTGAACTCCTGGCGTCGTACGTCGAAGACGGCGGCGCACTGGGGATGATCGGCGGCTACATGAGTTTCGCGGGCGTCAACGGCCAGGCGCGGTACGACCGCACCGCGCTCGCCGACGTTCTGCCGGTCTCGATCGGTCCCGGCGACGACCGGGTGGAAGCGCCGGCCGGCGTTCGGCCGACGAACGAAGGGGTTCCAGGAGCGACCCTCGACGACGAGTGGCCCGCCGTCCTCGGCTACAACCGGGTCGTCGCCGACGCCGACGCAGACGTCTGGGCGACGGTCGGCGACGATCCTCTGGTCGCCGTCGGCTCGTACGGGGACGGACGGTCGTTCGCGTTCACCACCGACTGTGCGCCCCACTGGGCGCCGCCGGCGTTCCTCGAGTGGGACGGCCTTCCCACCCTCTGGGAGGCACTGCTCGAGGACGTCGTCGGCTGACCAGGGTGGTAGGAGATGGGTCGCCTAATCTGAGACCGAAAAGAAGACCGGTCGACCGCCTGGTGATCCAAACGTACTTTTGCGTGACTCACGCTACGCCAACGTATGAAACGCTACGAAACGCGGCTCGAAGGCGGAACGGTCTACCTCGAGACCGACGATGAGGACCTCGAGATCGGTGACCTCGATACCATCGTGGACGTGATCGGCAACGAGACGTACACGGTCACTTACGACGAAAAGCAACGAACCCAGGCGTGGCTCGAGACCGACGAGGACGGAAGAGTGACGTTCGACGTCCGTGAGACCATCGTCGACCTGGACCATCGGCGAGAGTTCGTCGAGAAGATGCGGGCGATCGATCGCTCCGAGGAGAAGTACGGATTGCCGGAGCGGGCCGTCGAATTTGCCGAGGAGATTGCGTCGATCTTCGAGCAGCAGGGCGCCTCCACGCAGACGGAGTAGCAGTCTCGTGAGTCTGTCAGCCTGAACTGACCGCTCACTAACGGCCGAGGACTGGTGCTCGAGTGTTCCGAACGCTTCGAGCACTCCGAGCGCCTCAAGCACCTCGAGCACTCCGAGCACGAAACGCCGCCACACCCATATGGGATCGGACCGAACCGATAACCGATCTTCGATGCCACGAGACGCACGCGATACGTCGCCGAGCCAGTACGGGTGGCAAGCCGGCACCGCTACCCGCGTCATTACGCCCGAGCAACCGATGTGGATGGCAGGCTTCGCAAAGCGAGACGACCCTGCCACGGGCGTCGAACACGACCTCGAGGCGACGGCGCTGGCGCTCGAGGACGAGTCGGGAATGCTCGCGGCCATCGTCTCCGCCGACGTGTTGTTCATTCCGAGAGCGATCCGAGACGCGGTCACAGAGCGCTGTGAGGCGACATACGGACTGGATCCCGATGCCATCGTGCTCGCGGCGACGCACACCCACTGCGGACCCGAGTTCCGGGATTTCAAGGTGAAAATGTACGCCGACGACGTCGAGCGATATCGAACGAACGCGGCCGACTATCGCGAACGACTCGAGGACGAACTGGTCGCCGTGATCGGCGAGGCACTCGAGGACCGAGCACCGGTACGGCTCAGTCACAGCCACGCCCGGTGTGGGTTCGCGATGAATCGACGACTGCCTGTCGAGGACGGAATCGCCCACGAGCAAAACCCTGATGGACCGGTCGATCACGAGGTTCCGGTTCTCGTCGTCGAACCCTACGACGGGCCCGATAGGACTGACAGAGGGGGCAACCCAACCGACGGAGCGACGCCTTCGGCCATCGTGTTCGGCTACGCGTGTCACACGACGACCCTCTCGTTCACGAAGTACTGCAGCGACTGGGCCGGGTTCGCCCGTCGATACCTCGAGGAACGATACCCGGGAGTCACTGCGCTCTGCCTCCTTGGTTGTGCCGGCGACCAGAATCCATACCCCCGCGGTGACGTCGACCTGGCGAAACACCACGGACGCACGATGGCCACGACCGTCCGCGCGGCGATCGAGTCCCGAAGACGGCCGGTTCGAGGGCCGCTCAGAACCGGCTTCGAGGACTGTGAACTCGAGTTCGAGGACCCGCCGAGCAGGGACGAACTCGAGGCGATGCGGAAAGGCGACGTACGACACCTGCGCGTCCGTGCGGAGGCGCTCCTCGACGAACTCGAGGAGACCGGTGCGATTCGAACCGAGCACCCGTATCCGATACAGGCGTTCGGCTTCGGCGACGACCTCACGCTGGTGGCCCTTGGCGGCGAAGTGCTCGTCGAGTACGGGATTCAATTGAAGGATTGCCTCGAGGGGCCGGTCTGGATGGCCGGGTACGCGAACGACGAGTTCACGTACGTGCCGACGGCCAGAGTGAGGGCCGAGGGTGGCTACGAGAGCGAGGGGGCGATCCGTCGGTCGACGTTTTCGGGACCGCTCGACCCGAACGCCGAAGAACGGATCCTACAGCACGCGCAGGCGCTCGGCGAGCGGGTAGGCGGCTCGAGAACGGTACAATAGGTGCGATAGAATAAATAGGTGCGATAGGTACAATAAATAGAGATCGGGCATCAGGTCCAGTGAGATAGACCGGGACATCCACCGAGCTCGAGTGGGCGAGTGCGTCGAGCCGCGGACACCGATCCGAATACCTCGACTCGAGGACGTCGAGCTGCGGACACTGATCTGAGGACGTCAGTCCGAGGACGTCGACCCAACCGACCCAATGACTTTAGCTGAAAGAGAGGGCGCTAAGCCCCCGCACGAGTGTCAAACCATTCTAATCAGAACATTTAATTAACCACAACCACTAGCAGAGGACAAGTCGCATGGAGTACAGTTCACGATACAGGCTCTTCCCAACGACCGACCAACGCGAGAGCCTCGACTGGACTCGTGACATCGTGCGACAAGTGTATAACCACGCACTCTACGAATTCAACCAGATACCAGAAGACGACGGAACCCTTCGACAACGCGTCTGGAGCGTCCGAGACGAACTGCCAGCCTGGAAAGACTGGTGGGCAGGACTCACCAACGTCTACTCAACCGTCTTGCAGAAAGCTGTCGAACGTATCCGAACCAACATCCAAAACCTCGGCAAGTTGAAAGCCAAAGGGTACGATGTTGGCTCGTTGAACTGGAAGAAACCGCGAGAGTACAGGTCGTTCACGTATCGGCAATCGGGCTTCGAACTCGACAAGAAGAGTGGCCCGCGAGGCCGAGCAATTCTCCGACTCAAAAAAGTCCGCGGCGACACCCTGGAAATCCCAATCCGACTCCACCGAGACCTTCCAGCACACGACGCTATCAAAGAGGTTACGGTGAAGAAAGAACCCACCGGGGCGTGGTACGCCTCGTTCTGCATCAGCACGGAGACGCCAGAGAAACCCGCTCCAGATGATATCAATGCCGAAGACACTGTAGGTCTCGACCTCGGTGTACTCAACTTCATCCACGACTCGGACGGTTGCTCCATCGGGCGACTCGACTTGGTCGATGAGCGAGAGCGCCTGGAACGCGAGCAGCGCTCGCTCTCCCGAAAGCAATACGAGTCGAATAACTGGGAGAAACAGCGCCTCCGCGTTGCTGAGGTTCACGCTCGCATGTCGAACAAGAAATGCGATTACAAGCACAAACTCGCGCATTTCTACGCGACGGAGTACGACGCCGTGTTCGTCGAGAACTTGAACGTGAAGTCGATGCTGGAGTCGGAGGGCAACGCTCGGAACAAGGCTGAAGTGGGTTGGAGTGATTTCCGTTCGGCACTCAAACATCACTGCAAGAAGCACGGCACGCACTACGTGGAAGTCAACCCACGAGGCACGACGAAGGAGTGTGTGTCGTGTGGCGTAGAAACCGAGAAACCGCTGTGGGTTCGGGAACACTCGTGTCCCGCGTGTGGGTTCGAGTTGGATAGGGATTGGAACGCCGCGTTGAACGTGAAATCGCGTGGTCTGTCGAAACTAGGAGTGGTTCACTCCAAAGCAACGCCTGTGAAGACTGCGACCGCTGTGGACTCGGTTTCCATGTCTGCAAGTCGCGTCGTGGAAACAGGAAGCCCCCGCCTCAAGGAACGAGCACAAGCGAGTGAGTAAGCAGGGGTAGTTCACTCTCGAGGCCGACCAGTACCCATCGAACCAACCGACACCATGCCAGCAGACACACCTCCCGACGACTACCCGCTACACCCCGAACGTATCCACGGACAGCCATCGTCTGCACAGGAGAGACAACGGCGACGAGACTATCTCGATGAACTGCGCCCCCTGCTCGCGCCAGAGGCCGACGAGTACGGCTCCGATCCTCGCGTCTCTCACCGCGACGACAGCTGGCTCGAGTGGCAAGAACGGACCGGCGAACTTCCACCAGACTTCGAGCGGTTGCCGGCACTCGCCGAACTTCCCGACCCCCTCGTTCAGTACGGACCTGGAGGGGAACGCCACGCCGAGGTTACGACCCGCAAGGAGTGGGAACAGCAGCGAGATCGATACAAACACCAGCTCGAGCACTGGCTCTACGGACGGATGCCCCCTGCACCGGGGAACGTTCGGGCGAGCGATCTCGACTCTCGGTCAGTTGAGGGAGCAACGATTCGCGACGTCCGCCTCGAGTTCGGTCCGAACCACGACCTGACGCTCGACCTCGAACTCATGGTCCCGGACGGGGAAGGGCCGTTTCCGGTGTTCATGACCCAGTGGAACCACCGCAAGTGGGCGCTGCTCGCCCTCCAGCGGGGCTACGCGGCCGTCGTCTACGCGGCGGCCGACGCCCGGGACGACGCGGCCGACTACGGGGAGTACTACCCCGACTACGACTTCCAGTTGCTCGCTCGGCGGGCGTGGGCCGCCCATCGCGTCGTTGACTACCTCGAGACGGTGCCCGAGGCTGACGACGATCAGATTGCGATCACGGGTGCGTCGCGAAACGGCAAGCAGTCGCTGATCGCCGCGGCGTTCGACGACCGCATCGCCGCGGTCGCCCCCTGTAGCGCCGGGAGCGGCGCCGTCGTTCCAGCACGGTTCGATCGGGACGACTGCTACGCCGGCGATATGTCGGTCCATGCGCGGCTTCGGCGCAGCTGGTTCCACCCGCGCTGGCGGTTCTTCGTGGGCCGGGAGAATCGCCTCCCCGTCGACGCCAACCACCTCGTCTCGCTCGTCGCGCCGCGCGCCTGTCTGGTCCACACGGCGCTGAACGAGCGGACGACGAGTGCGTGGGCCGTCGCGCAGGTGTACCACTCCGCCAACTCAGTCTACGACCTCCTGGACGCCGGCGACCGACTCGCCCTGCAGTATCGCCAGGGTCGTCACGCCAGGACCACGCGAGATATTCACCAGATCCTCGACTTCTTCGACGACGCGTTCGGACGCGGCGAGTACGACGACCCGACGCGGCTCTACCACGACTTTTCGTTCGAGGAGTGGTGTCGGACGGCGGCCGATGACATCGACGTCGCCGAATTCCCCGAACGCGGACTCGAGGACCCCCTGCTCGACGATGGTACCCGAGCCGAGACGATCGAGGAGTGGGCAGATCGAAAATCGACTCTCCGGGACCGCATCCGCTGGAGCTTCGGCGAGCGACCGCCGCGCGCGTCGGACCCGCCGGCGTCCTCGCTCGAGGAGGCGGGTCGAGGCGGGAAACCGGACTACCTCGCGGACGTCATCGGTCGACCCGACCCGCCGGACGGCGTCGAGAAACGGTGGCTGTCGCCGTCGCGCACCTACGGCGAACGTGTCGAGGGCGACCTCTACTATCCGCAGTCGACCGATAGTGACCGTCCGGACGAACGGTTGCCCGCCATCGTCTGGTTGCATCCCTACGCCTACAACACCGGGTCCGGAGCGGGCGGACGTGGCCAGGTCCCAGTCGAGGGGGCCACCGACCGCGGGTTCGCGCTGTACGCCTACGACCAACTCGGCTTCGGCACCCGGATCGAGGAGGGTGAACGTTTCTACGAGCGCCACCCGAACTGGTCGAAGATGGGCAAGCTGGTCGACGACGCGTTGGCCGCCGTCGAGACACTCTCGGGGCTCGAGTGCATCGACTCGGACCGGATCTTCGTCCTCGGATACTCCCTCGGAGCCACCGTCGGGCTGTACGCGGCGGCGCTCGACGAGCGCATTGCCGGCGTCGCCTCGGTCGGTGGGTTCGCGCCGTTCCGGACGAGCGATTCCGAAACCGAACGAGCCAACGCGGTGATCGGCCGACTGTCGCACATGCACGGGCTCCAACCCCGTCTTGGGCTGTTTCGGGACGACCCTGAGCGAGTCCCGTTCGACTTCCACGAGGTGCTCGGACTGATCACACCCCGACCGACGCTCGCGGTAGCCCCGTCGCTCGACTGGACCCATCCACAGGCGGACGTCCTTCGGTGCGTCTCCGAGGCCCGGTCCGTCTACGACCTGTACGGGGTGCCCGAGGCGCTCGAGGTCCGCGCGCCGGACGACCTGTTGAGCTTCGATTATCACGAGGCCCGTCTCGGCGGCGGATCCGAGGAGTCGCCCGAGGCGTTCTCCACGGACCGACGGGACGCAATCTTCGACTGGATCGCCGACCAGGCCTGACCTCGCGCTCGAGCAAAGGTATATGGTCGAGCCGAAAAAACCGGTTGGCCGATGGACGTCCGATCGCTCGAGAGCCGGTTCCGAATCGATCCCGAAACCGCTGGCCAGGGAAACGAGGAAGCCGATGAGTGAGGAGGGCTCGAGAGGTACGAGTGACGATCGTTCGAAGGACTCGAGTGTCGAAGACTCGACCGTCTTGAGCGACGACCTGGAAACGGTGATCGACCTCGACCTCGTAACGGATCGCGACCGATCCGGCGGTGACCGCTGGTCGATGGTCGTCGCTGGCGACTGCGCACTCAACCGGGACGACGAACCGACCGCCGACCGAACGGTGTCGTCGCCCCTTCGAGAACGGATCGGCGCGGCCGACGTCTCGATCCTCAACGTCGAAGCCCCTATCGTCTCCGATGCGGCGACGCCGATCGACAAGAGCGGGCCGTGCGTCGAGAACCCAGACGGGACGGCCGAAACCGTGGCGGACGTCGGCTTCGACGTCTGCACGCTCGCGAACAATCACGTCCGCGACTACGGACCCGAGGGCGTCGTGACGACGCTCGAGGCGCTTCACGACGCCGACCTCGCGACCGTGGGCGTTGGCTCGACGCCCGATGAAGCGTACGAACCGCTCGCGGTCGGGCCCAACGGGTCGACCGCGATCGTCAACGTCTGCGAACAGGAGTTCAACCTCGTCGACGAGCGGGGCCACGGGGCGGCGTGGTTCTCTGATCGCCGCGCTCGAGAGGCCATCCGTGCGGCCGATCGCGAGTACGACAGCGTGGTCGTCGTCGCCCACAGCGGCGTGGAGTACGTCCCGTTCCCGGCTCCCCAGCTCCAGGGGCTCCTGCGGGAGTTCGTCGACATCGGGGCCGATCTCGTCGTCGGGCACCACCCGCACGTCCCCCAGGGCTGGGAGCGCTACGGCGACGGGGCAATCTTCTACAGCCTCGGCAACTTCCTGTTCGACAGCATGGCCGACGAGGAGAACACGTCCTGGGGGCTCGTTCTGGAGGTCGAATTCGACGGGTCGACGCCGGTTGCTGTCGAACTCGTTCCAACCGAGACCGTCGACGGCGTCGTTCACCCGCTCGGACTGACTCGCGATCGTGAGGATTACCTGTCGTACCTCAACCGTCTCGCCGAGATCACCACCGACGCGGCGACGCTCGAGGCCTACTGGCAAGAAATCGCCGTTCAGGTGTTCTACGAACGGTACTCCAACTGGCTCCACACGGGCGTCGGGGCGAACCTCTCGCGGGCACGCTCGGCGCCGAACGACCCGCGACTGCAGCGGTCGATCTGGGATCCCGAAACCCGACGGGCGGAACTCTTCGTCCTGTTGAACGTCATTCGGGCGGAGTCCCACCGCTGGCTCACGACGACAGCGCTCGAGGTGCTCTCCGGCGAAGGGATCGACAGGCGGACCCCGGAGGTTAGCGGCGAAGCGCAACGATTGCTGGCTCGAACCGCCCGCGAGTGAGGTCGCTCGAGCGGTCGAACGAGACGGGACGGGTAACTGCATACCAGTTTTATCGAATTTACTTTATACTTTGAATGGTGATAGCTCGCTTCGTACCAGAGCAAAACGCTCCGTTTGAGGTTAGTCCTATAAATGGCAATAAAGCTTTAAATACTCCTCGACGCACTCCCGGTAATCCGAATACGGTTCGAATTCTGGATGCGGCAATCAGGAGACAGTGACCTGAATCGTCCGTCCAAAACGGCCGTCAAAACCCGCCCAAAGGAGTCATAACAAGGTTGGCGTATCTGATTTGTTCACCCGTTCGGCCTGGGATTCAGCAACACCCCACTCGTCGATGACAGTCTCCCGATCTAGCTGACGTCTCGTTTGCTCGGGACTCGAGTCGAACGGAAACTATTCTCTCAGTATTCAGAGTAATAGTTGAAACTTATGGAATACATACACTTCACCAGGAACCAGTTCGCGAAGAGTTACGGATTCACACGCCGATAGCTGGAATTCGGTAGTGTACGGAACGAAACCGACGTCCTCGAGAAAACACGTAGTCCAAGTGGTGACACCAGAAAACGGCGACGGTCACGTCGAGACTTCTGGAGGGTCGAATCGGTAGTACGTCGTGCGATTGTCACGAACGACGAGGTTCACCACTCCATTCACCGTTCTACCCGACCGGAACACTCACCTGACGTGTGGGATTTCCTCGACGCGATCGGGATCGCGATCGTGAATGTCACCGGTAGCCGCCGTTCCGATCAGCGAGAGGAGCGACGGCAGCGTCGTGCGCGTTCGAGTCCGATACTGATCGACCGACTTCGGTTCGACGACTTCGTAGATGATGCTCCCTCTGTCCTGTAATCCATACGCCTTGTGAGCGACGCCGGGATACGCTGCCGTCGCCGGATATCGGCTGACGACGCGATCGAATCGGCTGAGGTGGTCGTAGACCTGCACGCACATCTTTTTGGACAGTGTGAGTCCGTCCTCGGGAACCGGCTTTTCTCCCAGGACGGGCCACATCACCGAGTGCGTGACGGCTGCTCCGTCATCGGTCGTTTTCTCGCCCTGCCCGTGGATGTCGACGAACAATTCGGGGTCGACGCGATCGACGGCCTCGGTTACTGCCCGCGCTTCTGGAACCGGATTCTCCGGGAACTGCTCCGGGTGGTGCCTGTAGAGGCGACTCTCGGTCCAGTCGGGGAAGTGATACCGGTTCGGATCCCAGCCACGACCCTGGTAGGTCGTCGTGAAAATGCCCTCGTCGGTATTCGGGTCCGGCGCGTCCGGATCGACGTTCCCGCGGAACTCGATCTCCGCGCCGTCCGGGTTCGCCCGCGGGACGACGTGAACGGTCACGTCGTCCAGGTGGGCCTCGGACTTTCCGCTCGCGAGGTAGTGCAAGAGCGCGACGAGGCTCGTCGACCCGGACGATTCGTTCCCGTGTTGCTGTCCGACGAACAGGACGTCCGTGTCGCCGCGGCCGACCGAGATCATGTCGATGTCCCAGCCCTGGTTCGACGTGCCGACCGTCGTCCTCGAGAACAGCCGTCCGGCCATCTCGAGGTGGTCGAGTACCCGCTGTAGTTCAACGTAGGGTCGATGTTTTTCGTCGCGAGGGGTCGCGTCGGTTCCGAGCGGTGCGTCGCCGAATATGCCGTCGTGTTTCGTCTCTGTCAATGGTCGAATTCGTGTCATTCGTGAGTTCTCGTAGTTGTTTTCGAACGGTCAGTCGACGCGTTCCCAGGTGTGGGATAGCGGAATGCGCATCGGTGCGCCCGATTCGATCGTGTACTCGTAGCCGGCGTCGGGATTCGACGGATCGACGTACCTCTCGACGGTCGTCGTTTCGCCGATATCCAGGGTGAGCTGGTTGCCCCGGTCGCTCGTCGCGCCCTCGATGCGGTACGCTTCGGCGCCCGTTCCCGTCTCGACGTAGAGCCACTCGCCGACGAGGTCGTCGGCGTCGTCGGGTCGATGCTCCGACGTCAGTCGGACCTGAATTTCGTTCGTCCGCGACGGCTCGCGTGTGAAGTCCACCACGTGCCCGTCGAATGCGTCGGGTTGATCGCGAATCAGTGGCGGTCCATCGCGAGCGGGCGCGAGCATCGATCCGTCCTCGAGGAACGCCGACTTCGCAACCCCGTCGCGCTCGGAGTAGACGGCCAGGAACCCCTCGAACCGGAACACGTCCCCGACCCGGCAGGTCGAGTCGCCGGGTGCGTAGGCGACGTAGTCAGTACGGCCGTTCGACAGCGTCACCTGCACGGCTCTCGCAACGCCGTCGTCCGAGTGAACGGGTACCGGTTCGATCGACTCGACGTTTCGCGACTCGCGGTAGGGTTCGATAACGGAGGTGAACGTGCTCTTGAGGTTCGACCCGTGACGTCGAGCGAGAGCGTAGCGGAGGCTCCACGGATTCCCGGTGTGACGAGGCGGCCGGCCGTCCGCGAGCGCGACCTCGTCGACGTCGCCGACCATCGTCAGCCGGAGGTGGGCATCCCCTTCGTCAGGGACGACTCCCGGTGCGTCCGTGACCTCCCAGTCGACGCTGAATCGCTCGTCCGGGTCGTCGTCGTGGACGACGGCGTCCAGGTAGTCGAAGCCGTTGCCGACCCTCCGGTCGTGGGCGGATTCCTCGCCGTAGACTGGTCGGGGGACGTCTGGTCCGGCGTAGGTTCCGCCGTCCTGGGCCTCGAGGTCGAGCCCGCTCGTCGTGGTTGACTCGGCCGCACCGTGGAAACTGAAGCGATGATCATCGCCACCGACGATCCGGAAGAAGTCGACCGCGTACGAGTGGTGGTTGTTGATCCGCACCATCGCAGTGGTGCGGCGGTACTGGCTCGTCGTCGGGTACGCGCCCGTCGAGTCGACGTCGGCGAGGCGTACCCGATCTGTCTCCCTGAAGTGGTGGGGTGACCCACCCTCGGTTTCCGACTGCGGGGACTCGTCGACCACGACAGTGTTGTGACTGATCGTGTTCGACGTCCAGTGCTCTCCCTTCGGCCACGCCGACAACTCGGCGGGCGAGTCTGGATCTCGCCAGAAGCCGGTGTGCTCGGGATAGCCCAGGGCTGGCGCGAGGTCGCCGCCGTAGGCGTGGACGTCCAAGTGTAACGCGTCGCGATACGACCGGTCCGATCCCCGGCCGTCCGGCGTCGAGGCCCCGTACCGGAGGGCAAACGACCGCTGGGTGTTCCCGCGTTCGGCCTCGAGTTCCTCCTCGCGCTGGGCGCGCTCGTCGAGGAACTTGCACTCGATGACGCCCATTTTGTAGTTCGTGGCGGCGGGTCGCTTGCCAGTGTTCTCGAACGTGATCCGGTGTTCGCCCCTCGAGAGGTCGACCTCGTCGGCGAGGACGGTGAACTCTTTAGCGCCCGTCACCTCGTCGTAGAAGTCGTACTCGGCGATCCGCTCGCCGTCGATCAGCACGTCGTAGGTGCCGTACCCCGACGACCTGAACGGCTTCAGGCTGAACTCGTAGGTTTCGGCGACCGGGATCGAGAACTGGAACGTGATCGACTGACCCACCGTGTCCGCCTCGAACTGGACCGTGCCGCTGTTGCTGTAGACGGTGTAGTCGGTCGTGTGCTCGAGGACGATCATCGAGGGGAACTGGTCGACGACGCGGTAGCCGCCGCGGATGTAGTGGTCGCCGTCCCGAAGCGCGACGAACCCGGTTCCCGCCTGGTTCGTGCTCGAAAGTTCCAGCGGCCCGTCGGCGTCGATAACCTCGCGCACCGCCTTCGCAGTGCCCGCCGGGTCCGGGCTGAAGATGCTGCCGTGGAGGTCGTCGTACCCGTACCCGTTCGCGAGGAACGCCCCCTTCGCGAACTGGCCGTCGCCGAACGACTCCAGGGCGGTCGTCATCGCTTCGGTCTCAATCGGCAGCCACGGCGTGCCGGTTCGTCCCATCGCCCCCATACTGGGCAGGTACGCTTCGCGAAGCACCTGCGGGAGTCGGCCGCCGGCCGCTCGTTCAAGTTTCGGGTGGTCGGCCAGCGCCGGATCGTTGTCTCCCTCGTACCCCTCGAGGACGGCCGTCACGCGCTCGAGCGCCCGATACGCCCGTTCGGCGGCCGCTGGCGATCCCGGCGCGTTGCCGTCCCGATCGACGGCGTCGACCAGTTCGGCGCGCAGGCTGCCGCCGGTGACGCCCCACTCGCCCCAATACGAGCCGTCGTCGCGGTGGGTCCGCTCACCAGGTCGAAGGAGAAACTCGAGGACGTCACCGGTGTACCCATCAGGGTCGTTCTGGACGGCCCCAGCCATCGCGAGCGCCGTTCGGTGACCGCCCGACGGCGAGTGAATCTGGTGGGATTTCACGGCAGGTAACACCGCTCGGACGACGTTCGATTCGACGTTCTCGCGGAGGTCGTCGGCCGTTCCTTTCGAGCCGATCTCGTACTCGGTCGCCCGCTCGTCCAGGAACGCGAGCAGTTCGGCGTCGTCCGTCGCGGGGAGGAACGCGTCGTACGCGCTCAGGAGGACGCGAACGGTGATCGTCTCCTGGACGCAGCCACAGATTTTCCCCTGGCCGGTCCACTGGTGGACGCCGGCGTAGCCGTCGTCATAACGGTGAGTGGACAGATCCATCTCGGGGTAGACGTCCGCGATGCGGTCCAAGAGGACGAGTCCGGCCCGCGCGTACTCGGCGTCCTCGGTGAACAGGTACGCGTCGCGAAACGCCCTGAGCGCCTCGAGCAGTTGCTCCCAGCGGTAAATCCGGTTGTAGTATGCCACGAAGTGGTAGCGGGCGCCTTCGACGCCGAGGTAGCCGTCCTCGTCGACCCAGCCAGTGCCGTCGTCGACGCCCCAGTCGTCCGGTTTGTCGGGCCGTCGCTCGTTGACGAACAGCGAGTCGTCGGCCAGGTCCGGGTCGAAGACGCCGCGATCGTCGAGACCGCTCTCGCGGTAGGCGGCGAAGTCGTTCGTCGGGAACACGCCGCCGCTCGAGGGTTCGACGACGGTCCACGGTTCGTCGGTCGCGAACGTCACGTCCTGGCGCTCGACGCCTGGGGTCGAGTCGATCAGTTCCCACGGCCGTCGCGTCGACTCGGCCTCGAACGGAACCTCGTCGAACGACTCGTATACGCCCGCGTCGTTGAGCGGGCGATCACCCTCGGCCATCGTGGAGAGCGCCACGCTCCGGGGAACGGATTGCCCGGTAACGGCCTGCCACAGTCCGTCAAACCCGTCGTAGGTCTCGAGGTACTCGGTCGCGGTTTCGACGGCCGACGCTCGCCGGTCGGCCGCCCAGGTGTAGTTCTGGACGTTCTCGAGCGCCGCGTTTCGCCGCTCCGGCGTGTACAGATTCGATCGGTGCTTCTCGGCCTGGATTACGGTTGGCCTGGAGCCTTCGCCCCGCGTCGGGTCGGCCGACAGGAACAAACCGAGCGAGAGCAGGCTCGTGGTCTGAAGAAACTCCCGACGGCCGTGCCCTCGAGAATCCGATAGTTCGTCGTCCGGGCGATTCGTCCGCTCCACACTGTTACTCATTATCAACCACACCACACCTTTCGAAGATTTCGTAATATTATTTTGGGTTACATTCTGTGAGGGTGATGAGAATATTCCCTAGGATTAATCTAACAATCTCGTAAAACAATCACCGAGAGTTTTGGTTTATTCAGGCGTAATAAGACACGCCGGCGAACGGATGGGCGGTGACCCACTTCGCGAAAGAAGCGAACGCGCTCCGGCAACGTGAACGGACACCCTCCGTTGCGCACGATGCGACGATTCCGCTTCGTCACTCGAGAACCGACGGGCGATTTGGTGTTTATACCGACCGATAGCACCGCGGAGCCCCGTCCAATCGAGGGCACCGCGGAGATTCGTCAAACCGGATGCTCAGTCGTCCGTGGCGACCGATCGTCGCATCCTCGAGAGCGTCGAACCCCCGCGTTTCTCCGCGTGTGACTCTACGGTTCGATCGGGGTCCGTTTCGTCACCCTCCTCGTCGAGGAACTCCGCCTGGATCAGCGTCTCGACGGCCTCCTCGGCCGCGAGATCCGTCGCCTCCGCCACGAGGTCGGCGTGCGCCGACGGTGTCTCCGCGGCCGTCGTCTCCGCCGTCGTCGAGAACTCCTCGAGGACATCGTCCAGGTCGGCGTCGAGGTCGACGGTCGCGAGCCGTTCCGTGACGAAGGCGGCTACCCGCTTGACGGCAATCTCCTCGTCGCCGGGGGCCTCGAGCACGCTCTCGAGCGTCCGATCCATTCCGCCAGCGTCGGCCGAGGGGCCGGGATTCGCGTGAATCTGCGGGTCGAGACCGAGCCCTTCGTAGAGTTCCGTCATCGTCGGGTCGTACGCCGTGATCCCGGCGTCCAGCCAGTGATCGTCCGTCGCCTCGACCAGGTAGCCGGTGAAGGCTGTCTTCTGGCCGTCGCCGATCTGCCCGCCGGGTGCGTGCAGCGAGTCGTCGATCGAGTCGACGACGTCCATCTCAAAGACGTCTTCCTCGTCGCCGTACGCCGGTGCAGCGACGAAGTTCCAGCCATCCTGGAGGTGGGTTTTCTCGAGGTCGGAATCGCGGTGGCCCGGCGGCGTTCCGTCCGGACCGACCGGCGGGTCGTCCGCTCGCTGGAAGTGGACCTCGGCGCGTACGCCTTCCGCTGGCGTCACCCTGAACGCGTAGAGCGTGTCGGCGTACTGCAGGTTCCCGTCGCCGGTGACCGACTTCCACTTGCCGGCGTCGTGGTTCCACATCTCGATTTCGCCGGCGAACTCGCCGTACCCGTCGACGCCGAGGACGTCGTAGATCGTCTGATCGGTCGGTCCCGGGAAACCGATGGCGTACGAGCCACCCGGATCGAGGGACAGGTCTGTCGCGATTTCCGTCGGTTCGATCGCGTCGACGGCGAGGGCTCCTGCATCCGCGTCCACGTCTGCGGACTCAAGGTCCGCTGGCGGCACGGTCAGATAGGGGTCGTACACGACGTCGCCATCCACGATCGTATCGCCGTAGCTCCGGTCACCGAGGTAGTTCTCGCGACAGTCGAACGGTCCCTCGGGGGCGTTCCACCCGTCGCTGGGTTCACCGCGGAACGGCAGGTCGGTGGCAGAGAGGTCGTTGTACCGCGCCAGGACCGCGTCGGCGTCGAGGCCGAAGTAGCCGGGTCCGAGGTCGAGACCGGTCGCGGCCCCGACGTCGTTGAACGCGAACAGCGCCGTGTCGCCGAACTGCCGGAAGCCGATCCCGGCGTTTTCGATGGTGTTCCGTTCGATGCTCACCGCTGGTGGGTCGATACCGAACCCGTACTCTGCGACTCGAATCCCTGTGTAGGAGTCGACGATATGGTTGTCCTCGACCACGACATCGACGCCGTCGACGTAGATACCGTTGTTCCGGTCGTCCGAATAGGGTTCCTCGTCGGGGCCGACGATCGTGTTGTTCGTGATGCGGCAGTCCTCGCCACCGTCGAAGGGGCCGAAGAGCGCCACGCTAGCCTGGTCGCCGTCCTCGTGCTCGAGGTGGCAGTCGATGACGGTGACGCGGGTCGCGCCGTTGACGATCACGCCGCCCTGGAACGAGTAGTCGGGACTGTCGGTCACGGTGACGTTTCGGATCGTCGCGCCGTCGACGGTGCCGAAGAACCCGGAGTCGGTGCCGACGCCGACGACCGTCCCAAACGCGGTGACGTCCTCGACGAGCGCGTCGGTCGTCTCGTGGAGCTGGACGCCGAATGTCCCGGCCGCGGTGACGTTCCTGATGGTCACATTGCTGGTGCCATCACCGGCGAGCACGCCGGTTCCGATGGCGTTCTTCGAATCGACCTCGCCGTCGATCACGTTCGCCTCGACGTTCTCGAGCGTGACGTCGTCGGCACCGAGGTGGATAATGCGCGGCCCCGGGAGGTCTCGTTCGTG